>NZ_JBIBVX010000013.1:301849-329862 GCF_043080745.1 Streptomyces sp. NPDC014995
TTTTGTTTTATAGGCCCGGGGGGGGGGGGTTGGGGGGGGGGGGGGGGGGGGCGGGGGGGGGGGGGGGGCCGGCCCCCCCCCCCCCCCCCGCCGGCTCCCTACCGGAGCCGGACTCGTGTCACGCCGTCAGCGCCGCAGTGTCAGCAGACCCGGACGGTAGGGCAGGAGGCCGTAGTCGCCGCCGGAGTTGGGGCTGCGCCCCTGGTAGAGCAACTGCAGATTGCAGGGATCGACGGTCATGGTCTGATCGGCGCTGGTGCGGATCAGTTCGCCATGGCTGATGTCGTTGGTCCAGGTGGCGCCACTGTTGGCCTTGCCGGCGAAGGGATTGCTCTCGGTCGCGGCCTGGGGTGTCCATGAGCCGTTCAGACTGGTGGCCGTGAACGAGCGGAAGTAGCGGCCCTGCGAGCCGATCGCCTCGACGATCATGAGGTAGCGGTTCTGGCCCTGTAGCTTGTAGACCTGCGGGGCTTCGAACAGGTTGTTCGTCGTATCGCTCATGATCACTGTCGAGGTCGTGCCGAAGCTGCCCGGGAAGTTCCCGATCGGCATACTGGCCCGGTAGATCTTGCCGTTGTCACCGGCGAAGAACAGGTACATGTTCGTCCCGTCACCGATGAGCGTCTGGTCGATGGGTCCCGTTCCGGAGCCGGAGATGCTTCCGGAGAAGAGCACCTGCTGGGACGACCAGCCATTCGGGTTGGTGGGGTCGCTCGACGTCCGGTAGGAGAAGGCGGTCCCGCCCCACTGGTAGGCGAGCACCCAGATGTTCTTCGGCGCGAAGTAGAAGAGCGTGGGCGCGACGGTGGAAGCCGACATCGTGTTCTGGCTGGCCGAGGCCATCTCCGACCAATTGGTGAACAGGCCGAAGTTCATCGAACCCCAACTCGTCCCCGTGTCGTGGGTCGTCGCATAGACGAGTTGCCTGCCGTTGTAGGGGACGACGGTGAAGTCCTTGAGCGAGACCCACCCCGGCTTGGGCTGCGCCAGCGCGCCCGTCGATGTCCAGCGGTATGTCGACGGAAGGTCGCACGGGCCGGGGTTGACGCCGCCGACCTTGACGAGCTGCCACTGCTGGTTGGTGCCGCCCCAGTCGTCGTACTGGACGATGTTCGCGTTGTCGGCGGTGGAGGCGCCCTGTACCTCGAGGGCCTTGTTGCTGTGGCGCGAGATGAGCCTCACGTAGCCGTCCGAGCTGTCGGCCAGCCGCCACTGCTGGTTGGTGCTGTTCAGGTCGGCCCACTGGACGATCGAGCCGCCGTTCGCGGTGGACCAGTTGTGGACGTCCAGCACCTTGCCCGAGTGGCGGGACTTGATGCGGTAGTAGCCGCCCCCGGAATCGACGAACTGCCACTGCTGCTGGTTCTGATCGTTCCTGGTCCACTGGGTGATGCGGGCGCCGTCGTTGGTCGCCATGTTGTAGACGTCCAGGGCCTTGCCGCTGTTGCGGTTGACCAGCACATACGAGGCGTTGGGGTCTACGGTCGCCGCGTTGGCGGGCTGGGCGCCGAGGAAGGTAGCCACGAGCAGCAAGGGCGCGAGGACGGCGAGTAAGCGTCTTGGTCGGACCGGGGACGAATGGCGAAACCACATCAGAGGGCCTCCTTTGGGGGGCGGGGGTGAGGTGACCCCGATGAACCGCGGAACGGACGTGCCGGGGGACAGGGACAATCTCGAAAGTTTCGAAGAATTCCCGGATGCTTCGACGCCACAAGCTAGGAATGTGGGGCTCTCTGGTCAAGGCCTGTCGCCGATCTGTCCACAAACAGCGCCTCCCCTTGGGTCTGACAAGCTGTCGCGCCGACCGGAACGACTCCGGAGTTCGCGGAAACAGCTCACCAGTCCAAGGCGCCGCGTGGAGGAGAGGAGCCGAGCAAGCAGCGTCCGCACACTCGTCCCGGCCCCGGCCCCGCGGCATCCGCCGACGGGGGCGCCGGGGTTCGGCTTCCGGCTCGCCAGGATCCTGGAAAGTTTCGGGCGAGGAATCGAAACTTCTTCTGCGGCGAGTATTGACGATCCATCGTCAATACCTCAATCATCCCAGTCTGAGAACCGGCCGCCGTTCGATATTTCGAACCACGTCGCCCTGGGCAATCTGTGCTGCACGGCAGATCCACGCACAGCCGCAGGACGGATCCGCGCACAGCCGCAAGACGGATCCGCGCACCAAAGCATCTGCGCCACCCCGTTTCGTTCCGGTGAGGTTCCGCAACAGCGCATCCTGGCTCTTCGCGCAGTTGGCGAGGTACGCGACGCCGCGTGGCGGTCCCCCGGCTGAGCCGCGATGGAGCACCCCCATGCCTGTGTCGAAACACCGCCGCCGCCCGCCGCACGTCACCCGACGGCCGGCCGGGTGCCGTCCGTGCCGGTGGAGATCGTCCCGGTCCCACCGGCGCGGTGTCCGGTGATTCCGTGCTGCCCGGGTTCCGGCCCACCCCGTCCGTCCGCCGAGTGGGAGCGGACGACGCGTTCCCCCGCGCTTCAGTCCTTCCGTGATGTCTACCTTGGAGGCACAGTCATGAGCCCGTATGCCCTTCCCAGATCCGTTGTCCGCCGGAAGATCCGCGGCCTGCTGTTGGCGCTGGTCGCCGGCGTCCTCGGTACGGTCGCCGCACTGGTCGCCCCGCCGACCGCACACGCCGCCGAGAACACGCTCGGCGCCGCGGCGGCGCAGAGCGGCCGCTACTTCGGCACCGCCATCGCCTCGGGCAGGCTCGGCGACTCGGCGTACACGGCGATCGCGGGCCGTGAGTTCAACTCGGTGACGGCCGAGAACGAGATGAAGATCGACGCCACCGAACCGCAGCGGGGCCAGTTCAACTTCACCGCCGGTGACCGCGTCTACAACTGGGCGGTGCAGAACGGCAAGCAGGTGCGCGGCCACACCCTGGCCTGGCACTCCCAGCAGCCCGGCTGGATGCAGAGCCTCAGCGGCAGCACGCTGCGCCAGGCGATGATCGGCCACATCAACGGCGTGATGGCCCACTACAAGGGCAAGATCGCCCAGTGGGACGTCGTGAACGAGGCCTTCGCCGACGGCAGTTCGGGAGCCCGGCGCGACTCCAACCTGCAACGCACCGGCAACGACTGGATCGAGGTCGCCTTCCGCACCGCGCGCGCCGCCGACCCGGCCGCCAAGCTCTGCTACAACGACTACAACGTCGAGAACTGGACCTGGGCCAAAACCCAGGCCATGTACGCCATGGTCCGAGACTTCAAGCAGCGCGGCGTGCCGATCGACTGCGTCGGCTTCCAGTCGCACTTCAACAGCGGCAGCCCCTACAACAGCAACTTCCGCACCACCCTCCAGAACTTCGCCGCCCTGGGCGTCGACGTGGCCATCACCGAACTCGACATCCAGGGCGCCCCGGCCACGACCTACGCCAACGTGACCAACGACTGCCTGGCCGTCCCGCGCTGCCTCGGCATCACCGTCTGGGGTGTGCGCGACACCGACTCCTGGCGACCGGAGCACACGCCGCTGCTGTTCAACGGCGACGGCAGCAAGAAGCCCGCCTACACCGCCGTCCTCAACGCGCTCAACGGCGGCTCCTCCACGCCCCCGTCGGATTCCGGACCGGTCAAGGGCGTCGGTTCGGGCCGCTGCCTGGACGTGCCCGGCACCAGTACCACCGACGGCACCCAGCTCCACCTGTGGGACTGCCACAACGGCACCAACCAGCAGTGGACGTACACCGCCGCGGGCGAGCTCAGGGTCTACGGCAACAAGTGCCTGGACGCCGCCGGCACCGGCAACGGCACCAAAGTCCAGATCTACGGCTGCTGGGGTGGCGACAACCAGAAATGGCGCCTCAACTCCGACGGATCCATCGTCGGCGTCCAGTCCGGCCTCTGCCTCGACGCCGTCGCAGGCGGCACCGCCAACGGCACCCTGATCCAGCTCTACTCCTGCTCGAACAGCAGCAACCAACGCTGGACCCGCACCTGATGTCCCCTTCCACAAACGAAAGGGTGAATCGATGAAGGCCTACGGTGCGGCTTCCCCCGCCCCTCCACGCAGACACCGCTGGTGGTCCCGGGTCGCCGCCGTGGCCGCGGCGACCCTCGCGATCGGCATGCTCGCCGCGGTGAATCCGGCGCCCGCCGAGGCGGCGACGGTGGACACCAATGCCTGGTATGTCCTGGTCAATCGCAACAGCGGCAAGGCGCTGGACGTCTCTGGCACGTCCACCGTCGACGGCGCGCGGGTCAGCCAGTGGACGCGCAGCGACGGAGCCAACCAGCAGTGGCAGTTCGTGGACTCCGGCGGCGGCTTCTACCGCCTCAAGGCCCGGCATTCGGGCAAGGTTCTCGACGTGGCCGGCGCCTCGACCGCCGACGGTGCCGCGATCCAGCAGTGGGCCGACCACAACGGGGCCAACCAGCAGTTCCGCCTGGCCGACTCCGACGCGGGCCACGTCCGGCTGATCAACCGCACCAGCAGCAAGGCGGTGGAGGTGCAGGGCGCCTCCACCGCCGACGGCGGCACCGTCGTCCAGTACACCGACTGGGGCGGCGCCAACCAGCAATGGCAGATGATCAAGCTGTCGTCCGGTGGTGGCGGCGGGTGCGGCAGCGCCCCGACCCTGGCGAGCGGTACGCACACGATCCAGAGCGGCGGCAAGAGCCGCAGCTTCATCCTCAGGGTCCCCGCCAACTACGACAACAGCCGCCCCTACCGGCTGATCTTCGCGTTCCACTGGCGGGGCGGAACCGCCGGCGACGTCGCCTCGGGCGGCACGAGCGGGAACGCCTGGTCCTACTACGGCCAACAGGAACAGTCGAACAACAGCGCGATCCTCGTCGCCCCCCAGGGCCTCGGCAACGGCTGGGCCAATTCGGGCGGTGAGGACGTCACCTTCGTCGACGACATGATCCGGCGAATCGAGGGCGGCCTCTGTGTCAACCCGGCACAGCGTTTCGCCACGGGATTCAGCTGGGGCGGCGGTATGAGCTACGCACTCGCATGCAGCCGGGCGAACGTCTTCAGGGCCGTCGCGGTGATCTCCGGCGCTCAGATCAGCGGGTGCAGCGGCGGCAACCAGCCCATCGCCTACTTCGGAATCCACGGCATCAGCGACAACGTCCTCAACATCGGGCAAGGACGGTCCCTGCGCGACAAATTCGTCAGCAACAACGGCTGCACCCCTCAGAGCCCGCGCGAGCCCGCGCCGGGCAGCCGGACGCACATCACCACCACCTACTCGGGCTGCCGTGCCGGATACCCGGTCCAATGGGCGGCGTTCGACGGAGGCCACATACCCGGTCCGGTCGACGGCTCCTCCGGCGAAAGCGGCGTCGCCACCTGGACCAAAGCAGAGATCTGGAGGTTCTTCGCACAGTTCCAGTGACACGCCCGCACCACGGAGTGGAGCCAGGGCAATCCTGGCTCCACTCCGTCGACGTCCATCCCGGATCGAAGAACCTGAAGGCCTTTCAGGTGTTCAGTCGATCGCGGAGCGGGTCCATCCTCGGGCCTGGCGATGGGGACCTGTCTCGAACAGAACCACTGGCTCCTGGCGAAGGCGGTCATGTGAGGCACGGGGGCCGGCTCCCGTCTCTCTGTGGTGGCGTCATCGTCGGGAAGGGCTTCGCGGAGGCGCGATACCGCTTCCGTCTCGCGGAAGGATCGATGTAAAGCGCCTCTGAGCGATACGCGTACTCAGAGCGCGACCCCGCTGGAAGGGCAGACCATGTTTCCTGTTCTCGGCTGTGTCAGTCGACCACCAGGACCAGCTTGCCCGTGGTCCGGCCGGTTTCGCCCAGCGCGTGCGCCGTGGCGGCTTCGGCCAGCGGGAAGGTGCCGGCGATCGTGGCGCGCAGCCTGCCCGCCTCGACGAGCGCCGCGATCTCCTTCATCCCGGTGTGGTCGGCGTCGACGAGCATCTCTGTCGCCCGTACCCCGAGCTTTTCGGCAGCCACAGGCAGTTCCTTCGAACCCTTCGGCACGAGCGTGACCAGGAGCCCGCCCTTGCACAGGATCCGCAGTGAGCGGTGGACGTAGTCGCCGCCGATCGTGTCCAGCACGACGTCGACGTCCCGTACGGCCGTGGCGAAGTCGGTCTCCCGGTAGTCGATCAGCTCGTCCGCGCCCAGCCCGCGCAGGAACTCGTGCTTGCCGGCGCTCGCCGTGCCGATCAC
The DNA here is from genome assembly GCF_043080745.1 of Streptomyces sp. NPDC014995. Lineage (NCBI taxonomy): Bacteria > Bacillati > Actinomycetota > Actinomycetes > Kitasatosporales > Streptomycetaceae > Streptomyces > Streptomyces sp. NPDC014995. Next base: position 307,991 of record NZ_JBIBVX010000013.1, read on the forward strand.
GTACGCGCCCCGCGCCTTGGCGATCTGCACGGCCACATGCCCGACGCCGCCGGCCGCGGCGTGGATCAGCACCCGCTGACCGGGCTGGACGTTCGCCGTCTCGACCAGGGCCTGCCAGGCTGCCAGTGAGACCAGCGGAAGCGCGGCCGCCTGCGTGTGGTCGATGTTTGCGGGCTTGGGCGCGAAGGTGCGGGCGGGGGCGGTCACGTACTGGGCGTGCGCGCCCTGACCGAATGGGTAGGACAGCATGCCGAAGACCTCGTCACCCGGCCTGAAGAGGGCGACACCGGTGCCCGTCGCCTCGACCACGCCGGAGACGTCCCAGCCGAGGATGAAGGGCGGCTCGCCGAGGAAGCGGCCGGTGGCGCGGTGCTTCCAGTCGGTCGGGTTGACCCCGGCGGCGCGCACCCGGACCAGCACCTCGTTCGGCCGTGGCGCGGGGCGCTCCACCTCCACTTCCTTGAGAACCTCGGGACCACCGAGGACGTCCTGGCTGATGGCGCGCATCGTGTTCTGAGTGCTCATGGCGTCCCAGCCTGCCCGAGCCCGTCCGTCCGGAAAATGGCCTGGTGGCCAGCCTTCGATAGGATCGTGCCATGCGGAATGTGCACAGGGTCGTGGTCCTGGCGCTGGATGGGGTCTACCCCTTCGAACTTGGCATCCCCAGCCGGATCTTCGGCGCAGCCGACGGCCGGTACGAGGTGCTGACCTGCACCGTCGACGGGCGTCCGGTGCGCAGCAATGCGGACTTCACCATCACCGCCGAGCACGGCCCCGAGGCCCTGGCCGCGGCCGATACCGTGGTCGTCGCGCCGATCTCGCCGTCGTCTGTCACCGCCGAGCTTCCGGACGAGGTCACTGCCGCGCTCGCGTGGATCCGGCCGGGCACGCGCATCGTCTCCATCTGCACTGGTGCTTTCGTGCTCGCCGCGGCCGGGTTTCTCGACGGCCGCAGGGCGACGACGCACTGGCGGCAGGCGGACCGGTTTCGGCACATGTTCCCCCACATCGCCCTCGATCCGGACGTGTTGTTCGTCGACGATGACCCCATCCTGACCTCGGCCGGAGCCGCGTCCGGCGTCGATGTCTGCCTTCACATCGTGCGCAAGGACCACGGCAGCCGACTCGCCAACACGGTCGCCCGCCGCTGTGTGGTTCCGCCGTTCCGGGACGGTGGCCAGGCTCAGTACATCGAGCAGCCGGTTCCGGAAAGCGGGGCTGTGAGCACAGCCGCGACCCGCGCCTGGGCCCTCGAGCGCCTCGGCGAGCCGCTGACCATGGCTGACCTCGCCGCCCACGCCCGGATGAGCCGGCGCACCTTCGCCCGCCGCTTCACCGGCGAGGTGGGCCTCAGCCCCGGCCGCTGGCTGATCCAGCAGCGCGTCGCCCGGGCCAGGGACCTGTTGGAGTCCAGCGACCTGTCGGTGGACCAGATCGCCGACCGGGTCGGCTTCGCCACGGGCGCCTCCCTGCGCCAGCACCTCCACGCGGCAATCGGCGTCTCCCCGCAGGCGTATCGGCGTACGTTCCAGGCGGCACGCCAGTGCGTACCAGGTTCTACCGGTAGCCAGTGCTTCGGTGACCGACTCCATGCGGGACCGCGGGAGAGCGCTCGAAAGGGTGCGTCGGCTCTCATCGGCGTGGACCCAATCGACGTGCGGGAGTCGTGATCCGGGTCGGACCTGTGCCAGCCGTTCTCCACGTCGGCGGCTGTGAAGTTGTCGAGCATCGCCGCTGCCGCCGAGAAGGCCCGACGGTGCGGTGACGCAGGCGCTGCGACAGCTCGGGCTTCCACCGGCACCGCGCGGTTACAGGCAACGGCGGCACGTGAGGCACCGTCGCCACGAGACATGACGGGGCAGTCGTGTCAGGCCGGTTGCCAGATCTGAGCGAGTGCCGAGGCGGTGAGGAGCTGTTCGGGGTGCCCCTGTCCTGCCAGGCGGCCGTCGCGGAGCAGGAGGCAGGCGTCCGCCGAGCGTGCGGCTTCGAGGTCATGGGTGGCGTGGACGACGGTCACCCCATCGGCGACCAGCTCCGTCAGCAGCGCGGCGATTCGATCTTTCGCCTCGAGGTCGAGTCCCGTGGTCGGTTCGTCCAGGAGGAGCAGATCCGACTCCTGGGCGAGTCCTTGGGCGATCAGGGCGCGTTGCCGCTGTCCGCCGGAGAGTTCTCCGAGTTGACGGGTGGCGAGGTCGGTGATGCCGAGCCTCTCCATGGACTGGTCCACGGTGGCGCGATCCTGTCGGGTCAGTCGGCGCCACGGTCCGCGGTCGCCCCAGCGCCCCATCTCCACTGTCTGCCTGACCGTCAGCGGCAGCACGTCAGCGACGGCGCTGCGCTGCGGGACGAACGCCGGCGGCCGGTTGCCGACGTGGTGGAGCCGGCCTGATGTGGGTTGGATCACTCCGGCAATCACTCCGAGCAGGGTCGACTTCCCGCTTCCGTTGGGGCCGACGAGTGCGGTGATCGCCAACGCCGGTATTTCCGCGCCGAGTTGATGCAGAACGGGGCGGCCGGGGTATCCGGCGGAGAGCTCCGTGAAGTGGACCCGGGGCGTCCTGGCCTCGGCGAGGGCGGGAGGTGGCCCCTGTGTTTTGAACATGGTTTTCATTATAGTCCGCTTCCATGGAGTGGTTGACGGGTCCCTTCGAGGTGACCTTCGTGCAGAGGGCACTGTGGGGCGGGATGTTGGTGTCGGCGATCTGCGCCCTGGCCGGCACCTGGGTGGTGCTCAGGGGGATGGCCTTTCTCGGTGACGCCATGTCGCACGGGCTGCTGCCGGGAGTCGCGCTCGCCGCGCTGTTCGGCGGCAACCTGCTGGTGGGGGCGTTGCTGAGCGCGGCCGTCATGACGGTCGGCGTCACAGCCCTCGGCCGCACCCCGAGGCTGTCCCAGGACACGGGTATCGGCCTGCTGTTCGTGGGGATGCTGTCGCTCGGTGTCATCATCGTGTCGCGGTCGCAGTCCTTCGCGGTCGACCTGACCGGGTTCCTCTTCGGTGACGTCCTCGCCGTCCGCGAGCAGGACCTGGTGCTGCTGGGTGTGGCGCTGCTGCTGGCACTCGCCGTCTCGGTCCTCGGTCACCGGGCCTTCCTCGCCCTGGCCTTCGACTCACGCAAGGCCCAGACGCTCGGCTTGCGGCCCCGCCTGGCTCACGCAGTGCTGCTCGGCTTGTTGGCGCTGGCCATCGTCGCCTCCTTCCACATCGTGGGCACGCTGCTGGTGCTCGGCCTGCTCATCGCTCCGCCGGCCGCAGCGCTGCCCTGGGCGCGCAGTGTGCGGGGCGTCATGGCCCTCGCGGCGCTCCTCGGCGTCACCGCCACCTTCGGTGGCCTGCTGCTGTCCTGGCACCTGAGCACCGCGGCCGGCGCGACCGTCTCGGCCCTCGCGGTGAGCCTGTTCTTCCTCTCCCACCTGGCATCCGCTCTCCGTCACCGCCGCCGTGCGCGCCTCCTCGGCGCTCACGCCACAGCGACCGACTGAAAGAACCTGAGGCGATCCCCTTGCCCGTCCGAAACAACGTCATACCTTGGGCGCCCGCCGCACTCGTGGCGATCTCCCTGCTCACCACGAGTTGCGCGAGTCACGACGACAGCGCGTCCGCCCCGCAGGCCACCGTCATCGGCCTCCGCTCCGCACGGTTACGTCGAGGGTGCTCAGGAGAAGGCCGAGCAGCAGTCGCGGCTGCTGCTGAACGACCCGACCACCGGCGACACACGGGTACTCGACCTGATCACCGGGAAGACGCACAAGGTGTCCCGGACTCCGGGCACCATCGAACTCACCACCGACGGCCGCTTCGGCTACTTCCACACCGCGGGCAGCACGCGCGTCCTGGACAGCGGCGCATGGATGGTGGACCACGGCGACCACGTCCACTACTACCGTGCGGCGATACGTGACGTGGGCCGGGTGCCCGGAGGCCCGGGCACCCGTGTCCGCAGCGATGCCGCCGTCACGGCGGTGACCGACGAGGACGGCCACGCCAGGATCTACCGCCGGGCCGGTCTGGAGAAGGGCAAGGTCGGCTCCGCCCGCCCGCTTCCCGGGACGCACGCGGGAGTTGTCGTCCCGTACGCGGAGCACCTGCTCGGCGTCACGGACGACGGGAAGGTCGTGGTGTACGACCGCGAGGGCCGGCGGGCCGCGTCGCCGGACGCCCGCTGCGAGGAGGTGCGGGGCGACGCCGTCACCCGGCGCGGAGTCGTCCTCGGGTGCGCCGACGGTGCTCTGCTCGTCCGTGAGGACGATGGCAGGTTCACGGCCGAGAAAATCCCGTACGGCAGCGACGTACCCGAAACGGAGCGGGCCACGGCTTTCCGGCATCGGCCCGGCAGCGACACGCTCACGGCGCCGGCCGGGGATCGGGCCGTGTGGGTCCTGGACGTCACCGAGCGTACGTGGACGCGGGTGACGACCGGTTCCGTCGTCTCCGCCAACACCGCCGGTGAGGGCTCCGTCCTGATCGTCCTGGAGACCGACGGAGCAGTCCACGGCTACGACATCGCAACCGGCAAGCAGGTCTCCAGGACGAAGCCGCTTCTGACGGGCGCCCCCGAGACCGGTGGCGACGCGGGCGCGGGACCGGTCATCGAGGTCGACCGCAGCCGCGCCTACCTCAACGACTCCAAGGGCAAACGCGTGTACGAGATCGACTACAACGACAACCTGCGCATCGCGCGCACCTTCGACCTGGACATCAAGCCGGCCCTGATGGTGGAGACCGGACGATGACCACACGGACGCGAGGGTCGCGGCGGACGCGCACCCTCCTGCTGGTCCTGCTCACCCTCGCCCTGGCCGGTGCCGGCACTGGCTGTACGAGCCGCGACGACCGGCCCCGGGTGGTGGTGACGACCAACATCCTGGGCGACATCACCCAGGAGATCGTAGGGGACGAGGCCGATGTGACCGTGCTGATGAAGCCGAACGCCGACCCGCACTCCTTCGGCCTGTCGGCCGTGCAGGCCGCCGAGTTGGAGCGTGCCGACCTGGTGGTCTTCAACGGCCTGGGTCTGGAGGAGAACGTACTGCGGCACGTGGACGCCGCCCGCGAGGCAGGGGTGGCCACCTTCGAGGCCGGCAAGGCGGTGGACCCTCGCACCTTCCAGACGCATGACGACGGCGGCCCCGAGGAGGAGGCCGGGCAGCCCGATCCGCACTTCTGGACCGACCCCGACCGCGTTCGCAAGGCCGTGGGCCTGATCGCCGATCAGGTGATCGAGCACGTGGACGGGGTGGACGAGAAGGCGGTCCGCGCCAGTGCCGACCGCTACGACGGCCGACTCGCCGACCTGGCCGCCTGGATGGAGAAGTCCTTCGACCGCATACCCGAACAGCGGCGGGCGTTGGTGACCAACCACCACGTCTTCGGCTACCTCGCCGAACGTTTCGGCTTCCGGGTGATCGGTGCGGTGATCCCGAGCGGTACGACGCTGGCCTCGCCCAGCTCCTCCGACCTGCGCTCGCTCACCCAGGCGATGCGGAAGGCCGGCGTGCACACCGTGTTCGCGGACTCCTCCCAGCCCAAGCGGCTGGCCGAGGTCCTGCGCACCGAGCTGGACGGTCAGGTGCGCGTCGTCGAGCTCTACTCCGAGTCCCTGACCGAGAAGGGCAAGGGCGCCGGCACCTACCTGCAGATGATGCGCGCCAACACCACCGCCATGACCGACGGCCTGACCGGCGCCTGAACCAGAGCCCCTGACGTGCACACCGGCCGACCGGCCGCTCAAGCACACCCGCACCCACTGCCGCGCCCGCGCGGCACAGAAAGGAACACCCCGGTGAACAAGCCGATACGCCACAAAGCCTTCACGGGCACGGCCCTCGCCCTGGCAGCCTCCGCGGTCCTGACCGCCTGCGGAGGGGAGGACAGCTCCTCGTCCGACACGCAGGCCAAGAGCGCGCCGAGCACCAAGGCCGTGGCGGTCAAGGACCCGCTCGTCGCCACGTTCGACGGCGGCCTGTACGTCCTGGACGGCGAAAGCCTGAAGCTGGCCAACACGATCGAGCTGCCCGGCTTCAACCGCCTCAACCCCGCCGGCGACGACTCCCATGTCATCGTCTCCACCGACTCCGGATTCCGCGTCCTGAACGCCACCGAACAGACCTTCACCGGCGTCGAGTACAAGGGCGCCAAGCCCGGCCACGTCGTCCAGCACGCCGGCAAGACGGTCCTGTTCACCGACGGCACCGGCGAGGTCAACGTCTTCGACCCCGCCGACCTCAAGGGCGGCAAGAAGCCGGAAGGCCGCACCTACACCTCCGCCGAACCGCACCACGGCGTCGCCATCGAACTGACCAACGGCGAACTCCTCACCACCCTCGGCACCGAGGAGAAGCGCACCGGCGCCCTCGTCCTGGACAAGAACAACAAGGAGATCAAGCGCAACGAGAACTGCCCCGGCGTCCACGGCGAGGCCGCCGCCAAGGGCGAGGCCATCGGCATCGGCTGCGAGGACGGCCTCCTGATCTACAAGGACGGCAAGTTCACCAAGGTCGACGCCCCCGACGACTACGGCCGCATCGGAAACCAGCGCGGCAGCGACGCATCCACCATCCTCCTGGGCGACTACAAGACCGACCCGGAGGCCGAACTGGAGCGGCCGACCCGCATCTCCCTCATCGACACCGAAACCGGGAAACTGCGCCTGGTCGACCTGGGCACCAGCTACTCCTTCCGCTCGCTCGGCCGCGGACCCCACGGCGAGGCCCTCGTCCTCGGCACCAACGGCACCCTCCACGTCATCGACCCGGAGACCGGCAAGGTCGACAAGAAGATCCCCGTCGTGGACGACTGGCAGGAGCCGCTGGACTGGCAGCAGCCCCGGCCCACCCTCTTCGTCCGCGACAACACCGCGTACGTCTCCGAGCCGGGCAAGCGCCAACTGCACGCCATCGGCATCGAATCGGGCAAGAAGATCACGTCCGTGACCCTGCCAAAGAGCACCAACGAACTGTCCGGCGTCGTCGCCGGCCACTGATCCTCCGACCCCGGCGAGGCCGTCCCGCCCGATCCGGGCCACGGGTCCAACGGCCATGCCGGCGCGCCACGGCCTCGCCTTGCGCGGCTGGCCGGGGGAGAGGTGACCGTCGAGGGCGGACCGGGCGGCGGGCCGGTCAGCGCATCGGGTACGTGCACCAACAGCACGAGTTCGCCTGGGGCTCCCCCGTCGACATCGCGGGCGCGGTCCTCACCGGCCGTACCCGGCAGATGGGGTGGCTGCGCCGCCGGGCGCGACGGACCGAGCGGCGGTGGACGAGGCACTGGAGCTGACCGGGCTCACCGCGCTGGGGTGACGCCCCGTCGGCGAACTCTCCGGCGGCCGACGGCAGCGGTCCTGGTGGCCCGCGCGTCGGCCGCCGGCCCGCGCATCCTGCTCCAGGACGAGCCGTTCACCGGAGCCGACGTCCCAGGAGATGTCGAACGAGCTGTTCGGCCGACTGGCCGCGGAGAACAGGGCACTGCTATGACCACCGACGACCTGGCGGGCGCCGCCCGCACCTGCCACCGGGTGGTGCTGATGAACCGCACGGTCGTGGCCGAGGGCGGCCCCGAACTCCTCGCCGACCCCGACCCGGCGCTGCGGGCCTTCGGCCTCGACCGCGCGATCGGCACGGTGACCGCATCATGAGCGGACCTGCTGAACTTCCTCCCTGACCTGTGGCACCTGCCGTCCATGCGGTTGCCGCCCCCTGCAACGCCGCTACGAGCGCAAGGCGAGGCAGCCGAACACTTCCTGGCTTTCGTCGCATCACCGCAGTCCTCATCGGCTACCGCCGACTCACCAACTGACACGACGTTCAATTCCCGTTTCCGGTTTTACGGATCAGCGTAAAGCTGAGCCGCTTCACGGGTGGACAGTTCAGCAGACGACAGACGGTCGTTGCGGGACATCAAGAGATGAGTCCCGCAACGACCGTCAGTCGAATGAAGATACCGAGGCTACTGCGCCGAGGCGGCGGAAGTGGGTGGGCTACCTCGTCTTGAACCGGTCCGGACGCACGAAGTCCAGGCCGTCGATGGTCTGTTTGCCGAGCGCCTCGTGTGCGGCGATGTGGCCGTAGCCGGTGGCCATTTTGAAGCCCTTTCCGGAGAATCCGGTGGCACAGTAGACCCTGCTGTTCTCGTCCAGCCAGCCGAGGAGGGGATGCCGGTCCTCGGTGAAAAGGTCGGGGAAGGCGTCGGAGCGCACGATGGTGGGGGTCAGGCCGGGGAAGAATTCGGTGACGATCTCGGTGACCTTTTCGATTTCTTGCGGGGTGAGTTCCCTGGGCACGGAGTCCGGGTCGGGGGTTGCCCTTCCGCGTCCGTCCAGTGGTCCGTCCACCGATGCCTTGACCGTCACGCCATCGACGGCGGGTGCGCCGTACATGGAGCGATCGTCGTACAGCCGGCTGAAGACGGGGAATTTCTCTGGCGTGAATTGCATGCCGTCTTGGGCGATGAACCAGGTCAGGACGATCCGATGGGTTTCCGTGACGGCCTTGAGGTGGTCGGGCATGAGTTTTCGGGACCAGCCGCCCGAGGCGACGATGACCTTCTCGAACGTCCAGGTTCTGTCGCCCGAGGCGACGACCACGCCGTGGTCGGTTTCGGTGATGCTGTCCACGGGTGTGTTCTGAAGGACGGTGGCGCCGTTCGCCTGGGCCGCCGCGACGGCGGCGCTGACGGCGCGGTCGGTGCGCAGAACGCCGGCGCGGGGGTCATAGATGGCGCAGTCGTCGGGGCGGAGGTTGTGCTGGGGGTAGCGTTCCGCCATCTCCGCCCGGCTGAGGAGGCGGTGCTCGGCTCCGGTGATGCGCGTTGCTTCGAGGAGGCTGTTGATGAAGCTGCCGTTCGCCGTCCCGATGGACAGGCCCCCAGTAGTGGTGAGGATTTCCTGCCCGGTTTCCGCTTCGAGCTCGGCCCACAGACTGCGGGAGCGCTCGATGATGGGGTAGTAGTCGGGTTTCCCGAGGTAGACCATGCGGAACAGGCGGGTGTCCCCGCCCACGGCACTGCGGCCGTGGGCCGGGGTGGCGGCCTCGAAGCCCACTACCGAGTCGGACAGCCGGGAGGCCTGCCACAGGGCCATGCTTCCGATGCTGCCCAAGCCGATGACTGCGAGCTTTGCGTCCATGAGAGCAGTTTCCTTTTCGTCTACTCGTGAAGTCCGGCGAGTCGGCTGCCGAATCTGGCCAGGAGTGAGGTCTTGCTGGAACCCCTGCGCTCCTCCCACCGGTCGGCAACACCGAAGAGCCGGTACATGGCGTGAACGCCCAGCCAGCGGATGGGTTCCGGTTCCCACTTCGGTGCCCGGTAGCCGACCCAGGGAAGAGTGGTCCGCTCGGTTTCCCTCTCGAAGGCGAGCTCCACGAGAGTCCTGCCGCCGACGTAGGCCGACGTGACACCGTGTCCCGCGTAGCCGGTGGACGAGCCGATCCCGGATGCCGGGTCCCAGTGCACGCCGCCGTTCCAGTCACGCGTGACGCCCAGGACGCCCGACCAGGCGTGGTCCACCTCGAAGGGAATGCCCGGGAAGAAGGAGCTGAGCTTCTGCGAGATCAGGTCAATGGTGGACTGGGCGGTCGCACCGGCTCCTCCCGTGCCGGACCCGAACCGGTAGGGGACACCGCGGCCCCCCATGGCGATACGGCCGTCCGCCGTCCGCTGGGCGTAGATGAAGGTGTGCGCGGAGTCGTTGAGGCACTGCGGCCCGTCCCAGCCGATCTCCTGCCATGCCTCTTCCGGTAGGGGCTTGGTCACGATCATCGAGGAATTGACAGGGATCAGAGTCCGGCTGCCCAGCAGCTGTCCCGAATAGCCTTCGGTGCAGATGAACGTCTTGGCCGCGGTGACGCGTCCGTTGGCCAGGCTGAGGGTCTTGCCCTCGACACTGTCCACTCGGCTGCCCTCGTAGATCTGGACCCCCATGGAGGTCAGGGTGTCGGCAAGGCCGTAGACGAGTTTCGCGGGGTGGAGCCGCGCGCAGTGCTGGTAGAAGAGCCCGCCGTGGACGGTGGAGATGTTGATCCGGCTGCGGAACTCGTCCCGGTCGAGCATGTGGACTTCGTCATCGGTCAGCCCGTACTTCAGGTCGGCATCACGCCTGGCGACAAGCCGGCCCAGCCCCGCCCGAGTGTGGGCGGCGACGAGCGCGCCACTCTTGTGCTGATCGGCATCGATGCCCTCGGCCTGGAGGATGTCCAGGACGGCGTCGACACCGGCGACGAATTCCCGCTGCAGCGCCCGGCTGGCTTCCAACCCGCCTCCGGCGCGGGCGAAGGTGGCACGGTTTCCCGGGGGCATTGCCGAGAGCCAGCCACCGTTGCGTCCTGATGCGCCGTAGCCCACCTGCTCGGCCTCGAAGACCGCGACCGAGAGAGACGGTTCGAGCTTCTTGGCGAAGTACGCCGCCCACAGGCCGGTGTAGCCGCCGCCGACAATGGCCACGTCGACGGAGTCCTGGCCGGTGAAACGGGGGAACGAGGGCTTCTCGTCGGCGAGTTGGGCCACCCAGAAGCCGAGCTCTCCGTTTCGGGGTGGTGCCGCCAGGGCGTTCATGTGCGTCCTTCTTCTGTGTCTGGAAACCGCGTGGGCCGGTGCTGGAAGGCGGTGTAGCGGCCGTCGGCGGAGGAGGGTTGTCCCGGTGATGGACGGGGGACTCCGACGATGCGAGGAAGGGGACGATGCGGCGAAGCCCTGCATACGGTCGATGTTGTCCTGCGTCACGTCGGCCGGCACGGTCGGCGCCGGGGTGTCATGCGCTCGACGAGGGTGTCGGGTGCCTGTTGGAGCCGGTTCCCGGATGCATTCCTCAGGTTTGGTTCGCCGCTACACCGCGGTGCAGCTCATCTGGGTCTCGACAGGATCGCGGAGGTGGAGCTCGGCTACACCGATCGCGGCGCGAGCGTGCCCTCCGTCTCGCCCAGCACCTCGATGAGCAGTTCACTGGCCGCGTTGGCGACGTCCGACTGCTCACCGAAGTCCGGCGTGCCGGCCACCAGGACCAGCATTTGTACGATGACTGAGCCCGCAACCCGGTGCTGCACGAAGTATGCGTTGCGGGCGATGACGGGTGGCTCCGGTCCTCAGTTCTCCGCTCAGGTGTCAGGGACGCGGGAGGCCGAAGAGGACGGGGAGGTCGGCGATGTCGGTGATCCGCTCGTAGCCGAGCCAGTGCTCGTCGTGCTCCCAGCCGCGGTCCATGTACACCTTGTTCTCGATGCCCATGATGGCCGCGGAGCGCAGGTCGTACATCGGGCTCGCGGAGACGTGCACGAGCTCGTCGGGTGTCACGCCGAGCTTGTCGAGCATGTAGTCGAACGCGCCGAGTCGCGGCTTGTAGACGCCCATCTCCTCGGCGCTGATGACGACCTCGAACGGGGCCTTGAGGTTCTCCGCGAGGCGCACGGCGTGCGCGGTGTCGCTGTTCGTGATGATGACCAGCGGGACTTCCTCGGCCAGGCGGTTCAGCGCCTCGGTGACACCCGGGTACGGGCCCCAGGTGGGGATGCGGTCGTACACCGCCCGCGCTTCGTCCTCGCGGTACTCGAGACCGACCTTGTGCAGAGCGCGTTCCATGGAACGCGCGACGACCTGGTGGAACGGCTGGTACGCGCCCGTGCACTCGTCGATCCGGTACGCCTTGCAGATCCGCAGGAAGTCATCGGCGAGCTCGGCCGGCAGCCGGTCGCCCAGGACCTCGCGCATCGTGTCGTTGATGCTGAACTTGATCAGTGTGCCGTTCATGTCGAAGGTCGCGAACTTGGGCTTGATGTCGAATCCCACTGGTCCTCCTAGTGCTTCAGCGGAGCAGCTTCGTGCTCTGGTCGATTGTCGACCATCCGTTAGTCGATTGTCGACCAGGCGGTTTCGAATGTCAACGACTACCTCATGGCCAGTCGGCGTTCCCTGGAGCCGCTGTCCTGCCCCTGTTCCTCGGCGCCCCTTCCCTCGGTCGGCTGCAGGCGTCCGGGCGGCTGCACCAGGTCGCCCTGCCGCAGATCCGCAAGCACCCGCGTTGCCGGAACCGGCACCGGTCTGACAATCGAACGGCACCATCGAGACACCGACGTGTCACCGCGACCCGTGAGCCGGGAGGGGCACGGCACGGCTGTGATTCAGGAAGCTCCGTGCCCGAGGACCGACTTGAGCGTGGATGTCAAAAACCAAGCGGAGGTATAGTCGACAAACGACCAAATGGTCGACAGGCGCCGACGGAGGGCAACGGGGTGGACCACAAGTTCGAGTGGCAGGAGCAGCGGATGACGACGCCGGACGGCGTCTACCGCACACTGCGTGCCGCCATCCTCGATGGGACCGTACCTCCCGGTGGCCAGCTGCGTGAGGCGCACATCGCCGCGGATCTCGGGATCAGCCGCTCCCCGCTGCGCGAGGCGCTGACCAAGCTGGAGGAGGAAGGGCTCGTCGTAAAGATCCCCTACCGCGGGGCGTTCGTCGTGGAGGTGAGCGCTCGCGAGGTCGCCGAGATCGACTCGATCCGGCTACGTGTCGAACCCTACGCCGCCGAGCTCTCGGCCGAAGCACTGCGCGGTCCTGAGCGGCCCCAGTTGCTGCAAACCGTCGAGGATCTCCGCCGGGCAATGGAGAAGGACGACATCCCGGCCAGTATCGACGCACACCTTCGCTTCCACAGGCTCTTCTACGATCTCTCGGGGCACGGCATCCTGCAGAGTCTCTGGAACGGCTGGGAGACCAAGCTGCGCCTCTACCTCAGTGTCGATCACCGCACTTACAGCGACAACCCGCATCAATTGGTCGTCGAGCACGAGAGGTTGGCCACCGTTGCCCTGGAAGGCGACACCGACGCGTTCCGTCAGGAACTGGCCGCCCATTTCCCCGTGGGACTGCGAGCCCAGCCGGGAGACCAAGGGGAACACGCGCACCGGCATGCATGAGGCCATGCAGCCTGCGTGAAGTGTCCAAAGGCAACCTCATTCAGCGGGGTGGACGCGAAGCAGTACGTCTCGGTGCGCTGGTGCCGTCCAGCCAGGTCACCGTCATCACCGGTTCCGCCACCCGCTCGGACGTCACCTGCCTGCGGGTCACCACGGCGATACCTGGCGCGGCCCTTGTCCGGGCGAGGTAGGGGCGTATTCCAGGACCGAGCGCACCGGCAGCACCACGGCGATCTTGACCTGCCACAGCAGGTCGGCGCCCGTCGCCGTGGCTGCGAGTCACGGTGGAAATCCGGAACAGCTCCGGTCCGTCGGCAGCGGCATGCCCGCCGGCAGGGCTGCCGGCAGACGGCCGGCGAACTTCTGCTCGCTGACGAACCGCGCCGAGCGCAGCATGGACCACTGCACGGATGGTCCGCACGGCTCCTGAAGCCGCGGGCGACGCGTCGGTGAAGCTCGATGAAGCCGCTGGAGTCTTGATGGCCGTGTCAAAGGAGTGTGTCTGTCGCCGGTGCTGTCAGGCGTCGGTGTCGGCCGCCTCTTCGAGCAGTGCCAGGGCGTGGTTGTGGAACCGGCGTTCGGCATCGCGGCATGGGGCGTTGAAGAAGGCTCGCTGAGCTTCGGCAAGATCGCAGTCCAAGAGCCCCATGGTCACGACTGTGGCTTCCACGCCGTGGCAGCCGTTGTCTCTGAGGAACTGCTGGAGTGCGTCCGTGTCGCCGGTCGACTCCCAGACGGGCCGGGCGGTTTCCTGCATGGCTGCGATGCGCGCTGATCGTTCTGCGTCGAAGCTCACTGGACCCGCCTCTCTGGCATGGGTCCGCAGACTATCGCCGGTGGTGGGGCGCGTTGGTCCATTGAGCGGCGCGAGGCAATGGTGGACGCAGGGTGAAGGGCCTTGGAGTCGCACCCCGGCAGCGCCGTCCGCACCGTGCCGACGTTCAACGGGCCACGCCGCGTGGAGCGCGGGTCGCGAGGCGCGGGGACGCTGACCGGGCCGCTGTACCTCTGAACAGCGAACGCTGACTGATAGTCAGGTCAAGCTGCTTCACTGCATCACTGCATCACTGCATCACTGCATCACGCACTGGCCATACGATCGCGATCGAGTCTCAGTCTTGACAAAGTCTAAACTGGAGCATACTTTTCAAGCTCCTTGAGTAGGTGTGCGTGGTCTGGGCGGGTTTGTTCACGTTGGTTGGCCGTCACACCTGGCCCCTGCTGAAATCGGAGTTGGACATGAGGTGCTACGACTGCCTCCAGGAGGCCCGCAGCGACACCACCGGCATCGGAGTGTGTTCGCGCTGCGGCTTGGCCACCTGCGAGAACCACGCCCGCGTACGTCAGGTACAGGTCACCCGCCAGATCGGCATGGGTGCTGCGTACGGCCGCATCCCGGCACGCAGGGTCGTATGCCACACCTGCGACATGGCCGAGACGGCCCACTGACCCGCATGGTGCGCTTATCGCACCGCATCATCGGTCGTCGAATGCGCGCTGTCCGTCCGTGCGCCCGTTGTTGGCCTGCCCGGACGCCGTCCCGGATCACTGGCGCGGCGTCCGGGCCTCAGTCGTGGCCATGGTCATTGCGTCACGCTGGAGGCGCAACCGCGGACGACAAGAGGTCGCAGGAGCAGAACGAGGACGGATCAATCGCCGGGTGGCCAGGACGTCAACTGCGGCGAGGGCCGGGCGCGCCGCTTGGATCGGGGGACTTCCAGGGCTGTGTGATCGACGCGGCCGCGACCACCCGATAAGGATCTGTGCCCGGACTGACGGGCGGACACCCACTGACCGCCGGGCGGTCCGAGCTGCCGCATGCTGCAACTCGGGCAGCTGAATGCCGGCGACGCCTGTGCTGTCGTGATCGGTCCGCCGCGGGACCTTGAGAGGCAGGGGCGTCAGTCGGAGTGCGTCGGCGGCGGACGCGTCGGCAGTTTCCCCCAAGGGCCTCCACGATGTCCCCACCGACGGTCATCCCGACGTGTCCTGGGGGCAGGGACGGTCGTGGAGTCCACGCTGACCCGGCGCAAGTCCGCCTTGCCCTGGCGGGTGACTTCGGCGATCAGGCCTTCCGGCAGTGCGGTGAAGAGACCGGCGTTCCTCCCGGCCGGCAAGTGCCCGTAGGCGGTCGGCCAGTCCCGGACTCGCCTGCCATCTCACGCCGCTGCGTGCTTGCCCTGAACCGCCGCATCGCGCCGTCGAGCTGATTCCGCAGTCGCTCAGGGTAGGGCCGTACTCGCCCGTCGGCCAGAACGGCGCGGTCAACTTCCACTGTTCGTCGGAGAGTTGCCTCAGCGTCATGGTCGTCTTCCTGTCGGATCCGCCTGCCTGCCTCATCCGGATCGGCTCGACCGTCCGTGTCAACCGCTCGACATGATCGTCCACGCCGAACCTGATGAGGCCGGTGAGCCGGGTCGCGACGTCGACCGTCGCTTACAGCAGCGTCGGTTGAGCCGCATGTGGCGTTCCGGGGTCGCACTCGGGGCTGAAGTCTGTATTGACAGTGCTCGACGGGCACCCATATGGTCGACAAACGACAATACGGTGGCAGTTTTAAGTCACCATATGGTGCTTTGTCGCCACTGTTACTCGAGAGGAGAACCGAGTACAGATGATCAAGATTCATACGATGCAGGTTCTTATGCGGAACCGCGTGGGTTTGTGCCCTGCTCCGTCCGCGGAGGGGGCGCGATGAGCCAGTCCGTGGCTTCGGCAGCGAACACCGACTCGGCTTCCGATCGGCTTCACGCAGCGGGCCTGGCCCTTCCCGAGCTCCGTGACAACCCGTACTACGTGCACCACCGCAAGGTGGGCTCCAGCATCTACATCTCGGGCCAACTGCCGTACAAGGACGGTCGGCTGCTGGGACAGGGCATTGTCGGCAGGGACGTCGAGCTGGAGACGGCCAAGGGGCTCGCGCGCCATGCCGCGCTCAACTGCCTCGCCGCCGCTGTGCAGGCGGTGGGCGATCTGGACCGGGTCCGGATCGTGCAGATGCTGGTCTTCGTGGCCAGTACGCCGGACTTCGGTGAGCAGTCGAACGTCGCCAGCGCGGCCAGTGACCTGCTCATCGAGGTGCTGGGCGAGAACGGGCGACACGCCCGCACCGCGATCGGCGTCGCCGGGCTGCCGCTCAACAGTCCGGTCGAGATCCAGATGGTCTGCACCGCTGTGTAGGGCGGGCCCGACGGCGGTGTACGCAAGTGCGCGCGACATCGCGGGCCGCGCGCATTCGGCATCCAGGGGGAGTCAGCACCCGTGCCCCTCGGTCATTCCAGGCAGAACCACAAGGAGGGCAGCGTGAACCGGCTGCAACAAGCACTCGACGCTCTGGTCGAGCGGATCGACACCCCCGCGCCGATCGTGCTGGTCGACGTCCTGCAGGGCAACATCGACCGCATACAGAGCTTCGCCGACCAGCGCAACCTCAAGGTCAGGCCGCACGTCAAGACGCACAAGTGCGTGGAGATCGGGCGACGCCAGATCGAGGCCGGCGCGGTCGGGATCACCGCGGGAAACGTCGGTGAGGCCGAGGTCTTCGCCGCGGCCGGATTCGACGACATCTTCCTCGCCTACCCGATCTGGGCCGCGGGAACGAAGCGAGCCCGGATCCGCCGGCTCGCCGAGTCCGTCCGGCTGCGGGTCGGCGTCGACAACGTCGCGGCGATCGAGGCCCTCGCCGACGCGATGGGAGACGAACCGGACCGGCTGCAGGTCGTGATCGAGGTCGACTGTGGCGCCCGTCGGTCCGGGGCGCCGCCCGAGGCTGCGGGCGATCTCGCGCTCGCCGCCCGCAAGCGCGGTCTGGTGCCGGTGGGCGTCTTCACCTATCCAGGTCACGGCAGCACCGGTCGGGATGCTCGCAGGCGCGCGGCGCAGGACCAGGAAGCCGCGCTCATCACCGCGGTACGCAGCCTCGCCGACGTCGGGGTCACCGCAGAGGTGGTCAGCGCCGGCTCCACGCCCACCGTCGAGTACTCCACCAGCAGCAGCGTGATCACCGAGATCCGTCCCGGCGAGTACGTCTTCGGCGATCTGAACAACGCCCGGCTGGGCTCCTGCACGGAGGACCAGATCGCGTTGTTCGTCGCCGGCACCGTGGTCAGCGACTGGGTCCCCGACCAGGTCATCCTCGACGTGGGCACCAAAGCCCTCAGCCGCGAAGGCAGTCCCGAGATCGGCTACGGCGGCATCGCCGGCACGAAGGCGGTCCTGGCGAAGCTCAACGAGTACCACGGGTTCCTTCCGCTGCCGGACGGCGAGTTCCGCCCCAGCGTCGGCACCGTCGTACCGGTGGTGCCCAACCACGTATGCCCCGTCGTCCTCGGTTTCGAGGAACTGATCGTCACCGACAGCACGGGCACGTCGCTGCAGCGCTGGCCGGTCGACGCCCGCGGATTCCTCAACTGACCGGCACGGGACGAGATTTTCGTGGCCGAGCCCCCCGCAACCCGACCTACCTCCCCCGTAAAGGAGCGCCTTACATGAGACTCAACAACGTCGCGGCCCTGGTGACCGGCGCCAGCAGTGGCATCGGGGAGGCGGTGAGTTCCCACTTCCGGCGCGAGGGCGCGAGGCTGCTGCTCACCGGCCGCAGGGAGCGGCTCGACAGCGCTGAGCCCGACGACCTGTATGTTCCTGGAGACCTCAATGACGAGGCGTTCGTCGAGCACCTGGCCAAGCAGGCCGCCGAGTCCTTCGGCACCGTCGATGTCGTCGTCCTCAACCACGGCCTGCAGGCCAGCAGTCCGCTGACCGAGATGGCCTACGACGACGCGAAGAACGTGCTCGAGAGCAACCTGCTCAGCGCGTTCCTGGTGATGAAGCACTTCGCGCCGCTGATGCCCGAGGGCGGCGGCTCGTTCGTCTGCGTCGGTTCACGGCTCGGCATGGTCGGCAAGCCCGGGGAGGTTCTGTACTCCGCGGCCAAGGGAGGCCTCATCATGCTCGCCAAGGGCGCGGCGATCGAATGGGCCCCGCGCAACATCCGTGTCAACATCGTCGCTCCGGGCCTGACCGCCACCCCGATTATCGAAGCGGCATTCCAGCGCAGGTCCGACCCCGAGGGCTACCGCCGCGAGCGCGAGATGCAGATCCCGCTCCAACGCCTCGCCACCCCTGAAGAGGTCGCTGACGCGGTGCTCTTCTTCGCATCGTCGGAGTCGTCGTACGTGACCGGATCGGTCCTGACCGTCGACGGCGGGTACACCGCTTTCTGACCACCCTGCTGGGCATCACCTCCAGCAATGGGCTGATCGACCTGCTCTCCGTCTCGCCTTCTGCCTCGGGCGATCGTCGATTGCGGCATGAACGGTCGAGCACGCGTCGAGCGCGTCCCCGATTCGCCGCACTCGAACGGTGCCACCCACAGGGCGCCCGTGCCGACAACAGCATCCGAGCCCCCGGCCACCCCGGCACCAGCCGCGACGCGTCGCCGGTCTCCGCACGCCGCGAACGGGCCACGCCCACGAGTGCGTGCCAGACGCCGCTCGGCAACGACTCATCGACCGTGGCCGCGGCTACCAACCTCTCCAGCTCAAAAAGGAAAGACATGTCGCTCCTGAAGGCCATCGACACCCATCCCTCCTTCGCGCCGCGCGAGTCCGGCCCGCTCCCGGAACGCCTGATTTCCGGCAACCCCGCCTTCAAGACCTGGGCCCAGGACGTCGCCCGTGGGGAGTCGATCCATACGGGCGTCTGGGAAGCGACGCCCGGCGAGATGCGCTCGATCAAGGGCGAGACCTTCGAGTTCTGCCACATCCTCTCCGGCATCGTCGAACTCACACCCGAAGGCGGCGAGCCGGTGATCTACAAGGCCGGCGACAGCTTCGTCATGAAGCCGGGCTACGTCGGCGTCTGGAAGACCATCGAAACCGTGCGCAAGATCTACGTGACCGTGATGTGATGTCACGCCCGGCCCCGATCGCCTTCGGGATCTCTCCCGAAGCTACCTGCTGAGCAACGTCGCCGGGGCCGATGGACCGCTCGGCCCGTTCCTCAGCCGCAGGCCCGGCACTGCTTCATCCCTCACGAGAGCCCTCATGCTGCGGCTCTGGTGAGGACCGCCCCCACTCCGCTGGTCACCGCCTGTCACGGCTCCAGCTCCCCACCGCCACTCAGCAGGCTTCCAGCCGGCGTCGCCCCGACGACAAGGTCGTCGCGGACTTCGATCCACCGCGAACACGCGCCCAAAGCGGCGATCGGCAACGCAAGCGGGCGGATGCTCTGTCCGCGTTCGCCACCCTGCACCATCCCATCCCCCCCGCACCCGCGAGGCAAAGCCCCGCACAGCTGGTCCCACGCGTCCCCAGATGAGGAGTATTGCCATGAGTGATGCCCAGATCGGTCGTAGAGCGCTCCTGCGCGGAGCGGGCGGCCTGGCCGCCCTCGCCGCTCTTCCCTCCCTCGCCGCCTGCGGCACCGGCACCAGCCGCGTGTCGTCCGGTGGGGGCAAGGGCGGCAAGACGGTGGTCGTCCGTGACAGCGGCGGTTCCTACGGCGCGGCGCTGCAGAAGGCGATCTACACGCCGTTCACGCAGGAGACCGGCATCCAGGTGAAGGTGCTCAACCTGGACGACGCTCCGCTGCTGGCGCAGATCAAGCAGGGCCGCCCGCAGTGCGACCTCATCAACAACTCGATGATGTCCCACACGAAGTACGTGAAGCAGGACGCGCTGGAGGCGCTGGACCTCGACCGGATCAAGAGCGTGAAGAGCGCGAAGATCCCCGAGAACCAGATCACCGAGCATGCTGTCGGCAGCAGCTTCTACGGAGCTTGTATGGCGTACCGCACGGATGCTTTCGGGGGTAAGAAGCCGGAGTCGTGGGCGGACTTCTGGGACACCAAGGCGTTCCAGGGCGCCCGCGCGATGGTGCACCCGGACGGTGACCTGCCGGAGCTGGAGTTCGCGCTGCTGGCCGACGGTGTCCCGATGGACAAGCTGTACCCGCTGGATGTGGACCGTGCTTTCAAGGTGCTGACGCGGCTGCGGGGCGACATCAAGAAGTTCTGGGACAGCGGCCCGCTGCCCGGTGTGCTGCTCAGCCGCCAGGAGGTCACGATGTCCACGGTCTGGGACGGCCGTATCGCCGATCTGCAGAAGCAGGGTGTTCCGGTCGCACGGCAGCTCAACGGTATGCGCCGGCAGTTCCAGGGCTATGCCATCGCCAAGGGCGCGGCCAACGTGGACAACGCCTACAAGCTCATGGACTTCTCGCTGCGGGCGGAGAGCCAGGCCGCCCTGGCGAAGGCCTTCCCGTCGAACCCGGCTTCTGCGGAGGCCTACACGATGCTCACCAACGAGGAGCGTTCCAAACTCGCCGGTGCGCCCCAGTACTACGACAAGGGTTTCGACACGGACATCGACTGGTGGCTGAAGAACGAATCGGCCGTCACCAAGCGCTGGTTGGAGTGGGCTCGTGGCTGAATTCGGTGTCGCCGCACCGTCGGTGAAGGTGGCCGGCGGCAAGCCGGCCACCGCGACCGGCAAGGCGCTGTCGGTAGTGGCGTTGCGCAAGACCTACGGGGACGTGGTCGCTGTCGACGAGGCGTCGATGGAGATCGCGGCGGGGGAGTTCGTCACCTTCCTGGGCGCCTCGGGGTCGGGCAAGACCACGACGTTGATGATGATCGCCGGGTTCTGCGAACCGGACTCCGGCACCATCACGGTCGGGGACCGCGACGTCACCCGGCTCGCCCCGCAGAAGCGGAACCTCGGTTTCGTCTTCCAGCAGTACCTGCTCTTCCCGCACATGACCGTCGCCGAGAACGTCGCCTTCCCGCTCACGTTGCGTGGGGTGTCGAAGGACGAGATCCGCCGGCGGGTGGGGGAGACGCTGGAGATCGCGGGCCTGTCCCGCTTCGGCGGCCGTAAGCCGCGTGAGCTGTCCGGTGGTCAGCAGCAGCGTGTGGCTCTGTGCCGGGCGCTGGTCTACCGCCCGCCGGTGATCCTCATGGACGAGCCGCTCGGCGCGCTGGACAAGAAGCTCCGCGACCAGCTCCAGGTCGAGATCAAGACCATCCAGCAGGAACTCGGCCTGACCGTCATCTACGTGACGCACGATCAGGAAGAGGCGCTGGTGATGTCCGACCGCATCGCCGTGATGCGCAACGGTCTGATCGAGCAGTTCGACACCCCCCGGCAGCTGTTCGAGCGGCCGAGGACCCCCTTCGTCGCGGACTTCCTCGGCGCGGCCAACTTCCTGCCCGGCCGCATCGAGCAGCACACCGACGAGCACACCCTGGTTCGCCTCGACAACAGTGGCGGCCTGCTGAAGGCGCGCCGCCACGACCGGGCCTCCGGCACTCAGGTCAAGGTCGCCGTGCAGCCGGGCCGGCTGCGAGCCTGCGCTACCGACGACGGCTTCTGTACCGGCACGGTGGAGACCGCGACCTATGTGGGCACGCTGGTCCGCGCGGGGGTGCGGATCGACGGCGGTGACGCCCCGCTGCTGCGCCTGGAAGTCCCCGCCGGCCGAGGCCCCGTCGCCGGCGAGCGGGTCGGGATCACCGTCGACCCGGACGACATCAACCTCTTCGCCGACGAACAGGGCGGGTGAGCCATGGCCGCCCTCACCGCCACCGCCCCCGCCCGTCCGCGCAAGCTCCTGGCTTCGCGCAAGACCAGGGTCGGGATCCTCTACGCGCTGCCGGTCGTCGTCTACCTGCTGGTGCTGTTCGTCTACCCGATCTTCAGCACGCTGCTGCTGAGCCTGAAGGCCGCCGACGGCTCGTTCACGCTGCACTGGTACGCCGACGCACTCACCGGCGTGAACCTGTCGGTGCTGTTCACCACGCTGCGGATCTCCGCCGAAACGGCCGTGCTGAGCCTGGTGTTCGGGTTCGTCCTGGCCCAGGCGATCTGCCGGCTCAAGCCCCTGTGGGCGGGCCTGGCGATGCTGGTCGTGGTCGTGCCGCACTTCGTCAGCGCCCTGGTACGTACCTACGGCTGGATCATCATGCTCGG
>NZ_JBIBVX010000014.1:0-305024 GCF_043080745.1 Streptomyces sp. NPDC014995
AAGGCCGCCGAAGGCGAGGACAACGTCCTCTACCCCATGAAGGACGCCCTCAAGGCCCGCGCCACCATCGGCGAGGTCTGCAACGCCCTGCGCGACGTGTGGGGCACCTACTCCCCCGCCGACAGCCTCTGACCACGAACGGAACACGACCATGACCAAGTCCCCCTCACCGGCCGGTGGTCCGCTGCGCGTGCTCGTGGCCAAGCCGGGCCTCGACGGCCACGACCGCGGCGCCAAGGTCGTCGCCCGCGCGCTGCGCGACGCCGGCGTCGAGGTCGTCTACACCGGACTGCACCAGACGCCACCGCAGATCGTGGCGACCGCGCTCCAGGAGGACGTGGACGCCATCGGCCTGTCCGTCCTCTCCGGGGCCCACGTCCCCCTCTTCGGCAGGGTCGCCGAACTCCTGCGCGAGCACGACGCCACCGACATCACCCTGTTCGGCGGCGGCATCATCCCCGCCGCCGACATACCGGCCCTCAAGGACCTCGGCGTCGCCGAACTCTTCACCCCCGGTACGCCGACCCGCAGCATCGTCGACTGGGTGAACGACCACGTCAGGCAACGCTGAGCCGAAGCGCCACCGGGCGGCCCAGGTCCGTGCCGGTCCCGTTCGCCGCGCCGGCACCGGTACCGGCAGCCGTACCGGCGCTGGTTCCGGTGGTCAGGGCCGGTGCGGCGTGCCGTGCGGGTGAGGGAAGCCCGGGCTGTCCGACGGGGCCGAGCAGGCGGTCGGCGACCCGCCCGGCCCGGGCGTCCATGCCGATCACGGTGGTGCAGTGATGGCTGATCGCCAGGCTCGCCCGACGGTTCAGGGAGGCCGGTGCGGCGCCCCCGACGACCAGGACGGGCAGGCGCCGCGCCCGGTCCGACAGAGCCTCCACGAAGTCGAGAAGGGCGTCGTCGGCCGCGTGGAGGCCGTCGAGGATCAGCACGAGGGGCCGCTGTCCGGTCGCCATCTCGAGGAACTGGTACCAACCGTCCAGCCACTGCGCGGTGGCGAGCCCGCGCCCGGCCCGGGCGGCGGCCGGGTCGAGCAGCGGCCACAGCCGGGACGCCAGCCGCCGCGCCCGGCCCGGGTCGGCGCACAGGCCGCGCAGCGTCGCCTCCAGCCGGCCGCGGACCGCGCGAGGGTCGTCCTCCGCGTGGATCCCGCAGTAGGCGGAGAGGATCGCCCGGTGCGGGCCGAACCGGCCGTCCGTCGCCGCGGACGGCCGGCGCCGGACGACGACCTGGGCGCCGTGCGGGTCCTCGGCCACGATCCGGCGGAAGTCGGCCAGGAACCGGGCGCGCGCCGTGTCGGAACTGCCCAGCACGTACACCTGGTGCTGTCGCCGCCACCGGGCGCTGTGCCCCATCAGGCTGAGCAGCAGGTCGAGTTCGCCCTCGTACTCGGTGTCCTCACCGAGGTCCGCCGGGCCCGGCAGGCCGGTGTCGACCAGGGTGTGCCCCCACTGCCGGCGGCCCGGGGCGCCGGACGGCCGGGTGCAGGAGCAGTCGTGCCCGACGGCCTCGTGGGTGACGGAGCAGACCTGGACCTCCCCGTCCGGTGCGAGCGCGAGTATCGCCTGGCACTCGTGCAGCAGCGCTCCGCTGACCGACGGGGGCAGTACGACGCCCTCCTCGTCGGTGCGGTGCCGCATGAAGGCCTCGCCCGTCACGACGGCCGCCCTGATGACGATGTCCCCCGGGGCGTGGGCGTCGCGCAGGGCGAGCGCGGTGCACACCGCACGCTCGGCGTGACCGTCGGTGTGCGGCAGCGCGGGGAACACACCGAGGGTGTCGGTGCCCATCGCGGCGACGACGGTGCCGCCCCGGCTCTCGATCTCCTGCCGGATCCGCGTGTCGACACGGTCCAGCGCGGCGTCCGTGTCGTCGCCCTGACAGGCCTCGGCAGTGAGACCGGTGCGCAGCATCAGCACACTGACCTCCTGCCGCACCGGTGTGCCGGCGACGGCCACGGCCGCCGCCCGGGCGGAGCCGTCGACATCGAGGGCGGCCGGGATACGGGGCGCGCGCGGGGCGGGGACGGTGACCGGGGGCACGGTGACCACGGACGCGGTGGCCGCGGGGACGGTGGCCGCGGACGCGGTGGCCGCGGACGCGGTGGCCGTGGACGCGGTGTCGCCGGCCCCGGCGGCAGACGGTACGGAGGGCGTCGGCACGGAGGGCGTCGGCACGGGGGTGGTCGGCACGGCGGCGGCGGTCGGCACGGCGGTCGAGAAGCCAGTGGCCGGGACGGCAGCGGCGGAGACAGCAGTGGCAGGGACAGCGGTGGTCCTGACAGCGGTGGTCGGCACGGCGGTGCTCGACACGGTGACGGGCGGGGAGGCCGGCGGGACGTACTGGAGGGCGGGATCGTGCACGAGGATCGCCTGCTGCAACATCTGCAGCTCACGGCCCGGCTCGAGCCCGAGGTCCTCCACCAGCGAGGAGCGCAGCCGGCTGTACACGCCGAGCGCGTCGGCCTGGCGGCCGCAGCGGTACAGGGCGCGCATGAGCTGACCGCAGGAGCGCTCACGCAGCGGCTCGCTGTCGACGACCGCCTCGATCTCGGACAGCACGGTGTAGTGCCGCCCGCAGTCCAGCTCGGCCTCGAAGTAGTCCTCGAGGACGTCCAGCCGGCTGTTCTGCACGGCCGTCAGCTCGGGCCACACGACGCCCACTTCGACGAGGTCGGAGAGGACGGTGCCACGCCACAGCCCGAGGGCCTGACGCAGCCGCAGGGCCGCGTCGTCGGGCCGCCCCGCCGCCAGCTCGGCGCGCCCCTCCTCCACCATCCGCCGGAAGCAGTGCAGATCGATCCGCCCGGGATCCGTCTCCAGCGTGTACCCCGGGGACTGGGTGCGCAGGACGGCGCCGTTCCCCGCCTCTTCGGGGGAAAGCTTCCTGCGCAGTCCCCAGACGGCGTTCTGAAGGATCTTGCGCGCCGTGACCGGTGCCTCCCCGACGCTCCACAGAGCGTTCAACAACCTGCTGGTGGGGACCACTTGGTTGGGTTGCAGCAGGAGAAAACCGAGCGTCGCCCGCTGCTTACTGCCGCCCAGATCGATCACCTGGCCGTCGGAGACGACCTCCAAGGGCCCGAGCATCCGAAACCACATCACTACCCCCGCTTTTAGGTGAGGTTCGCCAACGGGCGCATGCCCGGAGGCTTCCTCTGGGCACAATACAAACCGATGGTCCGGTTTACAACTGCGCTGCTACTCAAGCTCTCCACGAGAGCCACACAAGCAACAACAGGCCAGAAGATCACCCCACTTGATGGCAGTATGCCCGCATTTAAGGACCACTTGACGGCCACCCACTCCCGCCGTCACTCCTCGAAGCCTGAGGACCCACCCACCCCCGCAACCACCCCTCCGGCCTCGGAAAACTAGACAGCCATCCTCTTTTTGGCGGTGGGGCAGGCCGATTACCCGGCGATGACCACCACCGTGGTTACCGACGAGTGACGGGTCGGAGAACGCCGCGTTCCCGGGGTTCTGCTTCCATGGGGCTCGGCTTCCCCAACCCGAGAGAACTGCGAGATGAGCCGCCTCATGAGACAAGTGCGAGCAGAGGAGACCCGCAACGCGCTGCTCCTGGCCGCGGCCCGGATGTTCGACCGTGAGGGCTACGACGGGACCACGCTCGCCGCGATCAGCGACCTCGCCGCGGTGAGCAAGGGCGCGCTCTCGTTCCACTTCAGCAGCAAGGCCGAACTCGCCGACGCCGTCCAATACTTGTCCTGCGAGCGCGCCCGGGCCGAACTCGGGGCACTGGACGATCCGGCGGTCCCCGCGATGGAGGCCCTGGCGGCCATGGTGCGGGCGGCGGCGCAGGGGCTGGCGACGGACCCGCTGACCCGGGCCGGTCTCCGCCTGGTCCGCGAGCGCGGGACGTCCCCCACCCCCGCCCTGGACTGCCGGCAGGCCTGGCGCGGCGCCCTGGAACGGGTGGTGCTGCGCGCCTACGACGAGAGAAGCCTGCGCCCCGGCGTCGCCGCGGCCACCGTCGTCGACCTGGCCCTCGCCCTGATCCTCCACCAGGAGGCGGTACGCCCGGACCGCGGCCGCGACTCCTGGCTGACGGACGTATGGAACCTCCTCCTCCCCGCACTGACCCACCCCACACCCCCCACCCGAACCACCCCGTCCCGCACGACCGACGCAGAGCCCAGCAACGTCTGACCCGGCAGAGCGCAACACCACCCGACCGGGGTGAAGCGCAACGCCACCCGACCCGGGCGGATCAGAACAGCGCCCGACCCGGGCGCGGCCCAGCGACATCCGCCCGGGCGGAGTTCAACAGCACCCCACCCGAGCGGAGCCCAGCCGCTCCGACCGGGCGGATCACAACAGCACCCGCCCCGGGCGCAGCCCAGCGGCTCCGACCGTGGGCGAAGCGCAACGGCTCCGACCCGCGCGCAGGCCAGCCGCTCCGACCGGGCGGATCACAACAGCGCCCGACCCCGGCGCAGCCCAGCGACATCCGAGGCGAAGCCCCCGCCGGGGTCCGGGGCGGAGCCCGTGACGGGGGCCCTCATCCCGCCGAGTCGGGCGGGCGGGTGGGCAGAATGCGTCCCGGAGGGACACCCCCGCCTCACCCCCCGACGCTCTCCCGAACCTCGTCCAGCACCCGCGTCCCCCGGTCCGGCCCGAAGTCGAGCTGGGCGAAGATCGCCGGCAACGCGATGCTCGGCAGCGTGTACCCGAAGATCATCGAGATGCGCTGCTCCAGGTCCTTCCACCCGGACGTCATCTCCGACACGACCTGTGCCCCGATCCAGGAGCTGACCAGGAAGTGCCCCAGGTCGTCGGGGACGACATGCGGATACACCTCGCCGTGCGTCTTCGCCACAGCGACGACCTCGGCGAACCGCTGTGCCCACGCCTCCCACGGCCCGTCGTCCATCAGTTCCTGCAACTGCGGCTCCATGGCCAGTTTGGCGCCGGCCCGCAGCATCATCTCCTGGGGCAGCCGGCAGGCCAGCGCCATCGCCTCGTCCACCAGTTCCTGCAACTTGTAGGTGCGCGGCGGATAACCCTGTTCGGTCACCTGCTGGGCGAAGATCCCCTGCACCAGCTCCTCCTTGGAGGAGAAGTGGAAGTACAGGGCTCCCCTGGTGACGTGGGCCCTCTCGAGGATCTGGGCGATGCTGGCACCGTGGTAGCCATGCTGCGCGAAGACCTCTGCCGCCGCTTCCAGAATTGCTCCGCGGGTTCGGATTCCGCGCACTTGCTGGGCCATGCCGTGACCTCCCGTCCGCGCCATGCCGCCCCCTTCGGCTGACGCGGATCCCCGAGTCCGGTCGTACGAGAGCACGCCGGAGAAAAAGAAACCAGATGACTAGTACTTTACCAACTTCGTGCACCGAGTCGCGCCCGGTCGTGATCTCTCCCGCTTCACCAGGCACCCGCTCCGCCGTCGACGGCCAGCGTGGCGCCGGTGACGAAACTGGCGAGGTCGCTGCAGAGCCAGGCCGCGGCCTGCGCCACCTCTTCCGGCTCGGCCACCCTGGCCTGGGGGTTGCGGCGCCGCATCCGTTCCTCCGCCCCGGGGTCCCGGGCGAAGACCCCCTCGGACATCTCCGACCGGGTGAGGCCGGTGGCGAGGGCGTTCACCCGTATCCCGTGCCCGGCGTACTGCGCCGCCGCCGACTTGGTCAGCCCGAGCACGGCGTGCTTGGCGGCGACGTAGGAGGGTCCGGCGGAGGTGGCGCGCAGTCCGGCCACACTGCTGTTGTTGACGATGGCGCCGCCCACGCCGCTCGCGATCATCGCTTTGATCTGGTGTTTCATACACAGCCAGACGCCGCGGAAGTTCACGTCGAGCACCGTGTCGAACTGCGCCTCGTCGGTCTCGTGCAGCAGCGCCGGTTCGGTCACCACGCCCGCGTTGTTGAAGGCGGCGTGGAGTCCGCCGTACCGCCGCACCGCGGAATCCACCGCGCGCACCACGTCGCCGGCGTCCGTCACGTCCCCCTGCACGCAGGAGACCTCGGCTCCCTTGTCCCTCAACTCCTCGGCCAGCAGCCCGAGTCGCTGTGTGCGGCGCGCCATGAGCACGAGCGCGGCCCCCTGTTGGGCCCCCACCCGGGCGGCGGCCGCCCCGATCCCACTGCTCGCCCCCGTGATCATCATGACCTTGCCGGCGAGCATGCCCCCCTGTTCTCTCATACGGCGGCCCGCTCCCTCGTGCCGCCCCACACGGTGCCGGCCGCCGCCTCCGCGTCGATCCTGCGCAGCAGCGGCTCGTCGATCTCGTCGAGCGCGCCGACCAGGTGCCGTACTCCGGCCTCCCGCATGAGCCGGCGCTGGTGGCCGTGCGCGAAGTCACTGGGGTGGCCGATGAACGCGACTCCCAGGTCCCTGGCCGTCTCGGCGACCCGGGCGACGTCGTCCACGAACAGGACCTCGTGGTGGTCGAGTCCGGCCAACTCGACGGTGATCTCGTGGATGCCGGGCCGGAAGTCGTTGGTGCACACGTAGCCGGGCGCGTCGAACAGGTCGGCGACGTCACCGAGGTACCGCTCGAAGTGGGAGGCGTCGAGCCCGCCGTAGCAGATCGTGCGCAGTCCCAGCCGGCGCAGCCTGCGCAGCAATTCCACGGCGCCGTCCAGGATGCGGACCGGGTGGTCGCGGAGGTACTGCTCCCGCTCGCGCAGGTAGATCCCGATCGTCTCCGCGGGAGAGGTCGACAGGCCGCCCGCCTCGGCGAGCACCCTGCCCGCGACCAGCTGCGGCTGGGAGAAGATCCGGCGTTCCAGGTCGGCGGAGTAGGTGCCGCCCCGGCTGGTCACGAAGTGGTGGATGACCGGACTGAACGTGTCGTTGAGCAGCACACCGTCGATGTTGAGTGCGGCCAGACGAAGCGTGCCGAGATGCTCGGACAACGGAACTCCCCTCTCTGCGGACAGACTCGGACCGCCCGCCACGCCAACGCGACGGGCTGACAAACCAGATGACCGGTCCAGATCCTCACACGAGCATCCGCGAAACGTCCACAAATTCCGGCTCTTCGTCTCGGATCCCAGACAGGCGCGGCTCACGCCGAGCCCACCCCCGCGGACCCGGCCACCCACCAGCCCACCCCTCGCACCGACGCCCGCACCGACCGCGTGAGCACCCCCGATTCCCGTTGCGCACACGGGTGTTGACGTGCTGCGACGACCTCCGGAAGCTGGTCGACGAGCACACCTCGGCACCGCACCCGCCTGTACACCACCCCGTCGGCCCCCGACCCGCCCCGTATCGGCGTCTCCTGGAAAGTCTGGAAAAAAAACCGATCAGTCTGTACTGTAACGGCCGTTGCGCCCCGAGCACTTGTTCCCTTGCTCCACTCGGCTCGTCCCGAGCCGCACCCGTGTTTCGGCAGCACCCACTTCACAACGCCCCTGGGGGAGAGGCACTATGACTACCTTTGCCCGCATCGGTAGCAGCGTCACGGAATACCAGGCATCACCCCACCGGCCTCCGCGAGAGGACCTGGGACCGCTCACCACGACCGTCCCGAAGGAGTACGTCCACCGCGCGGCGGTCACCGAGGTGTTCCTCACCGGCTGGCGGCAGACGGACACCGACACCTGCACGGTCACGGCCCAGTGGCCGCGTGCCCACGTGTTCTACGGCCCCGCGTACGGCCTCCACGATCCGCTGCTCTTCGTCGAGACGCTCCGCCAGACCGTGCCGCTGCTGTCCCACGCCGTCTACGGCGCTCCCATGGACCACAAGCAGATATGGCAGCGGCTCCAGGTCTCGCTCGATCCGGCGGCGCTGCACGCGGGGCCGACCCCCGCCGCCCTCGAACTGCACGTGCGCTGCACGGAGGTCGAGCGGCGGGCCGGTGTCCTGCGCGGCATGCGGATCGATGTCACCGCGACGCGCGACGGGCTCCGGCTCGGCACCGCGTCGACGTCCTTCAGCTCCCACAGCAGGGCGCTCTACCGGCGGCTGAGGGGTGCGTACGGGGACGCCGACGAGGCGATGGCGAACGCCGTCGCCCTGCCGGCGCCGATCCTCCCCGAGCTGGTCGGCCGGGACCGCCGGGACGACGTGGTCCTCGCCAACCGCGACCGCGACGGCCGCTGGCAGCTGCGCGTGAACACCCTGCACCCGGTGATCTTCGACCACCCCAACGACCACGCGCCCGGCATGCTGCTCCTCGAAGCGGCCCGGCAGGCGGTCCAGCACCACGTGGGCCAGGTTCCGGTCCTGGCCACGGGCATGGAGGCGGCCTTCCACCGCTATGTGGAACTCGACGCGCCCGCCTGGGTGGCCGCCACCTCCCTCGCCGACGGCCGGATCCGCGTCGTCGTCGAGCAGGACGACGCCCTCGCCTTCGAGTGCGTCGTCACGCCGTCGTCCCCGGTGAGCTGACCGCCGGGCCGCCCCTCGACGAACCGGGTGCGGACCGGGTGCGGACCGACCCGCCCTCGGCCCGCACCCGCCGCCCTCCCGGTCCCCCGGCTCCCGGCGACCCGCTCCGCGCTCCCGGTCTCCCGGCTCCCGGTCTCCCGGTCTCCCGGTCTCCCGGTCTCCCGGTCTCCCGGTCTCCCGCATGATCGGCGACACGCATATCCGCGGTGCCGGTGGGAAGCCGCACAGAGCACGACGTCCCGGGCGACGGTCGACCCGGGTGCCGCCCCGGTGCGCGGTAGGCTGCCTGTCCGGAGATGCTCGTCCTCCGTCGTGCCGCGCCGGGGACGAACGGGCGGTCGGCGAATTGCTGAGGAGTTCCAGTGTGGAGGACGCTCACGACAGGGGTGCACGCGCTCCGAGGCATGGCGCGTCCGTGCTGGAGGTGAGCCCGTTGTCCGGTCGCCACGGGATACGCGTCAGCGGGGACATCGGCGTCCTCACCCGCCTGTCCTGGGAGGCGGCACTCGCCGACCTGGTCCGGCGGCACACGGACGTGTCCTACGTGGAGCTGTCGCGTGTCGGATTCGTCGACGTGGCGGGGGTGTCGGCACTCGCGGTCACGGCCATGAACCTGCCGGCCGGACGGGTCGTGGTGGAGCACCCACCGCCCCAGGTGCCACGGGTGCTGGCACTGTTCTGGCCGACTCTGCGTGGGATCGAGGTGGCGCCCCGATGAGCTCGATGGCCCTCAACGAGGCGTTCGCCCATCCGGCGTTGTTCTACCGCACCGGGCAGGAGTACGCCGAGCGGACGGTGTCGTTCGTACGGGAAGGCCTGGCCGCGGGCGAGCCCGTGGCGGTGGCCGTACCCGGCCCCAACCTGGCACTGATCAGGTCCGGGCTGGGAGCGGACGCCGAGGACGTCCTCCTCCTGGACATGACCGAGGCCGGCCGCAACCCGGGACGCATCATCCCCGGTGTCCTCAGGGCGTTCGCCGACTCCCATCCGCGGGAGCGGGTGCGGATCATCGGCGAGCCGATCTGGGCGGGACGCAGCCCGGTGGAGTACCCGGCGTGCGCCCAGCACGAGGCGTTGATCAACGCCGCCTTCGAGGGCCGTGCGGCGACGATCCTGTGTCCGTACGACGAGTCCCGGCTGGACGCGGAGGTGCTGGCCGACGCCCGGATCACGCATCCCACCGTCATCGCCGACGGCCGTGAGCAGCCGAGCGAGGTCTACGACTGGCAGGCCGTCGTCTCCCGCTACAACGAGGTGCTGGTGCCGGCCGCGGACGCCGCCGTCTTCCCCTTCGGCGCCGAGGAGCTTCCCGAGGCCCGCCACTTCGCCGTGGGCCGGGCCGGCGGGCTGGGCGTGACCGGGCAGCGGCTCCAGGACGTCGAGCTGGCGGTCGCGGAGCTGACCACCAACAGCGTCATCCACGGCGGCGGCCGGGGGACCGTGCACATCTGGGCCGAGGCGGGACAGGTGGTGTGCGAGGTCCGCGACCGGGGACAGCTGGCCGATCCGCTCGCCGGGCGCAGGCCGCCGGCGCGGGGGCAGATCGGCGGCCGGGGCCTGATGCTGGTCAACTACGTGGCGGACCTGGTCCGCGTGCACACCTCGGACAAGGGCACCGTCGTCCGCTTCTATCTCAACAACTGAGACATCAGCCCCCAGCCCTGAGACGCCAGCCCACAGCCCTCAGACGACAGCCCACAGCCCCCAGCTCCCAGCCCCACCAGACAGCTGCCCCAGGCCCGTGAGACAGCACCCCTCACCCCCTGAGACAGCAACCCCGGGACACCGCCTGAGACAGCTTTCCCATCCGCTGAGACCTCTCGCCGGGCGGCCGCAGGAACAGGCGGCCGCCCGTCGCGGGTCCGCGCGGGGCCCTGCCCGCCGAGGACGCGGGGAGGCCGCGCCTGCCGGGCTTACGCCCTTCGTCTGCTTAGCATCTGGATGCCTGCCGCACGCAGGCTCCGGCCCTGGCGGCCGCAGTCGCCCCTGATTCCCCCGGGAGCCGAGGCCCATGCGCCCGACAGGCCGTCACCGACCGCTGCCGGACCGCCCCCCGGCCTCGCACGGTCCCGAACTGAGGGCCGCCGCACGGCACTTCGGCCGTCGTCGGTTCCTGACCCTCACCGCGGTCGCCGCGGCCGTGGCCTTCGCCGCCCACCTGCCCGCGACGGGCGCTGCGGCCGCCCGTGAGCTCGACGCGGCCCGGATCGCCGACGACCCGTTCACACTGGGCGTCGCCTCGGGGGATCCACTGCCCCACTCGGTGATCCTGTGGACACGGGTGGCGCCCGTCCCGTACGAGCCGGGCGGCGGTCTGGCCGGGCAGTCCGTCGCCGTGTCGTGGGAGGTGGCGCGGGACGAGCGCTTCGCCTCGGTCGTGCGCAGCGGTACGACCCTGGCGTTACCCGAGTACAACCACACCGTGCACGTCGACGTCCAGGGGCTGGACCCCGGCCGTACGTACTACTACCGGTTCCGGACGGGCGCCTGGATCAGCGAGACCGGCCGCACCCGCACCGCACCGGCGCCCGCCTCCGCGGTCACGGCCCTGTCCTTCGCCGCCGTGTCCTGCCAGGCCTACTTCGACGGGTACTACACGGCGCACCGGCATCTCGCCCGGGACGACGTGGACATGGTCCTCCATCTGGGGGACTACCTGTACGAGTACGCCGTGAACTCCGTCGGGGGCGCCCGCAACCACACCGACCGGGTCCTGCCCGACGTCTTCGACCGCGAGACCGTCACCCTGGAGGAGTACCGGCTGCGGTACGCGCTCTACAAGAGCGACCCCGACCTGCGCGCCGTCCACGCGGCCCACCCCTTCGTCGTCACCTGGGACGACCACGAGACCGAGAACAACTACGCCGGCGCCGTCGACGAACACGGCAGCCCGCCCGAGGAGTTCCTGCTGCGCCGGGCCGCCGCCTACCGCGCCTACTGGGAGCACCAGCCGCTGCGCTTCGCCCGGCGGCCCGTCGGCCCGGACCTTCCGCTCTACCGGCGGCTGCACTGGGGCACCCTCGCCCAGTTCGACATCCTGGACACCCGCCAGTACCGCTCCGACCAGGCCTACGGCGACGGCAAGCACGTCCCCGGCCCCGAGTCGGACGATCCGGCGCGCACGATGACCGGGGCGGCCCAGGAGCGGTGGCTGATCGACGGCTGGCGGGCGTCGGACGCCCTGTGGAACGTGATGCCCCAACAGGCCTGCTTCTCCCAGCGCAAGCCGGATCCCGACGCGCAGGCGCCGATGTCGATGGACGCCTGGGACGGCTACCGCGCCTCCCGCGCCCGGATCCTCGCCGGAGCCAGGTCGGCCGGGGTGGAGAACCTGATGGTTCTCACGGGTGACGTCCACGTGGGGTACGCCTTCGACATCAAGGACGACTTCGACGAACCGGCGTCCAGGACGGTGGGGACCGAGATCGTCGCGACCTCGGTCTCCAGCGGCGGGGACGGCGCCGAACGCCCCGCGAGCTGGCAGACGTATCTGACGGCCAATCCCCACCTCAGGTACTACAACGGCCGGCGCGGCTACGTCCGCGTCCGGCTGGACCGGGACCGGGCCCGCGCCGACTTCCGCACCGTTTCCGCGGTGACGACCCCGGGCGCCCCCGTCTCGACGGCGGCGTCCTTCGTGACGGAGGCGGGGAACCCGGGGCTCGTGCCGGTGTGACGGCGGCGCCGGCCGGCACCCCCGCCCGGAATCCGGCACCCCCTCCCGGCACCCGGCACCCGGCACCCGGCACCCGGCACCCGGCACCCGACGCACCGTGAGCCCGTTGGTGCCCGTCGGTGCCCGTGGCCGGATCAGCCGGTGCAGGCCCTGCCGTTGAGGCTGAAGCCGTACGGCGCGGTGTTCTTGTCCTGCCAGGAGGCGAGGAAGCCGAAGGAGAGGGAGCCGTTGGCGGGGACGTTCTTGTTGTAGTCGGCGGCGGTGGCGGTGACGCGGGAGCCGTTCTGGGAGACGCTCGCGTCCCACATCTGGTGGACCCTCTGGCCGTCGCGGAAGGACCAGGCGACGCTCCAGGAGGCGAGCGCCTCCTCGGTGGTGACGGTGACCGTGGCCTGGAACCCGTCGGGCCACTGGTTGACCAGGTCGTAGTTGACCGCGCAGGTCGCCGCCCGCCCGCTCTCACCGGTGCCGGCGGTGGACGTGGTGCCCTGGGGTTCCGGGTCGGACTTGTCCGTCGTGGGCGTCGCGCTGTCGGAGGGCTTCGGGGAGCCGGAGCCGGTCGACGGTCCCGGCGCGTCCGACGGGCTGGCCGGGTCCGACGGGTCGGGGGCGGCGGACGGCAGGGACGGGCTGCCGGGGCCCGCCACCGGCGTGCTGTCGGTGGGTGAGCCGCCCTGCGCGGCGGTGTCGCCGCTGTCGCCGAACGGCATCAGCGACACGGCGAGGGCCAGCGCGGAGACGAGGGCGGCGGCGACGAGGAGCCCGCCCCGCAGGGCGCGCGCCCTGCTCGCGGCGGCGTCCACCGGCTCGCCGTCCGGGTCCGGCCCGTCGGGGCGTCCGGCGCCCATCCGGACCTCGGCGGCGCGGCGGCGGCGCTCCAGGTAGGCGAGGCCGCCCCAGCCGATCACTCCGCCGGCCAGGGCGGCGGGCAGCCCGCCGCCGTGCAGGCGCAGACAGGCGGCGGCCTCCGCGCACTCCACGCAGGTGGCGAGGTGCCGGGAGAGGTCCTCGGGGGTGTCGGCGACGGGCGAGCGGGTGACGGCGTCGAGGAGCCGGACGTAGCTGCGGCACTCGGCGTCCATCGGCGTGTCGAGGTGGTTGCGGTGGCAGCGGTCCCGGAACAGGCCGCGGACCTGGTTCAGCTCCTCCATCGCGGCGGCCGGGTCCAGCCCCTGCCGGCGGGCGACGGCGCGCAGCGGCAGCGCCTCCACCTCCGCCAGCCACAGCAGCGCGGCGTCGGGTTCCTGCATGTCGCGCAGTCCGCGCAGGGCGATGGGGCGGCTCAGGGGCGGACCGGTGTAGCGGGCGGCCTTGTCCGAGTTCAGCCACAGGCGCAGGTCGGGGTCGAGTTTGTGGCCCTGTCCCTGGGCCTCCCAGGCGGCCGCCGTGGTGCGTACGGCGGTCAGCAGCAGGGGGATCCGGGGCAGCCGGGACGAGCGGCGGCCGGCGCTGTGCCGGGAACCGTTCTCGGCGGCACGGGCCTCGCGTATGCCGAGCGCGAACGCCTCGCGGGCGAGTTGATTGGCCGCGGTCGAGCCGGACGTGCACAGGTCGGCGTACGACAGAACGGCGTCCCAGCACTCCGAGAACAGCGCGGCCTCGGCGGCGTCCTTCGGGGTCGGCAGGTCGGGCATGGGTCTCCTGCATCCACAAGCGAGGTCAACTCACCATGACGGCAATGGAGTTGGGGGGAACCTCGCGGCAGGGCCAGAGCTTTTCACGTCTCCCGCACAACTGACAAGCGCCCTGTTCAGATGTCAGCACAGGACGGACGCGCCCCCACGACTCCGGTCTCTCGTGGCTCTCGTACGGAAGCGGACCGCCCTGTGACTCAACGCCGTGCCGTTTTACTGAAGGTCGTCACCGGAACGTTATCGAACAGTCTCGGGTTCCGCTTCCCGCGCCGGCAGGCTGTCCATGAAGGAGCTGACGGAGAAGACGGCGCGGCCGGGCCCGGGCGGGCCGTAGCCGGGGGGCGAGGACAGGCCGAAGTCGTCCATCGTGGCGCGGTAGGCCTCCAGCAGGCGGATGTGGTACTCCAGCGGCGCGCCCTGCGGGTTGGCCTTGCCGAGGGGGGTGGTCGGCTCCGGGCACCAGGTGGTGAAGCGCGGGGTGATGCCGTGCGACATGAAGAAACGCAGGCCCTCCGTCGTCGACGCGATCGCCTCGTCGACCGTGGTGAAGCCGAACGGCTCCGCCATCTCCACGCCCGCGACGAAGTTCGGGATGACGTTGCGCGCGCCGAAGACCTCCGCGGAGTCGAGGATGCGCTTGTGCCACTCGTCACGGCCGACGTAGCGCTCCTTGCCCGGGCAGTACAGCTCGAACAGGCGCCGGTCCCACACCTCGTAGTTGGGGTGGTAGATCTGCACTCCGTAGTCCTTGAAGCGCTGCACGTCGTCCCGCGGGAGGGCCTGCGCGACGACCTTGCCGATCCAGCGGCCCGGGAAGCGTTCCTCGATGGCCTTGGCGTAGTGGCCGTAGAAGTCGGCCTCGTCGCGGCCGGCGACCGTCTTGGTGATGGCGCCGCCGGTGAGGGTGTAGGCGGTGGAGGCCCTGGCGGTGTCGTACCGGTCGATGATCTCCAGCGCCTCGAGGACCTCCTCGACGTCCTTGACTCCCGTATACGGTCGTCCGGCGGCCTTGTGCTGGCGCCAGTTGTGGTTGATGTCGCAGTACTGGCACTCCTCCTTGGCACCGAAGTACTGGCAGACCCGGAAGACGGTCAGGTAGATCAGGTAGCCCCACTGGATGGTGGGGGCGACCTCCATGACGGACTTCCCGTTGGAGAGGGTGTGCCGGTAGTACTCGGGCATGGGCGGCACACCCACGTCGGCGATCCGCTTCCCGTCGAGGTAGAGCCCGAGCAGCCCCTCGTCGTCCGCCGCGACACGGTACGGCGCGGAGGGGTTCACGCGGACCGACACGACCGTCCGCCGCAGGTCGTAGGGGCCGCCGGTGAGGATGATCTCCTCCGGCGGACGCCGCAGCGCTGCCTCGCCCAGTTCGGGGAGGGTGCCGTGGTCGAAGGAGAAGATGAAGTACGACTTCGGCTTGACCTCGCCCCCCTCGTTGTCGCTGAGGGCGGACGGGTCGAAGGCCACGCCTCCGCGCAGCAGGTCCTCCTTGAAAACGGCCTCCCGCGGCACATGCGGAAACCGCTCCATCAGATCCTCGACCAGCGCGGTACGGCTGCCCATCCGTCTCTCCTCCCGGCTCAGGCGTACGACTCCTCACGGTATGCCCCTGCCCCGGCGGGGGTGGGGGCGGGGGCCTCGTGTTGTGCGCACGGTAGGTTTCACCTGGGATTTCCGGGTTCTCGTTTCCCTCGGGAGGGGCGACCGCATGGCCGAGACCGTGACGAACTGGGCGGGCAACATCACCTTCGCGGCCAAGGAGCTGCACCGCCCGCACACACTCGACGCGCTGCGCTCGCTCGTCGCCGGGAGCGCCCGGGTGCGGGTCCTGGGCAGCGGGCACTCGTTCAACGAGATCGCCGAGCCGGGCGCCGACGGAGTGCTGATCTCGCTGGACGCCCTGCCCGCCGAGGCCGACGTCGACACGGCGGCCCGCACCGTACGGGTCGGGGGCGGCGTACGGTACGCCGAGCTGGCCCGGCGGGTGCACGCGCACGGGCTCGCGCTGCCGAACATGGCGTCTCTGCCGCACATCTCGGTGGCCGGGTCGGTGGCGACCGGCACGCACGGGTCGGGGGTGCGCAACGGGTCCCTCGCCGCCGCCGTGCGGGAGGTGGAGATCGTCACCGCCGACGGGTCGACCGTCGCCATCGGGCGGGACGACGAGCGGTTCGGCGGGGCCGTGACCTCGCTGGGGGCCCTCGGTGTCGTCACCGCGCTCACCCTCGACCTGGAACCCGCCTTCGACGTCGAGCAGCACCTGTTCACCGAACTCCCCCTCGACGGGCTGGACTTCGAGGCGGTGGCGGGGGCCGCGTACAGCGTCAGCCTGTTCACCGACTGGCGGGCGCCGGGCTTCCGGCAGGTGTGGCTGAAGCGGCGCACCGACCAGGCGCCGGCCCGCTTCCCGTGGGCCGCGCCGGCCACGGAGGCGCTGCACCCGGTGCCGGGGATGCCCGCGGTCAACTGCACCGAGCAGTTCGGGGTGCCGGGTCCGTGGCACGAGCGGCTGCCGCACTTCCGGGCGGAGTTCACACCGAGCAGCGGGAACGAGTTGCAGAGCGAGTATCTGCTGCCGCGCACGCATGCCGTCGACATGCTGTGTGCGATCGACCGGATACGGCAGACGGTCGCCCCCGTACTGCAGACCTGCGAGGTGCGGACCGTCGCCGCCGACGAGCAGTGGCTGAGCCCGGCGTACGGACGCGACAGTGTCGCCGCGCACTTCACCTGGATCGAGGACGCCGAGGCCGTGCTGCCCGTCGTGCGGGAGCTGGAGGCCGCGCTGGAGCCGTTCGAACCGCGCCCGCACTGGGGCAAGGTCTTCGCCGTGCCGGCCGACGTGGTGCGCGGGCGGTATCCGCGTATCGGCGACTTCCGTTCACTGGTGCGGGAGTTGGACCCGGCGGGGACCTTCACCAACGCGTTCGTGGCGAACATCCTCGGCCAGTCGGACCCCGGCCTCGACGGGACTTCGTAAACCCCCTTTCCTAACCCCTTGTCGAACCTCCCCGCACGCCATAGCCTGACGCCGCGCCGGTGCCGACCCCGCCCGGCCTGCCCGCACGGAAGGGAGGGGGCTCTCCGGTGAAGCGCACATCACGCGACATCCGCACCGCGAACCGCTACGAGGTGTTGCGCCAGATCATCGCCCGTTCGCCCACCTCCCGGCAGGAGCTGGCCGCCGCCACCGGCCTCAGCCTCGCCACCGTCGCCACGCTCGTCGGCGAGCTGCTCGACCTCCGCATGATCACGGAGGTCGGGTTCGAGGACTCGGCGGGCGGCCGTCCCCGGGGGCTCGTCGCCGTGAACGCGTCGGGGGGCGCGCTGATCGGCGTGGACATCGCGGAGACGTACGTCCACGTCGAGCTGTTCGACCTCGGGCTGAACGTGCTGGCGCGCGCCGAGGAGGACATGCGCCCCGGGGAGAGCCGCCCGGAGCAGGTGGTCAGCCATGTCGCCGCGGCCGCCGGCTCGGTCGTCGCGCAGGCCGGCGTCGAGGCGGCCCGGGTGCTGGGCGTCGGCGTGAGCGTGCCGGGGCAGGTGGACCGGGACACCGGCATCTCCGAGTACGCGCCCAACTGGGACTGGCACGACGTGCCGTTGCTCGCCCTGCTCTCCGAGCACATCGCGTATCCCCTGTACCTGGACAATCCGCTGCGCGCCTGCGCGGTGGCGGAGCTGTGGTTCGGGGCGGCGCGCGGGCACGGGGACGCCGTGGTCGTCAACCTCGGCACCGGCGTCGGCGCCGGCCTGGTCCTGGGCGGCGGGCTGCACCGCGGGGTCAGCAACAGCGCCGGCGAGTGGGGGCACACCACGCTCGTGCTCGACGGACGGCTGTGCCACTGCGGCAACCACGGCTGTGTGGAGACGTACGTCGGAGCGCCCGGCATCATGCAGAACCTGCGCGAACTCAGTCCGCAGAGTCCGCTGCTGCACCCCGAGGACCAGACCGCCACGGTCGACGCGCTGGCCCGCGCGGTCGCCGCGAAGGATCCGGTGGCGGTCAAGGTGGTCCGTGACACCGCCCGTTATCTGGCGGCGGGCATCGCCGACCTGGTCAACCTCCTCAACCCCGAGGTCGTCGTCCTGAGCAGCTGGGTGGCCGCCCGGCTCGGCGCACCGCTCCTGGCCGAGGTCCGCGAGGCCGTCGGGCGGCACGCGCTGCGCAGACCACTGGCCTCCACGGAGATCGTCCTGTCCCCGATCCCCACCGACCCGGTCTGCCTGGGGGCGGCAACGTTCGCGCTGGAAGGGGCGTTGCAGTCCGTGGGGCAGCGGACCACGGCTCGCGCCGCCGTCACGAGAAGCCGCGCCCCCGAGCCCTCGTAGGGCCGGCGGCAGCAAGCCCTTTCTCCCCCGACTCACCTCTCACGTCCGGTATTCCGAACGCTACGCAACGCTTCGAACAGACTTCGTCCAACCCCTTGCCGAAGCCTTAGCCGAAGGTTAACGTCCCGCACCGCAACGCCATTCGAGCCACCTGGCGCTGAAGCCGTGTTGAGCCGCAGCCGTACTCGAGACAAGGACGTCAGCATGTCGGCAATGAGCAACAGCAACTGGTCCCGTCGTTCACTCTTCCGGGCCGCCGCGGGCATGGCCGCCGCCGGGACGCTGGCCGCGTGCGGCAGCAACAACGGCCGCGGCGGCGGGAGTTCCGGCAACGGCCTGGTGCAGTACTTCCACGCCTACGGCGAGGCGGGGACCGAGCAGGCCATCAGGAAGTACGCGGCCGCGTACGACAAGGCCAAGGTGACGACGCAGTGGATCACCGGGTCCAACTTCGAGAGCAAGCTGTTCGCGAGCCTGCTCACCGACAACGCTCCCGACCTCTTCGAGTTCCACCCGCAGATCCAGCTCATCAAGAGCGGCCAGGTGGCGGACCTGACCGACATCATCGAACCGGTCAAGGACGACTTCAACCAGGCGGACATCCAGTCGCACACGGTCGACGGGAAGATATACGGCGTCCGGATGATCGACGACCCCCAGTTCTTCTTCTACCGCCCCTCGCTGCTGGAGAAGGCCGGCGTCGAGGTGCCGCAGACGCTGGAGGAACTGCTGGAGGCCGCCGCCAAGCTCACCACGGACAAGGTCAAGGGCGTCTACCTCGGCAACACGCTGCAGGCGGTCATCCGGCCGATGATCTGGGCGGCCGGCGCCGACACCCTCGACCAGAACAACAAGCCCGCCTACCACACGGACGGCGTCGTCGAGGGCCTCAAGCAGATGCGCAAGCTGTTCACCAGCGGCAACCTGCTCCTGGACGCCCCGGCCGACTACTGGGACCCGTCCGCGCTCGTCCAGGGCCTCACCGCCATGCAGTTCTGCGGCATGTGGGCCATGCCGGTGATGCAGAAGGCGCTCGGCGACGACCTCGGCATCTTCCCCTTCCCGAAGATCGGCGCCGCCGGCAAGCCCTCGGTCTACAACGGCGGTTGGTCGATGTTCGTCAACGCCAAGAGCGACAGGGCCGAGGAGGCCAAGGAGTACGTGAAGTGGCTGTGGATCGACCAGAAGGAGTACCAGGAGGACTGGGCGCTCTCCTACGGCTTCCACATCCCGCCGCGCACCTCGATCGCCCAGTCCGCCGAGAAGCTCAAGTCGGGCCTGCCGGCCGAGGGCGTCAAGCTCTTCACCGACTACGGGCACTTCGACAACATCGGCTGGACGCAGGCCATGATCAAGGCGACGGAGGACGTCTTCGCCGACTCCGTCCGCAAGAACGGTGACCCGGAGGCCGCGCTCGACAAGTGCGACACGGCGGTCAACGCCGAGCTCAAGAAGCTCTTCGGATAGGCCGGCGGACGGACCCCGACATGTCGACGACCACCACGCGCGACCTCGCGCGCCCCGCCCCGGCGAAGCCTGGCAAGGCCAAGCCGCGGCGGGGGCTGCGGGGCAGCGGCACCCTCAACTTCTGGCTGTTCACCGGGCCGTTCCTCATCGGCCTGCTGATCTTCGTGTACGTCCCGATCGGCTGGAGCATCTGGCTCAGCTTCTACGAGGCCCGCTTCACCGTCACCCCCAGCACGTTCGTCGGGTTCGACAACTACGTGTTCATGCTGGAGAACGAGAACTTCACCGGCGCGCTCGTCACCTTCACCGTCTTCGCCGCGATCATCGTGCCCACCACCTGGGCGCTCTCGCTCGGGCTGGCGCTGATGGTGAACCGCCTGCGGTTCATGCGGGCGTTCTTCCGGTCGGTCTTCTTCCTGCCGACGGCGTGCAGCTACGTCGCCGCCTCCCTCATCTGGAAGATGTCCGTCTTCAACGGCGTCCGCTTCGGTCTGGCGAACACCGTGCTCGGCTGGTTCGGCGTCGAGAACATCGCCTGGCTCGCCAACCCCGATCCGCCGTGGTACTGGCTGGTCATCGTCACCGCGCGCCTGTGGCTCCAGTCCGGTTTCTACATGATCCTCTTCCTGGCCGCGCTCCAGAACATCCCGGGCGAGCTGTACGAGGCCGCCGCGATCGACGGCGCCAAGCGGGGCTGGCAGACCTTCTGGTACATCACGCTGCCCCAGCTGCGGGCGACCTCGACGGCCGTCATCCTGCTGCTGCTGATCGCCGCCTACCAGGCCTTCGACGAGTTCTTCAACCTGCTGTCCAAGACCACCTGGGGACGGCCGCCGCTCGTCGAGCTGTACTACACCGCCCTCGGCGACAGCCAGGACTACGGCGCAGGCAGCGCGGGCGCGGTGATCCTGACCCTGCTGATCGTCGCGGTGAGCCTGTTCCAGGGCCGGATCATGGGTTTCGGAAGGGGTGACGAGTCCAAGTGACCACAACCGCACCTGAGGTGGTCAAGACCACTGCCTCCGACGACGGGCCCCGCCGCACCGGCCGCGCCCGCGGCGTGATGGGCTCCACCGGCCTGTACGCCGCCATCAGCGTCGCCGCCTTCCTCTTCCTGATCCCGTTCTACGTCCTCGTCCGCAACGCCCTCTCCACGGACACCGAGATCACCGGCGAGGACTGGGCCCTCTTCCCCACGGACATCCAGTGGGGCAACTTCACCGAGCCGTTCGACGACCCGACGGTCGACTTCGGCCAGTCGCTGTGGAACTCCCTGGTCGTCGGTGTACTGCATACCGTCGGCACCCTGCTGGTGTGCTCCCTGGCCGGCTACGGCCTGGCCCGCATCCCGTACCGGCACGCCGGCAAGGTCTTCTACGCCGTGCTGTTCACCCTGATGGTGCCGACCGCCGTCACCTTCGTGCCCGGCTTCGTGCTGGTGTCGTCCCTCGGCTGGATCGACACCTACCGGGGTCTGATCATCCCGGGCCTCTTCAGTGGTTTCACCTGCTTCCTCTTCCGGCAGTACTTCCTGGGGTTCCCCAAGGAACTGGAGGAGGCGGCGCGCGTGGACGGACTCGGCTACTGGGGCGCGTACTGGCGCGTCGTGGTGCCGAACTCGCTGAACTTCTTCGCGGCCATCGCCACCATCACCTTCATCAACGGCTGGAACTCCTTCCTGTGGCCGCTGGTCATCGGCCAGGACCCCAGCGCCTGGACGGTGCAGGTGGCGCTGTCGTCGTACATGACCAACCAGACCGTCAACTACCACCTGATCTTCATGGCCACCGCCATTTCCATCCTGCCCCTGCTGATCGTGTTCCTCTTCCTCCAGCGCTGGCTGGTGCAGGGGATCGCGCAGACGGGCATCAAGGGCTGACGCCTTCTTCCCACCACCTGGAGACCGATGTCTTTGCGCACGACTACGGCCGTCGACTACGTCGAGGACGTCTCGCCGGGCAGCGGGGCCCTTCCGCCCCGCGCCTGGTACGCGTCATCGGACGCGAAGTCACTGTCACTCAACGGCAGTTGGCGCTTCCGTCTGTCGGCGACGGCCGACGCCGAGGACGACTCGTTCGCCGCGGAGGGCCACGACGCCGGGGACTGGGCCGAGGTCACGGTCCCCGGCCACTGGGTCCTCCAGGGTCACGGCTCCCCCATCTACACCAACCACCTCTATCCCTTCCCGGTCGACCCGCCCCGCGTCCCGACCGAGAACCCGACCGGCGACCATCTGCGGGTCTTCGACCTGCCGGAGGACTGGCCGGCCGACGGCGGCGCGGTGCTGCGTTTCGACGGCGTGGAGTCCTGCGCCCGGGTCTGGCTGAACGGCACGGACATCGGCGAGTTCAAGGGCTCGCGGCTGCCGCACGAGTTCGCCGTCGGCCATCTGCTGAAGACCGCCGGCAACGTACTGGCGGTCCGCGTCCACCAGTGGTCGGCCGGCTCCTACCTGGAGGACCAGGACCAGTGGTGGCTGCCCGGCATCTTCCGTGACGTGACGCTGCTGCACCGCCCGGCGGGCAGTGTCCTCGACCACTTCGTGCACGCCTCCTACGACCACGTCACGGGCGAGGGCACCCTGCGCGTCGACTCCGACGTCGACGGGCGGGTGACCGTGCCCGCCCTCGACATCGATGTCGCGACGGGTGAGCCGGTGACGGTCCCGGTCGAGCCGTGGAGCGCGGAGACACCCCGGCTGTACGACGGTGAGCTGGTCACGGAGGGCGAACGGGTCCCGCTGCGGATCGGATTCCGCACGGTCGTCCTGGAGGACGGCCTGATCAAGGTCAACGGCCGGGCGGTCCTGTTCAAGGGCGTCAACCGGCACGAGTGGCATCCGGAGCACGGCCGCGCGCTCGACCTGGAGACGATGCGCGAGGACGTGCTGCTGATGAAGCGGCACAACGTCAACGCCGTCCGCACCTCCCACTACCCGCCGCACCCGGCCTTCCTCGACCTGTGCGACGAGTACGGGCTCTGGGTGATCGACGAGTGCGACCTGGAGACGCACGGCTTCGTCGAGCAGGACTGGCGGGACAACCCCGTCGACGACGACCGCTGGACCCCGGCCCTGCTGGACCGCGCCGCCCGCATGGTCGAGCGGGACAAGAACCACCCGTCGGTGGTGATCTGGTCGCTGGGCAACGAGGCCGGCACCGGGCGCGGGCTGACCGCGATGGCCGAGTGGATCCACGGTCGTGACGCCTCGCGCCTCGTGCACTACGAGGGCGACATCGGCTGCCGTGACACGGACATGTACTCCCGCATGTACGCCTTCCACGAGGAGGTCGAGCGCATCGGCCGCGGCCTGGACGGCGGCACCCTCAAGCGGCGCCGGCTGCCCTTCGTCCTCTGCGAGTACGGCCACGCCATGGGCAACGGCCCCGGCGGCATCGCCGACTACCAGCGGCTGTTCGAGGCGCACGAGCGGCTCCAGGGCGGCTTCATCTGGGAGTGGATCGACCACGGCATCAAGGACGACCGCTACGGCTACGCCTACGGCGGCGACT
Organism: Streptomyces sp. NPDC014995; assembly: GCF_043080745.1. Classification (NCBI taxonomy): domain Bacteria; kingdom Bacillati; phylum Actinomycetota; class Actinomycetes; order Kitasatosporales; family Streptomycetaceae; genus Streptomyces; species Streptomyces sp. NPDC014995. The sequence continues at coordinate 22,985 of NZ_JBIBVX010000014.1, forward strand.
TCGGCGAGGAACTGCACGACGGGAACTTCGTCTGCGACGGCCTGGTCTTCCCCGACCGCGCCCCCTCGCCCGGGCTCGTCGAGTTCAAGAAGGTGATCGAGCCGGTCGCGATCAGCGGCGACGGCACGGACGGCACCGTGCGGATCGCCAACAAGCAGGACTTCGCGGACCTGTCGGCGCTGGCCTTCGAGTGGGCGTTCCAGGTGGACGGCGAGACGGCCGGGTCGGGCACCCTGTCGGTGCCGGCGCTCGCCGCGGGCGAGTCGGCCGAGGTGAAGCTGCCGGAGCCGCCGGAGGGCGACCGGGGCGGCGCGGAGACGCGGTGGACGGTGCGGGCGGTGCTCGCCGAGGACACGGTGTGGGCGCCCCGGGGTCACGTGGTGGCCTGGGGTCAGGTCCCCGTCGCGGCACGGGCGTTGCCGTCGGTCGCCGCGGCCGGTGGGCCGGTGGCCGGCGAGGGACGCATCACCCTGGGTCCGGCCTCCTTCGACGCCCGCACCGGCGCGCTGCGGGCCATCGGCTCCGTGGAGGTCACCGGGCTGCGTCTGGACGTGTGGCGGGCGCCCACCGACAACGACGACGGCGCGCCGTGGCAGTCGGACGTCCGGCACGGCGAGCTGTGGCGCACGCTGGGCCTGCACCGTATGCGGCACCGTCTGGACGCGGTGGAGCTCGCCGACGACGCGCTCACGGTACGGACCCGGGTGGCGCCCGCCGCCCGGGAGGTGGGCCTGTCGACGGTATACCGGTGGACGTCGGACGGACACCGTATCCAGCTGACCGTATCCGTGACCCCCGAGGGCGACTGGACGGTGCCGCTGCCCCGGCTCGGCGTCCGCTTCGGCCTGTCGCAGGCCGACGCGGTCACGTGGTTCGGCGGCGGTCCCGGCGAGGCGTATCCGGACACCCGGTCGGCGTCGCAGGTCGGCCGTTGGCAGTCGACCGTCGACGGTCTGCAGACTCCCTACGTCCGTCCGCAGGAGAACGGCGCCCGCGCCGACGTCCGCTGGGCCGAGCTCGGCGGACTGCGGATCGAGGGCGACCCGGAGTTCTGGTTCAGCGCCCGGCGCTGGACGAACGAGCAGCTGGACGCCGCCCGGCACCGCACCGACCTGGTGCCCGGCGAAACGGTGTGGGTCAACCTCGACCACGGCCAGCACGGCATCGGCTCGCAGTCCTGCGGTCCGGGCCCGCTGCCGCGGTACTTCCTCGAGGCCGCGCCCGCCGAGTTCTCGTTCGTGTTCTCGCAGATCGGTTAATCGATTGACCCATTGATCGACATTCCGACACGGTGATGACGTCTCCCGAAGGCCGGCCGGCCCCCACCCGGCCGGCCTCCGCCGTGCGGTTCCTCGTCCCCATCACACGGAGGTTCCTCGAGTGAGCGGCAGTATCGAGGTGCGCGGCCTGTCCCGCACCTTCCACACCACCGTCCGCCGGCCCGGCCTCACGGGGGCGCTGCGCTCCCTGGTGAATCCCGAGCGGGTCGCCAAGCACGCCGTCAGCGACATCACCTTCGACGTGGCCGCGGGGGAACTCCTCGCCCTGCTCGGCCCGAACGGCGCCGGCAAGTCCACCACCATCAAGATGCTCACCGGCATCCTCACCCCCACCTCCGGCGAGGCGCGCGTCGCGGGCGTCGTGCCGTACCGGGAGCGCGAGCGCAACGCCCGGAACATCGGCGCGGTGTTCGGACAGCGCACCCAGCTGTGGTGGGACCTTCCGGTGCGCGAGTCGTTCGCGATCCTGCGGGACATCTACGAGGTGCCGGGGGCCGAACACGCCGCCCGTCTGAAGGAGTTCGACGACCTGCTCGACCTGTCGTCGTTCTGGGACACCCGGGTCCGCCACCTCTCCCTCGGCCAGCGCGTCCGCAGCGATCTCGCGGCGGCCCTGCTGCACGACCCGCCGGTCGTCTTCCTCGACGAGCCGACCATCGGCATGGACGTCGTGGTCAAGGAGCAGGTGCGGGAGTTCCTCCGGTACCAGGTCGAGGAGCGGGGCCGCACGGTCCTGCTGACCACGCACGACATGACGGAGGTCGAGCGGCTCGCCGAGCGGGTCGTCCTGATCAACCACGGCCGGCTGGTCCTGGACGGCGGACTCGACGAGATCCGCCGCACGTTCGGCTCGACCTGGCAGGTGCGGGCCACCCTCGCCGACCCGCACGCCGAGGTCGTGGCGCTGCCGGGCATCGCGGTGCTGCGGCACGACGGGGCGCAGGTCGTGTTCGGCCCCGACGGAACGGACGCCCCGTCCGTGCACCGGGCGCTGAAGGCGGTCATCGAGCGGTACGAGGTGACGGGCATCGCCATCGACGAGGCGGATCTCGAGGACGTGATGCGGGCCGCCTACAGCCAGGCCGGGGCGGTGTGATGGCCACCGTGCACGCATGGCGCGCCGCCCGCGTCACCCCGCTCGGCGAGTTGCACGCCCCGCCCCGGATGACCGCCGTCCTGCTCCGGCTGACCGTGCAGGTGGTGCTGGTGGCGTCGCTGTGGGACGGCCTGTACGCCCACACCGGCACGACCGCCGGACTCGACCGCGACCAGGCGGTCACGTACGCCGTCCTGGCCGTGCTCGCCTCCCGGCTGCGGGAGCTGGACCAGTACGCGGGCCGGGACACGGTGTTGCAGCACATGCACTTCGGCACGATCGTCTACTGGTACCTGCGTCCGCTGCCGCCCCAGCGGTACTACGCCCTGCGCGCCCTCGGCGAGCAGCTGTACGGCTTCGCGTGGGCGGTGGGCGGATACGCGGTCTGTCTCGCGGCCGGGGTGGTCGAACCGCCCGGGTCCGCCGCCGTGGCGGGCGTGTTCGCGCTCAGTCTGCTGCTCGGCCAGTGGGTCCTGTACTACGTGATGCTCGTCCTGGACCAGCTGTGTTTCTGGACGGTGCGCAACAACGCCGCGATGCTGATCCTGATCTTCGCGCAGAACCTGCTGTCGGGGGTGTACGCGCCGCTGTGGTTCTTCCCCGACTGGTTCGTGACCCTCAGCTCCTTCCTGCCCTTCCAGGCGACGCTGAGCGTGCCGCTGTCCCTCTACATCGGCCGCATTCCGCTGTCGGACGCGGCCGGTCAGCTGGCGGTCCAGGCGGGCTGGGTCGTGGTCCTCGCCCTGTTCACGCGGTTCCTGTGGCACCGGGCCGCCCGTCGTGTCATCTCCCAGGGAGGCTGACGCCCATGAAGGCCGTGCGGATCGCGTGGCGCATCACGTGTCTGAACTTCCGCTCCCAGCTGGAGTACCGCTCCGAGTTCCTGTTGATGATCGCGATCGGCGCGATCTGGCAGGTGTCGGTGATCGTGTTCGCGACGGTGCTGCTGTCCCGGTTCACCGGGATGGGCGGCTGGGACAGTTCGGAGGTGCTGCTGATCCCGGCGACGCGGATGCTCGCGCACGGGTTGTTCGTGCTGGTGCTGGGGCGTATGCACTTCATCGGCCGGCAGATCCAGGAAGGGAGGATCGACGTCTATCTGGTGCGGCCCATGCCGGTGCACCGCCAGGTGCAGCTCGCCTACTTCCCGACCAACGCGATCGGTGACCTGACCGTGGCGGCGGGTCTGATGGCGGGCGCGATCGGCCGCAGCCACCTGGACTGGACGGCGGGCCGGATCTCGTACCTGGTCGCCGCGGTCGTCGGCGGCATGCTCCTGGAGGCGGCGCTCTTCACGGCGGTGGCCTGCGCCGCCCTCCGCTTCCCCGCCGCCGACTACTGGAGCCGCTGGCTGGAGGAACTGCTCGGCACGTTCGGCAGTTACCCGCTGAACGTGCTCCCGAAGGCGGTGGGCGGCTTCCTGACGTACGGCCTTCCGCTCGCGTTCGTCGCGTACTTCCCGGCCGCCGTCCTCACCGGCCACGGCCATGACACCGGTGCCCCGTACTGGCTGGCGGCGGCCTCCCCGCTGCTGGGCGTGGTCGCGTACCTCGCGGCACGGCTGCTGTGGCGGCGCAGCCTCGGGCACTACGCGGGCGTGAACGTGTGACGTCGGACCGGGGGCGTGGTCCGGGTGGTCGGTCGTCGGGCCGACGAAGCCGCGGCCGAGGCCGAGGCCGACGAGGTCGCGGGAAGTGGTCGCGGAGCGTGCCCCGCCCCGCCGGGCACCGGCGTGCGGGTCAGCGCCGCCCGGATCCCCGTACGGGTGTCACCGGCGCCACGCACGCGATCGCCACGCAGCACCCCCCGGCCGGCAGCCCGACCGGTGCGGTGCCGTGCCGTTCGGCGGACCAGGTCAGGACGGCCGCGCCCACCGGGGCCGCCGCGTACTGGAGGGTCCAGAAGGCCGAGGTGACCCGGCCCAGGAGCGGTTCCGGGGTGACCTCCTGACGCAGCGACAGGGAACAGGTGCCGGCGACGGCCACGCCGGCCAGGAAGAGGGCGGCGAGGACGGCGGCGACGGCGACGTCCCGGGCCCAGCCCAGTCCGGCGACGGCGACGCCGCTCAGCGCGACCGCCGTCTGTCGAAGGGTCTCGACCCGAACGCGTGACCTCAGTCACCGCCGGCCTCGACCGGCGCGGGCGGCGCCGGTGCCGCCCGCTCGGCTCGCGGGAACCGCCGTGCGGTCGGGGCGGGCGGTGGTGGACGATGTCGTTCATGTTCGACCCCTTCGACATGCCGCCGCCCCGCGAGGTCCGGCCCGGTGAGTACCCGGTGTGGGACGAGGCGCTGGGCCTCGTCAACCGCGACCTGGCCGCCCTCCTGCCGGACGTGGGTGCGCTGCGCCTGCTGGCCCTGCCGCCCTGGGAGCCGGAGCAGTCCGGGCGTGAGCAGGTGTACGTCGCGCTGCCCGACGGGCGATGGCACGGCGACGACCTCCTGCACGGCCGCGGGGTCACCCCGGCCGCCGCGCTCGCCGACGTCGCCGAGGCCGCGCAGGACACCGTCATGGAGTGTCTGTGGCAGGTCTGGCCGGTCTGTGCCGAGCACCGGACCGGGATGCACGTCCGGGAGGAGGACGGCCGCACGGTGTGGTGGTGTGCGGGCGGCCGTGGGGCGCGGGACCCGGCCCATGTGCGGGCGGTGGTGGGCGGGCTGGACGCGCTGCACCGCCCGCGCCGGGCCCGCCGCAGGCGGCGGTGACCTCAGTGGTCGGCGCAGCAGGGCGTCGGATCGGGCACCTCGAAGGGGACGAGGGTGCCGCCGGCGGCGGGCATGGCGGTGAGGACGAGCCGCCCGTCCTGCCACTGCGGCCGCACGTGATCGCGGGTCACGAGCGGGGTGCCGGGGACGGCCCGGCCGGCCGGCGTGCCGCCCAGCACCGTCACGCGGTCGATCGCGGAGACGGACAGCACCTCCGCGACCGTCATCGTGCCCCGGAGGGCGTCCGCCCCGGGGTAGAGGACGGCCCGCCCGACGGAGTCCGGCGCTCCGTCGGCCACCTCGTACCCCTGGGCCACGAGCCGTTCGCGCAGCTGCGCCGCCACCGCCGCCTCCCGCACGGTGAGGGAGACGGCGACGCGCGGCCGGTCGCCCCGCACGAGGTGCGTGCAGCCGAACACGCCCTCGGGCAGGGGCAGTCCGGCCGCGTACGCGCGGAGCAGGTGATCGGCCGCGCGCAGGTCGCGCAGGCCGGCGTCCACCGTGAGGACGTGGCCCGTCACGACGGCAGGATCCACACGGGGTTGGAGTAGAACCACAGGTCGAGCCACGGGTCGGCGTCGCCGACGACGTCGATCGCCGGACCCGCCGGGTCGACGGCCGCGCCCATGGCGCCGACGGCGGAGCGGTTGCCGTCGGTGCCGCGCAGGCGGACGTACAGCGGCCGGTCCACGCGCCCGAGGTGATGGGTGAGCCGGACGGTGCCGGCGGACTTGTTCACGTCGTACGACGTGACGACCCTGGCCGTCGGCGCGGTGAACGTGTCCGGGTCGGCGACCGGGCCGGTGACGTCCCCCTGGATGACGTCGACGCGCGCCAGCCCGGGGACGAACCCGGCCTGGTTGGGGCCTCCGGCGAGGGCGATGTCGGCCGTCAGCGTCACGGCGGTGCCCTTCTTGACGTGCAGGGCGCCGCCGAGCGTGGCCCAGCGGCCGCCGCCCGTCACGCGCACGTCGAGGCCGTCGAGGAGCTGACCGTGGTCGACCCAGATGCGGCCGGCTCGGATGCCGTCCATGACGGCGGCGTAGGAGAAGCCGTCGGCGCCGACGTGGGTGCGGCTGTACTGGCCGGGCCAGTAGTCGCCCTGGGTGATGTCGATCCTCCCGCCGTAGACGGGGTCGGCGTACCGGCCGTCGGCGGTGAAGTCGCCGCCGGGGCCGCGCACGGCGGTGTCGGCGTAGACCTGGTGGGAGTCGGAGTTGGCGGTGATCCACCAGGGCTTGCCCTCGGCGAGGAGGCTGTCCCACAGTCCGCCGACGGTGGCGGTCATCCAGTCGAAGCCGCCCCAGGTGCGGTAGCTCTCCGGCGGGTAGCCGGGGAAGGAGTTGGCGCTGGGGTTGTTGTCGTAGATCCCCCGGGCGCGGGCCGGGCCGAGGGGGGCGGGGAGGCCGGCCGCCTGGTGGCCGGGGGCGCCCTCGAAGCCGACGGCGATCCGATGGCCCGGGTCGGTCGCGTCGCGCCAGGCGCGGATCTCGTGCGGGGAGTCGACACCGCGCCGCGCGGGGTGGTTGGCGAGCATCAGCGCGTCCTTGACCTTGCGGCGGCGGACCTGCTCGCCGAGGAAGGCCAGGCCGGCCACGGCGAGGGCCTCGTTGGCGGGCGTGGAGTCGGAGGCGCCCTTCACGCTGCCGTCGTAGTCGGTCTCGAACTGCTTGAGGACGGAGACCTCGTTGCTGCCGGGGTGCACGAAGACGGTGCCGTGCTCGGCGCCCGGGATGTTCCACTCCAGCCCCTGGAAGACGAGGGTGTCCTCGTGGGCGGAGCGGGCCTCCTTGATGTCCGGGTTGACCTTCTCCACGCCGATCTTCGCGTGCGTGGCGCTGCCGTGGTCGGTGATGACCAGCCAGTCCATGCCGTGCCGGGCGCCCTGGCGGACCTGGTCGACGACGCGGTACTTGCCGTCGCTGCTGTACTGGGTGTGGATGTGGTGGTCGCCGGCCAGCCAGAGGAAGCCCTTGCCGCGGCGGCCGTCGGTGGCGGCGTACGCGGGGGTCGTGGCCGTGCGGCCGAGGACGCCGGCGGCGGTCAGGCCGGCGCCGAGGAGGCCGGCGCGGCGCAGCAGGGAGCGGCGTGACCGCTGCTCGGGGTTGAGCGCCTCGTCGGGCACGGAGGTGTCGAAGGCGGCGGGCAGGGCGCCGTCGCCTTCGTGGTCGTGGCCGTGGTGGTGGCCCTGCCCGGGTCCGTGATGGTGGTGCGCGTGACCGTGTCCCATGGTGCCCTCCTGGTTGCCGCTGCCTTCCGCGGCTGCCTTCCACGGCGCGAGCGCGCCGCGTGTGGAGGATCGGGTCGGGACATGAACGCCCGACGACCGGCGGATGAGCGGCGGCCGACCCGGGCGCGTCCGGCTCACCTCGTCCCTCACTGTTTCCTCAACTGCCCTCGCCGGTCACACTGTTGGACACCGAACATGAGCAGCGTTCAGGTTCCCGACCGTTCCCCACCCGACCGGAGACACCCCCGCCATGAGAAGACTCCTGGGCACCCTCGCGGCCACCGCCCTGGCCCTCACCGGCCTCACCGGCACCGGCGCGACGCCCGCCGCGGCAGCCACCACCGGCACGTTCGACATCCTGACGTACAACGTGGCGGGCCTGCCCGAGGGCCTCAGTTCCGGCAACCCGGCGACCAACACCCCGCTGATCTCACCGCGGCTGGGCGCGTACGACATCGTCAACGTCCAGGAGGACTTCAACTACCACGCGGCGCTGTACGCGGGCGACGACCACCCGTACCGCACGGCGACGAGCGGCGGCGCGGGCTTCGGCGACGGCCTGAACACGCTCTCGGACCATCCCTTCGAGGACTTCGAACGCGTCCGCTGGACCAACTGCACGGGCACCAACTGCCTGACCCCGAAGGGCTTCACGCTGGCCCGGGTGCGGCTGGCGGAGGGCGTCTTCGTGGACCTCTACAACGTCCACACCAACGCGGACGCGACGGACGACGCGCTGGCCGCCCGCCGCGCCAACATCGAGCAGCTGTCGGACTTCATCCAGGCGAACTCCTCCGGCAACGCGGTGATCGTCATGGGCGACACGAACACGCGTTACACCCGCGCCGGCGACAACATCCGCACCCTCGTCACCGAGAACGGCCTGACGGACCCGTGGGTGCGGCTGGTGAAGGGCGGCACGCCGCCGGCCCAGGGCGCGGACCCGCTGCTCTGCCCCGCCACGGCCCCGTCGAACGACTGCGAGGTGGTGGACAAGATCTTCTACCGGGGCAGCAGGCTGCTGTCCCTGACGGCGACCCGCTACCAGAACGAGTGGGCGTCCTTCCTGGACTCCGCGGGCGGCAACCTGTCGGACCACTTCCCGCACACGGTCGACTTCTCGTACACCCTCAGCCCCGACTTGAGGGCGAGCGACTTCTTCGGCGGCCCGCACGGGACGGCGTTCAACGACGCGGACGACCTGCCGACGGCCGTCGCCCCCCGCACCCTGACCCTGCGGGGCGGCTCCCGCCTGGACGCGGTGTCCCTGACGCACGACGGCGGCACCGCCCTGACCCACGGCGGCACGGGCGGCACGGCGACCTCCCTGACCCTGGCGACGGGCGAACACCTCACCTCCGTCAAGCTGACACAGGGTCGGAAGGACGGGCGCACGCGGATCTTCTCGGCGGCCTTCACCACCGACAGGGGCCGCACCCTGTCGGCCGGCACGGCCACCTCGGACACGAGGACCTTCACGGCTCCGGCCGGCTGGCAGATCGTGGGCTTCACGGGACGCGCGGGGAACGAGGTGGACAAGCTGGGGGTGGTGTACGCACCGATCGGCTGAGCCGGGCCCGTGGCGGCACCTTCGCCCGGACACTTCTTCGGACACCGCCCGGGGTGCGGCACCTGCCCCGGACGGTCCCTTCGGACACCGCCCGGGCGCAGCAGCGGCCGCCGTGCCGGACAGACGGGCGCCGGCGGCCGGTTTCACTGACCGCGGCGGTTGCGGCGGTTGCGGCGGCTATACGCGGGAGACCGTTCCGCAGCTCTCCGAGGTGTTCCGCCCGACATCCCGACTGCGGTCGTACGGGTCCGTGGCCGGGCCGGTGGGCTCGGCTCCCGTCGGCTCGGCGGTGTCGAACTGCGGGTGGAGGAAACCGTCGTAGACCTCGCAGGCCGAGTTGGCGAGTTCCTGGTCGTACGTTCGCAGGAGCAGCCGGCCGGGGGTGACGTCGTAGTGCGCGGGGTCGGAGAGTTCGACGTCGAGCACGCGGCGCACGACGGTGCGGGTGACCTCGGTCGAGCCGTCGGCGCGGGAGACCGGATAGACGAAGGTGTAGTCGGCGTGCACGGCGACGCCGGCGAACTCCCCCTTGCTGAACGTCATGTGCCCGCGCGTCTTGACCACGTCCCCGACGAGCCGGACCTCGTCCGGGTCGAAGCGGCTGAACAGCAGCACGGGGTCGTGGTCCTTGTCCGGGGTGCGCAGGGACGCGTTCAGGTGCCCGAGGAGGTCCGGCTGCTTGGGGTCGAGCACCGAGAGCGCGTCCGTGGGGCTCTCACCGCGCAGCGTCCTCGGGTCGAGGTTGGCGCCGACGAGCAGTTTCCTGGTCAGTTCCAGTGCCTGCGCGACCCGTTCCTCCGACGCCGGGCCGACGGCCTTCGCGGCGGGCAGGACGACACCGGCCTCACCGTCGGCCCACCGCAGGGCCGGGGAACCGGCGAACGGCCGGTCGAGGGTGGGGACCTGCTCGTCGACCGGGGCGGGCGCGCCGGTCGGGGCGGCGGTCTCCGGGGGCAGGGGGGACGCCGCGGCGGCCTGCGGCTCACCCGAGCCGAGGGGGTCGCCGGGCAGCAACGACGGCTTCAGCGACACGGCGACCGCACCGAGCGCCAGGGCCACCCCGAGAGCCGGCCACAGCTTCCGGCGCCGGCCGGCCCGTCCGTCCGTGTCCTTCCGGGCGGGCCCGGTCCGCCACCCTTCGGGCTCTCCCTGCCGCCGCAGCCGCTCGGTCACCATGCGGGCGCGGGCGGAAGGCTCCTTCGGGGCGGAGGCGGCCCCTCGTTCGCTGTCCTCGAGGAACGCCCGCAGCGCGTCGTCGGACAGGGACGAGCCGTTCGCGGGCTCTTCGGGGGGTCTGCCGACCACGTGCGCCTTCCCATCGGTCTCGGTTGCTCGCGGACGTGGGCCTGGGCCACCGCCCCCGGGGGGCTGCGCGACGGCCGACAGCCGACAGGCGTGCCGGACACACGGGTCCCCACCCAACTGATCACGAGTGGGGACGTTGTAAACGATCAGCGCCCCCACCACAAGCCGCGCACCCGCATTCCGCGAACGCAGTGAGCATGATCACGCCATATTCACCGCGAATTCACAGCTTCCGGACACCCTCTAGGATCTTCCCCGACCCGCCAAGGCCCCGTCCTCCTACCAGCAAGGCGACGCCCCCATGCCCCGAGCCGGCCTCACCCCCGACCGTCTGGTCGCGGCCGCCGCCGATCTCGCCGACGAGGTCGGGTTCGACAACGTCACCCTCTCCGCGCTGGCCCGCCGCTTCGGCGTCAAGGACGCGAGTCTGTACTCGCACGTCAAGAACCTCCACGACCTGCGGACCCGCGTCGCCCTGCTCGCCGGCGGCGAGATGATCGACCGGATCGCCGGGGCCGTCGCCGGACGGGCCGGCAAGGAGGCGCTCGCCGGGTTCGCCGGGGCCTACCGCGCGTACGCGCTGCGGCATCCGGGGCGGTACGCCGCCACCCAGCTCCCCGTCGACCCGGACCTGTTGGCCGGCACCCCCGCCTTCCGCCGCACCGCCGAGATCACCTACGGGATGCTCCGCGCCTACGGCCTCGAGGAACCCGACCTCACCGACGCCGTCCGCCTGCTGCGCAGCACCTTCCACGGCTACTGCGCCCTCGAGGCCGGCGGCGGCTTCGGGGCACCCCGGGACGTGCAGCGCTCGTGGGAGAAGGCGATCGACGCCCTGCACACGGCCCTCACCCACTGGCCCCGGGAGGAATAGTCCCGGCCGAACCGTCGGCCTCCGGTGCCCCCGCCCGCCCTCGCCGACCGCCCCCTCCGGCAACCGCCCCGCAGCCCTCCCCTGCCCCCGCCGCTACCGCCCCCGCTCCCCTACTGCTCGCGCTCCCCCGCACTGCGCTCCACGCAGAACTCGTTCCCCTCCGGATCCGCGAGGACCGCCCAGCCGGTGCCGTCGGGATTGCGGCGGTCGTCGACCAGCGTGGCGCCGAGGGCGAGCAGGCGCTCGACCTCCTCCTCGCGGGTGCGGTCCTGCGGCTGGAGGTCGACATGGATGCGGTTCTTGATCGTCTTCCCCTCCGGGACGGTCACGAAGAGCAGACCCGCGCCCTCGATCAGCGCCTCCTCGTCGCCCGGCTCGTCGCTCTCGTGGACGGCCTGGCCGAGGACCTGGGACCAGAACGTCGCCAGGGCGTAGGCGTCGGAGCTGTCGATCGTCACATGGCGGATCATGGAAGTCATGCGGGGGATTGTCGTGCACGCCCCCGCACCGGGCAACGCGATTGCTCCGGCCCCCGCAGCGAGCCCGTCCGGTCTCGCACGGCAACCTTTCCCGCCCCCCGCGGCAACCCCCGGCCATGACAACTGCACGACGCACAACGCGCCACCGCCGCGTCCGCGCGGCCCGCAAGCCCGCGATCGGCGCCCTCGCGGCAGCCACCGTCGCCGGCGGCGCGTGGTACGCCACCGCCGGAGCGGCTACCACCGCCCCGAACCTCACCCCCACCGCCACCACCGTCACCCTCGCGGCCGAGTTGCCCTACCTGTCGGCCGGTTACAACAACACCCGCGAGTGGACACGGACGACGACCGCGGCCGCCCCCAACGGCACGCTCCGCGTGGCCTGGCCCGCCGCGGACGGCATCCACGTCACCCCGCTGACCGCCGCCGGGAAGCGCTCGGGTGCCGACACGGTCGTCAAGGGCGCCAAGGAGGTCGGCGGCCTGGTCGCGCACAACGACGGCTTCGCGCTCCTCACCCGGGTCGCCGACACGAACAAGTGGAAGGAGACGGCGGCCGCGATCGTCCGGTACACGAACGGCAGGCAGACCTTCCGCACCAAGCTCACCGGCACCGCCTCGAACGACACGGCCCCGCTGCTCGACGGCCAGCTCACCTGGAACGGCTCGAAGTACGGCGCATACGTCGTCGTCCACGGCGCGGGCGGCTTCGCCGACGGCCACTACGGCGACAAGCTGGCGTACGTCAGCGCCAAGGGAGCCCGGATGAGCGGCGGCTGGAGCTGGGGGTGCAGCCACAACGAGGGCATAGCCCTCCACCCCGAGAAGACGGGCGCCTTCACCTCCCTCTGCTTCGACGACTGGCGTTCGGGTCTGTTCGTCTCCACCGGGATCGGCGCCCCGGACACCGCCCCCGTCGTGCAGCGCGAGCAGTGCTGGGCGGGCTACTGCGGCGGCACCTTCCCCGGCCGTACGGGCGACCTGGTGAAGTCCGCCACCGGCCGCTACGCCACCGCCTTCGCCTCCCGCGGCGCCGCCTCCGCGAAGAAGAACCCGGACGACGCGAGCGGCCGGGGCTGGACCGTGCAGCCGAAGACCAGCACCCACCAGGTCGCGGTCGCCTTCCTGAAGAACCGCGGCTCCGGCCCCGGCAAGGCGGTCCGCCTCACGGCCGCCGCCGGCACGGAACACGTCAACGTCCACATCGCCCCGTACGGCAAGGACCGCCTCCTCGTCTCCTGGGAGTCCCTGAAGAACGCCAAGTGCGCGAACGGCACCTGCACCGGCACCTTCACCGGCACCCACCTGCGTCTCATCGACTGGAACGGCAAGGCCCAGAGCGCGGACAAGGTGGTGAACACCCGGATCACCGGCGACATCGCGGTCCTCAAGGACGGCACCCTCACCTGGGCGTACGCCCCCGTCACACCGGCCTACACCAAGCCGCTCACCGGGGCGTCCCCGACCACGACGACCCTGAGGATCGCCCGCCTCAAGCCCTGACCGCGGCGGCCCCCTGCCGTGGACACCCGTGGACGCGATGGTGGTGCGGGCCGCTTCGACGACGTGCTCCCGCAGTCCGGGAGGTGATGACGGACGGTCATGACGGTGGCCCCGGGCTCCTCCCTCGGAGCCCGGGGGCGTCCCGGGGTCACCACTGCGTTCGCGCGCTACGCGCTGATGACGCTCGCCATGCCGGCCGCGTTCGCCGGTATCACGCGTCTGCCCCGGCGTCGCCCGGGTTCGTGCCGACCGGCACCAGGTCCGGCGAGACGACCGCGCCGTCCGTGATCCGCAGGCGCACCCCGGGTCCCTCGCTCCAGCGGACGTGGATCCCGTCGGCCCCTTCCACCCGCACGGACACGACCTCCTCCAGCGGTACGGGGTCCGGTTCGGCGGTGAGCCGGACGAGGGCGACGAAGAGGCCGCCGGCGTCACCGGTCACCCCGGTGAGGGCCTCGTCCAGGCCGACGACGGGCACGGCGTCGGCCCGTACCTCCGCCTCCGCCGCCCAGCCGGTCACCCGCACCGGCGTCCCGGGTGCCGCCCCCGTCACCAGATGGGCCCGCACCTCCGCCGCCCCGCGCACCAGCACGACACTGGTCACCCGCGCTCCCCCGCCCGCCGTGTGCCGGGAGGCCACCCAGCCGTCCCCGACCCCCAGCGGTTCGATGCCGGTACGGCTCGGGTCGTCCCCGACGATCACGCTGTTGTCGTACGACGACGCGGGCGCCGTCACCGTCGAGTACGCGAGCCGCGTGTAGTACGGGTCGTAGCGGACGTCCTCGCTGCCGTGGTTGTGCAGGCGGACCAGGCCGTCCGAACGGGTCGACTGCACCAGCCAGTTGGGCGCGGCGATCGGCGTGACGGCGTCCGCGCGCTCCACCGGGCCCGGCGTCTCCCGCGCCGTCCACACCTCGTGCTCGGGCGGGAGCAGCAGGCCGAGAAAGCCCTTGCTCGCCCAGTAGGGGGAGGCGGGTCCCGAATAGCCTTGCAGGACCGCGGGGTCGGGGCCGTGCCAGCCGAGGGTCAGCAGGCCGCGTTCGTCGACGGCGCCCCGCTCCAGGAAGTACTTCAGGGCGCCGGAGGCCAGGCGGCGGGTCTCGCCGGGCGGCAGCGGGGTGTGGCCGGTCAGGGCGCCGAGCCACAGCGGAACCGTCGTCGCGAAGCGGTAGGTGAGGGAGCGGCCCTGGTGCAGGGGGGCGCCGTCGCCGCCGAACAGGCGGGCGTAGTCGGCGAGATGACGGGAGAGCCGGCCTCCGTACAGGTCCAGCAGGCGGGGGTCGTCGGCGAGCCAGGCGTGCAGGACCGGGTAGAGGTGCATCGCCCAGCCGTTGTAGTAGTCGAAGGCGCGGCCCTCGCCGTCGGTGTACCAGCCGTCGCCCACGTACCAGCGTTCGATGCGTTCCAGGCCGCGGTCGACCGCTTTGCGTGCGGTATCCGGCTCCCAGTCGACCGCATACAGAAAACCGCCGACCGTCACCGGGAACAGCTCCCAGTTGCACGGCCAGGGTTCGGCGGTCAGCGCGTCCCCGAGCCAGGCGGCGGCCCGCTGCCGCACGCCGTCGTCCAGGCGGTCCCAGAGCAGGGGCCGCGTCAGCCGCAGGGCCAGGGCGATCGAGGCCGCCTCGACCAGCGGCTGGCTGCGGTCCTCGATGCGGGGCCAGACGCCGCCGACACCGGCGGCGAGGCCGTCCGCATAGCGTTCCAGCGCCGTCTCGTCGCGGCGGAAGGCGGCGATCAGGAGCGTGCGGGCGTAGCCCTCCAGGCCGTCGGAGAGACGGCCGGACCAGCTCTCGCGGTCGCCGGGGAGGTGATAGAGCGCGCGGTCCTCGGTGGCGTACGGCTCCACGGCGGCGAGCAGGGCGTCGGCGGCCGCCTCCCAGTGGGCGCGGGTGTAGCCGGTGCGGGGGCTGAGGGCGGGATCGGGCGGGGGCAGGTGCATCGGTGTTCTTTCGGTCGAGGGCCAGGACCTGGGGACGTCCCGGTTCCGGTCGGGGCGCCCCCAGGGGCTCATCCCACCCGCACGGTGCCGCCGGGCACCAGATGCCGGGCGAGGAGTTCGTCGCGGACCAGGCCCGCGTACACCGTCGCGCCGTGCACGGAGGTGTGGGTGTTGTCCCGTTTCTCGTTGTAGAGGTACAGCGCCTTGGATCCCTCGACGCCCAGGGACTCCACCAGCTCCTTCGTCCGGGCGGTGAGGTCGATCAGCGGCACGTCCTGTGCGGCGGCGACCGAGCGGATGACCGCCGGGTGGTCGACGCCGAGGCCGTTGACGAGCAGGGCGGTGCCGTTGTTCAGCGTGCCGTCGGCGTTGAACCAGCGGCGCACGACCGGGGTGACGAGGACCGGCTCGCCGCCCTTGTCGCGGACGCCCGCCACCAGCGTCTCCAGGTTCGCCCGGTAGGTCGCCTCGTCGGTGGTCTTGTCGTTGTGGGCGAGCTGGATCAGCACCAGGTCGCCGCGGCGGATCTGCGGCTGGACGGTGGCCCACAGCTGCGGGTTCCCCAGATAGGTGACCGTACTCTCCCCGGAATCCGCGTAGTTGGCGACCGAGACGCCCTTGCGCAGGTACTGCGGCAGCTGCTGGCCCCAGCCGGAGTAGGGGTCGCCGGGCTGGTCGCAGACCGTGGAGTCGCCGACCAGGAAGATCTGGCGGGCGTGCCGTGCGGGGGTGACGCGGATGTCGGCGAGGGCGGGGGCCGAGCCGCCGAGGACCAGGTCGAGGCCGGGAGTTCCGGCGGCACCGGTCGGCTCGCCCTCGGGGGTGCGGACGTTCACCGTGAAGCTGCGGGCGACGCGTTCGCCGGCCGCGACGGCGGTCTCGGGGAGCAGGGAGCGCCGCGTCTCCCCGCTGATCGCGGTGCTGGACGCCGCCTCGCCGCCGAGGAGGACCCGCACGTCGTAGGTGCCGGGCGGGACGTCGAAGTGGCAGGCGGTGGCGGTGCAGTGGTCGAGGCCGGGGGCCGGGCGGCCGGTGTGGGCCTGGGCGGCGGGCACGGCCGTCAGCGCAGTGGTCAGGGTCAGCGCCGCCAGCACGGCTGGGGTGAAACGTCTCACTACGGCTCCTCCGTCAGGGCGACAGGACCTGGCGGCTGGACCGTACCGCCTTCGGCAAGCGCTTTCTAGACCCTGGACTCTTTTCACAAGATTGCCAACCTCCCACCAGTGAAAGCCCTTTCGCGAAATCGATTCAACTGTCACTCTGACGAATCACCCGCACCCCCACACCTCCCGAAGGAGGCACCCCCATGTCCGGATCCGACAGCCACCGGCCGGTCCGACGCCGCACCTTCGTCCTCGGAACCGTCGGCCTCACGGCCGCCGCCGGCTCGGCCGCCCTCGCCGGCCCGCTCGCCACCCCCGCGTCCGCCGCGGCCTTCGGCTACACCGACGACGGCTCCCACTACGTCGTCGACACCGGCGCCCGGCTCGTCTTCAAGGTCAGCAAGACCAACGGCGACCTGACCTCGCTGGTCTACCGGGGCGTCGAGTACCAGGGCTACGGCGGCATGAACTCGCACATCGAGTCCGGCCTCGGCACCTCCACCGTCACCGTCCGGCAGTCCGGCACGACCATCCTGATCTCGGTCACCCACGGCACGCTGAAGCACTACTACGCGGCCCGCAGCGGCGAGAACAACATCTACCTGTGGACCAACAAGGCCGACACGTCCGTCTCCGCGACCCGCTACATCCTCCGCGTGAAGAAAGGCCTGTTCCTCAACGACGAGCCCGACTCCTACACGTACACGAACTCGACCGTCGAGGCCTCCGACGTGTTCGCGAAGTCCGACGGCCAGACCCGCTCGAAGCACTACTCCAAGCTCCGGGTCATCGACTACGACTACGTCGGCTGGAGTTCCGGCGGCGTCGGCCTGTGGATCGTGCGCAGCAACCACGAGAAGGCCTCCGGCGGCCCCTTCTACCGCTCCCTCCTGCGCCACCAGAGCGCGGACGGCGGCGGCCTGTACGAGATCCTCTACTACGGCCAGAACCAGACCGAGGAGCAGCGCTTCGGCCTCCAGGGCCCGTACGTCATCGCCTTCACGGACGGCGGCGCCCCCTCCTCGTCGCTGTTCCCGGGCACCCTGACCACCTCGTGGGCGGACTCGCTCGGCATCTCCGGGTACGTCGGCGCGAGCGGGCGGGGACGCGTCGCCGGCGTCGGCATCACCGGGCGCAACACGGCGCACCCGTACACGGTGGGGCTCGCCAACCCGGCGGCTCAGTACTGGGGGGCGGCGCGGGCCTCGGACGGCTACTACTCGATCGGCGGGGTACTGCCGGGGACGTACACGCTGACCGTCTACAAGAGCGAGTTGGCTGTATACAGTACGCAGGTGACCGTGTCCGCCGGGCAGACGACCACCCTCAACTCGATCACGATCCCGTCGTCCAACGACCCGAGCAACGCGACGGCGATCTGGCGGATCAACGACTGGACGGGAACGCCGAGCGGTTTCAAGAACGCCGCGCTGATGACGTACGCGCATCCGTCGGACGTACGGGCCGCCGCCTGGACCGGCAATGTCGTCATCGGCAGCGGCAGCGAGACGTCCGCCTTCCCCTGCTACCTCTGGAAGGACGTCAACAGCGGCCTGCTCGTCTACTTCAGGCTGACCGCGGCCCAGGCCGCCGCCGCGCACACCCTGCGCATCGGCGTGACGACGGCCTACGCCAACGGCCGGCCGCAGGTCGTCGTCAACAACGCCTGGACCTCGTCCATCCCCACCCCGCCCACCCAGCCGAACACGCGGTCGCTGACCAACGGCTCCTACCGGGGCAACAACCACACCTTCAGCTACAGCGTCCCGGCGAGCGCGTGGCTCACGGACACCAGCCAGTACAACGTGCTGAAGATCAACGTGGTGAGCGGTTCGGGGACGACCGGCTTCCTCAGCGCGGGGACCTCGATCGACGCGATCGACCTGCTGGCCTGACCGGCTGACGGCACGTCATGTTCCGCGGGTCCACTGCTGGTTCGTGCCACCGTTGCACGTGTACGTGATGACGGCGGCGGAGTTGGCGGTGGACGCGCCGTTCACGTCGAGGCACTCGCCGGTCGCGCGGGACTTGACGTTGACGTAGCTGCCCGTCGTGGTGAGCGACCACTGCTGGCCGGTGGCCGTGGAGGTGCAGTTCTCCTGGGTGACCGTGGCGGCGTTCTCCTGCACGCACAGGGAGCTGTTGCGGACCACCAGCTGGTAGTAGCCGCTGCCGACGGACTTGAACCAGTACTTCTGGTTGTTTCCGCCGTTGCAGTCGTACTGCTTGAGCTGGGCGCCCTGCCAGAGGGACTGGCTGGTGACGTCCGCGCACTTGGAGGAGTGCCGGGCGATCAGCGTGTTGTAGGTGGCGCTCGTGCCGGTGACGGTGCCGGCGGCCGTGTCGACCGTGATCTCCGGCGACCAGGACATGGTCATCGAGGTCGAGCTCGGGAAGGTCAACGGCAGCCACACGTACCGCGAGTCGTTGACGGTTCCGCCGAAGGAGTTGCCCCAGCGGTCGCCCATGTACAGGTACGAGGTGCCGGAACTCCCCTGCACGGGAAGGACGTACGCGGTCTGCGAGCCGTACGTCGTCGAGTCACCGATGTTCGTCATGGCCGTCCACGGGCCGGCGATGCTGGTGGCGGTGGCGTACTGCTGCTGGTTGGGGTTCCAGCCGGTCGCGCCCGAGGTCAGCATGAAGTAGACGTTGCCGCGCTTGAACAGGGCCGGGGCCTCGCGGTGGCCGCCGTGCCAGGGGTCGGCGACCAGGCTCGCGATGCCGGTGTAGTCGGCGGTGAGCCGGTAGATGTGCAGGTCGTAGTTCTCGCGGGCGGCGGAGATCATGTAACCGGTTCCGTCGGTGTCGACGAAGACGGTGATGTCGCGGGACATGTGCTGGCCGAGCGGCCGGAAACTGCCCCGCCAGGTGTAGTTGCCGTCCACGGTGTCGGAGACGGCGACGGCGGCGCGCGCCTCGCTGTAGTCGACGCCGTTCTCCTTGTGCATCCACATGACGAACTTGCCGGTGGAGGCGTTGTACATGACCTTCGGGCGCTCGATGTTGGCGGTGGCCAGCTCGGGGGCGGTCGCCTGGGTCAGGACGTGGTTGCGGAACTCCCAGTTCTTCAGGTCGGTGGAGCGGTAGGCGTCCACGTACCGGAAGGTGTTGTCGGCGTTGCGGTGCTCGCCGAACCAGTAGTAGTAGTTCCCGACCTTGAGGACCCCGCCGCCGTGGGCGTGCACGGGGTTGCCCGACGTGTCGGTGAACTGGATGCCGTTGCCGATGGTCTGGGGTGCGGCCTGGGCCGGGCCGGCGGTGGCCAGGGCGCCGATGAGCGCCAGGCAGAGGGCGAGCAGGGCCGCGTACGCACGTCTCATCTCACGCACTCTCCTTCGCGGTGTCGGCGACGGGGATGCCGAAGTCGGGCGTGCCGTCGGGCTTCCAGCCGAGGCGCTGGACGCGGGTGTGGCGGTTGGGGTCGTTCAGCGGGTCGCCGACGATCTCCTTGTACTGGCGGGCGTGGTAGACGAGGACGTCGGTGCGGCCGTCCTCGGCGACGGTGAAGCTGTTGTGGCCGGGGCCGTACTGCCGGGTGGTGTCGTTGCTGGTGAAGACCGGGGTGGGGGACTTGGACCAGTGGGCGGGGTCCATGAGGTCCGCGTCCGCGTCGATCGTCAGCAGGCCCATGCAGTAGTTGAAGTCGGTGGCGCTCGCCGAGTACGACATGAACAGGCGGCCGTTGCGCTTGATCACCGACGGGCCCTCGTTGACCCTGAAGCCGATGCGCTCCCAGTCGTACTCCGGTGTGGTGAGCCGCACCTGAGGGCCGGTCAGGGTGAGTGGATCGGCCATCCTCGACAGCCAGATCGCGGTGTTGTTGTCCATTCCGGGCTCGTGCTGCGCCCAGGCGAGGTAGCGGGTGCCCCGGTGGGTGAAGGTGGTGGCGTCGAGGGAGAAGGTCTCCCAGGCGGTCTTCAGCTGGCCCCGCTCGACCCAGGTGCCCTTGAACGGGTTGGGGTGGCTGTTCTCCAGGACCCAGATCCGGATCGCCCAGATGTCCTCGGCGGGCGCGGAGGCGAAGTAGATGTACCACTTTCCGTCGATGTGGTGGATCTCCGGCGCCCAGATGTGCGCGCCCATGACACCGGTTTCGTGCTTGCGCCAGATGACGGACTCGGCGGCTGTCCCGATGCCGCGCAGGGTGCGGGATCGGCGCAGGATGATCCGGTCGTACTCGGGTGCGGTGGCCGTGAAGTAGTAGAAGCCGTCGGTGTGGCGGTGGATGTGCGGGTCGGCGCGGTTGCGGACCAGCGGGTTGACGTAGGGGACGGCCGCGCCGGGGCCCGTCGGGGCCGCGTGGGCGACGGTGGCGGGCACCGCGGTGAGGGCGCCGGCGGCCAGGGCGCCCTTCAACAGCAGTCGTCGTCCGGGGGGTTCGGGCAGGAAAGCGTCTTCGCGGCTCATGCGGTCTGCCTTTCTGCAGGCTCTGCAGGTGGGGGGACACAAAAAGAAACAGAAACGTTCGGCATTTCGCACAAGATCTGCCATTCCGAACGCCGAAAAGGTAAGGGCGTGGTACGGCGAGGTCAACGGGTCACGCGGCACGAACCAGAGGTCACAGAATCAAACCCGTCCGCCCACGAAATTTCTGTTATCGGCGGGCGCGCGATCCGTCTCCGACAATGTGCGCAGCCATACCCACAAGACAGCGGCGGCGGCCGGAGCCCTGGCGTTCACCGCCCTCATGCTCGGTACCCCGCCCTCGTACGCCGCCGGCCCCCGCGACGTGACCGCCGACGTCCTGGCGGACCGGAACATCACGCTCGACGGCGACACGGTGGTGACCGTGCCGGCCGGGACGACCACGTACGACGGGGTGTTCAGCGGCGCCGGCACCCTCACCGTGCGCGGCACCGGCACGCTGATCCTCACCCGGGACAGCGACTTCACCCTCCCGCGGTCCCGGCAGCGGCAGGTCGTGCGGACACTGGGCGGCAACCACCCCTACGTCACCGTGACCCGCCCGGATCCGCCGGCCGTGACCGTCGCGAAGGGCGCGACCCTCCAGTACGGCAACGGCGGCACGACCGGGCTGATCGGCCACTTCCCGTACAACACACCGGCGTTCCGGCTCAACCAGGACAACATCCGCGTCGACGGCACCCTCAGGCTCTCCCTGAAGAGCGCCTACAACCTGGGCACCATCAGCGGCTCCGGGCTGGTCACCCAGCCGAGGTTCCTCTGGGGCACCTGGGACCTGTCGGGCACCCACCCCTTCACCGGGGTGATCGACAACGGCACACAGATGAACGCCGGGCGGCCCGAGTACGCGACGTCGCTGCCCCACGTCCGCAAGGTCCTCAACCAGGGCACCTTCACCGTGGACACCCCGCTGGGTCAGACCGTCACCATGGGCATGGACTTCTACCAGCGCGAGTACGGCAGCGACATCAACATCCAGTCCCGGCCGGGCAGCAAGGTCGTCCTCACCGGCCAGTACAGCTGGTCGGACCAGGGCGGCGACACCGACCCCTCGCTCAGTGACCCCGCCCTGAACTGGACGCCCGCGCGCAAGAACGTCAACAAGCGCGGCACCAACATCAAGGGCGCGAACGTCCAGTGGGGTGACGGCACCACCGACAAGATCTTCATGCCGGGCACCGCAGAAACCGTGTACATCAACCTGCTGGCGGCCCGCTCCCGTTCGACGCTCACCTTCGACTACAACGGCCCGGTGACGCTCGGCGCCCCCATCGGCGGCGGCCGGTTCCACGACACGCTGTCCGCGCCCGGTGCCGGCGACATCGTCATCGCCGGCACCAAGGGCAACGACGTGACCTTCGCGGCCGCCCAGTACTACGACGGTTCGACCACCGTGGAGAAGGGGGCGGTGCTGCGGCTGGGGTCGGGCGCGGCCGGCGGCGACGGCTCCCTGCTCACCGGGAGCGAGCGGCGGCGCATCGTCAACGACGGGACGCTCGTCGTGCGCAACACGAAGAAGGCGGTCTCCCTGTCACGGCTCGGCGGAAGCGGCTCGCTCGTGCAGTCCGGTGCCGCGACGACGACCCTCACGGGGTCGGCGGTGACGTACACCGGGACGACGACCGTCCGCAAGGGCACCCTGGCGCTACGGGACGGGGCGACGCTCGTCAACAGCCGTGCCGTGAGGCTGACGTCGGCGGCGGCCCGGCTGGACACCGGCGGCGCGGCCCTGCGGGTGGCGAGCACCCTCAGCGGCACGGGCACGGTGAAGGGGAGCGTCACGAACGAGGGCGTGGTCGCGGGCGGGGTGACCGTGACCGGCGACTACACCCAGGACGCCCAGGGCGCACTCGTGCTGCGGGACGCACCGTTGACGGTGGGCGGCAAGGTGCGGCTGGCCGGGGAACTGGACCTGTCCGCGGCCGGTGACGCACCGGCGAAGGAGATCACGGTCCTGGAGCACACCGGGCATGCCGCCGTCACCGGCACCTTCGAGGGCCTGAAGGAGGGCGGTGAGGTGAAACTCGCCGACACCGTTTACCGGATCAGCTATCGGGGCGGGGACGGGAACGACGTCGTCCTGACGGCGGCTTCCGCCAGTCCCTCGGCGGCGGTACGCGGTCAGGGAACGTCGGGCGCGGTGACGACGGAGGCGCGGAGTGCGAACGCCGCCGACAGCGGCGGCCTCGGATGGTGGCCGTACCTGCTGGCCGTGGGGATGCTGGGCGGCCTGGTCATGCCGGTGACCTGGCGCGTGCGGAACGGCAGGCGACGCGCGGGCGGGCGGCACGCGGCGTGAGGAGGGGTCAGGCGGGGCAGGGCGGCGTCGGGGGCAGACCCCAGGCGTCGGTGGGGGCCTTCGGGAACCCCACCCGCACAGCCAGTTCCCGTGCCTCCGCCGCCCACCCCGCCAGGAACTCCAGCACCAGTCCTCGTTCGCGGTAACGGAGTTCGGCCGGCACCGTGCGTCCGCCCCCGTAGTCGAGCTGCTCCTCCCCCGCCCGTGCCAGCATCAGCGCCGTCATCCAGTCGTACTTGACCGCCGACGCGCACACCCCCAGCCGGACCAGCCGTTCGTCGCCCCGCCATCCGCTGTCCCGCAGGCCGTGCAGGTAGGCGTCGTAGGCCGCCGCCGCGTACGCGGGGAGCCGGGTGGCCGGCAGGAACAGATCGAAAACGGTGTCGGGGAGGTAGTTTCCGAGATCCTCGCCGAGCGCGCCGTCACCGGCGAAGGCCCAGTCGAACGCGACGGACGCCGGACGGCCCGCCCCGTCCGCGCGGACGTTCGCCGGCCACAGGTCGAGGTGGCTGAAGGCGCGCGGCAGCCCCTCCATGACCTGGAGGAACCACTCGCGGTCCCGGTGCAGGCGGACCATGGCCGTGCGCAGGCCGGACGGGAAGTGGTCGCGGACCAGGGGCTGCCGCCAGGCCGCGTCGTCGTCGAGGAGTTCCTGGCCGAGGGTGTTGCTCTCGACGTACTGGCGCAGGAAGCGGCGGGTCAGCCACGGCCGGTCGACGTCACCGACGGCACCCTGGGCGGCGCCGAGGCGGCGGGCGTGTTCGACGTGCCGGTCGACCGTCCAGGCGGTGGCGGGCTCGCCCGGCACGTCCTCCAGCCACAGCGCCACGTCCCCGTCGGGCCGTTCGACGCAGGCCAGCAGCCGGGGCGCGCGGATGCCGTACGGCTGCCAGGCCTGTGCGAGACCCGACTCGTAGACGTGGGCCTCGCGGCGCCAGTGGTTCCAGTGCCGGGGCTCGTCCGAGGCGGCCCAGCGGCCCTCGGCCTCCTTGCTGCGGGTGAGCACCTTCAGCACCGCCGACCGGTCCCCGGCGCGCACCCGCCACACTCCGGCGGTGACCCCGTTCCTCGGGTTGTGGACGAGGGGCTCGAGGACGGTCCGGCCGGCGCCGGTGGCCCCGAGGACCTCGCGGGCCTCGGCATCCGGTGAGGCGGTGTCGGTCACCCGCCACAGGCTAGACGCGCGGGCGGGAGGGAGGGGCGGAACAGCCGCGCAGGGACCTGATCGCCGCGGGGGGGGGAGTCCGATCCCGTGGGAGGGACGTGATCGTCGTGGGAGGCGGGGTGGCCGCGAACCGGCGTGTCCCGCATGGTGGACGCCGTGTTCACACACTGGACGCACCGGGGCCGTCCGCCGCCGCTTGGACTAGCGTCGGGTCATGACCAGCGACACCTCTTCCCCGCAGGACCGGACCCTCGCCGGGGCGCTCGCCTCCGGTGCCGTCGTCCTCGACGGCGGCATGTCCAACCAACTGGAGTCCGCCGGGCACGACCTGAGCGACGAACTGTGGTCGGCCCGTCTGCTCGCCGAACGGCCCGGGGCGGTCACCGAGGCGCACCTCGCCTACTTCGAGGCGGGCGCGAACGTGGCGATCACCTCCAGCTACCAGGCCACCTTCGAGGGCTTCGCCCAGCGCGGGATCGGCCGCGAGGAGGCGGCCCGCCTGCTCACGCTGAGCGTGGAACTGGCCCGGGACGCCGCCCGGCAGGCCCGGGACAAGGGGGTCACCCACCCGCTGTGGGTGGCCGCCTCGGTCGGGCCGTACGGGGCGATGCTCGCGGACGGCTCGGAGTACCGCGGCCGCTACGGGCTCACCGTGGACGAGCTGGAACGTTTCCACCGGCCCCGTCTCGAGGTGCTGGCGGCCGCCGCGCCGGACGCGCTCGCGCTGGAGACCGTGCCCGACGCCGAGGAGGCCGAGGCGCTGCTGCGGGCGGTGCGCGGGCTCGGGGTGCCGGCCTGGTTGTCGTACAGCGTCGCCGGCGACCGGACCCGGGCGGGGCAGCCGCTGGAGGAGGCGTTCGCCCTGGCCGCCGACGTGGACGAGGTGATCGCGGTCGGCGTGAACTGCTGTGCGCCCGAGGACGTGGAGGGGGCCGTGGCGATCGCGGCGCGGGTGACCGGCAAGCCGGTGGTGGTCTACCCCAACAGCGGCGAGGCCTGGGACGCCGAGGCACGCGCCTGGAACGGCCGCTCCACCTTCGCCCCCGAACAGGTCCTCGGCTGGCGGGAGTCGGGCGCCCGGCTGATCGGCGGCTGCTGCCGGGTGGGCCCGGAGGCGATCGCGTCCATCGCGCGGACGCTGGCGACGGCGTGACCGTTTTGGCGAGCACCGCACGGGGTTGACGACGGCGTGACGGACCGTAGAGGGGGCCTGCTGGGGCGACAGCGCACAGCTCTGGTGGGCCGTGCGGAGGCTGATCACCGCACAAGTCCCGTCCGGCAGGGCTCCCACTGCTAGCCTCCGCTCGGTGAAACCGGTTGCCGCCGGGTTTCCGAGGGGAGGGCGGGGATGACGAGGAAGAGCGGGGACACGACGCGCAGCACCATCCGGGACGTAGCGGCCCGGGCGGGCGTGTCCGCGGCGACCGTGTCACGCGTGCTGGGCGGGGTGTATCCGGTGAGCGCCGAGACGCGGGCGCGGGTGCTGCGGGCGGTGCGCGACCTGGACTACGTGGCCGACGCCCGGGCGAAGGCGGTCGCGGGGGCGGGCACGCCGACGCTGGCGTTCGTGCTGGAGGACATCACCGGGCCGTCGTTCGCGCACATGGCGCACGGCGTGGAACGCGAGGCGACGCGGCGCGGACATCTGTGCCTGGTGTGCAGCACGGACGGCGACGTGCGGCAGGAACTCGAGTTCGTCGAGATGATGCGGTCCCAGCGGGCGGCCGCCGTGATCCTGGTCGGCGGTGCCGCGGACACCCCCGAGTACCGCGAACGCACCCGCCGTATCGCCGACTCGCTGGCCTCGGCCGGCTCACGGCTCGTGCTGTGCGGGCGCCCGCCGCTGGGATCCGGGGCACCGGTGACGGTCGTCGAGTACGACAACGAGGGCGGCGCCCACGCCCTGGTCGCGCACGTTCTCGCCCAGGGGCACCGGCGGGTGCTGTTCCTCGGGGGCGGACCGGACCACACGACGGCGCTGGGCCGCGAACGCGGCTACACCGGCGCCCACCGGGCCCGCGGCCTCGACCCGGACCCGGCGCTGATCCTGCACGGCGACTTCACCCGCGACTCCGGGTACCGCCTGACGCGCCGGGCGCTGGAGCAGGGTCTGGAGTTCACGGCGGTGGTGGCCGCCACCGACATGGTCGCCGCGGGCGCGCTGACCGCCCTGCACGAGGCGGGCCTGGACGTACCCGGTGACGTCTCCCTGACGGGCTACGACGACATCCCGTTCGCCCGCGACCTGCACCCCGCGCTGACCACGGTGCACGTCCCCTACGAGGAACTCGGCCGTCTCGCCGTCCGCACGGTGCTGGGCCGGACCCCGGACGCGCCGGGCGAGCACCTGCTGCTGGGGACGCACGTGGTGGTGCGGGACTCGGTCGCGGGCGTCGGGAGGGGGTCAGGGGCGGGACGGTGACGGGGGGACAGTGTCCCGGGGAGGGGGAAGGGGCGGTACGGCGGGGCGCCGTACGGCTGGGGGCGGGCCGTCAGTGGCGGCGGGCTCCCCCGACGCGGCGCAGGCGGCGGACCGCCGAGCGCAGCTCGGTACCGCGCAGGGGACGGGCGGTCAGCGGGTCCGGGGAGGCGGGAAACGCGGGTTCCGCGGTCGTGGGGGCGGTCGCCCACAGGGCGAGCTCGCGATCCCGTGGACCGTATGCGGTATACGAAATCCTGTCGCCCTCGCCGAAGACGCATACGGGATGCGTCGCGTCCCAGGCCTCCCAGCCGGGGTCGCCCGTCGCCGCGAACCGCACCCACGCCCCGTGCATCGCGTCCGCCAGTTCCTGCGGGGCGCCCTCGCCGGCCAGCTTCGCGGACTCCGGCACCGCTCCGGTGTCGAAGACGAAGCCCAGCTCCAGGGCGTGGCAGGAGCCGAGGCCGGGCCGCAGCGACGGCCAGGCGAACTCGTACACGTAGGAGGAGCCGGGGCGGGCGTCGGCCAGGCGCTGGAGCGGCCGGCGCAGCAGGTGGTCGGTGACCATCTGGCCGACGGTCTCGGCGGTGCCGGCCTCGGGGTGCAGGGCCCGGTAGCCGCGCGGGACCTCGTGGCCGCAGTGGCAGCGGGCCATGGCGCCGGCCAGGGCGACGGCGCCGAGGCGGTCGACGCGTTCCAGCAGGCCGCCGGGGACCAGCCACAGCCGATACTCGTCGCGGGTCCAGCCCAGCAGCAGCTCGGCGCCGCGGGCCGCGTCGCCGTCGGCCAGCGCCTCGAGGGGGTCGCGCGGGACGAGATCGCCGTCGATGACGATGCCGAAGGCGGGCCCGCCCAGTACGGGGCTGCTGAGCCGGCCGATCTCGGCCTGGGTGCGCAGCAGCAGGTCACGGTCGACGGCCGCGAAGGCCTCCGCGGTGGCCTGGATCCTCAGCCGGTTCGCCATACGGCGGACCATCCGCCGCACCTTGTCCCGCTCGAAGGCCTCCGGCGGCCCGCTCTGCAGGACGGCCCGCCGGAACAGGCCCTGCGCCGGCGGGGCGGCGATCAGGGCGCCGACGCTGATGGCGCCCGCGGACTGCCCGGCCAGGGTGACCTGTGCGGGGTCGCCGCCGAAGGCCCCGATCGACTCGTGCACCCAGCGCAGCGCGGCGAGCTGGTCGCGCAGGCCGGGATTGGCGGGGGTGTCCGGGAAGAGGCCGTACCCCTCCACGCCCAGCCGGTAGTTGACGGAGACGAAGACGATCCCGTCGCGTGCGAAGTGCCGCCCGTCGTACACGGGAACCGCCGACGAACCCCTGGTCAGCGCCCCGCCGTGCAGCCACACCAGGACCGGCAGCCGGCCGCCCGGCCCGGGGTGGGGTGTCCACACGTTGAGGTTGAGGCAGTCGTCGCCCGGCACCACCGGGTCGGACAGGTACTGCGCGAAGGCCTCGGAGTACGGCGGTTTCGGCGCCGTCGGCCCGAAGGCGCCCGCGTCGCGCACCCCGTCCCAGGGCTCGGGCGGCTCCGGGGGCCGGAACCGGCGGGCGCCGAAGGGGGGTGCCGCGTAGGGGATGCCCCGGAAGACGGCGACGTCGTGCTCGTACCGGCCGCGTACGGCGCCGTACGGGGTGCGGACCACCGGGTCCGTCCGGGGTCTCGTCACGGGGTCCGTCCGGCCTGCCGTCATCTGCCCACCAGCCCTTCGCCGCGCTCGTGCACCGGTAACACCAGAGCACCACAGGAGCGTCCGGTATTCCGGTGCACGAGCCTCGGACAGGGCTATTTGGCGTACATCAGGGTGCCGAAACCGAGCTGGTCGTAGCCGCCGCTGGTGGAGCCGTAGTCCCCGCCGCCGCCCTCCGGGGCGACGGAGAAGCACATCTGGGAGATGTACTTGTCGTCCAGGTACAGGCGCCGGTTGTAGTGGTAGTGCAGCATCGCCCAGACGGGGCGGACCTGGCCGCGGGAGGCGGCGGAGATCACGGTCTGTGACTGCTGGGCGCAGTTCTGGCCACTGCCCCAGGTGTAGGTGGTGAAGGGGACGGTGTTGCCCAGGTTGTACTTGGCGACGTACTGGGCGGCCTTCATGAAGCGGCGGCCGTCGTAGGAGTACAGGTCGTCGCCCTGGTTCCAGGCCATCTCGCAGATCGCGCCCATCTGGCCCATGCCCATCATGGTGTGCCCCTGGTCGCGGCCGGACTCCTGCCACTGGCCGAGGGCGTAGCCGGCGGCGTCGGTGTAGAGGTAGGGCACGGCGTGGGCGATCGATCCGTTGCCCGCGCCGGACTTGAAGTAGGTGACGGCCTGGTCGTACTTGGCGGCGTCCTCGTTGAGGATGCCGATGGCCAGGATGGAGGCCATGTTGCACAGGTCCCAGTTGGCCCAGTAGTTGGTGATGCAGGCGTCGTTGTGGCCGGTGAGGAACTGGTTGTTGAGGGGGTAGAAGACCCTGGCCATCATCGCCTGGAAGCGGGCGAGGTCGAACCCGCTGTAGCCGCGCATGAGTTCGGCGGCGTTGGCGAACTGCCAGCCGTAGATGCCGGCGGCGAGGAACCGGTCGGCGTTGCCGGTGATCGCCGTCAGGGTCGACGACCAGGCGTTGAGGATGTTCGCGGCGCACCGTGCGTGGGCCTCGGTGCCGCCGACCTGCCAGCGCAGGGCGTTCTGGTAGGCGGCGGCGATGTCGTTGTAGAGCAGGCCGTAGTTCTCACCCGTGCCGCCGCGGATGACGGTGGCCTGGGGGCGGGGTGTCCAGGTGGACTGGGAGTGGGAGTTGGCGGTCAGCCGGTTCCAGCCGGACAGCCAGGGGTCGTCGCCCGCGGCGACCCTGACCTTGGCCCGGTTGATGTCGCCCCAGTTGTGGAGCATGCCGGGGTGGGTGAAGGTCGCGGGGGCCGCGTCCGCCGTGGTGGCGGCGGAGGCGGCGCCCAGGGCGACGGCGGCGGTGAGACCGCCGGCGGTCTTCAGCAGACCGCGGCGGCTCATCGGTGGGTGCGGGAGGTGCTCGTGGGGGGAAGTGCGGCTCATGACGGTGACTCCAATCCGTGGGGGGATCAGCTTCTGGTGATGTTCACCTCGCCGAACTCGGTGGTGCAGCGGACCAGTTGGTTGCGGGAGCAGACCACCAGGCCCACGTGGAAGGGGGCGTCACCGAACGCGGGGACCGCACCCTCGGCGAGGGAGGTCCAGGTGGCGCCGTCGTCGGTGGAGACGGCTGCGGCGAAGGTGGTCCCGGTGCGCTTCAGCCGCAGGAGCAGGGGCAGTCGGACGGCCGTCGTCCCGGTGAAGGCGGAGGCTCCGGCCACCGTGCGGCGCAGCATCAGCTGCGCGGTGGTCCCGCCCGTGACGATCACTCCGGCCGCCTGGTCGAACGGCGACAGGGACTTCGCCATCAGCAGGCCGACCCGGTCGGCGGTGGCGCCGGTACGGGAGACGAGACGGGCGGTGATCTGGCAGTCGCCGGTGACGGGCTGCCGTACGAAGTGGCCTGTCATGCCTTGGGAGTTGACGTTGAGGTCGGTGCCGGCGCCCCGCACGGTGAAGGTGCCGTCGCGGTGGGCCGCGTCACCGGGGGTGAGGACGGCCACGACACCGAGCGTGCCGTACGCGCTCCGGTCGAGGACCACGTCACCGAGGTCGCCGTGGGTCCACGGGGCGGGCAGCGGCGTGCTGCCGGCGGCCGTCGTCGGCGGCGTGGGGGTGGTGACGCCGTCGGGCATCACGGCGTTCACGGGGGTGGAACGGGGGCCGGTGCCGCCGGAGTTGGTCTTCGCCACGACGTAGTGGTACGTCGTCCCGGGCGTGCCGGTGGCATCCGTGTACCGGATGCGGGTGCCGAAGCCGACCGGGCCGGCCCCGGTGGTGAGGGGCTCGTAGGAGCCGTGGGCGCGGGTGGACCTCAGCACGGTGTAGCGGGCCGAGAGGTCCGGGTCGGTCCAGGTCAGTTCGGTGCCGCCGGCCCCGGTGGCGGCTCGCAGGTCGGTGGCGGTGCGGGTGGGGGGCGGCACGCGCCAGACGTCGCCGTTCGGGGTGGTGACGCTGACGTTGTCGAAGGCGCCGGTGCCGGTCTCGGCGTAGTCCTTGTCGACGCCGAGGCAGGAGGTGAGGGTGAGCCCGGCGTATGCGGTGTGCGATATGCCGTCGACCTCGGTACTGCCGACGACCGTCCACCGCATACCGTCGGCGGAGATCGAGCCGGTGAGGCGCCGTCCCTCACGCCGCACCCGCACCCAGTACGGCGCCCGCAGCCGGTAGCCGTCGCCCGCGCCCTCGACGTACGGCGCCTGAAGCGGCGTCGCGGACTCGGGCAGTGCGCCCAGGTCCGAGATCGGGAAGGAGGCGCTGGTGGTGATCGCCTGCTGCTGGCTGGGCGGCACGGGGGTGCTGCCGGTCGCGGACACGGCCGCCCCGGCCTGTGGGCGTACGGTCCACACGCCGCTCCAGGTGTGCAGCGGCAGCCCCTGGATCAGCATCGAGGCGTGGGCGGCGTCCGGGTCGAGGGAGGCGCGGACGGTGACGCCGATCTTGGCGTACTGGGAGCTGAGCGGCCACACGATCCGCGCGGTGACCGTGCCGTCGCCGCGCAGGGGCAGGTGGGCGAGGCGGTGGGTGTCGGCGGTGCCGGACGCCTCGAGCACGAACCGCTCCCCGTCGAAGACGGCCGAGCCCGGGATCTTCACGTCGCCGATGTCACGGGTCGCCCAGGGAGCGGGCAGGCCGGCGGTGGCGACCGCGAGGGCGGAGGGTCCGCTCTCGCCCGTCGAGTTGGCGGCGGTGATCGTGTAGTAGTAGGTGCGTCCGGCGCGGACGCTCCGGTCGGTGTGGACCGGCTCGTCGACACGGGAGGCGATCGTCTCGTAGGGGCCGTCGGGGGTGGTGGCCCGCAGGACGCTGTAGCCGGTCGCCCAGGCCGAGGGCAGCCAGGAGACGGTGACGGCCCGGTCCTCCCCCACCGCGGTGACGCCGGCCGGGGGCGTGGGGGTGGAGGGCGCGGGGGCGGTGGCGCCGGCGTAGGTGAAGGTGCCCCAGCTGGGCAGGTCGTCGTTGCTGCCCTCGACGACGCGGGTGCCGCCGGTGCCGCGGAAGACGGCGGCCCGGGTGGCGGGGGTGTCGAGGCCGCGGACGCCGGCGTAGTGGGCGTAGTACATCTCGTAGATCGGGGGGAGGTTGCCGCGGGCCTTGTCGGAGACGGCCGTCTTGATGTACTTGCCGGTGCGGTCGAGGTCGGGGGTGAAGGGGACGTCGCCGCCGAGGTTGTAGCGGGCCGCGTACTCGGCGTTGGCGAGGATGCGGTGGTCGTCGTGGCCCCACAGGTCGACGCCCTGGTTCCAGGCGACCTGGGCGGCGTCGCCCATCAGGCCGACGGCGAGTTGTTCGTGGCCCTGGTCGCGGCCGCTCTCCTGGCCCTGACCGTCGGCGGTGACGATGCGGTGGGCGACGCTGCCGTTTCCGGCGCCGGCGGCGGCGAAGCGCAGGGCGTCCTCGAAGAGGGTGCGTTCCTCGCAGAAGACGCCGATCGCCAGGATCGTCTGAATGGCCGTCAGGTCCCAGTTGCCGTTGGCGTAGAGCATGTAGCCGGAGACAGCGGGATACCAGACGTCGAGGAAGGACCGCTCGCAGCGTGCGATGTCGGCGTCGGTCCAGCCGTCGTAGCCGGTGTGGCGCAGCAGTTCTGCCGCGTTGACGAACTTGAAGGCCTGCAGTCCCGCGCCGAGAGGACCGTCGGCGCCGGTGATGATCGTCAGGGAGGACGACCAGGCGTTGAGGATGTCGCGGGCCTTGTCGGCGCGGGCCCGGTCGCCGGTGACGGCCCAGATCAGGGCGTTCTGGTAGGCGGCGGCCGAGTCGGCGACGGCCTGGTTCTGGAAGTTCGTCGGGCCGCGGCCCCAGGAGGTGATCTGGCCGGTGTTCTGGATGGTGTATGCGGTCTGCGATCGACTGTGGGCGGCCAGCGCGAGGTAGCCGTCGTAGATCGGGGACTCCTTGGCGTCGACCGCCGCCTTCATACGGGCGAGGTCGGCGGCGCTGTGCAGGATGCCGGGGTGGGCGAAGGTGAACCCGGACGCGTCGTCGGCGCCTTCCGCCGCTCGGACCGCGGGCACGAACAGGGTGTTCGTGCCGGCGGCGAGCAGCAGTGCCGTGGACGACTTCAGCAGGCCTCGGCGGCTGATGGTGCTCACTGTGCGACTGCCTCCGCTTCGGCGGTGGTGATGAGGGTCGGGTTGGTCACGTGGAGGAAGAACGACGGGTTGGCGTGGGTGCCGGTGCAGGTGCGGTTCGTGTCGTCGTCCGCATGGGCCGCCGTCGCCGGGAGACCGCCGGACAGGCCGGCCGCGAACGCGGTGGCGCCCGCCGCCTGCGGGGCGGTTCGGCGGGACAGGGGCGTGTTCATCCAGGACTCCTTGCGACGGATCTGGTGCTGCGGGTTGAGGGACCCTTACTTGAGGCCGGAGGTGGACATGCCGGCGATGAAGCCGCGCTGGGCGACGAGGAAGATCAGCAGGATCGGCACGACGTACATCACGGAGGCCGCGGCCTGGAGGTTGGTGACGGGTGTGCCGGCGGAGGTGACGTAGGTGGTCATCACGGCGACGGCGAGCGTGGAACGGTCGGTGGACAGCAGGAGCTGGGGTGCGATGTAGTCGCCCCAGGTCCAGGTGAAGGCGATGACGAAGCTCGCGGAGAGCACGGGCCAGGACTGCGGGAGGAAGATCCGCCAGAAGATCGCCGTGTAACCGCATCCGTCGACGATCGCCGCCTCCTCCAGTTCGCGCGGCAGCCCGGCGAAGAACTGCCGGAAGAGGAAGACGAGATACGGCGTCGCGGACAGGCCCCACAGCACCCACGGCCAGTAGGTGTCGACCATGCCGAGCTTCGCGAAGATCAGGTAGGTGGGCAGGAGGGTGATGAGCTGGGGCAGCATCATCGAGCCGAGCAGGATGCCGAACAGCGTTTTCTTGCCGGGTGCGTCGAGGCGGGCGAAGCCGAAGCCGACCCAGGCGGAGCTGAGGGTGACGAGAGTGGCGTAGATGAAGGCGATGACCAGGGAGTTGCGGGCGTAGCCCAGGAAGTCGATCAGGTGGAAGGCGTCGGTGAAGTTGTGCCACTGGAAGTGGTCGGGCAGCCAGTGCACGGGGGATGCGGCCAGTTCGGCGGGAGTCTTGAGGCCGGTGAGGATCAGCCAGCCGAAGGGGCCGACGAACAGGCCGGTGAGGGCGACGAGCACGGTGTAGAGGACGAGTCGCTTGACGCGTATCCGCACCCGGGGCGCGGAGTTCGGGGGCAGGCTGGTGGTGGTCACTTCTTCGCCTCCGGGTCGACGTTGTAGAACACCACACCGGACGTGAACCTGAAGATCAGTCCGGTCACGACGAGGATCAGGACGAAGAGCACCCACAGCAGCGCCGAGGCGTAGCCGTAGCGGCCGAGCGCGAAGTACTGGCCGAACACGTGCATCATGTAGAGGTAGTTGGACTGCGGCAGTGCGGTGACGCCCGCGGTGGTGCCGTCCGGGGACAGCAGTAGCGGCATGATGGTCTGTACGGAGGCGATCACGCCGGTCACCGTCTGGAAGAGCAGCACCGGGGAGAGCAGCGGCACGGTGATGCTGCGGAAGGTCCGCCAGGCGCTCGCGCCGTCGATGCGGGCGGCCTCGTGGAGTTCGCGGGGGACGTCCTGGAGTCCCGCCAGCGAGATGATCATGATGTTTCCGGCTGCCCAGAGCACGGTCATCAGGAGCACGTACCGGGCGTAGGGGTCGGCGAGCCAGCCGAGGGCGTCGATGCCGAAGAGGTTCAGGACGCCGTTGGCGGCACCGGAGTTCTGGTCGAAGAGGGACTTGAAGACGAGCCCGACCCCGACCGGCGGCACCACGGCCGGCAGATACAGCAGGGTACGGAACAGTCCGCGTGCCCTGATCGGCCGGTTGACCAGGACGGCGAGCCCGAGCCCCGCGATGATCGACAGGGGCACGGAGGTCACCGCGAACAGGCCGGTGCGGCCGAGGGCGTTCCAGGTCTGGGAGTCGGTGAACAGTTCGCGGTAGTTGCCGAGGCCGACGTACTTCCAGTGCGGGGAGATGCCGTCGAAGGTGGTGAAGCTCAGCCACAGCGCGTACGCCATGGGGATGACCGTCAGCAGCAGGAAACCGATGATCCAGGGCGAGGTGAACAGGTAGAACGCCCGGTGCCTGCGGGTGGTCACGGAGGTCCGTGGCCGCTCGGCGTCCCGTTCGCGGTGCGCGCCGCTCGCCGTGGGGCGGGGCCGGTCCGCGACGGAGGAGATCTGGTCGACCGTCATCCCACTTGCTCCTTACCGCGCTTCAGCTGCTCGTTCATGACGGAGTTCAGGCGGCCCGCGAGGGTGTCGACCGACATGTCCCCCTGCATGGCGGCCGGGGCGGTCTGGTTGAAGAGCGCGAAGAGCGAGTCCGACGTGGCGTACGGCGTGAAGGCGATCACCGAGAAGTGCTCCAGTTCGGCGTTCTGCACCTCCAGGGCCCGTTTCTGGTAGGTCTCCTGGGCGGGCATGAGGGGCCGCAGGGACTTCAGGGTGGGGATGCCCCAGCCGCTGGAGGCGCGGGCCTTTGCCGGCGCCTCGCCGAAGAACCACTCGAAGACCCGCCAGGCGGCGTCCTTGTTCCGTGCCTTCTTCGGCATCCACAGGCCGGTGCCCGCCTGGCAGGAGCTGATCCGCCGGCCGCCCTCGAAGACGGGGGCGGGAGCCAGGCGGGAGACCTGTGCCAGTTTCTTGTCGGTGTTGATCAGGCCGCCGAGCCAGTAACCGTTGCCCGACATGGCCATCCGGCTCGCCTGATAGGTGGGACCGTCCCAGGTGTTGGGGTCGGGCTGGATGATGCTCGGCCCGACCCTGGCCCGGCAGTAGTCGATGTACCAGCCGAGCGCTTTGCGGGCCTCGGGGGTGGTGAAGTCGACCCGGGAGAAGTCGTCACTGAAGAGGTTTCCTCCGGCGGCCACCGTCAGGCTCGCGAGGAGATTCGGAGTTTGCACGCCGTTGTAGCTGCCGCCGAAAACGGTTGTCTGGCCGTTGCTGCGCCGGGTGAGCCGTTTGGCGCTGGCCAGCCACTCCCCGTACGTCACCGGCTCGGTCTCCGGCGGGTGGTCGATGCCCGCCGTGTCGAAGAGCGCGGTGTTGTACCAGTACATGGAGTCCTGGGAGAAGTCCTTGGCCATGCCGTAGCGCGGGCCCTTGCCCTGGGTGCGGCCGTCGTAGCGCCACAGGTCGTTGACCGGGTCCAGGTCGTCGAGGTCGAGGACGCTGCTCCCCGCGAAGTACGGGTCCAGCTCCTGCATGACGTCCCGTGCCGCGAAGTACGGGGCGTCCGTGGCGCCGACACCGCGCACCAGGTCGGGCGGGTTGCCGTTGGTCATCATCCCGATCAGCTTGGTGAGGTCGTACCGCACCGTGACGATCTTGACGCCGATGTCCTTCTGGGCCTGCTTGACCAGTTCCGGGGAGATGTCGTCGGGCTTGACCATCAGCGTGACGGTCTCGCCCGGGCCGCTGACCGCGCTGGACACCTGCATCGCGCAGCCGCTGAGCGCCGCCGCTCCGGCCACGGCACCACCGGCCGACAGGGTGAGGAAGCGTCGACGGCTGGGTGGAGTGCCGGCATGGGAGCGCATGGAGGCCTCGCCTTCTGGATCGGGGTTCGGGTGCGGCGCTGAGATGCACGGAGTGCGGAGCGCGGTGCGGGGAGCGCTGCGCAGGTGTGACGCCAAACGCACAGTGCGTGGTGCGTGATGCGCGGTGCGCGGTGCTCAGGGCGGGGAAGTTCAGTTCTCAGTGCGGGAGACGCAGTAACATGTAGCAACCGGTTGCTAAGGGCAAGTGGGCTGAGCTTCTTCCGCTCCCGGAGGCCCGTCAAGGGTCTGCGCGTACTTTCGAAAACTCTTTGCCCGGGCGATCGGTTCACCGGGGCGCCGCACACGGCCGGCTTTCAGCTCCCCCTCGAACAGCCCTGACCAGCGGGAATCGCGTGCGCTACAGGGAAAGCCGCGTAGGCCCGGCCGGCCCCCTCGGAACTCCGTCACCACCGAAAAGACAGTTCGTGGGCACGACGGCAACCGGCGGGGACAGCGTGCCGGTCACGCGGCTCCGCTCATACGGGAAACACGTTTCCCCGCACCCGCCGAACCTCCCGCACCCATCGCCCTCACCACCCCAACAGCGCCCCTGAAGTGCCCGTTTGCCTGTCTCCCCGGCCGAAATATTTCCCTCCAGGCGATCCGGCCGACCGATTGACCGAGCCTCCACGCCAGACCTACGGTAGAAGACGCTTTCAGAAAACGTTTCCCTCGCGCCTCAGGAGAGTCATGCCCAGCGCCCAGTTGCCCAGGGCCGTGTTCGCCATGGATCCGGTGCACCTGCCCCTGCTGTTCCCCGCGCCGCTCCTGGCCCGGCTGCGGCGGACGGCCGAGATCGACCCGGCGCTCGTCGTACGGGACTTCGCCGACCCCACCGCCGCCTCCGCGCTGGCCGGCGCGGATGTCCTGATCACCGGCTGGGGCTGTCCCCATCTGGGGACGGACACGCTGACCGCGGCACCCCGGCTGCGCACGGTGCTGCACGCCGCCGGCTCCGTCCGCTCCCTGATCGGCGAGCCGTTGTGGAGCCACGGCGTCAGCGTCTCCAGCGCGGTCACCGGCAACGCCGTCCCCGTCGCGGAGTACACCCTCGCGATGATCCTGCTCGCCGGGAAGGACGCCTTCGCCCACCGTGAGCGCTTCCGCCGCAGCCACGCCTACCCCACGCCCGCCGAAACCGCCGCCACCGGCAACCTCGGCCGCCGCGTCGGCGTCATCGGCGCCTCGCGGGTGGGCCGCCGCCTGCTGGAACTGCTACGGCCGTACGACTTCGAGGTCCTGCTGCACGACCCGTACGTCGACGCCGCCGAGGCCGCCGAGCTGGGCGCCCAACTGCTGTCCCTGGAGGACCTGCTGCGGCACAGCGACATCGTCAGCCTGCACGCGCCCGACATCCCCGAGACCCACCACATGCTCGACCGGGCGCGGCTCGCCCTGCTCCGCGACGGCGGCGTCCTGATCAACACCTCGCGGGGGGCCCTGGTCGACCACGCGGCCCTCACCGACGAGCTGGTCTCCGGCCGGTTGCACGCCGTCCTCGACGTCACCGAGCCCGAGCCGCTGCCCGCGGACTCCCCTCTCTACCGGCTCCCGAACGTCTTCCTCACCCCGCACATCGCGGGCTCCCTCGGCAACGAGCTGGAGCGGCTCGGCCGCATCGTCGTCGAGGAGCTGGAACGCCTGGCCGGCGGTCTGCCCCTGGCCCACGAGGTGCGCCACGCGGACCTGGTCCGGGTGGCCTGATGCGGGCCCCGAGGACTGCCCCGGTCGTTGTCCACAGGCCGCCCCCGACCGTTGTCCACAGGCCGCGCGACCTGGAGGAACGGTGGGATACGGTTTCCGCAACGGCGTGGGACCGGGCCCCGGCCCGCCCGGTGAGCGGGGGACGAGGGTGAAGGAGCCACAGCGGTGAGTCAGCGCAAAGTGATCGGTGACGCCGGCCGGGCGACCATCCGGGACGTGGCGGAGCGCGCGGGCGTGTCCGTGGCGAGCGTCTCGCGCGTGCTGTCGGGAAACTACCCGGTCTCCGAGGAGCTGCGCCGCCGGGTGATGAAGGTGGTCCACGACCTGGACTACGTCACGAACGCGCACGCCCGCTCCCTGGCCGGAGGCGGCACACCGACGGTGGCGATCCTCATCAACAACATCACCGGCGCCGCGTTCGCGCATGTGGCGAAGGGTGTCGAGGGCGCGGCCACCCTGCGCGGCTGGCTGTCCCTGGTCGGCACCACCGGCGACGACCCCGAACGCGAACTCGCCCTCGTCAATCTCATGCGCCAGCAGGGCGTGGCCGCGGTGGTCCTGCTCGGCGGGGCCTACGACTTCGAGGAGTACCAGCTGCGCATGGCCCGCTTCGCGCGCTCCCTCGACGCCGCGGGCTCGCAACTCGTCCTGGTGGGCCGGCCGCCCCTGGAGGGCGACGTCCCGGCCACCACGGTCGACTACGACAACGAGTCCGGCGCCTACGCCATGGCCAGCCACCTGCTCTCCGCGGGCCACCGGCGTGTGCTGATCCTGCCGGGGCCGGCCGGACTGACCACGGCGCAGGGCAGGTTGCACGGGGTGAGGCGCGCCTTCGAGGCGTACGGGGTGCCGTTCGACCGGGGTCTGGTGCGGCACGGTCCGTACGACGACGAGCACGGGTACGCGGCCGTGGAGGCGGCGCTGCACGACACGCCGGACTTCACCGCCGTGCTGGCGGGCACCGACGTCGTCGCCGCCGGTTCCCTGCGGGCCCTGCGCGCGGCGGGTCTGCGGGTGCCGGACGACGTGTCGCTCGTCGGCTACGACGACATCCCTCTCGCCTCGCAACTCACCCCCCAGCTGACCACCGTGCACGTGCCGTACGAGGAGATGGGACGCGTCGCCCTGCGCGCGGTGGCCGACCGGCGGGAGGGGACCGGCCCGGGGGGCCGGCGCAAGGGTGGCGGGGACGGCGAGCATCTCGTGCTGGGCACCCATGTGGTCGTACGGGACTCGGTGCGGCCGCCGCGGCGGTAGCGGGGACGCGCGGGGCCACCCCGCCGGTCCTGCCCGAGTCCCGAGCCATTTCGATTCCTCCTGGGTCCTCCCGGTCCCTCCCGGTTTCACCTCCGTTCCCGTTCTTCCCGCCCGAGCTTCCGCCGGGTCTGCGTCGAGTTCCCCTCGGCCCGGCTCGCTTCCGCTCGGCCTGCGG
The DNA here is from genome assembly GCF_043080745.1 of Streptomyces sp. NPDC014995. Lineage (NCBI taxonomy): Bacteria > Bacillati > Actinomycetota > Actinomycetes > Kitasatosporales > Streptomycetaceae > Streptomyces > Streptomyces sp. NPDC014995. The sequence continues at coordinate 62,164 of NZ_JBIBVX010000014.1, forward strand.
TGAACTCCCCCTCGACCTGGTGCGCTTCCACCGGGCCTGCGTCGAGCTTTCAGCAGCGGACGACATCGTTTCGTAACCGGTTTCCCCTGTCTGACCTCGCATCAGCCAACTTTTTCTTGCACACCTCTTGATAAGGCCGACCCTCTCGGCCTACGGTCCACAGCAACCGGTTACTACGACTTCCGCTTCGGCCGATTCCCCCGCACCGCGAGCCGCTGTCGCCGCCGAGCCGCCCAAGCCGCCGACGTCTTCCGGCCGCCGTTTCCGGCCAGTACCCGAGCCGCCGTTCTCTCGTTCCGAGACGCCTAATTCCCGAAGGATCACGGTCAGATGAACTCCACCAGCCCCCGGAGAAGGTTCGCCCGCGCCGCCGTGGCGGGCATCGCTCTGACAGGTCTGCTCTCCGCCTGCGGCGGATCCGGTGACGGGGACTCCTCGGCCTCCGGCCCGGTCACCCTGCCCTTCTGGGGCTGGGCCAACGGCCAGGAAGCCGTCGTGAAGGCGTTCAACGCCTCTCACAAGGACGTCCAGCTCAAGTACACCAAGGTCACCGACCAGCTGACGATGCAGAAGCAGCTCACCAACGCGGTCAAGGCAGGCAACGCGCCCTGCCTGGTGCAGAACACCGCCGAGTACGTGACGAGCTGGGTCTCGCAGGACGCCCTCGCCGACATCACGAAGTACGTCGAGTCCAGCAAGGACAAGTTCAACCCGGGTTCCTGGGCGGGCGCCCAGGTGCAGGGCAAGCTCTACGGCGTGCCCACCAGTTCCTCCCCCAACTTCACGATCTACCGCACCGACGTCTTCACCAAGTACGGCATCAAGCCCCCCGCCACCTGGGACGACTTCATCGCCGCGGGCAAGGAGCTGAAGAAGCACGGCATCAAGATCACCAACTACGCGGGCGAGGACCCGAGCACCCTGGAGGTGCTCGCCATGCAGGCCGGCGCGCACTGGTACTCCGTCGACGGCGACGCCTGGAAGGTGGACTTCCAGGACGCCGGCACCCTGAAGGCCGCCAAGGTGATCCAGGAGATCATCGACAACGACCTCAACTCCAAGCTGTCCTTCGCCGACTACGCGGCCGTCCAGCGCAACTTCGACAACGGCGGCACCGCCACCCGGCAGATCTCCACCTGGCAGATGGCCGGCATGGTGCAGAACTTCACCAAGTCCTTCGGCAAGTGGGCGCTCACCCCCTGGCCGACCTTCACCGGTGAGGCGGCCAAGACCCCGGCCGGCACCAACCTCACCGGCAGCGTGACCCTGGTGACCAAGGAGTGCGAGCACCAGCAGCAGGCCGCCGAGGCCGCCCTGTGGATGTCCACGGACCCCGGCGCGGTGAAGACGATGGCGAGCCCGGAGACCGGTAACGGTGTGATGCCGGCGCTGGCCGACAGCGACACCTACGTCGCCGAGTCGATCTCGGAGAAGCTGCTCGGCAGCAACTACCAGCCCGCCCAGCAGATCGTGAAGGACAGCCTGAAGACGGTTACTACCGACTGGACCTTCGGTCCGAACTGGACGGCGATGTTCACGGAGATGCAAGCCGGCTGGGCCAAGGTCGTCAGCAAGGAGCAGAAGGTCACCGACCTGCTGGCCCACATGCAGCAATGGACGGTCGCCGATCTGAAGTCCCGCGGCATCAACGTCAAGGGCTGAGGAAGCGTCGATGATCCGCTCCCTGCGCTGGAAGGGTGCCGCCTTCACGGTGCCCTTCCAGCTCGGCTTCGTGTTCCTGTACCTGGTTCCGATCGGGTACGCCGTCTACCAGTCGCTCTTCCGGGAGCAGCAGTCCGGGCTGGGCCTCGGCGGGGCGACGCAGGAGTTCTCCGGGTTCGCCAACTACCGTCAGGGACTGACCGACTCCGCGTTCCTCGGCTCCATCCTGCGCGTGGTGCTGTTCGCCTGTGTGCAGATCCCGGTGATGCTGGTCATCAGCCTCGTCCTGGCGCTGTTGCTGGACGCGCTCACCGCGCGGGCGGCGAGCCGTTTCCGGATCCTGCTCCTGTTGCCGTACATGATCCCGGGCGTGGTCGCGGCGATCGTGTGGATCAACCTCTACAGCCCGGAGGTCGGTCCGCTCACGACGCTGGGCCGGGCACTCGGCTTCGGCTGGGACTTCTTCGCGCCGTCGATGGTGTGGCCGTCGATCGGCAACCTGCTCACCTGGCACGGCATCGGCTACAACATGGTGATCATCTACGGGGCGCTGCAGGCCGTGCCCCGTGAGCTGTTCGAGGCCGCCCGTCTCGACGGCGCCTCGGAGATCCGGATCGCCCGCAGCATCAAGGTGCCGTATGTGCGCGGGGCGCTGGTGCTGACGGGGCTTCTCTCCATCATCCAGATGCTCCAGCTCTTCAATGAGCCCGCGCTGTTCCGGAACGTCACCCCGCAGACGGTGAACGACAGCTTCACCCCCATCATGATCATCTACAACCAGGCGTTCAACGCGTCCAACTACCACTACGCCGCCGCCCTGTCGGTCCTGCTCGCCCTGATCCTGGGTGTGGCGTCCTTCCTCTTCTACCGGCTGACCTCGAGGGAGGCGGACTGATGACGCTCACTCAGGATCCTGCGCAGAAAACGGTGCCGCCGACCGTGCGCCGTCGCACCCGTCCCGATCAGGCCGTCCGCACGCGCGGCAGCCAGCGTTTCCTGCTGCTCGGCCTGATCCTGGCCAGTGTCTACAGCCTGTTCCCGGTGTGGTGGCTGATCGTCGCCGCCACCAAGGACCGCACCGGGCTGTACCAGAGCAACGGCCTGTGGTTCTCCGGGATGCACCTGTGGGACAACCTGCACCAGCTGTTCACGTACCAGGACGGCATCTTCCTGCGCTGGACGGCCAACTCGCTGCTGTACGCGGGGGCCGGCTCGCTGGGCGGCACACTCATCGCCCTCGCCACCGGCTACGGCCTGGCCCGCTTCGACTTCCCCGGCCGCAGTGTCGTGTTCGCCTGTGTGGTGGGTTCCTTCCTGATCCCGATCGCCCTGCTGACCCTCCCGCTGTACCTGCTGTTCTCGGAGATCGGTCTGGTCGACACGCCCTGGGCGATGCTGATCCCCTGCCTGATCAACCCGTTCAGCGTGTACCTCGCCAAGGTGTACACCGAGTCCACGATCCCCTACGAGCTCCTGGAGGCGGCCCGCCTGGACGGCGCGGGCGAGCTGCGGATCTTCGTCAGCATCGTGCTGCGGATGATGACGACCGGCGGCGCCACGGTGTTCCTGCTGGCCTTCGTCAACACCTGGAACGCGTTCTTCCTGCCGCTGACCGTGCTGCGCGGCGAGGAGAACTGGACGCTCAACATCGGCCTGTACAACTGGAGCGGCAAGCGCCTGGAGTCGGGCGTCGACCTGACGAGCCTGGTCCTGACCGGCGCGCTGCTGTCGATCGTGCCGATGGCGATCATGATGGTCGCGATGCGCCGCTACTGGCGGACGGGGGTCACTCTGGGGGCGCTCAAGTGAAGAACGCAGACAGTGGACTGCGTCCTGGAGACCGGCGACGGGATACCGGGCCCATCCGACTGCATACCGAAGACACGACACGGCATACCAGGTCCAGCGGACTGCATACCGGAGACGTCGGACACCACACCGAAGACAGCGGACCCCACACCGAAGGCAGCGGACCGGATACCGAAGGCAGTGGACGGGATGCCAGCCGCGCCATACGGCATACCGGCGACACCGGGCCGACAGTCGACCGCATACACCCGACCGTGGCCCGCAACCCCGTCATCCGCGGCTTCGCCCCCGACCCCTCCCTGGTCCGGGCCGGCGACTGGTACTACGTGGCGACGAGCTCCTTCGAGTGGTTCCCGACCATCCCCATCCACCGTTCACGCGATCTGGCGCACTGGGAGTACGCGGGCCACGTCCAGGGCGCTGCCCCGGGGGGAACGCTGGCCGGCGTGCCCGACTCGGGTGGCATCTGGGCGCCGTCGCTGAGCTGGGACGGTGACCGCTTCTGGGTGGTGTATGCCGTCGTACGGTCCGTCGGCACGCCGTACTTCGACCTGGACACGTATGTCAGTACGGCGCCGGATGTGGCCGGCCCCTGGGCGGAGCCGCGTCGCGTGGCGAGCCATGGTTTCGATCCCGCGCTCTTCCACGAGGACGGCCGGCTGTGGCTGCTCAACCTGCAGAACGACCACCGGCCCGGCGGCCGGCGCTTCGCGGGGATCGTCCTGACGGAACTGGACCGGGAGACGCTCGCCCCGCGCGGGGAGACGCATCTGCTCCTCCAGCACGAACGGCTGATCGAGGGGCCGAAGGTGGTCAGGCGGGACGGCTGGTACCACCTGGTCCTCGCCGAGGGTGGAACCGGTTTCGAGCACGGCGTCCGTACGGCCCGCAGCCGCCGCCTCACCGGGCCGTACGTGCTCGCCGACCTGCCGTTGCTCACCTCCCGGGACGACCCGAAGCTGCCGTTGCAGAAGGCGGGACACGCGGAGCTGGTGGAGACGCCGGGCGGCGAGTGGTTCCTGAGCCACCTCGCGGCCCGTCCTCTCGACACCCCGCACGGCCCGCGCTGCACCCTCGGCCGTGAGACCGCGATCCAGGCGGTGACGTGGGACGCGGAGGGCAACCCCCGTCTGCGACAGGGAGGTTGGCATCCCGCGGTCGAAGTCGATGTCGATGTCGATGTCGACCGCGACCTACCGAAACGACCCCAGCCCCAGCAGCCCCAGCAGCCCCAGTCTCCTTTGGGCTGGCCCTGGAGTTCCCTGCGGGAGCCCCCCGATCCGTCCTGGGCGGACGTCACCTCCCGGCCCGGCTGGATCCGGCTCCGTGGCCGGCACGGGCCGGAGTCGCGCTGGGCGCAGAGTCTGCTGGCGCAGCGCCTCACGGAGCACCGGGCCACCGCGCAGGTCACCGTCGAGGCGAGGCCGTCGAGCTTCACGCAGGCTGCCGGGCTGATCCTGCGGTACGACGCGGAGGCGTATCTGTGTCTCGATCTGACGTGGGCGGAGCCGGAGGGCGAGCCGCAGTGCGGGCAGCAGTGGAGCGGGGGTGGGGGTGGCCGGACGGTGTTGAGTCTGCTGGAACGTGACGAGAGGGGTGCGCGGGAGGCGGCGGTCGTGGAGGTCGATGCGAGCGGGCCGCTCACGCTGGGGGTGACGGTCGAGGGGGTGGAGGCGTGTTTCTGGTACGTCCGTGACGGTGTGCGGGTGCCGGTCGGGCCGTCGCTGGACTGCGGTCGGCTCTCCGACGATCACGGGGATCGGCTCCGTTTCACCGGCACGTTGGCGGGGGTGCATGTGCGGGATCTGGTGGACGCGTCGTTCACGGCGGATTTCCGTGACTTCCGGTTGACGTGCACGCCGTGCTGAGCCGGATGTCCGCGCGGGTGGCGGGACTTGGGGGTCGCGCCATCCGGCCACTCCCGGTGTCTTCCCGTCACGTTGAGGCACACCTAGGATAGCAAGCGCTTTCTGCGAGCCGTCGGTCAGGGTCGGCTCGGAAAGGGCGGTGGTCGAACTTTCGCTGGCCCTCGGGCGGGCCGGAGAGGTGGTTCCCGATGGTCCGCACGGCGAGTGCGAGCGTGGCGGCCGGACCGACGCTGGCGGTCGTGGCCCGTGAGGCGGGAGTGTCCGTGCCGACGGCCTCCAAGGTGGTCAACGGCCGTGAGGACGTGGCTCCGGAGACCCGGCGCCGGGTCACGGAGGCGCTGGACCGGCTCGGGTATGTGCGCAGACCGCGCTTCGACGCGACGAAGCCGCCCCGGCTGGTGGATCTCGTCGTGCACTCGCTGGAGAGTTCCTGGTCGGGTGCGGTGCTGCACGGTGTGGAGGAGGCGGCGCACGACGCGGGTCTGGACGTGGTGGTCTCCGCGTCGCTCTCGCGTACCCGGGCGGATCGCCCGCAGCGCGGCTGGCTGGACAAGCTCACCACGCGGGGTTCGGCGGGGGTGCTGTTCAACCTGGCCGAGTTGACGGAGTCCCAGTACCTGTGGCTGGAGCAGCATCGCATCCCGTTCGTGTTGATCGATCCGGTGGTCGAACCGCCGCCGGGCGTGGTGTCGGTGGGTGCGGCGAACTGGCAGGGCGGGGTGACGGCGACCGAGCATCTGCTGGCCCTCGGTCATGAGCGGATCGCGGTGATCGCGGGTGCGCGCCGGAAGATGTGCAGCGACGCCCGGGTGGCGGGGTACCGTTCGGCGCTGGCCGCGGCGGGTGTGGCACACCGTCCGGAGTACGTCCGGCACGGCGGTTTCGACGAGTCGGCCGCCCGTCGGTGCATGCGTGAGCTGCTGGATCTGCCCGAACCGCCGACGGCGGTGTTCGTCTGTTCCGACCGTATGGCGCTCGGTGTGTACGAGGCGGTGGCGGAGCGGGGGTTGCGGGTTCCGCACGATGTCAGCGTGGTCGGTTTCGACGATCTCCCGGAGTCCCGCTGGTCCAGTCCGGCTCTGACCACGGTCCGTCAGCCGCTGGCGGAGATGGCGGCGACGGCCCTGCGGTTGCTGGTGCGGATGATGGACGGGGAGCGTCCGGAGGGGACGCGGACGGAGTTGTCGACGCGGTTGGTGGAGCGGGCCAGTACGGCGGCGCCCGGGCGGTGAGGCGCCGGCCCCTGTCGCCCTCCCGGACGTCGTGGCGACGCGTGGTGCACGGGCGGCCTGCCGTGCGCGGGCGACGCGCCCTGCGGAGTGAGGTCGGTATCCCTGTCGGCGGGCCCGGGGTGCTTCCTGTGGCTCACGCCCGCGTTCGTTCCCGTTCCGCCCGCGTTCGTTCCCGTTCCGCCCGCGTTCGTTCCCGTCCCGCCCGCGGTCGCGCGCTGTTGCTCTCGGGCAGCCGTGTGGCGGTGTGGACGACGACGCCGGTCGCGTCGTCGGCCTCCGGGAGACGGCCGTCGGTGCGCCGGAGGTCGGTGAGGGCGGTGTGGATCGCTTCGATGGTTCACCGCAGACACGTCACCGGGTGGCCTGTCGGTGCTCGGCTCGGGCCGCCCAGTCGATGCCGCCGCGCAGGTGGGCGAGGAAGTCCGGGTCGTGGTAGGCCTCCGCGGTGTGGCCGAGGGCGGTGTAGAAGACGCGGCCCGCTCCCTGCTCGCGGCACCAGACGAGGGGGTGGTCGGCGCCCATGCCGCCGCCTTCGTACGAGGACTCGTCGGCGGTGGCGAGGACGTGGACCCGGTGGCGGGGGTTGGTGCGGAAGTCGTACCACTCGTCGGTGAAGTCCCAGACGGGGGGCAGGTGGCGGGTGGCGGGGTGGTCGTGGTCCTCGACGACGGCCTTGCCGGGCTGGAGGGCGGGGTGGCGGGCGAAGCGGGCGCCGAGGAGCTCGCCGTAGTACGGCCAGTGGTACTCGGTGCAGGCCGCCGCGTGCACGCCGGTGAAGCCGCCGCCCGTCTCGATGTACTCGGTGAGGCGTTGGCGTCCGGCCGGGGTCAGGACGTCGCCGCTGGTGGAGAGGAAGACGACGGCCGCGTACGCGTCGAGCGGGGCTTCGAGGGCGGTGGGGTCCTCGGTGTGGTCGACGGTGTAGTCGTCCAGTGCGCGCACGGCGGTGACGGCGTCCGGGATGGAGTCGTGGCGGTAGTCGGTGGTGCGGGTGTACACGAGCAGGCGGGCGGTCATGTGTACCGACCCTATGCAGTTGGGGGTTCGAGGCCCAGGGGCGTCGGCGGGGCGAAATTTTCGGGTCTCAGCCGCCGGCGTTCGCGTCGTTGTCGGGTGCGCCGTCGCCCACCGGTGGCAGGTCGCCCCGTTCCACCGGGCCGTTGTCGGACGGGGCGGCAGGAGCGGCCGGGGCGGGTGGGAGGAGGGTGTCGAGTTCGTCGGCGGTGGGCCGGTGGACCTGGTGGGCGGCCTCGCGCAGGACGTCGCGTGGCAGGCCCTCGCCGCCGATCCGGATGAGGAACCCCTTCTTCGGCAGGACGTACTCGGTCCGCTGTCCGCCGCCGCGGTACCAGGCGTCGCCGTCGCGGGTGCAGGTCGCGCGGGTGCCGGAGGAGTCGGCGGGTGGCTGGGTGGGGCAGGTCTCGGCGGTCATCGTGCCGCGGTCGACGGTGAGGTGGAGCTGGGTGCCGTTGTCCTGCGAGACGTAGGTCGCGGAGAAGCCGTCGCCGCCGTACACGCCGACGGACTGCTGGGCGAGGGTGTAGCCGGGGGCCTCGGTGGTGTGCACCAGTTCCGGGGCGATGCCCAGTGCCCGGGCTCTGGCGTTCAGTTCGGCCGGGTCGGCGGCGCCCGCCTCCTGGGTGCCGCACGCGGCGAGGAGGGCGGGGGCCAGGAGCAGCGCCGGAAGGGCGCGTACCGTGCGGATCATCCGGCCATCCTGCCGCACAGGTGTTCCACAGACGCGTCCTTTTCGGCGGTGCGGCGCGTAGGCTCGGGCGGGATGAACACCATTCCTCCTCGACTCGATCACCTCGTCCTCGCAACTCCCGATCTGGCGGCGACGGTCGCCGAGTTCAGCCGGCGTACGGGTGTGGTCCCCGCTCCCGGTGGGGTGCATGTCGGGCTCGGCACCCGCAACCATCTGGTCGGGCTGGGCGGCTGCGCGTACCTGGAGATCATCGGCCCGGATCCGCGGCAGCCGGCGCCGGCCGGTCCGCGGCCGTTCGCCGTCGACGGGCTGGACACCGCGCGGACGATCACCTGGGCGATCAGCCCGCCGGATCTGGACGGTGCGGTGGCGGCGGCGCGGGCACGCGGCTACGACCCGGGTGAGGTGCGGGAGATGAGCCGGCGCCGGCCGGACGGGACCGTGCTGGAGTGGCGGCTGACCGACGGCGGTGATCCGCATCCGTCCGGTCTGGTCCCCTTTCTCATCGACTGGGGTTCCACGGTCCACCCGTCCGCGTCGGGTCTGCCCGTGACTCCGCTGCTGGAGGTGTCGGCGACCGCCCCGGACCCGGACGAGATCCGCCCGCTGCTGACCGCGCTCGGTACCGAGCTGACGCTCCTCGAGGGCCCGGTGGGCCTCTCGTTCACGGTGGACACGCCGAACGGGCCGGTGACGTTCGACTGACGGACCGGGCGGCTCCCGGCCGGCCTCCGGGGCGGGTGACCGGGCGCGGGGCGGGCCTCCGGTCGCGGCGCGGGCGTCCCTCCCAACGCGGGGCGCCCCCCGACACGGGGTGCCCCCCGACGCGGCGCGGGCAGCTCTCCCGATGCGGGCCGGGTGGCGTGGCGTGGCGTGTCCGATTCCTTCAAGACCGGTTGCCGGGTCGCTGCCTACGGTGGCCGTATGAGTCCACGATTCGATGCCATCGGCCTGGTCGTCTCCGACATGGCCGCCTCCGTCGCCTTCTACCGCCGGCTCGGGTTCGCGTTCCCCGAGGGCGCGGAGCGGGAGCCGCATGCCGAGGCGGAACTGCCGGGCGGGCTGCGGCTGTTGCTGGACACCGAGGAGACCGTCCGGTCCTTCCACCCCGCCTGGCGGGCGCCGTCCGGGGGCGGCCGGTCCTCGCTCGCGCTGCGCTGCGAGGGGCCGGCCGAGGTGGACGCGGTGTACGAGGAGCTGGTGGGCGCCGGGTACGACGGCGAGCTGAAGCCGTGGGACGCCTTCTGGGGGCAGCGGTACGCCGTCGTGCACGACCCCGACGGCAACGGCGTCGACCTGTTCGCGCCGCTAGCGCAGTAGTTCCGTCAGCGTCGTCCCGGTGAACTCGCGTACGTCGCGGGCGAGGTGGGCCTGGTCGGCGTAGCCGGCGCGGGCGGCCGTGGCCGCGTACGGCAGTCCTCGGCGGGCCAGTGCGAGGGCTCGTTGGAAGCGCAGGATGCGGGCCAGGGTCTTGGGGCCGTAGCCGAAGGCGGTCAGGGACCGGCGGTGCAAGCGGCGTACGCCGAGGCCGAGTTCGTCGGCGATCGCGGCGACCGGGCGGCCCGCGGCGAGGGCGGTGACCAGGTGGCGCAGGGCGGGGTCGGGTGGGGCCGCCCGTTCCAGTGCCAGTTCCTCCAGTGCCGTCGCGGGGTGCGGGGCGGCCTCGACGCGGGCGCGCAGCCGTCGTACGTCGGCGGCCGGCCACAGGTCGGTCAGGTCCACGCGGCGGTCGCGGAGTTCGTGGGCGGGTACGGCGAGGAGGGCGGGTGCGGTGCCGGGGTGGAAGCGCAGGCCGGCCCAGGGGGTGGGCGGGCCGTCGGGGCGGTGGGCGCGGGTGTCGGGGCCGGCGACCAGCAGTCTGCCCTCGTGCCACAGCAGGTCCATGCAGCCGTCGGGCAGGACGGGCCGCAGGCCCGCGCCCGTCGGGGTGTTCGTCCAGACGACCGCGCCGGCCAGCCGGGAGGGGCGTTCCTGGTACACGCGGCCAGGCTACGCCGCCCCGGTGGTGCGGTGTTCCTGCGGGCTGACGCCGTACGCGCGTGTGAAGGCGCTGGAGAGGGCGAAGGCGCTGCCGTAGCCGACCTGGCGGGCGATGGCGCCGATGGTGTGGTCGGTGTCGCGCAGCAGGTCGGCGGCGAGGGCGAGGCGCCAGCCGGTGAGGTGGGTCATCGGGGGTTCGCCCATGAGTGCGGTGAAGCGGCGGGCGAGGCCGGCCCGGGAGACGCCCGCCTTCGCGGCGAGCGAGGCCACCGTCCAGGGGTGGGCGGGGTCGTCCTGGACGAGGCGCAGGACGCGGCCCACGACCGGGTCGGCCGTCGCCCGGTACCAGGCGGGGGCCTCGGCCTCCGGGCGGGAGAACCAGGCCCGCAGGGCGGCGATGACGAGGAGGTCGAGGAGCCGGTCCAGGACGACTTCCTGGCCGGGTTCGTCGCGGCCGATCTCGTCCGTCAGCAGGGGTGTGAGGGGGCACCGCCAGAGATCGAGGTGACCGGGGCCGCGGCAGGTCGCATAGGGCGGGAGATCGAGGTGACCGGGGCCGCGGCAGGTCGCATGGGGCGGGAGATCGAGGCGGCCGGGCCGCGGCAGGTCGCGTGGGGCGGGGCGGTCGCGGTGATCGCCGCGGCGACGGGGCGGGAGCTGTCGTACCGGTCGGTGCCGACCCGTGCGTGTCGCGGGCCGGTGCCTGCCCGTGCGTGTCGCGAGCGTCTGGTGGGGTTCGGGGTGCCCGCCCGGGAGGCCGACTTCCTCGTGGAGTTGTTCGAGGAACTGCTCGACGGTCACAACGCGGCTCACGGGGGGTGTGCGGCGGGTTCCGGGGCGTGAGCCGCGTGACTTCTCGGAGTTCGTGAAGGAGGCGGCCGCGGCGGGCACCCGGGCGTGAGCGCGCGCGTTCACTTCTCGGGGGGCGGGGGCTCCTCCGCCGTGCCGTTGCCCTTCGGGGAGGTCTTGGCGTGGGTGCGCAGTCGGCCGGTGACGTCGTCGGGGGGCAGGAAGCGGGACCAGCGTTCGGGGAACTCGGAGGGCATGTCGGGGTCGTCGGGGTCGTCGTGGGCGCGGGCGGCGGCCATGCGGGCGACGTACTCGGCGGCCTCCTCCTCGCGGGCGCGTTCGTTGGCGGCGCGCGCCGCGGCCGTGGCGGCGGCCGGCCAGACCCGGTCGATCGCGGCGTTCATGGCGGCGCCGACGAGCACGGCGAACGCGGAGACGCCGATCCACAGCAGGACGGCGACGGCGGCGGCGAGGGAGCCGTAGATGGTGGCGCCCTCGATGGTGTTCTGGAGGTAGATGCGGAGCAGGAAGCTGCCGAGCACCCACATCGCGAGGGCCACCAGGGCACCGGGCACGTCCTCGATCCACGGGGAGCGTACGGGCACGGACACGTGGTACAGGGTGGTCAGGAACGCGATGGACAGGACGATCACGACGGGCCAGTACAGGACCTGGACGACCGTCGTCGACCAGGGCACGACCCGCACGACCGCGTCGGGCCCGGCGACCATCAGGGGCAGTGCGACCGACCCGATGAGCAGGGCGGCGATGAACAGCAGGAACGCCACGAGCCGGGTCTTGACGATGCCGCGGACGCCGTCGAGGCCGTACATGACGGTGATGGTGTCGATGAAGACGTTCACGGCGCGTGAGCCGGACCAGACGGCGAACAGGAAGCCTATGGAGATGACGTCGGGGCGGCCGCCCTTCATGACGTCGTCGAGGATCGGCTGGGCGATCTGTGCGACGCCCGTGTCGGACAGGACGGTGCGGGAGGCGTCGAGGAGGTTGGCCTCGAGGCTGGAGATGGTGTCGGTGCCGGTCCAGTCGTCGACGTAGCCGAGCAGGCCGATGAGGCTGAGCAGCAGCGGCGGCACGGACAGCAGGGTGAAGAACGCGGCCTCGGCGGCGAGGCCGAGGATGCGGTACTCGATGCAGGAGTTGACGGTGTCCTTGAGGAGCAGCCAGGCGGTCCTGCGTTTGGAGACGTTGCGGTAGAGGGCACGTGCGCGGTGGAGACGCCCGGTGGGGCCCTCGGGTCGCTCGGATGACTGACTTGCTGGCTGCACGCCTTAACGGTATCCGCCGTGGATGGCTGCGCTCACCTCCGGTGGGGCGCCGTCCCGGTGTGCCATCGGTGTCCGGTGGGCGTGTGGGCGGGCGTCCTCGTGTCCGGGGGTCATGACCGGCGTACCCGGGGGTACGTTCGCGGTATGGCAGGCAGTACGCACTCTGTGACCAACCAGCCCCCGCCCCTCCTCGGGTACGACGTCTACGGCGCGGACCGGGCCCTGGTGGCGGCCGTGGAGCGGCACCTCGCTCCGGAGCTGCTCGACGAGGCGCGCGGTGAGCTGTCCGCGCTGGGGCGGGCCGCGGGGTCGGCGCAACTCCACGAGTGGGCGATCCAGGCCAATGAGAACCCGCCGACGCTGCGTACGCACGACCGCTACGGCCACCGGATCGACGAGGTGGAGTTCCATCCGGCGTGGCACCGGCTGCTGGGCAAGGGTGTGGGGGCGGGTCTGACGGCGGCGTGGGCGCGGCCGGGCGGGCATGTGCGGCGGGCGGCGGGGTTCGTGGTGTGGACGCAGGTCGAGGCGGGCAACGGCTGCCCGCTGTCGATGACCCATGCGGCGGTGCCCGCGCTGCGCGCCGACGCGGGGCTGGCCGCGGAGTGGGAGCCGCGGCTGACGTCCACGATCTACGAGCGTGAGATGCGGCCCGCGAGCCGGAAGGCGGGGGCGCTGTTCGGGATGGGGATGACGGAGAAGCAGGGCGGCAGTGACGTGCGGGCGAACGCGACGTCGGCGCGGCCGCTCGCCGAGGAGGGGACGTACGAGCTGACCGGACACAAGTGGTTCTGCTCGGCGCCGATGTCGGACGCCTTCCTGGTGCTGGCGCAGGCCCCGGAGGGGCTGACGTGTTTCCTCGTGCCGCGGGTCCTGGAGGACGGCACCCGTAACGTCTTCCGGCTCCAGCGGCTGAAGGACAAGCTGGGCAACCGGTCGAACGCCTCCGCGGAGGTCGAATTCGACGGGACGTGGGCGCGCCGGGTGGGTGCGGAGGGGCGCGGGGTGAGCACCATCATCGGGATGGTCGCGGCGACCCGGCTGGACTGTGTGCTGGGCTCGGCGGGGCTGATGCGGGCGGCCGTCGCGCAGGCCGTGCACCACTGCGCGTACCGTGCGGCGTTCGGCGGGAAGCTCCTCGACAAGCCGCTGATGCGTAATGTTCTGGCCGATCTGGCGCTGGAGGCGGAGGCGGCCACGACGCTTGGGCTGCGGCTTGCGGCGGCCTACGACGACGGCGGTGAGCGGGAGCGGGCGCTGCTGCGGATCGCGGTGCCGGCCGCGAAGTACTGGGTGACCAAGCGGTGTACGCCGGTGACGGTGGAGGCGGCGGAGTGCCTGGGCGGCAACGGGTACGTGGAGGAGTCGGGGATGCCGCGGCTGGTGCGCGAGTCGCCGCTGAACTCGATCTGGGAGGGCGCGGGCAATGTGCAGGCGCTGGATGTGCTGCGGGCGTTGCGGCGGGAGCCGCAGGCGCTGAACGCCTATCTCCAGGAGGTGGGGCAGGCGCGGGGTGCCGATCACCGGCTGGACGCGGCGATCAAGGATCTGCTGACCGAGCTGGCGGATCTGGACGGTGCGGAGGCGCGGGCGCGGCGGCTGGCGGAGCGGTTCGCACTGGTGCTTCAGGGGGCGCTGCTCGTTCGGTTCGCGCCGCCGGAGGTCGCCGACGCGTTCTGTGCGTCGCGGCTGGGCGGTGACGCGGGGGCGGCGTTCGGGACGCTGCCTCCCGGTCTGGATCTCCAGGCGATCGTGGAGCGGGCGCGGCCCGTGCTGTGACCTGGGCCCGGACAGGTGCGGGGGTGGTGCTGCGCCGACACGGCACCACCCCCGCCTCAATGGCCCTGCGAGGCCAGTAACGCCGCTCGGGACGGCGTGCCACAAGTTTCAAACCGGCCGGTGGATGTTGGCCAGGGTTGCAAGGGGTTGCAACGTGTCGGACTCGGGTGTCCGGAGTGGGTCCCTCCGTCACGGGTGGACGGCAAGATGGGACCTCGAGTAAGACCGGAAACAGTCGGCGCAGGAGCTTGACACCCGGTCCTGTGCCCGTGCGCTCTCCGGGGAGGCCCCAGTGGCGAAGTCGCCGATGATCGTGCCGCAGCTCGCGGCCGTCGACGCCGCGCGGGCGGCGCGGATGCTCAGCGAGGTGCGGGAGGCCAGGCTCGCCGGGCAGCGGGCGCGCATCGCGCCGCGTCCCGTGATCGAGCAGTCCTGGGAGCGGATGCTGCGCAGTGGCGTCGATCCGGACCACGATGTCAGAGCCGGGCTGCTCAGTCAGGAGGAGGTGCGGCGGCGGCGGGAGGAGTCGCCGCTGCGGGAGGTTCTGCCGGTGCTGCGGGAGGGGCTGCTGTCGGTCGCGGACGTCGCCCACCACATCATGGTCGTCGCGGACGCGGAGGGCCGGGTGCTGTGGCGGGAGGGCTGTTCCCCGGTGCTGCGCAAGGCGGACGGGCTCGGTTTCGAACTGGGCGCGGACTGGCGGGAGGACGTCGTCGGCACCAACGGTGTGGGCACCCCGGCGGTGGTGCGCCGGCCGGTGCAGGTGTTCGCCGCCGAGCACTTCGTCCGCTCGCACGCCACGTGGACCTGTACCGGCGCACCGATCACCGATCCGCGTGACGGCCGGCTGCTCGGTGTGGTGGACGTCAGCGGGCCGCTGGAGACGATGCACCCGGCGACGCTCGCCTGGGTCGACTCGGTGGCGAAGCTCGCCGAGGCCAGGCTGCGGGAGCGGCACCTGGGGGCGCTGGAGCGGCTGCGCGCGGTGGCGTCGCCGGTGCTGGCCCGGATCGGCGGGCGGGCGGCGGCGGTGGACCGGGACGGCTGGACCGCGGCCGTGTCCGGGATGCCGTACACGAACCGGATCGCGTTGCCCAGGTCCGTCTCGGCGGGCCGTCGGTGGCTGCCGGCGCTGGGCGTGTGTTCGGTGGAGCCGCTGGCGGGGGGCTGGCTGGTGCGGGTGCTGGACGGGGCCGCGGAGCCGCGGCCGCCCGGTGCGACCCGGATCGTGCTGGATGTGA
The DNA here is from genome assembly GCF_043080745.1 of Streptomyces sp. NPDC014995. Taxonomy (NCBI): domain Bacteria; kingdom Bacillati; phylum Actinomycetota; class Actinomycetes; order Kitasatosporales; family Streptomycetaceae; genus Streptomyces; species Streptomyces sp. NPDC014995. The sequence continues at coordinate 77,521 of NZ_JBIBVX010000014.1, forward strand.
CGCGGCCGCGCCGCTGGTCGGTGGCGGTCACCGGCGGGGCGGGTTCGTGGTCGCACGAACTCAGTCCGCGCCATGCCGAGTTGCTGTATCTGCTGGCGGTGCACCGGGGTGGGCGCAGCGCGGCGGCGCTGGCCGCGGACGTGTTCGGTGATCCGGGGCGGACGGTGACGGTGCGGGCCGAGATGTCGCGGGTGCGGCGGTATCTCGGGGGGCTGTTGGAGCATCGGCCTTATCGTTTCTGCGAGGAGGCGGAGGTGGAGGTGCTCCTCCCGGACGACCCCAGGGACCTCCTGCCGCACTCGTCCGCGCCCACGGTGGCGGGGGCGCGGACGACGGGTTCCGCGCCGTAGCGGCGGATTCGGTGCCGTCACAGCGGAGTCCGGGCCGCGACGGCGGATTCGGTGCCGGGACGGCGCCCTGCCGGAACGGCGGTGCTGGGACGGCGCCCCGCCGGGAAGTCGCCCCGCCGAAACGGCGGTAGGGGACGGTGCCCTGCCGAAACGGCGGTATCAGGACGGCGCCCTGCCGGGAAGTCGCCCCGTCGGCGGCCGGTTCTGTGCCATGACGGTGCATCCGGTGCGCGACGGCGGATCCGTGCCCCGGAGGGGCGGCCGCGACGGGTCATTCCGTGCCGCGACAGGCGATTCCGTGCCACGGCGGCGGATTCGGCGCCACATCGGGGATTGCGGACGTGACAGCCGGTTCCGTGCCGGGGCGGCGGATTCCCTGCCGCGAGGGCGGATTCCCTGTCGGGACTACGGATTTCGTACCGAAAGGCCCCTCGGCCGCATCCTTCGCGCGGTGAACCGCCTTACATCACGGCGTGTTCCGTACATGTGCGAGGTCTTCGTCCCGGGCGCACACCGACTGCCGTAGCATCCCCTACGGGTCACCCCACCTGCTCCTCGGTCAACGTACGGATCACACGGCGCAGTTGGCCCGCCTCGGGAGGACGAATGAAGCATCGTGGCCGACACCGTCGGCGCAGGCGGGGAAGGGCCCTGCGCGCGTTCCTGACCGGTACCGCGCTCGCGCTCACCGCCGCCGCCACCATGATCAGCGCTTCCCAGGCCACGGTCACGGACGGGCCCGGGGCCCTGAAGCCGCTCACCGCCTCCGCCGACACGGACGCGCTGCGGCTGACGGAGAGCCTGGTGCCGCGGGCCTCGCTGGACCGGCTCGCCGCGGAGATGGGCCCGCCGGTCGGGGTCGGCGCGGTACTCGGCGGCGCCGACCGCACCCTGCGCGACGCGGTCGACTGCACGGACGCGGAGCGGCGGGCGCTGCCCGTCTCCCCCACCGCCGCGCGCGCCTACTGCTGGAACACCGACGACACCGAGGGCTGGCAGTCGGGGGCGGTCACCACCTCCGGTGACGCGGACGACGACGGGCTGTGGGGCGCCCACCGGGTGATCCTCTCCGGCTGGTCGCGCAGCGCCGGTCCGGCCGCCGACCGGGGCCTGGCCCGGGTGGCCTTCGTCGACGCGGGCAACCTGAACCGCCTCACCTACACCTGGGCGCTGCTCGCCGTCCCGGTCGACGGCGGCCGCGACTACCGGGGCCTGGCCTCCCACGTCTCCGGCATGGTCTGGTACCAGGACAAGCTGCTGGTCACCGCCGACGAGGGGGAGCGGACCGCGCTGTACGTCTACGACGTGAACCGCATCCAGCGGGCCACCGTCACCGGCGAGGCGATCGGCCGGGTGCCCGGCGGCTGGTCGGCGCACGGCTACCGGTACGTGCTACCCGCCGTCGCCTCCTACCGGCTGAGCGGCGGCCCGGACGCCCCGCACCCCGGTGCCCTCTCCCTCGACCGCGGCACCGCCCCCGACAGCCTGGTCGCCGGGGAGTGGACCCTCGACGACGGCGAGCGGGGCGCCCGTCTGTGGCGGTACGCCTTCGACACGGCCCCCGGCCGCGCCGGACTCCTCGCCTCCGACGACGGCGGACGGGTCCGCGCGACCGAGGCGTACCGGACCGAGGCGACCGGAGTGCGGGGTGTGCTCGCGCACGGGTCCGCCTGGTACGTCACCCACGCGGCAGCCCCGGACGGCAGGCACGGGACACTGTGGCGGCAGGACACGGACGGGTCGCGGGCCGCGACGTGCGGCGCCGACAGCAGCCACCACTGCTGGAGCCCCCGGACCGAGTCCCTCTCCTACTGGGCGGAGACCGGCGAGGTGTGGACGCAGTCGGACCGGGTCCTGTTCTCGCTGCCGCTGGCCTCGATCGACGGATCGGCCCGGTAGCGGATCGGGAGGCGGTCGACGGATCGACCCGGCAGCGGATCGGGAGGCGATCGACAGACCGGTGCGGCAGATGATTCCCTGACCGGCATGACCAACATCCCCGTGACCACCTGGTCCCTGGAGCAGACCGCGCCGGGCGACCTCCTGCCGGCCGCCGCGCCCGAGGGTGACGTGCGGATCGTCCGCGCCGAGGTGCCCTCGCCGGAGTTCAGCCGCTTCCTGTACGCGTCCGTCGGCGGCGACATCCGCTGGATCGACCGGCTGGGCTGGACGTACGCGCGGTGGCAGGAGCACCTGGGGCGTCCGGGGGTCGAGACGTGGGTGGCGTACGACCGGGGCACGCCCGCGGGATACGTGGAGCTGGAGCCGCAGGACGACGGTGTGGTGGAGATCGTCTACTTCGGGCTGATCCCGGCCTTCCGGGGCCGTCGCATCGGCGGACACCTGCTGTCGTACGGCGCCGCCCGCGCCTGGGACCTCGCGGACCGCTGGCCGGGGTTGCCGCAGACCAAGCGGGTGTGGCTGCACACGTGCAGCAAGGACGGCGAGCACGCCATGGACAACTATCTGCGCCGGGGGTTCACGCTGTTCGACACCAAGGTCGAGGAGGAGGCCGAGGTACCCGCCCCGGGCCCCTGGCCGGGCGCATACCCCGCCTGACCTGCGCGGACAAGACACCGCGCAGCGCATGTGACCGACACCACCCTTGTCTCACACTTCGGGACAAGGGTGTCCGCATGACGGACGAAGCTGGACTGTGTCCAGATGCCCATGACACGCTTCCGTCATGTCTGGAACTGGAATTGCCTTGGTGAGTCGGCGGCACGTCGACCTCGGCCGCATGTCCAGCGCCATCTGTCCGGCGAGCTGACGCCCCCGCAGTGGCCTTCGGCCACGGGACCAGCACCGCCGACATCCCTTGAGCCAGCCTCCCCGCGCAACGAAGCGCACCACTGCCATGCGCCCGTACGCGCAGGTCAGAGCCTCCCGACCGTCACCCGACCACCACTCCTCACCGACGGCGCCGCGCGCCGGCCCCTCCCCGTCGCTGTCCCGAAGGACGTATTCACCATGGCCGCCACCCCGCAGAACCCTGCCGCCTCCGCGCCCCGCCGCAAGGTGAGTCGTCACCGCGGTGAGGGTCAGTGGGCCGTGGGTCACTTCACCCCGCTCAACGGCAACGAACAGTTCAAGAAGGACGACGACGGTCTCAATGTGCGGACACGCATTGAGACGATCTACTCCAAGCGCGGCTTCGACTCGATCGACCCCAACGACCTGCGCGGCCGGATGCGCTGGTGGGGCCTGTACACGCAGCGCAAGCCCGGGATCGACGGCGGCAAGACCGCGATCCTGGAGCCGGAGGAGCTGGACGACAAGTACTTCATGCTGCGGGTGCGCATCGACGGCGGCCGGCTGACCACCCAGCAGCTGCGGGTGATCGCGGAGATCTCGCAGGAGTTCGCGCGCGGCACCGCGGACATCACCGACCGGCAGAACGTCCAGTACCACTGGATCCGCATCGAGGACGTGCCGGAGATCTGGGACCGCCTGGAGGCGGTCGGCCTGTCCACCACCGAGGCCTGCGGCGACACCCCCCGGGTGATCCTCGGCTCCCCCGTGGCCGGCATCGCCGCGGACGAGATCATCGACGGCACCCCGGCCGTCGAGGAGATCCACCGGCGGATCATCGGCAACCCGGCCTTCTCGAACCTGCCCCGCAAGTTCAAGTCGGCGGTCAGCGGCTCGCCGCTGCTCGACGTGGCGCACGAGATCAACGACGTCGCGTTCGTCGGCGTCGACCACCCCGAGCACGGCCCCGGTTTCGACCTGTGGGTCGGCGGCGGCCTGTCCACCAACCCCAAGATCGGCGTCCGGCTCGGCGCCTGGGTCCCGCTGGACGAGGTCCCGGACGTCTACGAGGGCGTCATCTCGATCTTCCGCGACTACGGCTACCGGCGCCTGCGCACCCGCGCCCGCCTGAAGTTCCTCGTCGCCGACTGGGGCGCGGAGAAGTTCCGCCAGGTGCTGGAGGACGAGTACCTCGAGCGCAAGCTGGTCGACGGCCCCGCCCCCGCCCAGCCGGTGGCGCGCTGGCGCGACCACGTCGGGGTGCACCGGCAGAAGGACGGCCGTTTCTACGTCGGTTTCGCGCCCCGCGTCGGCCGGGTCGACGGCGCCACCCTGGCGAAGATCGCCGACCTCGCCGAGGCGCACGGCTCCGGCCGGGTGCGCACCACCGTCGAGCAGAAGATGATCGTGCTCGACGTCGAGGAGGCGCAGGTCGACTCGCTGGTGTCGGGCCTGGAGTCGCTGGACCTCACGGTCAGCCCCTCCGCCTTCCGGCGCGGCACCATGGCCTGCACCGGCATCGAGTACTGCAAGCTCGCCATCGTCGAGACCAAGCAGCGCGGCATCACCCTGATCGACGAACTCGAGCGCCGCATCCCGGAGTTCGACGAGCCGATCACCATCAACATCAACGGCTGCCCGAACGCCTGCGCCCGTATCCAGGTCGCTGACATCGGTCTCAAGGGCCAGCTCGTCCTCAACGACCAGGGCGAGCAGGTCGAGGGCTACCAGGTGCACCTGGGCGGCGCGCTCGGCCTGGACGCCGGTTTCGGCCGCAAGGTCCGTGGTCTGAAGGTGACCGCGGACGAGCTGCCGGACTACGTCGAGCGCGTCCTGAAGCGGTTCCAGGCGGAGCGCGAGGACGGCGAGCGGTTCGCCACCTGGGCGGCCCGGGCCGGCGAGGAGGCCCTGTCATGAGCGAGCGCGCCGCGCCCTTCTACTGCCCGTACTGCGGCGACGAGGACCTGCGTCCCAGCGAGGAAGGTCATGGCGCCTGGGAATGCGCGGCGTGCAACCGCGCATTCCAGCTGAAGTTCCTCGGGCTGCTCGCCCGGGGCGCTCAGCGCACCGACACGGGAGGGGACCGGATATGACGGCGGTTCGGGAAGACCGCAGCACCGAAGAGCTGAAGGCGCTCGCCGAGCAGGCCGGGCGCGACCTGGAGGACGCCTCGGCGCTGGAGATCCTCCAGTGGGCCGTGGACACCTTCGGCAAGGACTTCTGCGTGACCTCCTCCATGGAGGACGCGGTGGTCGCGCACCTGGCGTCGCGCGTGCTGAAGGGCGTCGACGTGGTGTTCCTCGACACCGGCTACCACTTCCCCGAGACCATCGGCACCCGGGACGCGGTCGAGGCCGTGATGGACGTCAACGTCATCACCCTCACCCCGCGCCAGACGGTCGCGGAGCAGGACGCCGAGTACGGGCCCAGGCTGCACGACCGCGACCCGGACCTGTGCTGCAAGCTGCGCAAGGTGCGGCCGCTGGAGGAGGGCCTCGAGGGCTATTGGGCGTGGGCGACCGGGCTGCGCCGCGACGAGTCCCCGACCCGGGCGAACACCCCGGTCGTCGGCTGGGACGAGAAGCGGCAGAAGGTCAAGATCTCCCCGATCGCCCGCTGGACCCAGGACGACGTCGACGCGTACGTCGCCGAGCACGGCGTGCTGACCAACCCCCTGCTGATGGACGGCTACGCCTCCGTCGGCTGCGCCCCCTGCACCCGCCGGGTCCTGGAGGGCGAGGACGCGCGCGCCGGCCGCTGGGCGGGCCGGGCGAAGACCGAGTGCGGGCTGCACGGATGACCGGGACCACCGCCGCTCACACGACGCCCACAGCCGCGGCTGCTACTGCTGTAACCGATGCGACCACTGCGACCCAGGAGAATCACGTGACGACCGGAGCCACCGTCTGGCTCACGGGTCTGCCGAGTGCCGGCAAGACCACCATCGCGTACGAGCTGGCCGGCCGGCTGCGCGAGGAGGGCCACCTCGTGGAGGTGCTCGACGGCGACGAGATCCGCGAGTTCATCTCGGCGGGCCTCGGCTTCACCCGCGAGGACCGGCACACCAACGTGCAGCGCATCGGCTTCCTCGCCGACCTGCTCGCCCGCAACGGCGTCAAGGCGCTGGTGCCGGTGATCGCGCCGTACGCCGACAGCCGTGACGCGGTGCGCAAGCGGCACGAGGCGAGCGGGACGGCGTACCTGGAGGTGCACGTGGCGACCCCGGTCGAGGTGTGCAGCGAGCGGGACGTCAAGGGCCTGTACGCCAAGCAGGCGGCGGGCGAGCTGACCGGACTCACCGGCGTCGACGACCCGTACGAGGTGCCCGCGTCGCCGGATCTGCGGATCGAGTCCCAGAACCAGACCGTGCAGGAGTCCGCGGCGTCGGTGTACGCCCTGCTCAGCGAAAGGGGACTGGTGTGACGACCGTCGCCAAGGCCGAGGAGGGCACGGCCAGCCCGTACGCCCTCAGCCACCTCGACTCCCTGGAGTCGGAGGCGGTGCACATCTTCCGCGAGGTGGCGGGCGAGTTCGAGAACCCGGTGATCCTGTTCTCCGGCGGCAAGGACTCGATCGTCATGCTGCACCTGGCGCTGAAGGCGTTCACGCCGGCGCCGGTGCCGTTCTCGCTGCTGCACGTGGACACCGGGCACAACTTCCCCGAGGTCATCGAGTACCGCGACCGCACGGTGGCGCAGCACCACCTGCGGCTGCACGTCGCCTCGGTGCAGGACTACATCGACCGGGGTGTGCTGAAGGAGCGTCCGGACGGGACCCGCAACCCGCTGCAGACCCTGCCGCTGACGGAGAAGATCCAGTCGGAGAAGTTCGACGCGGTCTTCGGCGGCGGGCGCCGCGACGAGGAGAAGGCCCGGGCGAAGGAGCGGGTGTTCTCGCTGCGGGACGAGTTCTCCCAGTGGGACCCGCGCCGTCAGCGCCCGGAGCTGTGGAACCTGTACAACGGGCGGCACGCCCCCGGCGAGCACGTCCGGGTGTTCCCGCTGTCCAACTGGACCGAGCTGGACGTCTGGCAGTACATCGCCCGCGAGGGCATCGAACTGCCGGAGATCTACTTCGCGCACGAGCGGGAGGTCTTCCAGCGGGCAGGGATGTGGCTGACCGCCGGCGAGTGGGGCGGGCCCAAGGAGAGCGAGACCGTCGAGAAGCGGCTCGTCCGCTACCGGACCGTCGGTGACATGTCCTGCACGGGTGCCGTCGACTCCGACGCGGTGACGCTGGAACAGGTCATCGCCGAGATCGCCGCGTCCCGGCTGACCGAGCGCGGTGCCACCCGCGCCGACGACAAGCTGTCCGAGGCCGCGATGGAAGACCGCAAGCGCGAGGGGTACTTCTAAGCATGAGCACCATCACGACCGAGGAACTCTCGGCCACGACCCTGCTGCGGTTCGCCACCGCCGGCTCCGTCGACGACGGCAAGTCCACGCTCGTCGGACGGCTGCTGCACGACTCCAAGTCGATCCTCACCGACCAGCTGGAGGCCGTGGAGCGCGCCTCGGCGAGCCGCGGTGCGGAGGGCCCGGACCTCGCGCTGCTCACGGACGGCCTGCGCGCCGAGCGCGAGCAGGGCATCACCATCGACGTGGCCTACCGCTACTTCGCCACGGCCCGGCGCCGGTTCATCCTCGCCGACACGCCCGGCCACGTGCAGTACACCCGCAACATGGTGACGGGTGCCTCCACGGCCGAGCTGACGGTGATCCTGGTCGACGCCCGCAACGGCGTCGTCGAGCAGACCCGCCGGCACGCGGCGATCGCCGCCCTGCTGCGCGTCCCGCACGTCGTGCTCGCGGTGAACAAGATGGACCTGGTCGACCACCAGGAGTCCGTGTTCGCGGCGATCGCCGAGGAGTTCACGGCGTACGCCCTCGAGCTGGGCGTCCCGGAGGTCACCGCGATCCCGATCTCGGCGCTCGCCGGGGACAACGTGGTGGAGCCGTCGGCGAACATGGACTGGTACGGCGGGCCGACCGTCCTGGAGCACCTGGAGACGGTCCCGGTCACCCACGACCTGAGCCACTGCCACGCCCGGCTGCCCGTGCAGTACGTGATCCGGCCGCAGACCGCCGAGCACCCCGACTACCGGGGTTACGCGGGCCAGATCGCGGCCGGTTCCTTCCGGGTCGGCGAGAGCGTGACCGTGCTGCCGTCCGGCCGGGCCACGAAGATCTCCGGCATCGACCTGCTGGGCAAGCCCGTCGACGTCGCCTGGACCACGCAGTCGGTGACCGTCCTGCTGGAGGACGACATCGACATCTCGCGCGGCGACCTGATCGTGCCCAGCAAGGACGCGCCGCCGACCACGCAGGACATCGAGGCGACCGTCTGCCACGTCGCCGACGCCCCGCTGACCGTGGGTCACCGGGTGCTGCTCAAGCACGGCACCCGCACGGTCAAGGCGATCGTCAAGGACATCCCGTCCCGCCTCACGCTCGACGACCTGTCCCTGCACCCGCACCCGGGACAGCTGGTCGCCAACGACATCGGCCGGGTGAAGATCCGCACCGCCGAGCCGCTGCCGGTCGACTCCTACGCCGACTCGCGCCGCACCGGCTCGTTCATCCTGATCGACCCGAACGACGGCACCACCCTGACCGCCGGCATGGTCGGCGAGTCGTTCGCCTCGCCGGAGCCCGTCAAGGACGAGGCCGGCGACGACGGGTGGGACTTCTGACGTGAACTCCACCGACTACTACTCCACGTTCGCCAAGGAGGGCGGCCGCGTCGGCAGCGGCGCCCTCGGCAGCGGGCAGGGCGGAGTGCCGCGATGTGTGTGCTGACGTACGCGCACCGCATGCGCGCCCTCCGCAAGAGACGAAGACCTGCCGACCTCCCGGCCACGACCCGGTAAGGGCGTGAGAGCCGGGCCACCGAGAGGAACACCTCCCGTGCCTGTCACACCCGCCCTCCGCCGCACCCTCGCGGTCATGGCCGCGCTGCCCCTGCTCGCCCTCACCGCCTGCGGTTACGGCTCCCAGGCCGTGGGAAACACCGAGCAGGCCGTCACCGGGGCGGCCAAGGTCGACGGCCTGGACTCCGTGAGGATCGGCTACTTCGGCAACCTGACCCACGCCACGGCGCTGGTCGGCCGGCACGAGGGGTTGTTCCAGAAGGAGTTGGGCGGCACGAAGGCGGAGTACGCCACGTTCAGCGCCGGTCCCTCGGAGATCGAGGCACTGAACTCGGGCTCCATCGACATCGGCTGGATCGGCCCCTCCCCCGCCATCAACGGCTACGTCAAGGCGGGCGGCAAGAACCTGCGCATCATCTCCGGTTCGGCCTCCGGCGGCGTGAAGCTCGTCGTGAACCCGGAGAAGATCACGTCCCTGAAGGACGTCAAGGGCAAGAGGATCGCCACCCCGCAGCTCGGCAACACCCAGGACGTGGCGTTCCTCAACTGGATCGCCGAGCAGGGCTGGAAGGTCGACGCGCAGAGCGGCAAGGGCGACGTCTCCGTGGTCCGCTCCGACAACAAGGTCACCCCGGACCTCTACCGGTCCGGCTCCGTCGACGGCGCGTGGGTACCGGAGCCGACCGCGTCGAAGCTGGTCGCCGAGGGCGCGAAGGTGCTGCTGGACGAGGCCGACCTGTGGCCGGACAAGAAGTTCGTGATCACGAACGTCATCGTGTCGCAGAGCTTCCTGAAGCAGCACCCGAAGGCCGTCGAAGCGGTGCTGAAGGCCTCCGTCGGGGCCAACAAGTGGATCAACGCCAATCCGGAGAAGGCGAAGGCCGCGGCGAACGCGCAGCTGAAGGCGGACACCGGCAAGGAGCTGCCGGCCGACGTCATCGACCCGGCGTGGCCGTCCATCCGGTTCACCGACGATCCGCTGGCGGCCACGCTCGACACCCAGGCCCGGCACGCGGTCAGGGCCGGGCTGCTGCAGAAGCCGGATCTGGCCGGCATCTACGACCTGACCCCGCTGAACAAGGTCCTCGAGGCCGAGGGCGAACCCGAGGTCGACGACGCCGGTCTCGGCGTGACGTCGTGACGGACGTCGTGAAGCACAGCACGGACCCGATGAGTTCACAGGAGGTGACGACCATGGCAACCGCCCTCGCCAAGGCCGCCGACACGGATGTGTCCGTGGGGCACGCCGCGCGCATCGACCACGTCTCGAAGTCCTTCGCCGGCCCGGCCGGACAGCAGCTCGTCCTCGACGACATCTCGCTCGATGTCGCGCCCGGCGAGTTCGTCACCCTCCTCGGGGCCTCCGGCTGCGGCAAGTCGACGCTGCTGAACCTGGTGGCCGGGCTGGACAGGCCCACGGCGGGCGGCATCACGACCGACGGCCGCCCGGCGCTGATGTTCCAGGAGCACGCCCTCTTCCCGTGGCTGACCGCGGGCAAGAACATCGAACTCGCCCTGAGGCTCAGGGGGGTTCCCAAGTCCGAGCGGCGCGGCCGGGCCGAGGAGCTGCTCGAACTCGTCCGGCTGAAGGGCGCCTACGGCAAGCGGGTGCACGAGCTGTCCGGCGGTATGCGGCAGCGTGTCGCCATGGCCCGGGCGCTCGCGCAGGAGAGCAGGCTCCTGCTGATGGACGAGCCGTTCGCCGCGCTGGACGCCATCACCCGGGACGTCCTCCACGACGAGCTGACCCGGATCTGGAGCACGGCGAACACCGGCGGCTCCGCCGCGGGCCCGCTGTCGGTCATCTTCGTCACGCACAACGTGCGCGAGGCGGTCCGGCTCGCGCAGCGCGTGGTGCTGCTGTCCTCGCGCCCGGGACGCATCGCGCGCGAGTGGACGGTCGGCATCCCGCAGCCGCGCCGCATCGAGGACGCCGCCGTGGCGGAGCTGTCCCGGGAGATCACCGAAGAACTGCGTGGGGAGATCCGCCGTCATGGCCAGCACTGAGACGACCGCCAAGGACGGCAACGACCTCGCCGGACTCGAAGCGGGCCTGGACGCCCTGGAGACGGTCCAGACGGGCCGTACGCCCTTCCGCAAGACCCTGACCCAGAAGATCCTGCCGCCGGTCGTCGCCGTCCTGCTGGTGCTGGCGGTCTGGCAGCTGCTGGTGTCGTCCGGGGTCGCCGACGACCCGAGCAAGCTGCCCTCGCCGTCCGACGTGTGGGGGGAGCTGCGGGAGGCCTGGCTGCAGGGCACGCTCCACGAGTACGTCTGGACCAGCGTCTCGCGCGGCCTGCTCGGCTTCCTGATGGCGCTGGCGATCGGTACGCCGCTGGGTCTGCTGGTGGCGCGGGTGAGGTTCGTACGCGCGGCGATCGGGCCGATCCTGTCCGGCCTGCAGTCGCTGCCGTCGGTGGCGTGGGTGCCGCCGGCGGTGATCTGGCTGGGCCTGAACAACCAGATGATGTACGCGGTGATCCTGCTCGGCGCGGTCCCGTCGATCGCCAACGGCCTGGTGTCCGGCGTCGACCAAGTGCCGCCGCTGTTCCTGCGCGCGGGCCGCACCCTGGGCGCGACGGGCCTGAGGGGCACCTGGCACATCCTCATGCCGGCCGCGCTGCCCGGCTATCTGGCCGGTCTGAAGCAGGGCTGGGCCTTCTCCTGGCGCTCGCTGATGGCGGCGGAGATCATCGCGTCCTCCCCCGACCTGGGCGTGGGCCTGGGCCAGCTGCTGGAGAACGGCCGCAACAACAGCTCCATGGCCATGGTCTTCTTCGCGATCCTGCTCATCCTGATCGTCGGTATCGCCATCGACCTGCTGATCTTCAGTCCGCTGGAGCGGTGGGTGCTGCGCAGCCGCGGTCTGCTGCCGAGGAGCTGAGGCACGTCATGCGCGACCCGGTTCTGCTCGTCGTCGCCCACGGCAGCCGCGATCCGCGGCACGCGGCGACCGTCCACGCCCTCGTGCGGCGGGTGCGGTCGCTGCGGCCCGGGCTGCGCGTGGAGACCGGCTTCCTGGACTTCAACGTGCCGTCCGTGCAGGCGGTGCTGGAGTCGCTGGCGGCGGAGGGCGTCCGCGACGTGGTCGCCCTGCCGCTGCTGCTCACCCGCGCGTTCCACGCGAAGGCGGACATCCCGGCGGTCCTGCGGGACGCGCCGCCACGGCTGCGCATCCGTCAGGCGGAGGTGCTGGGCCCGTCGCCGCTGCTGCTGTCCGCCCTCGAACGGCGGTTGTCCGAGGCGGGGCTGACGCCCGCCGACAGGTCCTCGACCGGGGTCGTGCTGGCCTCGGCGGGGTCCACCGACCCGGAGGCGATCGCGGTGATCGCCGACATCGCGCGGGAGTGGTGGCACACCGGTTGGTGCGCCGTGCGACCCGCGTTCGCCTCCGCCTCCCTCCCGCGCACCGAGGACGCGGTGCGCGAACTGCGGGAGCTGGGCTGCTCGACGGTGGCGGTCGCGCCGTACGTCCTGGCCCCCGGCTTCCTCCCGGACCGAATCGCCCGGGGCGCGGCCGGCGCGGACGTGCTGGCCGAGGTGCTGGGGCCGGCGCCGGAGGTGGCGCGGGTGCTGCTGGAGCGGTACGACGCGGCACGGGCACCCCGGCTGGCGGCGGTCGGGGCCTGAGGCGCCGGCCGGCGGATCACAGACCGCCGGCCTCCCACAGACGCCACCCCGCCACCCCCTCCGTCCGTCGCGGGCCACCGCCCGGCCGCCGGGCCGAGCAGGTGTTTCAAGGTCTCCCCAAGGTCCCTCGCAGACCGGCCGAGCAGAGTGGCTCCCGCCGCTCCGGAGATCTCGTGACGGTACGAGGTCGCGCCGGAGCCGCTCATGACCGGAAACCGGATCGAGGGAGGCCACATGTTCCATCGGGTGAGCGACAGTTGCAGGAACGCGGCACGGGCCGCCGGCGTCGTCGCCGCGGGCGCCGCGCTGATGGTGGGCGTCACGGGTGGTACGGCGAACGCGGCCACCGGCTGGACTGCCCAGTACACGTCCGCGGACGTGGTCGGTGCCCACGCCTGGGGCACGATCGAGGAGGGTGAGCGGTACATCCTCAACGTCAACATCAAGGACACCAAGTCGGACAGCCACGGCGCGCGCGTGCGCGTCCGCACCACGTACACCGACGGCGGGGTCCGGGAGGAGAACCTGAGCGCGTCGGGCCTGAACGTCGTGCGGAGCACGACCTGGAACTACGCCGCGAACGCCTACAAGTTCGAGGTCAAGGAATGCCTCACTGAGGCCGGCGTCGACTACCAGTGCGGCGGCTGGTCGACCTTCTACCAGAGCTGACCGGGGCCGTTGCGAGAAAGGCAGGTACCCATGTACCGACGCGGTTCACGCGGTCCCCGCGGTCTGGGTGTGGTGCTGGCGGGCGCACTCGCCTCGGCCGCGCTGGCCGGGGTGTCACCGGCGCAGGCGCAGGCGCAGGAGCAGTGCCGGTCGAACACCAGCACGGTCAGCGGCGCGTCCCTCTCGTTCAGGATGTGCTGGGACTCGTCCGGCACCCGCATCAACTACACGCTGAGGGACACGCTCGCTGACGGCCGGCGCGCCGAGGCGTGGATCTCCAGCCCCGTGGACGGCGTCGACAAGATCGACGAAGTCCTCGGTGCGGGCGACAGTCACGTCGACTGGACGACCTTCACCTTCGCCACCAGCGACGTCTGGATGAGGGCGTGCACCAGCGACGCGAACACCAATCGCAGGTGCGACAGCTGGCGGTGACCCGCGCTGCCACGCGGTGCCACGCACCGCGACGCGACGCCCGGAGGGGCCCGGCATCCGCCGGGCCCCTCCGCTCGTGCGGCGGGTCCGGGTGTCCGGCGTGCGGGTCTAGCAGCAGAGTGCGTCGCCCAGCGGCGTGCGTGCGTACCGTACGGCCCTGCCGCTGCGGGTGCGGCTGAGGAGGCCCGCGTCGTAGAGCACCGCCAGGTGCTGGCTCACCGCGCCCGGGGTGACGTGCAGGCGGTGGGCGAGTTCGGTGGTGGAGGCCGGTTCGGCGAGCAGGAGCAGCAGGCGGGCGCGGGGCCGGCCGAGGAGACGGACGAGGGCGTCGTCGGTGACCGGCGGCGGTGTCTCGGAGAGGGTGGCCCTGCCGCGCGCCGGATACATCAGCACCGGCGGCCGTGACGGGTCGATCAGGGGCTGGGCGCCCCGGGCGAACAGGGTCGGCAGCAGCACCATGCCCCGTCCGGCGATACTGACGTCCGCCCAGGGGGCCTGGAGCAGGAAGTCCCGTGTGGACAGCTGGAGACGGCTGCCGGTCCAGGTGAGCCGGCGGTCGAGGCCGGGCAGCAGCGCGCCCGCGCCCTGCTCGGCCAGCACGCGTCCCCGGTGGGCGAGGTCGGCCTCCAGGATGCTCTGCACCCGCGGCCACCAGTCCGTGGCCAGGCAGGTGTGCCAGTAGGCGTCGAGCGCGTCGGCGATCCGGGTGAGGAACGCGGCGGGTTCGACGAGGCCCCGCGCGACGACGGGCGGCAGGGCGTCCTCGGTCCGGTAGGTGGCGCGGAAGTCGGCGACGACCACCTCGAGCGGGGTGGCACGGACCCGGTCCAGTTCGTCGGCGAAGGCGGGCCGGGCCCGGTCGGGGCGTGGGGTGAGGAAGTCCGGGACCCACAGCCAGGGGGCCACGAGAGCGGTGAGCAGTTCGCGGTCGAGGGTCTCCAGGCGCGGGCGGATGCGGCGCAGCCACGGGCGGTGATGGGGGTAGCGGGCCGCGTCGTGCAGGCAGCGCAGGGAGAAGACCGCCTCCTGGAGCGGGGAGTACGCGAAGGAGGTGGTGGCGAGGTCACCCACGGCGAACCGGATCTCGATCATTCAGTGCCAGGCTAAATCAATGCCGCCACGGCGTCGCCCCCGGGTTGGCTGTGGGCATGACCGCGACACCCGCCTCTTCGGCCTCCTCGGCTTCCGACCGGGGCAGTTCCCCGCAGTCCCCGGCGTCGGGACACGCCGCCCGCCGCTCCGGCCTGCTGCCCACCGACCCCGTGCTGCGCCGCGCCTCCCTGCTGACCCTCGTCAACTCCCTCGGCAACGGCCTCTACTTCCCGCTGGGCGTCCTGTACTTCACCCGGATCGTCGGCCTCGACACGACGGCCGTCGGTCTCGGGATGACGGGCGCGGGACTGGTCGGCGTGGCGGCCGGGGTGCCCGCCGGGCGGGCGGCGGACCGGTGGGGCTCCCGCCGCGTGGCCGCGCTGCTGTGGGCCGGGACCGGGGTGGCGACGGCCGGGTACGTGCTGGTGCACTCGTACACGGGGTTCCTGCTCGCCGTCGTCTGCGCGACGGGCCTGCAGATGGCCTCGCGTGGGGTGCAGGGCGCGCTGTACGCGGACGTGCTGCCGGCGGCGACGCGGGTGGAGGCGCGGGCGTATCTGCGGATGGTGACGAACGTGGGCATGGGCGTGGGCGGCGTGTTCGGGGCGGTCGCGCTCCAACTCGACACGCGTGGCGCCTATGTGGCGGTGATCGTGCTGAACGCCGTGTCGTTCGCGGGGCCCGCGCTGCTGATCCCGGGGCTGCCCCTGGCCGCGCATGCCCTGGACCGCCCGCCCCTCGCCGCGGACGCGCCGGCCGCCGACCGCTGGCGCGCGGTGCGCGACCTGCCGTTCCTCGCGGTGACCGTGCTGAACGCCGTCCTGGTCGTGCAGTACACGCTGTCCGAGGTGGGCCTGCCGCTGTGGATCGTGGAGCGGACCGAGGCGCCGCGCTGGACGGCGGCCCTGCTGATGATCGTGAACTGTGTGCTGGTCGCCCTGCTCCAGGTCCCGGTCGCCCGCCGTTTCTCCCAAGTCCCCGCCGCCGTACGGGCGATGCGCTGGTCGGGCCTGCTGCTGGCCGCCGCCTGCGCGGTCTACGCCCTCTCCGCCGGCCTCTCCCCGGTGTGGGCGGTCCTCGCCCTCACCGCCGGCGCCGTCGTCCACGTCCTCGCCGAGGTCCTCTCCGCGGCCGGCGGCTGGACCCTCGGCTACGCCCTCGCCGACTCCCGCGCCCACGGCGTCTACCAGGGCGTCTTCGGGGCCGGCATGTCCGCGGGGATGATGGCGGGCCCGGCCCTGGTCACCGTGACCGCGATCCGGCACGGCTCGGCCGGCTGGGCGGTGCTCGGCGTGCTGTTCGCGGTGGCGGGACTGGCGATGGGGCCGGTGGTGCGGTGGGCGGGACGGGACGGGTGGCGGGGGGAGGAGGACTGAGAGGACGGCACTCCGGGCGAGGTTCTTCGTCCCTCCCGGCGGTGGGGCGCCTCGGAGGGGTGCCTCCTCCCTCCCCACCGAGGCGACTCGCCTTCCCCGCGGCCCACGGCCCCGCGGCCCCGCAGCCCCTCGTCGTCCCGTCCGAGGCGTCTTTTCCCCTCCGTCCGAGCCGCGCCCGCCACCCCGCCTTCGGTCCCTCAGGCGCCCAGCCGCGGATCCCGGCCGCTCGCCGCCAACGCCCGCTCGAACACCGGCGCGTCGTCCGGCACCGGCACCGGGTCGGCGAAGCCGCCGTACTGGCGGTAGAGGCCGGCGTGGCGTTCGACGACGTCGAGCATCAGGCGGGCGGCGCCCTCGGAGACGTGGAAGGTCTGACCGGTGCGGACGGCAACGTCCCAGCCGTGCACCGCCATCTCCTTGGCGATCATCGAGGCCAGCTCGGCGGCGGGCAGCGCGGCGGGGCCGAGGTCGACCTCGCCCTCCCAGACGGCCGGGTCGGACCAGGCGGCGACCGCGCGGTCGAGCCGGGCGGCGTACGCCTCGGCCCAGTCCGGGTCGGCGGTGAAGTCGCGGGCGAGGAGGTCCTCGGGGAGCTGCCTGCGCAGGGCGCGGTGCTCCAGGCCGTGGGAGGTGTAGAGGACCCAGTGGTTGACCAGGGCGCGCAGGTCCCAGTCGGTGCAGTGGGTGGGGTCGCCCAGCCGGTCGGCCGGGACGCCGCGCGCGACGCGCGCCGCCTCGGCGGCGCATTCGGACAGGTACTGGTGGGTCTCGTCGTACTTCATGCCCTCACGCTAGGAAGCGCGCGGCCGGGACTCTTGAACAAACGCGACAGCTTCGTCGGCCGGGTCGAGCGGTTCCGGCAGCGGCAGCGAGCCGGGGGCCCGGCGCAGGGTGTGTACCCTCCGTCGCATGATCGAGCAGAGTTTCCCGGTGGGGGGTGAGTTCCGGGTCCGTCGGCTCGGCTTCGGCACCGCCCAGCTCACCGGTCCCGGCTACTGGGGTCCGCGCGGTGACGCCCGGGACGCCGTCGCGGTGCTGCGGCGGGCGGTGGAGCGGGGGGTCACGCTGATCGACACCGCGGACAACTACGGCCCGTCCCTCGCGGAGGAGTTGATCGCCGAGGCTCTCCACCCCTACCCCGAGGGCCTGTTGATCGCCACGAAGGGCGGGGTCGTCCGGACGAGCGGGAGCGCCTGGCACGTGGACGGGCGGCCCGAGCGGCTGCGCGCGATGTGCGAGGCGAGCCTGCGCAGACTGCGCCTCGACACCATCGGCCTGTACCAGCTGCACCGGCTCGACCCGGCCGTCCCGATGGCCGAACAACTGGGCGCGCTCGACACGTTGCGGGCGGAGGGCAAGATCCGGCACATCGGCCTGGACACGGTCACGGCCGAACAGCTCGCGGCGGCGGCGGAGTTGACGCGGATCGCGTCCGTGCAGAACCGCTACCACCTTCTCGACCGGGCCTCCGAGCGGCTGCTGCGGCTGTGCGAGGCACGGGGCATCGCCTTCCTGCCGTGGTTCCCGCTGGGCAACGGGACGCTCACGACCGACCCGGTGTGCGCGTCGATCGCCGCCGCGCACGGCGCCAGTCCGGCCCGGATCGCCCTGGCCTGGCTGCTGCACCACTCCCCCGTGCTCTGCCCGGCTCCCGGCACCGGCACCCTCGCCCACCTGGACGACAATCTGGACGCGGCCGCCGTACGTCTCACGGCGCAGGAGATGTCCCGGCTGGACGCCCTGGTCTGACCTGGCCCGTGGGGCAGGGTCCGGGGGTCCGGGCAGGGACGACGGCGGCCTCCGCGATCGCGAGGGTCCGGGATGGAACGACGGCGGCCTCCGCGATCGCGTCGGCCGCCCCCGTCCACGGCCAGCGGTAGGTCACCCTCCCGGCGCCCCTCCCGGCGCCCCTTCCGGCGTCTCCGCCGTCATCTCCACCAGCTTGACCACGGTGTTCCAGTTGCGGGTGGTGGCGATCAGGCCCTTGGTCACCCGGGGCCTGGAGAGTTGTGCGGCGAGCTTGGAGCGGCCCAGGCCGTCGGGGGCGTACAGGTACAGGGCGCGGTCGCCGAGGCGGAACTCCTCGGGCAGGTGGGCCGCCCGGTCGATGCCCGCGAAGCGGTCGGGCCCGACCGGCGCGGAGAAGTAGGTGACGTGGAGCTGCTTGGCCGCGAGGTCGGCGGCGGGGAACGGGCAGGCCTCGGCGACGGCCTTCAGATAGGCGTGGTCGCGGACGATCACGTCGACGCCGAAGCCGAACTGCTTCTCGATCGCCCGCGTGATCTCCCCGGCGAGGCCGTCCTCGTCACCGTGGCCGGCGGAGAAGACGGCCTGGCCGCTCTGGAGGTAGGTGCGCACGTGGTCGTGGCCGAGGCCCTCCAGGAGGGTGCGCAGGGCGGCCATCGGGAGCTTCTTGGCGCCACCCACGTTGATGCCGCGCAGCAGCGCCGCGTACGTCGTCGTCATCCGCCCACGATAAGGCGGCCGCGGTGCCTCGTGGGGGTCGGCCGACGACCGCCGCCCCCGGCCCGTTCGGGCGCGTTGCGGGAACTCCGGCCCGCCGGACGGACCGGGCGGCTCCGCTTCTTCCCTGGTCATCGCCCCCGAGATCCGCGACATAGGTGTAAGGGGCCGCCTCCTCCCCTGCGGTGAGACGGCGCGCTCCGACGGGAGGAGCCGGGTGGCCGGGACGTCACCGGACAGCACGACGAGATGGCTTTATCCGGCCCATACCTTCGAAGTGAAAGGTGGCGGCAGGGGGTCGCCACCGCATCCAAGGGGGCAAGCCCGTCATGGGGAACGGAGATTCGCGGGTGCGGGGCATCGCCGCGCGGGCCGGCGGCTGGAGTGCCCGGCACCGCTGGGCGGCCGTCGGCATCTGGGTGCTGTTCGTCGTCCTGGCCATGGGGCTCGGGTCGGCGGCGGGCCGGGTCGACGTCAAGGACAGTGACCAGCTCAAGGGGGAGACGCACACCGCCGCCAAGATCATCGAGGACGCCGGGATCGAGGAGCCCGCCAGTGAGACGGTCCTCGTGCAGGCGAAGGACGACGGGCTGACGGCCACGGACGCCGAGTTCCGGCAGGCCGTCGAGGCGGTCGTGAAGGCCGTCGAGGGCACCGGCGAGGTCACCGACGTCACCTCGCCGTACGACACGCGGACGATCTCCGAGGACGGGCGCAGCGCGCTGGTGCAGTTCGACATCAGCGGCGACTCCGACACCGCTGGGGAGCGGGTGGAGCCGGTCCTGAAGGCCGTCGAGGGCGTGCAGAAGGAGCACGACGCGCTGCGGATCGAGGAGATCGGCGGCGCCAGCATGATGAAGACGTTCGACGACGCGTTCGGGGACGACTTCCAGAAGGCCGAGTACTCCGCGGCGCCGGTGGCCCTCGGCATTCTGCTCATCGCCTTCGGCGCGCTGGTGGCGGCGGTGCTGCCGGTGCTGCTGGCGATCACCGCGATCATGGCGACGATGGGCCTGATGGGCGTCGTCAGCCACGTCATGCCGATGAGCGACACCGCGAACTCCGTGATGCTGCTGGTGGGTCTGGCGGTCGGCGTCGACTACTGCCTGTTCTACCTGCGCCGGGAGCGCGAGGAGCGGGCCGCGGGCCGGGACGCGCAGACGGCGCTGAGGATCGCCGCCGCGACCAGTGGCCGCGCGATCGTCGTCTCCGGTGTCACGGTGTGCGTGGCCATGGCGGGCATGCTGTTCACCGGGCTCGCCGAGTTCGAGGCGATGGGCCTGGCCTCGCTGATGGTCGTCGCCGTGGCCATGATCGGCTCCGTGACCGTGCTGCCCGCGCTGCTCTCCCTGCTGGGCGAGCGGGTCGAGAAGGGCCGCCTGCCGTTCCTGCGGCGCCGCAGCACCGCCGGCGGCGGCGGGGACAGCCGGTTCTGGACGGCCGTCCTGAAGGGCGTGCTGGCCAAGCCCGTCGTCTCCGTGGTGGTCGCGGCCGGCGCGCTGCTCGCCATCGCGGCGCCCGCGCTCGGCATGAAGACGCAACAGCTCACCCTGGACCAGGAGTTCGGCGACTCGCTGCCCATCGTGCAGACGTACAACCGGCTCAACGAGGCGTTCCCTGGAGGGTCCGAGCCGGCCGAGGTGGTCGTCAAGGCGGACGACATCAACGCGCCCGAGGTGAAGTCCGCGCTGGCCGACTTCCGTGAGCGGGCGATCAGTTCGGGTGCCTCGCGCGGCCCGGTCGAGATCAAGCTGCACGACGCGCAGAACATCGCCTTCGTGTACGTCCCGCTGGTCGGCGGCTCCGACCTGGACAAGGCGGGCGCGAGCCTGGACAGGCTGCGCGACGACGTGCGGCCGGCCACGCTCGGCACGGTGGACGGCGTCGAGGCGCCGATCACCGGGCAGGTCGCCGGGTCGAAGGACTTCAACGACCAGCTGGCCGGAGCGGTCGTCCCGGTCTTCGCGTTCGTCGTGATCTTCGCCTTCGCGCTGATGCTGCTGTCGTTCCGCTCGCTGACGATCGCGCTCACCTCGATCGTGCTGAACCTGCTGTCGGTGGGCGCGGCCTACGGCATCCTCGTGGCGGTGTTCCAGCACGGCTGGGGCGCGTCGCTGGTGGGCGCGGAGGGCGTCGGCGCCATCATCACCTGGCTGCCGCTGTTCCTCTTCGTGATCCTGTTCGGTCTGTCGATGGACTACCACGTGTTCGTGGTCTCCCGGATCCGCGAGGCACGGCTGCGGGGCCGGACGACGAAGGACGCGATCTCGCACGGCGTGGTCACCACGGCGGGTGTCGTGACCAGCGCCGCCGTCATCATGGTGGCCGTGTTCGCGATCTTCGGAACGCTGTCCATGCAGTCCATGAAGCAGATGGGCGTGGGCCTCGCGGCGGCCGTCCTGATCGACGCGACGATCATCCGGGGCGTGCTGCTCCCGGCGGTGATGGCCCTGCTGGGCGAGCGCAACTGGTACCTGCCGAAGTGGCTGCACCGGCTGCCGGACCTCACCCACGACGAGGCGCCGGAGCCGCTCGCGCCGACGGCGCGGGACGACGAGGGTGAGCCGGTGAGGGTCTGAACCCTCCCGTACCGAGGGCCCGTTGACCACCGGGGAGTCAACGGGCCCTCACCCGTGCGGGCCGGGCGGGTCGCCGGGGCCGGTCAGCCGTCGTTCAAGGTGGCTGGGCCACGGACGTCCGGACCTCCAGGACGTGCTCGTCGCAGCGCACGATCTCCAGGATCCGCTCCGGACGCGCACCCCCCTCGAAGGAGAGGGCGACGCGACGGTCCCCCACCTGCCGCCAGCGACCGCGCACCGTGTCGGGGGCGTCACCGCGCCCCACCGGCCGGTCGACGAAGGTGCCGTCGGGGGCGAACTCCATGCCACGGCGGCCCCGCGCCGGAGGGAAGGGGTGATGCTCGGGCCGGAAGACCGTCACGTCGTCGTGGTCCTCCTCGTGGGAGTGCAGCCAGGACCGGAACAGGGCCGCCGGGAGTTCTCGCATGAGCCGCCACCCCTTGCCACCTCGGGCCAATTGGCGGGTTTATGCCTGTTTGCCTAGAATTCCCAGTGTATGGGCTCGTGGGCGGCAGGCAAACGCCCGCCCGGTCGGCGTCTCCGCCCCCAGCAGCGCGTGTCCGACGCGCAGTTCCCAGCCGCGAGCGCGGCTTCCGCACATGTCCCCGAGGGACGCAGCCATGTCCGATGCGCAGTCATTCCTCCGCACCACCTCCGACGACTACAGCCGCTGGTGCGGCACCATGGAGGTACACCGCAGGTTCCTCGACCTGAACCCCGAGTACGCCGGCAACCGGGTCCTGATCGAGAACACCGCGTTCGCCTACGAGCAGGGCGAGCGGTTCGCCGCCCGGCAGGGCGTGATCGACATTCCCGTCGTCGTGCACGTGGTCTTCGACTCCCCCGAGCAGAACATCGGCGACGCCCAGATCCGCAGTCAGATCGACGTCCTGAACCAGGACTTCCGCGGCACGAACCCGGACGTCGGCAACGTGCCCTCGGTGTGGCGGGACCTCGTCGCCGACGCGCGCATCGAGTTCCACCTCGCCCGGACCGACCCGCTGGGGCGGCCCACGTCCGGCATCACGCGCAGGCAGACCGGGAACAGGGACTTCGGCACGGACGACCAGGTCAAGTTCACGCTGAGCGGAGGGCACGACGCCTGGCCCGCGAACGCGTACCTCAACATCTGGGTCTGCCTGCTGCGCCGCGGCCTGCTGGGGTACGCCCAGTTCCCCGGTGGCGCGGCGGCCACGGACGGCGTCGTCATCACCCACACCGGTTTCGGCACCAACGGCACCGCCACCGCGCCGTTCAACGGAGGCCGCACCGCCACGCACGAGATCGGGCACTGGCTCAACCTGCGGCACATCTGGGGCGACGACGACGCGGGGTGCAGCGGCAGCGACTTCGTGGCGGACACCCCCAACCAGGCGGGGCCCAACCTGGGCGCTCCCCGATTCCCGCACGTGACGTGCAACAACGCCCCGAACGGCGACATGTTCGTGAACTACATGGACTACACCGACGACGCGGCGATGGTCATGTTCACCAAGGGCCAGGCGGCGCGCATGGACGCCACGCTCGACAACGCGCGCCTGCCCCTCACCCGCCAGGCCGTTCCCGTGTGACGGCCGCGCCCTCGCGGCGAGCGGCCAGTTCGGCCTCGACGAGGTCGGCCGCCCGGCGCGTGCCGCCCTCCTGGGCCATGCCGGCCTGGATCTCCTTCAGCCGCCGTGCGACCCCGGGGTCGTCGACCAGGGCCAGGGCCGCGGCTCGCAGCGTCCCGGCGGTCGCCTCCTCGGCCGGGACGTGCCGGGCCACACCGAGCGCCTGGAGCATGTCGGCGTTCCCGAACTGGTCCACGGCCTGCGGTACGGCGATCATCGGGGTGGCCGTGGCCAGTCCCTCCTGGCTGCCGCCGGCGCCGGCGTGGGTGACGAACAGGTCCGCCTGGTTCAGGATCGCCAACTGCGGGACCCAGGAGCGCACTTCGACGGTGTCGGGCACCTCCCCCAGCTCGGACGGGTCGACGTGCCTGCCGATCTGGAGCACGAGGTGCCAGCCGGGCAGGCCGGTGAAGGCCCGCACGCAGGCGCGGTAGAAGTCCGGCTGACGGGTGAAGGTCGATCCGAGCGAGACGAGGACGACCTTGTCGGCGCCGGCGGGCCGCGCCCACCCGCCCTCGGCGGCACGGTCGCCCTGGCAGGCGCCGACGAAGGTGTACACGCTCTCGTCGACCCGGTCGGCGTGCGGCTGGAGCGCCTTCGGGATGAGGACCAGGGAACGGGCGGGCCGGCCGGTGAACGAGTCGGGGTGCTCGGTGATCCCGTTCTCCTCCAGCCAGGCCTCGAAGCGGGCGTAGTAGGCCCGGCCGCGCTCGGTCTTCCGGGGTTCCGCCCACATCGGCTCGGCGACCTCCTCCTCGTAGCCCTCCCAGGCGACGAGGTTGGGCGAGAGGGAGATCGCGGGCACGCCCCAGCGGTGGGCGAGGACGCGGGCCGGGTAGGAGGTGATGTCGTGCAGGACGAGGTCGGGTTCGTCCCCGTCGTAGGCCTCGGTCAGCTGGGGCAGCGCCTGGACGGCGTCGGCCAGGAAGGGCTCCACGTGGTCGAGGAGGGTGGTGCCCCAGGCCGACGGGTCGGCGTCGGGCGAGGGCAGGGTGGAGCGCCACGGCTTCACCTCGGCGCCGGTCGCGGCGACCTTGCCGGCGAAGGCGGGCGGGACGGCGTAGGTGACCCGGTGCCCGCGCGCGACGAGTTCCCGGATCACCTCCAGGCTGGGGTTCACATGGCCGTGGGCGGCGATGGAGAACATGGCGATGTGCGCGGGAGCGGTCATGCCCCCGACAGTACGCGAGACGAGACGTCTCGTACAACTAATGTGAGCGGGTCCTTCCCGCCCCGACGACGGACACCTCGGCCGGCACCGGCGGAGATGACACGGCATCACCGCACCGGAGTGCCGCCCGTGTTCCGGATCATCCGCCGGAGCACCTTCAGGGCGGTGACGTAGTCGGCGTCGTCGATGCCCTGGTGGATGCGGTCGCGGATGGCCGGCGCGTGCCGCTTCATCCCGGCGCGGGCATCCTCGCCCGCCTCGGTGATCCACAGCCGTCCCCCGGCGTCGCGGGTGAGCCAGCCGCGCTCCAGCAGGACGTCCGCCTCGGCCTCCAGGTCGTCCTCGGCCCTGAGATAGGAGCCCATGGCCCGCTGGAGCTCGGTGACGGTCTTGCCCTGGCCGTCGGGCGAGATGTCGTTCTTCGACAGGTTGCGCAGCAGCCAGTACTGCGGCTGGGTGAAACCCAGCTCGGCCTGCCGGGCCCGGGTGAACGCGATGAGGGCCTCGTAGGCCACTCCGGTCCAGTAGGCGGCCGGCTGTGCGGCGAGTTCGGCGTCGGTGATCTGCTGGCTCGTCATGTGCGGAGCTCCCCACGGGTGATCGCTGATGCGGGCACCGTAGGACCTGAAGTTATGTTGAGGTCAAGGTGTTGCGGGCCGGCCCCGGCGGCCTCACGGGCCGGGCAGGAGCCGGGCATGTCGAGGACCGGGCCGAGGACCGCGGGGACACCGCGGTCCGGCCAGGTCAGCGCTGGTACCGCGCCAGCACCAGGTTCCCGTCCTCCTCCAGTCGTCTGTGCAGGTCACCGAGGCCGATCGAGCCGCTGTAGTACTCCTGGAAGGCGGGTGTGGCGACCTTGTCCTTCCACTCCGGGTAGCCGCGGACGGACTGCGCGGGTGCCGGGCGCAGGTGTGCGGCCAGCGCCGTGCCGGTGGCCCAGTCGTCCTTCGTGGTGTGCAGGGCCGGGTCGGCGAGCGCCCGGGTGCCGGTGGGCAGCATCCAGTCGCCCAGCGCGAGCCGGACCATGTTCCGCGGCCGGAGCAGGAAGTCGATGAAGGCGACGGCCTCCTCCCGGTGCGGGCTGTCCTCGGCGACGGACAGGGTCTGCGGGCTGACGCCCTGGGTGAGCCCGTCGGCGCCGGCCGGGGCGGGCAGGACCTGCCAGTCGAAGCCCTCCGGCGCCTGCTGGACGATCTGCTGGCGGTAGGAGAAGCCGAGCGGGACCATCGCGTACTTGCCGGCGAAGAATCCGGGCAGGGTGTCCGAGCCGCCGCTGCCCAGCAGCGAGCCCGGCGCGCTGCCGTCCACGCCGACCTGGTCGTGGACGGTGCGCGGCACGACCTCGTCGCCGGCCCCGAAGCGGACCGTGACCCTGCCGTCGGCGCCCCGGTGGAAGAGCTGTCCGCCCGCCGACAGGGAGAGGTTGAGGGTGGCGGAGACGGGGTCCTTCAGCGGCCAGGCCACGCCGTACCTGCCGTCACCGCTGAGCCGTGCGGTGATGTCACGGAACTCCGCCCAGCTCCACGGCCGTTCGGGGGTCGGGTTCCGCACCCCCGACTCCTTCAGCCAGGTGGCGTTGGCGATGAGGACGCGCGGCTCCTGGAGGAAGGGCACACCGTAGATGCCGTCCCCGAAGGTCGTCGTCTCCCAGCTGCGCCGCGGGATGTCCGCCCTGAGCCGCTCGGGCAGCAGGTCGGTCAGGTCGGCGAGGTAGCCGCCGTAGGCGAAGTCCGCGAGGTCGTCGGAGGCGTCGTGGATGACGTCCGGCGCCTCGCCGCCCTCGAAGGAGGTGAGGAGCTGGTCGTGGACGCTGTCCCAACTGCCCTGTACGTACTCGACCTTGACGTCCGGGTGGCTCGCGTTCCACTCCCGTACGAGGTCCTTGGTGGCCTGGACGGACTCCTCCTGCCAGGCCAGGGACTGGAAGCGCAGGGTGATCGGGCCGGTGCCGGAGTCGCCGCCGCCCGTGCAGCCGGCGAGCAGCAGGCTCAGGACGAGCAGGACGGTCCATCGTGTGCGCATCAGCTCTTCACCGCCCCGGCGAGCATGCCGCTGGTGATCCGACGCTGGATGACCGCGAAGACGGCCAGCGAGGGAAGGGTGGCGAGGAAGGCGGCGGCGGCCAGCGGGCCGAGGTCGGCGACGCCCTCCGCGCCGATGAAATGGGTGAGCACGACCGGCAGGGTCTGCTTCTCCGGCGACTTCAGCAGCACCAGCGCGAAGAAGAACTCGTTCCACGCCGTGATGAACGAGAACAGCCCCGTCGCCACGATCCCCGGCGCGAGCAGCGGCGCCGTCACCGACACCAGCGTCCTGAGCCGCCCGGCGCCGTCGACGGCCGCCGCCTCCTCCAGCTCGACGGGCACCGCGCGGACGTACCCGGCCAGCATCCACAGCGCGAACGGCAGGGCCCACACCACGTACACCAGGATGAGGCCGGGCAGGGAGTCGATCAGCCTCAGGTTCTTCAGCACCAGGAACAGCGGGATGATCACCAGCACGAGGGGGAAGGCCTGGCTGACCACCACCCAGCCGGTCGCGGCCCGCGCGAGCCGTGTGCGGTGCCGGGCGATGACGTAGGCCAGCGGGGTCGCGATCAGTACGGCGATCAGTGCGGCCCCGGCGGCGGCGAGCAGGGAGTTGCCCGCGGCGCGCAGCAGCGGCTGTTCGTCGAAGGCCTGCCGGAAGTTGTCGAGGGTGGGCTCCTCCGGGATCCAGGTGGGGTGCAGACTGCCCAACTCCCGGGGTGACTTGAAGGCCGTGGAGAGGAGCCAGAGGAAGGGGAAGGCGAGGAAGACGAGGTAGGCGAGCAGGGCGAGGTACTGGCCGGCGCGGCCCGTGGTGCTGGTCCTCATGCCTCGTCACCTCCCCTGAGCCGGCCCACCAGGAACAGGGCGAGGAGCACCGACACCACCGCGACCAGCACGCATCCCATCGCCGCCGCGTAGCCGAACTGCCCGTAGCGGAACGCCTCCTCGTAGGCGAAGAGCATGGGCAGCCGGGTGCGGCCGCCGGGTCCGCCGCTGGTCAGGACGTAGACCAGGGCGAAGGAGTTGACGTTCCAGATGAAGTTCAGGGCGGTGACGGCGAGCGCGACGGGGCGCAGCGCGGGCCAGGTGACCGTGCGGAAGCGGCGCCAGGCGCCCGCTCCGTCGACGGCGGCGGCCTCGTGGAGTTCGCGCGGGGTGTTCTGCAGACCGGCGAGCAGGGCGACGGTCGTCTGCGGCATGCCCGCCCAGACGCCGACGACGATCACGGCGGGCAGGGCGGTCGTCAGCCCGCTCAGCCAGTCCCGTCCGTCGCCGAGGCCCAGGTCGCGCAGTGTCTCGTTGAGGACACCGGCGTCGGGGCTGTAGACGAGCCGCCACATGATGCCGACGACGACCTCGGGCATCGCCCAGGGAACGATCGCGAGGGCGCGGGCCAGCCAGCGCAGCCGTAACTCCTGGTGGAGCAGCAGGGCCAGGCCGAGGGCGAGCAGGAACTGCGGGACGGTCACCCCGACCGCCCAGACCAGCCCGATGCGGAACGACTCCCAGAACAGCGTGTCGTGCCACAGGTCCCGGAAGTTGAGCCCGCCGATCCACTGCGTGGGCGCCGTCCGGCCCGACTGGGCGTCGGTGAACGCCAGCAGGATCCCGTACAGCAGCGGGCCGACGCTCAGCACGAGGACGGGGATCAGCGCGGGCAGGACGAGGAACCAGGCGCCGTGGCCGGCGGCGAGGCGTGGCGGCGGCCCGGTGCGGGACGCCCGCCGCGCGGCCCTTGTCCCCTCGCCTCTTCCCTCGGCGCTCCTCCCCTCGCGCCCGTTCCCCTCGCGCCCTCTCTCCCCGGTCGTCCCCTCGGTCGTCGACGGCACGATGCGGTCCCCCTTCCCGCGGTGGTGACGGGCCCCGCCATGGTCGTGAAGCCGGTGTACGCCGTCAAGGCACCGCGCAGGGGCCCGACCTGTACGAATGCGAGACTGGCCGTCGGATGGCCGGAACCCGACGCCGTCCCTGGAGCAGCGGGCACACGACGACACGGAGGCGGACGATGGACGAGGCACGCGCGCGGGAGGTACTGGCCGCGGCGGGAGTGCTGCCCGGCCCGGCACGGGACGCGCGGCTCCTCGCCCTGGGCGAGAACGCGGTGTTCGCCGCCGGGGACCTGGTGGTGAAGGTGGGCCGCGACGCCGAACTCCTCGACCGGGCGAGGCGCGAGCTGGACGTCGCGGCGTGGCTCGCCGAGGCGGACGTCCCCGCGGTGCGGGCGGCCGAGCCGAAGGCCCTGCTGGCCGAGGGGCACCCGGTGACGGTGTGGCACCGGCTGCCCGACCCGGTACGGCCCGCCGAGCCGCGGGATCTGGCCGGACTCCTGCGGATCGTGCACGCCCTGCCCTCCCCCTCCTTCGCCCTGCCCGCGCGCGACCTGCTGGCCGGCGTGGAGCGCTGGCTGCGGCTCGCGGGCGACGCGATCGATCCGGCGGACGCCGCGTATCTGCGTGAGCGCCGGGACGGCTTCGCGGCGGCCGCCGCCGCGCTCACCCCGCACCTCACGCCCGGCCCGATCCACGGCGACGCGTTGCCCCGCAATGTCCACGTCGGTCCCGACGGCCCGGTCCTGGTCGACCTGGAGACCTTCTCCGCCGACCTGCGCGAGCACGACCTGGTCGTGATGGCCCTCTCCCGCGACCGCTACGGCCTGCCGGCCGAGGCCTACGACTCCTTCACCTCGGCGTACGGCTGGGATGTGCGGGAGTGGGAGGGCTGTTCGGTGCTGCGGGGCGCCCGCGAGACGGCGAGCTGCGCCTGGGTCGCCCAGCACGCGCCGGCCAACCCGAGGGCACTGGAGGAGTTCCGGCGCCGGGTGGCATCGCTGCGGGACGGGGACGAGGCGGTGCGCTGGTACCCGTTCTGAGCGGTTCCCGCACGGGGAGCTGCGCCGGGCCGGAACGGTGGTGATGGCCAGGACGGTCCCCGGCGCCGCGAGAAGGAGTCAGGCGGGGGCGCCGTCCAGCACCTTGTGGGACAGGGTGCCCGCGGTGCTCGTCGAGCTCCCTGTCGCCTCATGCCCGGGTCCGCCGCGGGCTCGCCCGCACCTTCCGCAGCGACGGCACGGGGCGGGCGCCCCGGGGTTCGCGGTCGGGACCCGGGGTCCCGCGGCGCCGCGGGACCGTCCCGCTCACGGACGGACGCGGTCGTCCGCCGGCTCCCGCACCGGCCAGGTCCCGTCGACCACCGCCCCCGCGTCGCCCTTGCGGCGCAGGAAGTCCTGGAAGTCCGCCGCCCACTCGGCGTACCACTCGATCTGGCGGCGGTGCAGCTCCGCCGGGCCGAGGGCCGCGACCTTGGGGTGGCGCTCGGCTATCGCGCAGGCCAGGCGGGCCGCGGCGAGGGCGTCGGCGGAGGCGTCGTGCGCCGTGTCCAGGGCGACGCCGTACTCGGCGCAGACCGCTTCGAGGTTGCGTTTGCCGCGGCGGTAGCGGTCGGCCCAGCGGTCGATGGTGTACGGGTCGACGACCGGGGCCGGGTCGAGGCCGCCGAGCCGCTCGCGCAGGGACGGCAGTGCGTACCGCCGCAGTTCGGCGGAGAGGAGGGTCAGGTCGAAGGCGGCGTTGTAGGCGACGACCGGGACGCCCGCCCTCCAGTACGTCACGAGGATGTCGGCGATCGCGTCCGCGACCCGGTCGGCGGGGCGGCCCTCGGTGGCCGCCCGCTCGTTGCTGATCCCGTGGACCGCCACCGCGTCCGCCGGGATCTCCACGCCCGGGTCCGCCAGCCACTCCCGGCGCCCCAGAACCTGCCCGTCCCTGACCTCGATCACGGCCCCCGTGACGATGCGCGCCTCGCGCGGATCCGTCCCGGTCGTCTCCAGGTCGAAGCCGATGAGCAGCTCGCGGTGCCAGGCCATGGTGGCCCCCCTTCTTGGTGGTGCTTCCCCCAGTGGTCTCCACCTTCGCATGCCCCACTGACAATCAGAGGATCGCGTTCCGCTTACGGCGGGAGCCTCGGGGGAGATACCGGACGGGTCAGGACACCGGGCGTGAATCCGCCCAGGCCAGCTCGAACTCCTCGCGGTAGGCCGCGAAGAGTCCGCCCTCGTCGGCCTCGCCCGACTTGACCACCCGGCTGCCGTTGCGCAGCACCAGGACCGGTGCCTCCATGCCGCGCATGCGCCGCAGATAGGACTGGACGACCGCGATGCCGTCGGAGCCGTCGCCGTCGACGAGGTAGGCGGTGAAGCGGGGCGTCTCGTCGTAGACCTGGATCTGGAAGGCGTCCGGGTCGCGCAGCCGGGAGCGGACCCGGCGCATGTGCAGGATGTTCATCTCCACCGCACGGCTCAACTCACCGCGTTTCATGCCCAGTTCGCGCTCGCGGCGCTTGACCGCGCTGGAGGCCGGGTTGAGGAAGAGCAGCCGGACGCGGGCTCCGGTCCCGGCGAGGCGGACCAGACGGCGGCCGGAGAAGTTCTGCACGAGCAGGTTGAGGCCGATGCCGATGGCGTCGAGGCGGCGGGCGCCGTCGAAGATGTCCTCGGCGGGGAACCGGCGCAGCAGCCGCACCCGGTCGGAGTGGACGGCGACCACGTCCGCGTAGCGGTCGCCCACGAGGTCCTCGACGGCGTCGACGGGCAGCCGGCGCGCGGACGGCACGTCGCCGCCGGTGCCGAGCATCTCCAGCAGCCGCGCGGAGGCCCGTTCGGCCTGGTTCAGCACGGCCTCGGACAGCGCCCGGTTGCGGGAGACGACGTTGCGGGTGACCTCGAGTTCGTCCAGGGCGAGTTCGACGTCCCGGCGGTCGTCGAAGTACGGCTCGAAGCACGGCCAGTGCTGCACCATCAGCTCGCGCAGCTGGGGCAGGGTGAGGAAGGAGATCACGTTGTCGTCGGCCGGGTCGAGCAAGTACCCCTTGCGGCGGCTGACTTCGCGTACGGCGACCGCGCGCTGCACCCACTCCTGTCCGGCGGGGCCGGCCGCGGCGACCACCCAGTCGTCGCCGTGGACGGGTTCGTAGATGGGCCGCAGCACGGCGGCCACGACGGCACGCAGCCGCTGTTCGACGAGGTTCAGCCAGATGTAGGCCCGGCCGGCCCGCTGGGCGCGGGTGCGTACCTCCCGCCAGGCGTCGGCGTCCCAGTCCAGCTCCGGCCCGATCGCGCCCTCCATCGGCCGGGCCAGGGACACCGTGCCGGGCGGGACGTCTGTGGAGGAGCCTCCCTCGTGACCCTCGTCACCAGGGGGCAGTTCCCGCCCTCCCGAGCCCACCCAAGCACCGCCTTCCGCTCCCCCGAGCACTCCCCGTCCCAACGATCAAGGAAGGGTACTCCGGGAGCGGTCGGCGGTGCAGCCGGATGGACAGGTCGTTTCTCAACTACCGGTGTCGGGCCGCCCGTTCTGGCCCGCGAGGGCGGACGGCGTGAGCGGATTCATAGCGGTGACGTCCCTCGGGGCGATCGAGAAGCCCTGCCAGTGGACCGGCATGGGCTGCTGGTCCTCGTCGCGCGCGATGTGGTGGAAGCCGACGTTCACCCAGGCCACGGGGTGCGTGAGGGCTTGGCCGTTCACCCACTTGTCGACGGAGTAGCCGTGCCGGGGGCTGCCGCAGTCGCGCACGTTGTTGCTGGCGTACTGCTCGCACTTGTTGTACTGCGTGAAGTAGACGTCGTGCTGGGTGAAGGAGCGTCCCGGGTACTTCGTGGTGGCGCCGGGGACGATCTCGTACGAGCGCGGGTGGCCGTCCTTGTTCTTGCCGGTCGCGCTGACCATGCGCCACCAGCGCATGTTCTGGGCGTCGCCCGCGAGTTCCTTGGTGACGGTGGTGCGGGTGGTCTTGGTGGTCGGACCCTGCCGGCCGGGGACGGCCGGGCTGACCACCGAGTCGTACTGCTCGACCTTGGTGTTCGACGAGCCGTCGAGGCCGAAGTCGAGCCGCCAGAACACGTTGTGGTTGTGGCTGGTGGAGTAGGCCTTGGCGCCCTTGCCTATGGGCCAGCCGCGGCCGTCACCGGCGTCGTAGTCGAAGGGCGAGAGGCTGCCGGTGGCGCCGACGTTCATCTGGACGGTGCCGTCGTCGGAGAAGCGCCACTCGGTGATGTACTCGTACCAGCTGACCTTGTTGACGGTGTAGACCAGCAGGTCCTTGCCCTGGGCCTGGTAGACCTTGCCCGAGTCGGTCTGCATGCGGTAGGCGTGCCCCCGCGCGCGGGTCGTGGTGCACAGACCCTTCACGTTCGGGTTCTCGGAGTTGTAGGCCTCGGGGACCTTCACCGTCTTGATGGTGCCGCCGGGGCACTCGCCGGGGGCCATGTTCACCAGGCCCGAGCCGAAGTTGTAGTCGGTGATGTCGTTGTACTCGTTCTTGCCGTCGTCGTACGGCACGTGGATCTGGGCGATCTTGGCGCTGTTGAGGACCCGGATGGGACGGGCCTCGCCGGGCGGCTGGTAGGAGACGTTCTCCAGGATGAGGCCGGACTTGGCCTCGTAGCGCCAGCACATGCGCCAGGTGGTGCCGGAGGCGAGTTTCTGCTGGATGCGGTAGGCGGCGCTGCAGTCGGCGGCGGCCGCCGGGGCCGCCTTCGGCTGGGCGGCGGCCGGCCCGGTGCCGGTGGTCGTCGCACCGGCGGCCAGCGCGGCCACGGACAGACCGAGGGCCGCCCCCTTGCGGGCACGGCTGATTCTCCGCGGCGCAAGGCCGCTGACGGAGTACTTCACGCGCATGAGGACATGACTCCCTGTCCCTCCCTGCGGCGGGAGGGTGAAGGCTGGAAAGTGGACGGACGGGCGGCTCAGCCGGTGAGCCGGCCCACGGTGCGGGTGCTGAGGTCGATCACCAGGGACCGGGCGTCGATCCACGGTCCGTTCTTGACCTTCGGCAGCAGCCGGACGCAGCGGTGGACGCCGCACTGGTCGAAGGCGGCGGGCTGGGCGCCCGGCGAGGCGCGGTACACCATGCCGGCGAGGACCAGCTGGTCCGGGGAGGTGAGCTCCTTGCCGGTGGCGTCCTTGTAGTCCGCCTTCAGGCCCGCGCCCAGCGGGTCGGCGATCAGCAGCCGGGCCGCCTCGTCCT
The DNA here is from genome assembly GCF_043080745.1 of Streptomyces sp. NPDC014995. NCBI lineage: Bacteria > Bacillati > Actinomycetota > Actinomycetes > Kitasatosporales > Streptomycetaceae > Streptomyces > Streptomyces sp. NPDC014995. The sequence continues at coordinate 110,566 of NZ_JBIBVX010000014.1, forward strand.
GCTCCGCCGAGCTCAGCGGCGGCTGGACACCCTGCTGGGTGCCGGTGCTCTCGACCTTGCCGGTGTCGAGGTTGACGGTCTTCGTGACGAGGGTGTCGTCCTTGTAGTCGTAGAACGTCACCTCCGCGCGCCGGGGCGCGTCCGCGTCGTCCACCTCGTCCGCCTCGGGCTCGGCGAGGTCCACGCTCAGGCGCTGCGGGCCGCGGTCGCCGTCGACGTTCTCACTGGCGTCGAGGAGCTGCCGGTTGAGCGCGATGCGTTCGACCCGCGTGATCTCGTCGTCGGTCAGCGGGTCGCGGCCCTTGCCCCGCGCGCCCTCGGCGGGCGCCTCCTCGACGACGCCGGGCTCCACCGCGGCCGCTCCGCCCTGCTGCCCGGCGCCCTGGCCGGCCCCCTGTTGTCCGGCCGCCGCTCCCGCGGCCTGCCCGGTGCTCCCTCCGGTTCCGTCCGCCCCTGCCGTGCCCGGCAGGGTGACCGCGACCATCGCGGCCGTAGCGGCCACCGCGATGGCCGTTCCTGCCACCACCTTGCCCAGGTGGCGGCGCACTGTCGTGCGCACATCTTCCCCCTACTCCCCCATTGACCCGGGAGTACGTGATTGCCCCACTGGTTCGGCACACCCGTTCACCGGCGTGTGCACTGGTCGACGGGTAAGAGGGGCGTAAGTCACAGGTGGTTCCATCACTTTCCGGGAGACTCGATGCCAAGGCACCCCCAGCGGGGCGGCACACCTGAAAGAGTCGTATCCATGCAGGTCTGGCCTGGAGAGGCATATCCCCTCGGCGCCACGTACGACGGCGCCGGTACGAACTTCGCGGTCTTCACCGAGGCCGCGGACCGAGTAGAGCTGTGTCTGCTGCACGACGACGGCTCCGAGACGGCGGTGGAACTGCGGGAGAGCGACGCGTTCGTGCGGCACGCGTACCTGCCGGGCATCATGCCGGGGCAGCGCTACGGCTTCCGCGTGCACGGCCCGTACGCGCCCGAGCGGGGGCTGCGCTGCAACTCGGCGAAGCTGCTGCTCGACCCGTACGCGAAGGCGATCAGCGGTTCGGTCCGGTGGGGCGAGGAGGTGTACGGCTACCACTTCGGCGCGCCCGAGCGGCGCAACGACCTGGACTCGGCGCCGCACACGATGACGTCGGTCGTGGTCAACCCGTACTTCGACTGGGGCGACGACCGGCCCCCGCGCACGGAGTACCACCACACGGTCATCTACGAGGCCCATGTGAAGGGCCTGACGATGCGCCACCCGGGGCTGCCGGAGGAGCTGCGCGGCACCTACGCCGCCCTCGCGCACCCGGCGATCATCGAACACCTCACCGAACTGGGCGTCACGGCCCTGGAGCTGATGCCCGTACACCAGTTCGTCAACGACCACCGTCTGGTCGACATGGGCCTGAACAACTACTGGGGCTACAACACCATCGGCTTCTTCGCCCCGCACAACGCCTACGCCTCCTGGGGCGACCGCGGCCAGCAGGTGCTGGAGTTCAAGTCGGCGGTGCGGGCGCTGCACGAGGCGGGGATCGAGGTCATCCTCGACGTGGTCTACAACCACACCGCCGAGGGCAACCACCTGGGTCCGACGCTGTCCTTCCGGGGCCTCGACAACCCGTCGTACTACCGGCTGGCCGACGACCCGCGCTACTACATGGACACCACGGGGACCGGGAACTCGCTGCTCATGCGGTCCCCGCACGTGCTCCAGCTGATCATGGACTCGCTGCGGTACTGGGTCACCGAGATGCACGTCGACGGGTTCCGCTTCGACCTCGCGGCGACCCTGGCCCGCCAGTTCCACGAGGTGGACCGGCTGTCGTCGTTCTTCGACCTGGTGCAGCAGGACCCGGTCGTCTCCCAGGTGAAGCTGATCGCCGAGCCGTGGGACGTCGGCGAGGGCGGCTACCAGGTGGGCAACTTCCCGCCGCTGTGGACCGAGTGGAACGGCAAGTACCGCGACACCGTGCGGGACCTGTGGCGGGGCGAGCCGCGCACCCTCGCGGAGTTCGCCTCCCGGCTGACCGGCTCGTCCGACCTCTACCAGGACGACGGCCGCCGCCCGCTGGCCTCGATCAACTTCGTGACCTGCCACGACGGGTTCACCCTGCACGACCTGGTGTCGTACAACCACAAGCACAACGACGCCAACGGTGAGGACAACCGGGACGGCGAGAGCCACAACCGGTCCTGGAACTGCGGGGTGGAGGGCGACACCGACGACCCGGCGGTGCTGGAGCTGCGCGCCCGGCAGATGCGGAACTTCATGGCCACGCTGATGCTGTCCCAGGGCGTGCCCATGATCAGTCACGGCGACGAGGTGGCGCGCACCCAGCGCGGCAACAACAACGCCTACTGCCAGGACAGCGAGCTGTCGTGGGTGGAGTGGCCCGACCCCGACCGGGACGGCGGCGACCTGCTGGAGTTCACGCGCGCGATCGTGCGGCTGCGCAAGGAGCACCCCGTCTTCCGCCGCCGCCGCTTCTTCCACGGCCGGCCCGTGGAGGGCACCCACGACGAGCTGTCGGACATCGTCTGGTTCACCCCCGAGGGCAAGGAGATGACGCAGCGGGACTGGAACTCGGCCCAGGCCTCGGCGCTGACGGTGTTCCTCAACGGCAACGCGATCTCCGAGCCCGGCGCGCGCGGGGAGCGGATCACCGACGACTCCTTCCTGCTGATGTTCAACGCCTCGCACCGGCCCCTGGACTTCGTGGTGCCGGTCGACCACGGACGGCAGTGGCAGGTGGTCGTGGACACGGCGGACGCGGAGGCGATGGCGCGGGGAGCGGGCGCCAAGGTCGCGGCCGGGGACCGGCTGACGCTCGTGGACCGCAGCATGACGGTGTTGCAGCGGCCGGCCTGAGACGCACCCCGGTGCCCGTCCACCTGGCGGGCCCGGTGACAGGAAAAGGGGCAGGGCGGGTACGTAGGTTTCCATGACCTATCAGCGCCCTGCCCCTGTCGTGCCCACGGCCACCTACCGGCTCCAGCTCCAGCCCGGGTTCCCGTTCGCGGCCGCGGCGGCGGCCGTGCCGTACCTGGCCTCGCTGGGGGTGTCGCACCTGCACCTGTCGCCCGTCCTGGAGGCCGTGCCGGGCTCCCCGCACGGCTACGACGTGGTGGACCCCGCGCGCGTGCGCGGGGAACTGGGCGGCGAGGACGGACTGCGGGCGCTCGCGGGCACCGCGCGGGAGCACGGGCTCGGGCTGGTGGTGGACATCGTGCCGAACCACATGGCGGCGGTCCCGCGTCACAACCGCGCCCTGTGGGAGGTGCTGCGGGAGGGCCCGAAGTCGCCGTACGCGCGCTGGTTCGACATCGACTGGGAGGCGCGGGGCGGGCAGGTGCTGCTGCCGGTGCTCGGCGGGCCGCTGGGCGAGGTGCTCGGGGAACTGCGCGTCGACGGCGACGTCCTGCGCTACCACGACCACGTGTTCCCGCTGCGCGAGGGCACCGGGGACCTGCCGTTGCCGCAGCTGCTGGACGCCCAGTGGTACCGGCCGGTGTGGTGGCGGCTGGCCCGCACCGACCTGAACTACCGGCGCTTCTTCAGCATCTCGGAGCTGATCGGGGTGCGGGTGGAGGATCCGGAGGTGTTCGAGGCGACGCACGCGAAGATCCTCCAGCTGCTGCACGAGGGCGTGGTCGACGGGCTGCGCGTCGACCACCCCGACGGCCTCGCCGACCCCGACACCTACCTGGAACGGCTGCACGAGGCGAGCGGGGGCCGCTGGACGGTCGTCGAGAAGATCCTGGCGGACGGTGAGCGCCTGCCGGGCTCCTGGCCGGTGGCCGGCACCACCGGCTACGACGCGCTGCGCCACGTCGACGGCCTCTTCACCGACCCCGGGGGCGCCGGGGAGCTGCTGGAGCTGTACCGGCGTTTCGCGGCCCCGCAGACGGACCGGGGCGGGGACTGGGCGGCGACGGCGCGGCGGGCGGCGTACGCGGTGCTCTCGCACGAGCTGGCCACCGAACTGGACCGGCTGACCCGGACGGCCAACCGCGTGTGCGCCACCTCGCCGGACCCGGCGCTGCGCGACCGGGCGCCCTGGGCGCTGCGCACGGCCCTCGAGGAGCTGCTGGTGCGGCTGGAGGTGTACCGGCCGTACGCCTCGGGCGACGCGGCCGCCGTCGTCACCGAGGAGGCGGCCGAGGAGGCCCGGCGCGCCTTCGTCGTGCCCGAGGAGGCGGGGGCGGTCGACGTGGTGCGCGCCCTGGTGCTGGGGCGGGGCACGGAGCCCGCCGCCGTGGAGTTCCGGACGCGGTTCGCGCAGACGGCGTCCGCGCTGCGGGCCAAGTCGGTGGAGGACACCGCGTTCTACCGCTACGTGCCGCTGCTGTCGGCGAACGAGGTGGGCGGCGACCCGGGCCGCCAGGGCGTGTCCCCGGACGCGTTCCACGCCTACTGCGCGCGCGTGCAGCGCGACTGGCCGGTCACCGGGACGGTCGTGTCGACGCACGACACCAAGCGCAGCGCCGACGTGCGGGCCGCGCTGGCCGTGCTGTCGGAGTGCCCGGGGCGCTGGGCGCAGACCCTGGCGGAGGCGACGCGGGCCGAGGAGGCCGTGCCGGACGGGCAGGTGGCGTGGGCGGCCTGGCAGACGGTGTTCGGGCTCGGGCCGGCGGCCCCGGAGCGCGTCCGGGAGGCGCTGCTCAAGCACGTGCGCGAGGCGGGGCTGTACACGAGCTGGACGGAGCAGGAGCCGCCGTACGAGGAGGCGGTGGCCGCGTTCGTGGCGGCGGGGCCGTGCGGGGCGCCCGGCGCGCGGGTGGCCGCGCTGCGGGAGGCTCTGGAGCCGCACATCCGGGCGAACGTGCTCGGCACGGCGCTGGTGCACCTGACGATGCCGGGCGTGCCGGACGTCTACCAGGGCACGGAGGCCGAGTACCGGGCCCTGGTGGACCCGGACAACCGGCGGCCCGTGCGGTTCCCGCCGGAGGAGGACCCCGGCCCCAAGGGCGAGGTGACGGCGGCGGCGCTGCGGCTGCGCCGGCGGCGGCCGGACGTCTTCGGGCGGGCGGCGACGTACGAGCCGCTGACCGCCGAGGGGCCGGCCGCCGGCCACTGCCTGGCGTTCGCCCGCTCCGGTGAGGTCGTCACGGCCGTGACACGGCTGTCGCTGCGGCTGGCGGAGGCGGGCGGCTGGCGGGACACCCGGCTGGCGCTGCCGCCGGGGAGGTGGGCCGACGTCCTGGACGGGGAGCGGAAGTTCACGGGGCACGCGCGCGTGGAGGAGTTGTTCGCGCGGCTGCCGGTGGCGCTGCTGGAGCGGGTGGGCTGACGGCGCCCTCCCCCACAGAGGCGGGTCCGGGCGCGCCTCCGGGCGCCCCGGGGAGGCGCCCCGACGTGTCCTTGACAGCGCGTGGCGTCCGTGGGGTACTGCGGATGCGAAGGCCGGGCGGACATGACGGGGGTGAGTCTCCTGCCGGAGCAGCGCTACCCCACGGTGACCGAACTGACTTTCTCCGCCCGGGCGTTGGCCGCGCTCCGACCCGATCTGTGCACGCTGAGACAGGTGGGGCTGTCGCGCGCGGGGCGGCCGCTGCGTCTGCTGTCCGTGGGCCGTGCCCGCCGTGCCGTGCTGGTGGTCGCCGGGGCCCACGCGAACGAGCCGACCGGCGGGCCGACGCTCCTGGCGCTGGCCCGCCGGGTGCTGCACGAGGGGGAGTTGCGGGACGGCATGTCCTGGCACTTCCTGCTGTGCGCGGACCCCGACGGGGCGAGTCTGCACGTGGCCCCCGCGCCGCGCAGCCTGCTCGAGTACCACCTCGGCTTCTTCCGGCCGGCGGGCCCGGAGCAGCCGGAGTGGTCTCCGGCCGTGCTCCCGCCGGACCGGCTGCCGCCCGAGACGCGGGCGCTGACCCGCGTCATCGACGAGCTGCGGCCCTACCTCCAGGTGACGCTGCACGGCACCGATCTGGGCGGCAGCTGGGTGCAGTTGACGAGGGACATCCCGGGGCTCGCCGAGCCGTTCGCCAAGTCCGCGGCCCAGTTGCACATCCCGGTGGAGACGGGCGCCTCCGACGCGGCGGGCTGGCCCGCGTCGGGGCCGGGGGTGCACGTGATGCCGGAGCCGGAGGCGGGGGCGGCGTACCCGAGCATGCCGGACGACGCGCGGCACAGCACCTGGTACCACGCACACCGCTACGGCGGCCTGACGGCGGTCGTCGAGGTGCCGATGTGGGCGAGCGACATGGTGGACGACCCCGCTCCGCATCCCGCTCCGGCGGCGGCGATCCGGCGTCTGGCGCACCGGCTGCTGCGGGACACCCGGGAGGTGGAGCGGGTGCTGGCGGAGGCCCGGCCGCGTCTGGAGGGTGTGGACGGACCGCTGCTGAGAGCGGTCCGGTGGGGACTGGAGCTGGTGCCGGGCCTGGCCGCGGATCTGACCCACACCCCGCCGGCCGACACGACGATGGCGTACGTCGGCAGCGTGGACGCCTTCGCCCGGCGGCTGCCGCTACGGGCGGCGGCGATGCTGTGGCGGGTGCTGCGGGAACACGACGACCGTGCGGCTCCCCGTCTGGAGCACCTCGTCGAGGCGTGGAGCGAGGCCTTCGCCGAACGCTTCCGCGCCCGCTGGGTGCCCGTCGAACACCAGGTGGAGCACCAGTCCCGCACGGTCGTGGCGGCGGCGCTGCACGCGCGCGAGGGGACGGCGTAGGGCTCGGAGGTGTACGGCTGCAATGGCGGCGCGGGCAGCGGACGGACGGGCGTACGGACGGCGCGTGGACGGGCGCATGGGCGGGCGTTTGGGCGGGCGTATGGCGGCTTCGGGCACGCACGCGCACGCGCGTGCCCGAAGCCGTGCTGCGGAGGTCAGGAACCGGGATGGTCGGGCGGCTCCGGCAGTCGCTCGTCGTCCAGGGCGAACACGGCGCCCGTCTGCGCGTACATCACGCAGGCGTTGGCGAAGGTCTTCGTGTATTTGACCGGGCGCCGGTTCCACCAGCCGCGCGCCTTGGCGGTGACCGGGGCGTACACGAGGGAGCAGACGCCCTCCTGCGGGGGGATGACGCGGATGTCGCCGCCCGCCGACGCGAGGTCCGCGCAGGCCTCCGCGGCGCGGGAGTGGCCCCGGGGCGGGTCGCACAGCAGCAGGGTGTTGCGGGTGCCGCCGGAGCGGGAGTCGTCGTGGGTGATCGTGAGCCGGAGCCAGTTGCCGGTCGGCAAGTCCCGGGGCGTCGAGGCCTGGGCGGGGGCGACGGCGACGGCGGCGGCCAGGACGACGGCGGCCACGGCGGGGAGAGCGCCCCTGAGGTGAGGGATGGGGAAGTGCTTCATTCCCGGTGCATCGGCACGGCGGCCTGTGTTCCCCAGTCCCGCTCACCCGATCGTGCGGGATCTACGGCGTGTCGCCCGGCGAGTTCGAACGCGGCGAGCACCACCCGCGCCTGGTACTCAGCCTGGCGGGCGACCGGAATCCAGTGCGCTCCGCAGCCGTCGCGGTAGTCGGCGCACCAGGCGTCGATGAGGCCGTCCAGCTCCGGCAGCGCCCCGGCCGGGTCGTGCCCGGCGCCGGTGACGAGCTGGTGCAGCAGGCCCGCCGTCCGGACGGCGATGCGGCGGCCGGCGATGCGCAGGGCTGCCAGATGGCCGGTGCTGAGCGGGGGGAGCGGATGCGTGGGGTCGCCGGCGTCGGGGTCCCAGGCGTCGGCGAGGCCGGGGCAGATCAGGAGGTAGTCGTCGACCGGGGCGAGCAGACGTGCCGCGTCGGGCGCGTCGGCGAGGTGGGGCCGCACGCGCGCCAGAACGCGTTCCAGGACGCGGGTGTCGTGCCGCAGGGTCTGGCTCACCGTCCGCAGCGTGGTGTCCCGGTCGGCGGGCGGGGAGCCGTCCTCGACGGCGGTGACGCCCCACATCGGCGCCTCGACCACGGCGGTGACCGTGCCGTGCCGGTGCGGGTGGTACCAGGTCGACTCGACGGCGGCCTCGGTGATGGCGGCGGCCAGGTCGCCCGGGCGCGGCGGCGGGATCCGGTAGACGGCGGGTCCGAGGCTGGGCCAGTACAGGGTGTCGTAGGGGCCGAGTTCACGGGGGATGCCGAGGCGGGCGGCGGCGTGGGCCACGCGCTGGGCGAGTCCGGGCAGGTCGCGGGTGAGTTCCACGAAGCCGCCGCCGACGTCGACGCCGTGCAGCGAGCACTGGAAGAAAGGTTTTAGTTCGTCCAGGAGGCCGAGCAGCGCCCGGGTCTCCGGCAGGGTGGCCCCCGCCGCCCCCTCGGGCAGCCATTCGGGTTGTTCGAGGAAGCCGGGGCGGAAGAACCGCCGGAAGTAGTGGCCGAGGGTGTAGGGGCCGGACAGCCAGCCCTCGTTGTGGCGCAGGCCGTCGGGGTCGAGGCACAGCAGCAGGTTCCAGGTGGCGTCGGCGCCCTCGGTGAGGCGGGGGTCGGCGAGGACGCGTTCGGCCAGCCGCAGGACGGTGGCGCCGCCCACCGGCTCGTTGGCGTGCGGTCCGGCGACGACGAGCGCCTGGCGGGTGCCGTGGCCGACGGAGAGCAGCCACAGCGGCGTGCCCGCGCGGGAGACCCCGACGCGGCGCAGACGGGCGTTGCCGGACCGGCGGGCGACGAGGGCGGCCGCGCGGGCCGCGAGTTCGTCCACGGTCGGGTAGCGCAGGAGTGGCGGCAGAGCACACCTCCGCGTCGGGGCGCCGTCGGTTCACCAGGCGTGTGCGGTGTACGCACAGTGAGTCATGGCGCAGGTGGTACGTCAACACCGCCGCGATGCAGCGGACTTGGGCGGGGCTCAGTTCGCCGAGAGGCGGAAGGCCATCCGTCCGAAGGCGACCTGGTCGCCCTCGCGGACGACGGCGGCGCCGATGACGCGGCGCCCGTTGACGGTCGTGCCGTTGGTCGAGCCGAGGTCGCGCAGCACCCACATGCCGCCCTGGCGGCTGAGTTCGGCGTGCACGCGCGAGACGCTGTCGTGGGTCAGCCGCAGGCCGCTCGCGGGGTCCCGGCCGATGCGGAGGGTGTGCTCGGTGCCGGGGTGCGGCAGCAGCAGCTTGGGCAGCCGCTCGGCCTGCCAGGCCCGCCGCAGCCGGACGGTGAAGCCGGAGACCGCCTCGACGGTGCCGAACACGACCCGGGAGAGGCGGTTCTCCTTGGGCAGGTCGGCGGTGAGGGCGGCGAGTTCGTCGGAGCGGCGGGCGGCGAGTGCCAGCTCCATGCGCCGGATGAACGTGTCGTGCGACAGGCGGCCCACGGCGACGCCGTCACGGAGCACCTTCAGCGCCCTGTCGCGCTCCGCGTCGGACAGCCGCGCGGGGTACGTGTTGAACTCGAAAGACGACGTCACGGGTGTGATTGTCGGTCAGTGAACCCCGGGTGTCCAGAAGACGGGAAATCCGTGCTCCCCGCGCGTGTGCCCGGGTGTTCCCCCGCGGATCGATCCGGTTTGCAGCACGATGGGACCAGCTACCTCACGGTGAACAGACGAAGGGGAACCGTCCGTGCAGTTCGAGGTGTGGGCACCGCAGGCCGAACGGATGACGCTCCAGTGCGACGGCGTCACGCGCGCGTTGGAGCGTGATCCGGAGCGGACGGGATGGTGGACCGGCGAGGCGGAGGCCGCGGACGGCTCCCGGTACGGCTTCGCGGTGGACGACGGCCCGGTCCTGCCCGACCCGCGCTCGCGCCGCCAGCCGGACGGCCCCGACGGCCTGAGCGCGGTCGTCGACCAGGCCCGGTACGCGTGGCGTACGCAGTGGTCCGGGCGCCCGCTGACGGGTGCGGTCCTGTACGAGCTGCACGTGGGCACGTACACGCCCGGGGGCACGCTGGACGCGGCTGCCGAGCGGCTCGGGCACCTCGCCGAACTGGGCGTCACCCACGTCGAGTTGATGCCTCTGTGTCCCTTCCCCGGCCGGCACGGCTGGGGCTACGAGGGCGTCTCGCTGTGGGCCGTGCACGAGCCGTACGGCGGGCCGGAGGCGCTGAAGCGGTTCGTCGACCGGGCCCACGGCCTCGGGCTCGGCGTCGTCCTGGACGTCGTGCACAACCATCTGGGCCCGTCCGGCAACTACCTGCCCGCGTTCGGGCCGTACTTCACGGACACGCACCACACGCCGTGGGGGTCCGCCGTCAACCTGGACGCGCCCGGCTCCGACGAGGTGCGCGCGTACCTGGTGGGCAGCGCGCTGGCGTGGCTGCGCGACTACCGGCTGGACGGGCTGCGCCTGGACGCGGTGCACGCGCTGGCCGACACGCGCGCGTACCCCTTCCTGGAGGAGCTGTCGACGGCCGTGGACGCCCTCGCCGCCGAGACGGGCGGGCCGCTGTTCCTGATCGCCGAGTCCGACCTGAACGACCCGCGGCTCATCACGCCCCGCCGGGAGGGCGGCCTGGGGCTGCACGCGCAGTGGAACGACGACTTCCACCACGCCCTGCACACCGCCCTCACCGGCGAGTCCCAGGGCTACTACGCCGACTTCGCGCGCGCCCCGTTCGCCTCGCTCGCCAAGACCCTCACCGGCGGCTACTTCCACGACGGCACGTACTCCAGTTTCCGGGGCCGTCGCCACGGGCGTCCGCTGGACCGCGCCCGGCTGCCCGCGCACCGGCTCCTCGGCTACAGCCAGACCCACGACCAGGTCGGCAACCGCGCCCAGGGCGACCGTCTCTCCGCCTCCCTCTCCCCCGGCCTGCTGGCCTGCGCGGCCACCCTGACGCTGACCGCCCCGTTCACGCCGATGCTGTTCATGGGCGAGGAGTGGGCGGCGGGCACCCCCTGGCAGTTCTTCACCGACCACACCGACCCCGAGCTGGCGGAGGCGGTACGGCGGGGCAGGCGCCGGGAGTTCGCCGCGCACGGCTGGGCCGAGGAGGACGTGCCCGACCCACAGGACCCGGCGACGCGCGAGCGCTCCTGCCTGGACTGGTCCGAGCCGCGACGGGAGCCCCACGCGCGCGTGCTGGCCTGGTACCGCCGGCTGATCGCCCTGCGGCACGAGCAGGCCGACCTCACCGACCCCGACCTGGCCGACATCAAGGTCGCCCACGACGCGCAGGCCCGCTGGCTGGCCTTCCGGCGCGGGGACGTACGGGTGGCAGTGAACCTCGGCAAGGCGCCGGCGGCGATCCCGCTGGGGACGCGCCCCGCGCGCGTGCTGGCCGCGTGGGAGCCGGTGGAGGCCCCGGGACCGGACGGACTGCTGCACGTGCCCGGAGAGGCGTGTGTGGTGCTGGAGCAGGAGTGAGCCGGGTCGACGCTGGAGGACACCGGGCCGACCGCACGGCATAGGGGGTGGGCCGCACGGGCAGGGGGTGGGCCGCACGGCCGGGGCGTCCGGCCGCACGGGCAGGATGTCGGCCGCACGGGCAGGGCGTGGGCCGCACGGGCAGGATGTCGGCCGCACGGTGCCCCCACGCGCGCTGGCCCGAGCGAGCTGGTCCGCGTGAGCTTGCCCCGGCGTGGGGAGTGCCCACGCGAGCTGGCCCGGGCGTGGGCGGTGCCGCCACGCGCGCTGGTCCGAGCGTGGGGGGTGCCCCTACGCGAGCTGGCCCGGGCGTGGGGAGTGCCCCCAGCGAGCTGGTCCGGGCGTGGAGGGCCCGCGCGAGCTGGTCCGGGCGTGAGGGCGTCCAGCCGTAAGGCGGCGGGTAGCGTCGACGCGACGGGGTCCCGCCCGCGCGAGCGCCGCCGAGCGCGCGGGAGCCGGCAACCGAGGAGAACGCCGCAGACGGACGGGCCGAGAGCCCCGCGTCCGCGGCATGATCCGCCGGACGGGCCTGGTGGTGGGCGAGAAGGGCGGCAGCCGCCCCTACTCCTCCTCCGCCCCGTCCTCGCGGAACTCCGTCACCCGCTCCAGCAGGATCGCCTCCCAGGCGCGCCGCAGTTGGGTGCGCAGCAGGGGCAGTGGGTCGGTGCCGTGGCCGTCGAGGCGTTCGGCGAGGTGGACGACGGTGTCGCAGCGGGCGAGCCAGAGGCCGCGCAGGCAGGGGCGGGCGCCGTAGCCGGCGAGGGTGGCGGCGCGGACGGCGGCGCCGGAGCCCACGGCGAGCGCGAGGCCGGCGATGTCCTCGGCGGGGTCGCCGAGGATCGCCCGGGTCCAGTCGAGGACGCCGCGCACCCGGCCGTCGGCGCTGACGACGAGGTGTTCGCCCCGGAGGGCGTGGTGGACGAGGACGGCGGTGGCGGGCTGGGCGGCGAGCTGGGCCGCGCCGGGCTGGGTGAGCTGGTGGAGGCGGGCCGGGTCGAACTCGTCGGCGCGGGCGAGGCGTGCGGCGGCCGCCACGGCCATGCGGCGCAGCGCCTCCAGGGAGCGGGGGGCGGCACGCAGCACGCCGAGGGCCTCGGCGTGGCGGGGCGGTACCTCGCGCAGTCCGCCGAGCAGTCCGGCCAGGTCGGCCTCGCCGACGGCCGACACGTCGTGCTCCTCGCCGGTGCCGCCGGGCACCTTGGTGTCCAGGGTGTAGCTCAGGCCGGGGGACCACTCGCCGTGCGCGACGCTCGTCGGCACCGCGACCGGGAGGTGCGGGCGGACCAGGTCGCGCAGCCGCAGTTCGCGGCGCTGGCGGACGGTCGCCTCCCGGTCGGGGGCCAGCCGCAGTACATGGCGGGTGCCGACCCACCAGGTGCACTGCTCGCCGCCGCCCTCACGGACGGGCCGTACGTCGAGTGCGGCGGCGCCGCCCGCGCCGTTCCTGCCCCTGGTGCCCTCCTCGCCCTCCTTCAGGAGCGCACGGACCAGTCGGCGGACGGTGTCCGCGGTGGGGGTGGGTGCCTGGGTCATGGTCGCGCCGTTGCCGTTCGGGGTGGGTGAAACGGGACTCCTGCGGGGGCTCATTCCACTATGACCAGCTCGCGGGTGGTGTCGTTGAGGCGGCGGCCGCCGTCCTCCGTCACCGTGACGATGTCCTCGATGCGGACCCCGAAACGGCCGGGCAGGTAGACGCCGGGTTCCACGGAGAAGCACATGCCGGGCACGAGGGGCTGTTCCTCGCCCTCGATCATGTACGGCGGCTCGTGCGTGGTGACGCCGATGCCGTGACCGGTGCGGTGGATGAAGTACTCGCCGTAGCCGGCGTCGGCGATGACCGCGCGGGCGGCCCGGTCGACCTCCTGGCAGGCGACGCCGGGCCGCACGGCCCGGAAGCCGGCCTCCTGGGCCTCGCGCACGAGGTCGTGGATCCGGCGCTCCTCGTCGGTGGGTTCGCCGACGTGGACGGTGCGGGAGGTGTCGGAGCCGTAGCCGTCCTTGAGGCCGCCGAAGTCGAGGACGACCATGTCGCCGTGCTCGATGACGCGGTCGCCGACCTCGTGGTGCGGATTGGCGCCGTTGGGTCCGGAGGCGACGATGGTGAAGTCGACCTGCGAGTGGCCGAAGCGCCGCAGCAGGCCGGCGAGGTCGGCGCCGACGTCGGACTCCCTGCGGCCGGCGAAGGGCACCTTCCGGATCTCCTCGAACGTCGCGTCGGCGGCCGCTCCCGCGGCCGCCATCAGCTCCAGTTCCGCCGCGTCCTTGACGGCCCGCAGCATCGGCAGGGCCTCGGTGAGGGAGGCGTAGGAGCTGCCGGGCAGGGCCTTCTGCAGGCCCAGCAGGTGCATCGCCCAGGCGTTGTCGCTGACGCCGAACCGCCCGCGATTGTCGAGGAGGGCCGCGGCGGTGGCGTAGGGGTCGTGGCCGTCGGTCCAGTCGCGCAGGGTCAGCGCCGGGGCGCCGGCCGCCTTCGCGGCGTCGGGGGCCTCCAGGGTGGGGACGACGAGGACGGGGTCCCGGCCGGGCGCGAGGACGAGCAGGGTGAGCCGTTCGGTGACGGCGGGCGGCGCGTAGCCGGTGAGCCAGACGAGGTCCGGGCCGGGCGCCACCAGCAGTGCGGCCAGTCCCGCGTCGCCGGCCGCGCGTGCGGCCCGCTCCATGCGGGCCCGGTAGTCGTCGGCGGTGAAGGGCGCGGGCGTACTGCCGGTCATCCGGGCCTCCTGACGGGCTGGTGCGGGACGTGGTGGCTACGGGCAGCATCCTGCCCGGACAGCGGGAGCGGCGCGAGCCCATTGACGTGGCTTCGGCAGGGCACAGCGGGCGCGGGGCGGTCGGCACGGACCGCCGGGACCGCCGGTGCCCCGGTCGGCCGACGGTTGCGGAGGGCCGCCCAGGGCCGGGGCCACGGGGGGCCGGAGCGCCGGCGGTCCCCCCACGCAGACCGGCACCAGCCGGCCCGCCCGTGCGGGGTCGCGGCACCGGGGCAGGCCGTCGGAGGCGCCCCGGCCGGCCGGCGCCCCGTACGCGCGAGGGGGGCACCGCCCGTGAAGGGGCACGACGGAGCCGTCGTGGAACCGGCATCGGGTGGCGGCCCGGCGTCGGGTCGCGCCCCGGAATCAGGTGACGACCCGGAATCAGGTGACGACCCCGGGGACGATCACCAGCTGCTGGTAGCCACCACTTCGGTGACGTACCGTCAGGGTCACTTCCCGCCCCGGGCGCGCCTCGTCGACGGCCCGCGCGAGGTCCATGGCCGAGTCGATCCGTCGCTCGCCGAACATCAGCAGGACGTCGCCGCGCACCAGGCCGGCCGAGTAGCCGGGGCCGGGGACGTGGACGGCGACGATCTTGGCGCCCGGCTTCTCGGCGTCCATCGCCTCCAGGCCCAGGCCGGCGTCGGCGGGGCGGGACGACGGCGTGGCCCGGGCCGCCGGGTCCGGGGCGGGCGCGGTGCCCGCCGCGCCGGGGGTGTCCCGGCCCGCCTGCCGTTGCAGTTCGGCGAGTTTGCTCATCCCGATGACGGTCGCCCCGACGGTGCCGAGCCCGACACCGGACAGGACCAGGACCACACCGACGAACAGGCCGGACAGCAGGGTCGTCAGCCGTCGGCCGCGCCGGCGCGCGGCGTGCGGGCGGCGCGCCGGTCCGCCGGACCGGGTGTCGCCGCCGGGCTCCCGCCCGGGCAGGGGCTTGGGACGCAACGCAGTCTGTTCCATGGATCGCCTCCGGCTGGTGCTCTACCCGGCGCAGCCGTGCACCACGAGCCACGAACGAGTGAGACTGACGGGAGACCAGGGGTACGGCGCCCTCACCCCCGCACGGACAGCGCCTCCGCCAACGCCCCCGCCGCCCCCGTCGGGGTCCCCGTGTGCACGAGTTCCACCCGGTGGACGACCCGCGGCTCGGTGAGGGGCACGGCGGCCGCCCCGGGTACGCCGGTCGCCGCCGAGCGGGGCAGCAGGGTGAGACCGTGACCCGCGGCGGCGAGCGCGGTCAGGACGCGGACGTCGGTGCCGTCGTAGCGCAGGGCGGGACGGACGCCGTGGCCGCCGTTCGCGGCGCGCAGGTGGGGCAGGGGCAGGCCGGTGTCGGGGGCGTCGATCCAGCGGGCGTCGGCGAGGTCGCCGAGTCGCAGGCCGGCTCGCCGGGCGAGGGGGTGGGCGGCGGGCAGCAGGACGCAGACCGGTTCCTCGCCGACGCCGTACGTGGTCAGCGGGGCCACGTCGGGGAGGCGGAGCGGGTCGCTGGGGGCGGCCAGGCCGTCGACAAGGCCCAGGTCGGCCGTGCCGGCGGCGACGGCGGCGGGGACCTCGTCGCGGGCGAGGGCGCGCAGCGTCACCCCGGCGGGCGGAAGGGCGGCGAGGGCGGCGGGGGTGAGTGCGGTCGGGGAGGTGGCCAGCGTCAGGCCGTGCGCGGGCGCGGCGGCCATCCGGGCGACGTCCGCCCGGGCCGCGTCCAGGCGCAGCAGCAGCGGGCCCGCGTGTTCGAGGAGCCGCTCGCCGGCCGCCGTGGGGGCGACGGGACGGCGGGTGAGCAGGGGCGCGCCGAGGTCCTGTTCGAGGGCCGCGATGTGCTGGGACACGGCCGACTGGGTGTAGCCCAGGGCGCGCGCGGCCTCGGAGAAGGAGGCGAGTCGGGCCACGGTGACGTAGGTGCGCAGGAGGTGCGGGTCCATCCGCCCAGGATCCCAGCCCGCACCCGTTGCGCATCAGTTCCGCTTATCGAGGATGCAGAAATCATCGTTGGACGTGAAGTGGGGGCCGCTCCGAGGATGGAGGACATGACCGACAGCGCAGCTCAGATCGCCAAGGTCGCCCTCGTCGGCGACCACTCCCCCAACGTCGTCTCGCACACCCGCGTCCCGCTCCTGCTGGACGCCCTCGCCACCCGGGACCGGCTGGTCCTCGACGCCTACTGGATCCCGTCGCGGGACGCCGAGGCCGAGGACGCCGTACGCGGCTTCGACGCGGTGTGGGTGGTGCCCGGGAGCCCGTACCGGAGCGAGGCGGGCGTGCTGTCCGCGATCCGCACCGCCCGTGAGGAGGGCATCCCCTTCCTCGGCACCTGCGGCGGCTTCCAGCACGCCCTGCTGGAGTTCGCCCGGAACGTCTGCGGGCTGACCCACGTGGCGCACGCCGAGAACGACCCCGGAGCCGACGACTTCCTCATCGAGCCCCTGGCCTGCTCCCTGGCCGACCACGAGGACACCGTCCTGCTGGAGCCGGACTCGCTCGCCCACGCCCTGTTCGGCGTGGAGCGCACGGTCGAGCGCTACTCCTGCCACTACGGACCGTCCGGGCACCTGGACACCCTGCGCGCGCACGGCCTGCGCTTCTGCGGGCGCGACACGGCGGGAGCGGTGCGCATGGCGGAACTCCCCGGTCACCCCTTCTTCCTGGCCTCCCTCTTCCAGCCGGAGCTGTACGGCGACGGCTCGCGCCCGCACCCGATGGTCCGGGGGCTGGCACGAGCCGCGGTCGAGCACGCCGCACGCCGGTCGACGGGTCAGCCCGTGTGAGGCGTCAGCCGGCCGTGGGTACGGGCGCGGCCGCCGGTACGGGGACGCCCGGCAAAGCGGTGACGGCCGGCAGAGCGGTGACGCCCGGCAGGGTGGGGGCGGCCGGCAGGGTGGGGGCGGCCGGCGGGCGGTCCGGGAGGAAGCCGTGGGCGCGGCGGGCCAGGTAGGCCGGTTTGTAGCGGTCGACCTGGCGGTGCCAGTTCAGGATGCCCGCCAGCCAGTTCCGCAGGTCGGCCACGTATCCGCGCATCGCCTCGCGGGCCTCGGGCGACAGGTCGACGTCGTCGTACAGGAGGGGCAGTTCGTGTGCGACGACGTGCTGGAACTGCTGCATGCGCTGGGTCATCAGGTCGTGGACGACGCCCAGCGCGGTCGGGTAGTCGCAGCCGAAGAAGTTCTGCACCACGAGGATCGCGTTGTGGATCTCACCCTCGTACTCGATCTCCTTCTGGTACGAGAAGACGTCGTTGAGCAGGCAGGCGTAGTCGATGGCGGCGTTCTCGAGGGAGCGGACGGGGCCGCTGCGGTAGATCTCCGGCGGGACGGCGGGTCCCTGGCCCATGCGGCACAGGCTCAGCGTGAGGTCGGAGCCGAAGGTGGCGCGCCGCATCTCCAGGTAGTCGACCGGGTCGGGGATGCGGTTCTGGAGCTGGTTGGACAGCTCCCACACCCAGCTCTCGGTCATCACGTCGACCGCGTCGCGCAGGGTGCGCCGCTGGTCCGGGGTCATGGCGGCGGTGGTCCGCGTCCACAGGTCGGTCAGGCCGCGTTCCATGGCGTTGACGGGGACGGGCGGCTCCTCCCCGTCGACGGGCATGCAGGCGTGCAGGCGTGCCGTGGTCAGGCGGGCGGCGGCGAGGTCGCGGCGGTGGCCGTGGACGAGGGGGTAGTAGTCGTCGCCGTAGGTGCCCCAGGCGAGCCACTGGGAGCTGAGGTCGAGTTCCTCCGGGGTGGCGTCCGGGTCCAGGCCGGCGGAGCACAGCGGGAGGTCGAAGGCGGCGAGTCTGTCCTCGTCCCAGACGCCCTCCGCCAGGATGCCCATCCGGTGGGACCAGTCGGTGAGCCGCTCCCGGGCGCCGTCGAGGTGCGGGCTCAGCTCCACCGGGAACGGCATGGGGAAGTCGGGCAGCAGGGACGGGCCGACCTTCTGGTACGGCACGTGCGTGTGGGCGCGCAGGCGTTCCGCGGCGGCCGTCGCGAGGAGCGCGCCGACGTCGGCGGCGGAGGTGCCCGGGCGGGTGAGCCTCTCCCAGGGCGTGGTGGAGGCGGCGCCCTCGTTCATGTAGCGGCTGGAGCGCAGATGCCACTCGTGGCCGCCGGACTGCCAGTCCTGGAGTCCCTTGGTGTAGGCGGCGACCGCGGCGACCTCGTCGGGCCTCAGGTTCTTGTCGAGGGCCAGGGCGGGCACTTCGGTGAGGGCCGTGTGCTCGAACTGGTGGAGGCGGGAGGTGAGGATGTCGTTGACGGTGTCGGCGGCTTCCTGGGTGGTGCAGCCGAAGAACGTCTCCAGGACGAGCACGCCGTTGCTGTTCTCGCCCTCGTCCTCGACCTCGCGCTGGTAGGAGAACAGGTCGTTGCGCAGGTGGACGGCGTCGGAGAAGGTCTCCATCAGCACGCGCAGCGGCCTCGACCCCGCGACGGCGGCGGGCACTTCGGCGGTCGCGTACTCCACGAGCCCGGCCGACCAGGGCGCGCCGCCCACCTTGCGGCGCATCTCGATGTACTCGACGGGGTTCGCGATCCGCCCCTCGTTGATGTTGGACAGCTCCCACATCGACTCGTTGAGCAGGTGCTCGGTGGCGACGGCGAAACGGCGGCGCCAGTCGACGGACATCGCCGGCACGGTACGCCTCCACAGGTCGGCGAGGCCCGCCTCGACGGGGTTGCGCGGCTCGGGCACGGCAGTCGACAGGTCCAGCGGCATGAACAGCGGCAGCCGCTCCAGGTGGGCCTTCCCGGCGGCGCGGTCCTGGGTGCGCTTGAACATGTCCAGGAAGTGGTCGTCGAAGAAGAACACCCACACGTACCAGTCGGTGATCAGCGACAGGGCGGGGCCGTCGCAGTCGGGGTGGGTGTAGGCGCACAGCAGGCCGTAGTCGTGCGCCTCCAGGTCGGCCTGCTCCCAGATCCCGGATCCCTCCAGCATGCCCATCGCGCGCGCCCACTCCGTCGAGTGGGCACGGGCCTCGTCGACGTGCGGGTTCAGCCGCGCGGGATACGGCATGTAGAAGCGCGGGAGTTCGAACGGCTGCGTCATGGCCGGGCCCTACCCGGGGGCCCCGACGGCCATCCCGGGCGCGGCACATGATCACACCATCGCGTGAACCGGGCGGGAATCCCTGCGGTTCACCCCGCGCGGCGAGCCCCCGAGGACGCCCGCCCCCGACGTCGCCGACGCGTCAAGTCGCCGCTCGTGCGCCTCGGTTGAGTGTCCGTGTCACGTGCGCACCTGGATCAGCGCGTGCGTTCCGCCGGTCCGCCACCGCTGCCCCTCGGCGGCGGTCAGGGCGGCCTCGGTCCGCGCGGACAGGCCGGTGACGACGTCGGACTTCAGGGTGCGCAGGGCGGCGACCGGGCCGGGGAAGTACGCGGTGACGTCCGTGAAGGGGGTCGTCGGGGGCCAGAGCCGGTCACCCACGAGACGACGGTAGTTGAGGTCGCCCTTCACGATCGTCAGGGTGGCCGCGGCGAACTCCGCGCGCAGGTCGTCCGGCATCTCGGCGTACGGCAGCGGGGCGGCGGCGAAGGGGTGGGCGCGGACCGTGAGGGTGCCGTCCGCCATCGCCGCCCACAGGCGCCGGCCGTGGGCGGCGGCCTCGCCCGGCGCGGCCGTCAGCCTGCGCAGCGCGTCGACGACGTCGGCCGTCGTGGCGTCGGAGACGTAGTACGGGTAGGGCTTGACGTGCAGGAGGACCCGGCCGACGCGGCCCTGGGCGAGGAGGTGGGCGGCGAGGAGGAGGTCGGGGACCAGTTCGCGGCCCGCGTTGTCGGCGACCAGGCACAGGGTTCCGCCGGCGGCCCGCGAGGCCGGCAGCAGCGACCAGAGGACTTCGCTGTCGTCCGCGACCAGTCCGGGGACGGCGGCCCGGCCCTCGGCTCCGGCGTCGGACAGCCGGAAGCCCAGGTCGGCGCGGTTGCCCCACAGCGAGCCGTGCAGCAGGGCGTGCCCTTGCTCCTCGGCGGGCCGGGAGGCGAGGCCGTCGAGGGCGGCGAGCTCCTCGTCGGTGGCGGGGGCGTCGAGTTCGGCGAGCTTGGACGGGCGGAACGGGTCGATGCCCTGCCAAGGGCCGGGGCCGAAGTAGCCGACGGCGTGCAGGAGCCGGCGGTAGAAGTAGCTCTCCGACCACAGCCAGGGCACCTCGAACCAGGAGCGCCCCGCATACGCGTCGAGCCCCCAGGCCCGCCACCGGTCCCGGTCGTGGGCGTCGGCGGCGAGCGGTTCGATCACTCCCCGGGCGCAGCTCTCCAGCAGCGCGTCCAGGGCGCGGTGGACGGCGGGGTCGTACGGGAAGGCGTCCCGTACCTGCCGGATGATCGCGGGGTGCCGTTCGGCCAGGACACCGTGGGGGAAGGAGCCGGGCTCGTCACCGACGATCACGGGAGGGGCGGGGATGTCGGGCATGCGGCTCACGGTATCGCGGGGGCCTACGGCACCTGCGGCGCGCAGCGCCCGTCGACTCCGACTCCGGCACTCGCGGACGGCGACTCCCGGCGGGCTCCGCCACGAGACTCCCCCAACGGGCGCTCCTCCCAAGGAACTCCATTGCGGGACTGGGTCACGAGGCTCCCCGACAGGCACCCCAGCGGACCCTCCGAGCGGGCCCTCCGAACGGGCCTCCCGAACGGGCCCTCAGGCGGCTCCCCCGCAGGGCGCGCGCGTCACACCGCCGCCATGACCTCCCGCTCCAGCCGGGCCGCGAGGCTCAGATAGCGGGGTCGGCGCGGTACCGGGACCAGTCCGCGGATCAGGACGTGCCACATCTCGGCCATGCGGCGCGGGAGGCGGGCGTTCGGTTCGCGGGAGCGGCCCACCACGCGGGTGCCGACGAAGAAGCAGACCAGGGAGTGGGCGACCGCGTCCACGTCGACGTCCGGATGGATGTCGGCCTCCCTGACCGCGCCCACCAGCCGCCGGGACACCAGGTCCAGCCACTCCGTGAAGGGGTGCGGCACGGGCGACCGGACCGGGACCCCGCCGGTGGCGAGCCGCAGGCCCGCGCGGGCTATGGGGCCCTCGACCGACAGCCGGGCGATGCCGAAGGTGAGGCGCATCAGGGCTTCGAGGGAGGGGTAGCCCCGGTCGTCGATCTCGCCGGCGACCCGGCGCCAGGCCTGGGACTGCAACTCCATGATCGCGTGGGCCAGGTCCTCCTTGGCCGCGAAGTGGAAGTAGAGGGCGCCCTTGGTGACCCGCGCGTGCTCGACGATGTCACTGAGGCTGGTCGACTCGTAGCCGTGCCGGTCGAACAGGTCGGCCGCAGCCGTAATGATCGTCGCGCGGGTGTGTTCGGCGCGTAACTGCCTCGCCATCGACTGGACTCTCCCAGGCCGGTAAAGAACGGGTCGTGCCGTTTGTTTCTTACCCGGCGTCCACAATAGCTCACGGCCGCGCGGTCCCGACCAGGCACTCGAAGACAGTCGACTCCCCTTGGGCTCCCCGGACTTGGACGTCGGTCCCGTGACCTCCCTTCGCCTCGATCCAGATGGGTTCGTCCAGTTCGGCGTACCGGTGGAAGTGCGCGTGGTAGGCCATCGGCACCCGTCCGCCGCCGGCTCTCAGCCGGGCCGCCTGGCGCGCGGCCTCCAGCAGGAGCATGCCGGGGACGTGGTCGAGGGGATGGTCGAAGAAAACGGGGTGTGCGGTATTTACTCTCAACTGCCAGCGCGCGGGGAGTTCGGTGGCGGCGAGCACGACGTCGGAGGGCAGGGCACGGTCGACGTCGGCGGCGGACAGGCCGGGCGGGACGGGGACGGCGGTCACCGTGTCCGGGGTGCGTCCGCCCCGCAGCCTGCGGTAGACGGGTCCGCTGACGCAGGTGAAGGCGACGTCGGCGGTCGCGACGCGTTCGCCGTCGCGCAGGACACGCGCGGTGTAGCGGGCGGCGGCGGGCCGGCGGCCGCGGTACTGGACGTCGGTGAAGACGAGTTCGACCTCCGGCTCGGCCGGCAGCGGGCCCACGTCCAGCCGCTCCGCGACGGTGTCGACCTGGAACTCCTGGAGCACGAACTGGTGGTCCAGGGGCACGTCGTACTCGGTGTGGGTGATCAGCGTGCCGCTCTGCCGGATCGTCTCGACGACGAGCAGCGGGTCGTACGCGGACCAGTCCGACGACACGTGTAACCCGTGCGCCCGGGGCCACTGGGCGGAGACCGAGAAGCGGTCGGTGCCGGTGCGCCGCCACCCGGTGAGGAGGGTCTCCGCGACCGCGGCGCGATGGACGAGTTGGCGTGGCACGGTCGCCGTCAGGGACGGCGCATCGGCAAGCTGCCGCGGTCGAGTCATGTCTCTCCCTACGGTCCCCCGAAGGCCACGGCAGACGGCGAACCGCCCGCTCCGGTGAGCGCTAGAGTACGAGGCGACCGGTTTGTTTTCAATGAGATCAGTCGACGGCATCCTATGATCGGGCCGAACCCGCTGACGATCGCGGGGACATCGCCCAACTCGGTGCCGTGAAGGGGCTCTTATGGCGAAACAGGAGCGCGCGATCAGGACGCGCAGGGCGATCCTGGAAGCGGCCGGCGCCGTCTTCGACGAGCACGGCTACACGTCCACCACCATCGCCATGGTCCTGGAGCGCGCCGAAGTCACCAAGGGCGCCCTGTACTTCCACTTCCCGTCGAAGGAGTCGCTCGCCCAGGCGGTGCTCGACGAGCAGGTGCCCTTCGGCGCGGTGCCGCCGCAGCCGTGCAAGCTCCAGGAGATCGTCGACATGACGTTCGTGGTGGGCCATCGGCTGCTGAGCAACGACCTGTTGCGGGGCAGTGTGCGGCTGGCGGTGGACCAGGAGACGCCGTCCGGCGTCGATCACGGGGAGCCGTTCCGGCAGTGGGCGCAGCGGCTGACCGGGCTCATGGAACTGGCCCGGGACCGGGGGGAGTTGCTGCCCACGGTGAAGCCGCGGGAGACGGTGGAGCTGCTGGTGGGCGCCTTCACCGGCATCCAGTTGATGTCGCGGGCGCTGACCGACCGCGCGGACCTCGCCGAGCGGCTGTCGGTGATGTGGGCGCACATCCTGCCGAGCGTCGCGGTGCCCGGTCTGCTGCCCGGCCTCGACGCCCGGGCCGACCGGGGCGAGCGGGTGCTGGCCTCACTGGAGCGTGCGGCGTCCTAGGACGACGTGCGGCGGGCCGGCCGGTGTCCATCCACACCGGCCGGCCCGCCCGTTCGCGCGGCCACGACTCCCTCAGGGGTCAGGGCTTTCTCAGAAGGTCAGCTTCCAGTTGTTGAGCCGGCCCGTGTCCTGCGCGGCCACGTCCTGGACGCGCAGCTTCCAGGTGCCGTTGGCGACCTCGCCGGAGGCGTTCACCGTGTAGGTGGTGATGACGTTGTCCGCGGAGTCCGAGGTGCTGGAGGACTTCAGGCGGTACGTCGAACCGTCCGGCGCCACCAGGTCGATCACCAGGTCACCGCGGTAGGTGTGGGTGATGTCCACGCCGACCTGGAGGGTCGAGGGGGCGTTGCCGGTGCGGCCGCTGACCGCGATGGAGGACTCGATCGCCGAGCCGTTGTCCGGGATGGACACGGCGGTGGTGTTCGTGAAGGTGGTGCCCCCCGTGGAGCCGCCGGAGCCGCTCACCGCCTGCACCGTCTTGGTGGCGTCCGCCAGACCCGCGCCGCAGCCGCCGGAGCAGGCGCCGGGCAGGGCACGGGCGTTGGACTTGATGGCCGACTCGATCTGCGCCGGGGTCAGCGCGGAGTTCGCCGACTTCATCAGCGCGGCCAGGCCCGCGATGTGCGGGGTGGCCATGCTGGTGCCCTGGTAGTAGGCGTAGTTCTCGGTCGACGGCGTCTTGGTGCCGGAGTTGAGCGTGGACAGGATGCCGTTCGCGGTGCCGGTGCTGGTCTGGCCGCCGGGCGCCGAGATGTCCACGAGAGAACCGTAGTTGGAGTACGACGCCTTGGCGCCGGTGCGGTTGGTCGCGGCGACCGAGATGACGTTGTTGCAGTTGCCCGGCGAGTGGTTTGCCACGTTGTCGTTCTCGTTGCCCGCGGCCACGACGACCGTGGTGCCGCGGTTGACGGCCGCGTTGATCGCGCTCTGGGTCGCCGAGGTGCAGGCGCCGTCGCCGCCGAGGCTCATGTTGATGACCTTGGCGACGTTGGAGTTGGCGGGCACGCCGGAGACGGTGCCGCCGGACGCCCAGGTGATGGCGTCGATGATGTCGGAGTCGTAGCCGCCGCACTTGCCGAGCACGCGGACCGGGGAGATCTTCGCGCCGTAGGCGACGCCCGCGACGCCCTTGCCGTTGTTGGTGACGGCGGCGATGGTGCCGGCCACGTGGGTGCCGTGCCAGGAGGAGTTGGAGGCCGGGATGCCGGCGCCGCACTCGCCCGCGTTGTACCAGTCGCCCGGGTCGGCCGGGTTGCTGTCGCGGCCGTTGCCGTCGACCGCGACGGCGGTGTCGGCGATGAAGTCGTAGCCGCCGACGATGTTCGCGGCGAGGTCGGAGTGGGCGACGTAACCGGTGTCGATGACGGCGACGGTGACGCCGGTGCCGGTGGTGGTGTTCCAGGCCCCGGGCACGTTCATGCCGGCGGTGGCCTCGAACAGGTCCCACTGCTTGCTGTACTCGGTGTCGTTCGGGTCGGCCTTCGGCGTGTTCAGGCGGTCCGGGACGACGTAGGCGACCTGCGGGTCGGCCTGGTAGCGGGCCACGACGTCGGCGACATCGGTGCGGGTGAGGTCCTCGCCCAGGTCGACCAGGGCGGCGCCGGTGCCCAGGCGGCGCTGGAAGTCGACGTCCTCGCCGGCCTCCTTGCCCTTGGCGGCGGCGTCGGCCTCGGCGGCCGGGTTCGACTTCGCCTCTTCGGCGCCGGACTTGTAGCCCACGATCAGGCGCTCGGCCGGGGTGCCGGGCGCGGCCTCGGCCTGGGCGGCCGGGACGGCGGCGGCCTGCGGCGCGCCGTCCTGGGCGACGGCGACCGAGGCGGTCGAGGCGGCGGTGAGGAGTGCCGCGGAGACCGCGGCGGCGGATATCAGCTTCCGTCTGAGGGCGGGTGACGTGCGCAAGGGCATGCCTTTCGTGGCCGGCTCCGGGCTGGGCGGAGCCGCGGTCGATTCGCTTCGTCGTCGAAGCGGCGGGGGGTGAATCGAGGAGCAACGCGATGGCCGGCCGGGCGTGGTGCCGACCACGGAGGGGTTACCTGTGGGTCGGCTGTGTCGGAACGATAGGCAAAGGATCAGGTGTTCGGATACAGGGGAAACCCTCGATCCGCCCTCGATCCGGCCGGAAACCCACCCTCGACGGCGCAGACCGGACGGCCAATGCCCCGGTTTGCTCCCGTGACGTCCGGTGCATGGGGGTACTGAACGCGCCGGACCGGTTGTCCGTACTGCACGAAGACCGTTCCCGCGCCGGCCGAGGAGACGTCCCCGATGCCCCGCACCACCGCACACCGCACCGCAGCCCTGGCGACCACCGCGATCACCGCCCTGGGTCCGCTCCTGCTGGGCCTGTGGGCCGCGGGACCCGCGCGGGCGCACGGCGCGCCCACGGATCCGGTCAGCCGGGTGTACGCCTGCTCCCCCGACGGCGGCGCGCCGTCCCGTTCCACGGCCTGCCGGGCCGCCGTCGCGGCCAACGGCGGCCCCTTCACCGCCTGGGACAACCTGCGCGTGGCGAACGTGAACGGCCGCGACCGGCAGACCATTGCGGACGGGCAGTTGTGCAGCGGCGGCCTGTCCTCCTACCGGGGTCTCGACCTCGCCCGCTCCGACTGGCCGTCGACCCGGCTGACGCCGGGCGGGACGCTGCGGATGACGTACGTCACGACGATCCCGCACACCGGCACGTTCAAGCTGTACCTGACGAAACAGGGCTACGACCCCTCGCAGCCGCTGACTTGGGACGATCTGCCGACGCGGCCGTTCGCCGAGGTCAGGGACCCGGCGCCGGCGAATGGCGCCTACCGCTTCACGGCGAAGCTGCCCGCGGACCGGACGGGGCGCCAGGTGCTGTACACGGTCTGGCAGAACAGCGGTACACCGGACACGTACTACTCGTGCTCCGACGTGGTGTTCCCGGAGGGGGCGTCGAAGGCGCCCTCGCCGTCGGCCTCCCGGGCCTCCGCGGCCTCCTCGGCCGCCGCGGCGCCCAAGCGGCCGTCCGGCAGCCCTTCGGTGTCGGCCGTTCCCACCCCGGCCGAGGTGGCTCCGGCGGCCGCCGCGCCCTCCTCGGCCACCGCGGTCGCACCCGCCGGTACCCCGGTGGCGTCCACCACCGGGGCCGGCTCCGGGCCGTCCGCGCCCGTGCTGGCGGGCGGCGCCGCGGCGGTGCTGGTGCTCACCGGCGGCGCCGCCCTGGTCCTGCGCCTGCGACGGCGCTGAACTCGACGGCGGTCAGTTGACGATGACGGCCGCTCCCGCGGAGGTCACCGGAGCGTACTTGGCGGTGAAGTAGGCGTTGGCGAAGCAGAGCGACGAGCCGGACACCTTGGTGAACTGCTGGTTGGCGAAGGCGATGCTGTTGTCCGTGTTGCTCGCCGTGCCGGACAGAGCGGCCCCCTCGTAGACGCAGCTGACGCTGCCCAGCAGGGTGCGCAGCACGACCGTCGTGCGGATGGTGGAGCCGGCGGGCGGCGAGACGGTGATGGTTCCGCCGGAGGAGACGGCCGCGGTGTACGGCAGGTTGTTGACCGTGATGCTGGTGACGCCGAGCACACCGACGACGTTCGAGGTGCAGTTGGTGAAGGTCTGGTCGGTGAGCGACTCGGTGGCGGTGCCGGGCGCGATGGGGTTGTCGGTGACGGTGGCCGAGAAGCTGGACGACGCACACGAGACACCACTGGTGCCGGTGGCGCTGGAGTAGAAGGTGGCGGAGGTGCCGGAGGCCAGGGACGCGGTGAGGACGTCACCGACCGCGACGTCGCCGTTGGCGGTGCCGAGGACCGCGGGGTCGGCGGCGGAGGCCGGCGTCACCGCCGTCAGCGAGAGGGCGGCGACGGTACCGGCGGTGGCGAGGAGCGAGCGGATGCGCATGCGGGTGCCTCATTTCTGAAGTGGGGGGTGTTGCGGGGGAGTTGGTGGAACGTGGGGGGAGCAGCAGGACGTGGCTCGATGTCCGCCGATGCCGGCCCGTGACGCCTTCTCCGTACGTGACGGACCGGCAGCGGAAGTGGCGTCGGACGCGGCCGGCAGGGGGAAGCGGCCGTGGCGGCGCCGTGAAGGGGTCGGACTCGGGGCGCGTGACGGCCCGTGCTGGATGCCCGGGCGGGCGTGCCCGTACTGGTGGGAGGCCCGGCCGTCGGTCGGCGACGGCCGGACGGGTCCGGGAGCGCGGAGAACTGTCGCCGCGCGGCGGATCCGGCGCCACGGATCCGGGCTGGGCCACGAGAGTTGTAGACCTGATGCTCAGTCAGCGTCAAGCGGTCGTAAGGAAGTTGGTGGACTTCGCAGATATATGCGGCGGGCGGCGGAAACCGAATGGATCACAGGCGGCACACAACGACCACCCTTTTTCCACATCTCCCTTGACCCTTGGGTGTAACCATCGGTAACTTCCGAATTGGCTACTGCCGCGTAACGAGAAAGCCCTTGCGATTTCCGGGAGTCGCGAGGAGGCGTACGCGGCAGCCGCTGTCCGCGCCAGGACAACGTGCCGCTGAAGCCCAACCCGCATGACTATGCCCCTGGGAGCAGACATGGCCTCGTCCTCGGACGTCACGTCGTCCGCCGAGAACACCCCCGAGAGCCCGGAAAGCGGTTCCGCAGACCGACGCGGCCGGGTTCGGTTGCGCCGGGCCGCCGTGATGGCGGTGCCCGCGACCTTCGTCGCCGCGGGACTCGCGGTCCTCACCGCCCAGGGAGCGCTGGGCGTGCAGTTCGCGATCTCCGGAATGCCGTTCGTGGTCACCGCCGACAAGCTCGAAGGCGATGGCTTCGCGCAGTTCGGGTCGCTGGACCACATGATCGAGAACAGCCCCAACCAGGGCGACACCGGCGGTCAGGTCCTCGTCGTCACCTCCGTGGTGAAGTCCGGCAAGCTCACCAACCTCTGCCAGAGCGTCGACCTCGGCGGTGTCCAGCTCGTGCTCACCGCGGGCGACAAGGGCACCAAGGTGGGCGTGGAGAACCTGGCCATCGACTCCGACGAGATCACGGGCAACGCCTCGTTCAACAACATCGAGATCGGCCGCGACGCCAGCACCTTCGACAAGGTCGGCACGCGGGGCCAGCCGGGCGTCTACGGCCAGCAGGCGGACAAGGTCGTCATCACCGACCTGTACCAGCACAACTACGCCGCCACCGCGGCCGTCTTCAAGCTGCCCGACCTCCACATGAGGTTCGGGGGCAAGGGTTGCCCGCAGTGAACCGCTTCCGCGCGTGGCGGGGGCAACGGCCCTTCCCGGGCGGGCTGCTGCTGGTCCTGGGCGGCGCCGAGATCCTCCTCACCATGAAGGCGCCGCTGCCGGTCATCCTGCACATCGGCATGCAGGGCCTGGCCGGCTACCTCCTGCCGACCCTGATGCTGCTGATCGGTCTGCTGATCCTGTTCAACCCGTCGCAGCGCCTCTTCTACTCGATCATCGGCGTCCTGCTCTCCCTGGGCACGTGGCTCACCTCGAACCTCGGGGGCTTCCTCGTCGGTCTGCTCCTCGGAGTCGTGGGCAGCTGCCTGACCTTCGGCTGGCTCCCCGACCAGGAGCCGCGCCGGAGCCGCCGACGGCGGCGCGAGGAGGCGCACACGGACGCGGAGCCGCTGCTGTCGAAGGCGGGGGAGCCCGCCTGAGCGCGCCCCTGGCGCGGCCGGGCCCACGGGGCCGGGACGATCCGCCGACCGCGGTCGTACCCGGCCCTGACGCCCGCCCCGCGAGGGGCCCATGCGGATCCCCCGCACCGAGGGCGGCGAGGGCGGCGAGGGTGAAGAAAATCCGCTTCGCGCTTCAACCACCCGTTCGCAGTGGGAGGTTGGACCGCATGGACATCGACACCGGGACCGCGCACTCGGCGCGGATCTACGACTACATCATCGGCGGCGAGGACCACTTCCCGGCGGACCGTGAGGCCGGGGACGCGATGTGCCGGGAGTGGCCCGCGCTGCCCGTGCACATGCGGGCCAACCGCGACTTCATGCACCGCGCGGCACGCCACCTCGCCCGGGAGGCGGGGATACGCCAGTTCCTCGACATCGGCAGCGGCATCCCCACCTCGCCCAGCCTGCACGAGACCGTCCAGGCGGAGGCCCCCGACGCCCGGGTGGTGTACGTCGACAACGACCCGCTGGTCCTCGCCCTCTCCCGGGACCGGCTGACCGGCACGCCCGAAGGCCGCACCGCCTACCTGGAGGCGGACATGCGCGACCCGGCGGGCATCCTGGCGGCCCCGGCGTTCCGTACGACGCTGGATCCGGGCCGCCCCGTCGCCCTGACCGTCATCGCGATCGTCCACTTCCTGCTCGACGAGCACGACGCCGTCGGCATCGTCCGCCGTCTCCTCGACCCGCTGCCGTCGGGCAGTCACCTGGCGATGTCCATCGGCACCGCGGACTTCGCGCCCGAGGAGGTCGGCCGGGTGGCCCGGGAGTACGCGGCCCGCGGCATGCCGATGCGGCTGCGCACCCACGCGGAGGCGGCGGAGTTCTTCACCGGCCTCGACCTCGTCGACCCGGGCATCGTCCAGGTCCACCGGTGGCGCCCCGACGGCACCGGCACCCGGGTGGTGCGGGACGAGGACATCGCCATGTACGGGGCGGTGGCGCGCAAGCCCTGACCCCGGGGCGGTGCGGATCGGTGGCCGGCACACCCGGACGGATTGACGATCATTCAATTCACCTGCGTCTTCGTCCGTTTTCCGGCCCTGTCGGCGCCGTTCCACATCACGATGCGGCGGCAGCACCTCACCCCACGTCGTTGCCACTTGACTACCAACGGTCACACACGGTTGGCTCCGAGCCAGCGATGCCTCTCGCCGGTGCACCCCCCGTCGCTCCGGCGGCACTCGCCACGTCCTCCTGCTCTGCCGCACAGCGAGGTGCAGCCTCCCGTGAACACTCCCCTCCCCGCTCCCCGTTCCCGCCGTTCCGTCGGATCCGCACGTCTCGCCGCCCCGCTGGCGGCCTGCTTCCTGCTCCTCACCGGCTGCTCCGGCGCCGCCCCGTCCGGCTCGGACGCGAAAGCGGCGGGCCGGCCGGGCGACCGGATGAGGATCACCCTGGTCACCCACGGCGGGAAGGGCGACGCCTTCTGGGAGTTGGTGCGCAGGGGCGCCGAGGCGGCGGCCGCCAAGGACGGTGTCGACCTGACCTACGCGAGCGACGCCGGCTCCGCCGGACAGGCCGAGCTGGTGCGGGAGGCGGTCCGTGACAAGGTCGACGGCATCGCCGTCACCCTGGCCAAGCCGCAGGCGATGAAGAGCCCGGTGGCCGAGGCCAGGGCGGCC
Source organism: Streptomyces sp. NPDC014995 (assembly GCF_043080745.1). Lineage (NCBI taxonomy): Bacteria > Bacillati > Actinomycetota > Actinomycetes > Kitasatosporales > Streptomycetaceae > Streptomyces > Streptomyces sp. NPDC014995. The sequence continues at coordinate 140,888 of NZ_JBIBVX010000014.1, forward strand.
GGCATACCCGTGGTCGGGCTCAACTCCGGTATCGCCGCGTGGCGTGCCACGGGAGCCCTGGAGCACTTCGGACAGGACGAGAGCGTCGCCGGCCGCGCCGTCGGCGACAGACTCGACGCCCTCGGCGCGCGGCACGCCCTGTGCGTCATCCACGAACGGGGGAACATCGCCCTGGAGGCGCGCTGCGCGGGCGTGAAGAAGACGTTCGCCGGCGAGACGGAGATGCTCTACGTCGACGGAACCGACATGGACGCGGTGACCACCGCCGTGACGGCCCGCCTCCGGCAGGAGCCCGGCATCGACGAGGTCATCACCAACGGCGCGCAGTTCGCGCTCGCCGCGGTGAAGGCGGCCGACACGACGGGCGGCAGGACCGAGGTCGCCACGTTCGACCTCAACGAGGACGTGGTCGGGGCCATCCGCGACGGCCGTGTACGGTTCGCGGTCGACCAGCAGCCGTATCTCCAGGGCTACCTCGCCGTGGACGCGCTCTGGCTGTACAGAACCAACGGCAACATCAGCGGCGGCGGGGTGGCACCCGTCCTGACGGGCCCGGCCTTCGTCACGAAGGCCAACGTCGCCGATGTCGCGCGCTTCGTCGCCGACGGAACCCGCTGACCTCCCCGATCCTCCCCGAACCCACTTCCCGCTCCCCGCTGATCGCCCTAGGACGACCATGTCTGCACGGACAGGTGCCCGGCGCCGCCGTCTCGGCTCCATACGTCTCTCCCTCATCCTCCTGGCGCTGGTGCCCGTCGTCACCCTCGCCGCCATGTGGGGTGTGACGACGATCCAGATGTTCTCGGAGGGCCTGCGGCTGCGCGCGCAGACCGAACTGAGCCGGTCGACCGGTGCCATGGGCACCGAGGCGACGCTCGCGTTGCAGCAGGAGCGCAGCCTGTCGGCCGTGTGGCTGGCCACACCCGACGGCACCCGGGCCCCGCTGGAGGAACAGCGCGAGAAGACGGACGCGGCGGTCGCCCGGCTGGTCGCCCGGGCCGACGACATCCAGCAGGCGCCCGAACGCGTCCGGGACCGGCTGTACTCGGTCATCGCCTCCGTGGGCAGCCTGGAGTACTACCGGGGCCAGGTGGACGACCCCACCGACATCACCGCGGCACAGGCGCTGGACCAGTACACCTCGATCATCGACGACCAGATCCACGCCTTCCAGGAGCTGTCCCAGGTCGACGACGGCGACCTGGCCTCGCAGGCCGGCCCGCTCGTCGCCCTGGAGCACGCCGCCGAACTGGTCTCCGAGGAGGACCTGTACCTGACGCTGGCCGGGCCCGAGCGGCACATGAACGCGAAGGAGTGGGCCACGTTCGCGGAGACGGTGCACGCGCGCCGCTGGCTCGTGCAGGACCAGATCGTCCCCTCGCTCGACGGTGACACCAAGTCGCAGACCGAGAAGATCCTCCAGAGCCCCGAATGGCAGACCCTGGAGGGCGTCGAGGACAAGGTGCTCGCGGCCCGGGCGAACCAGCGGAAGAACGGCGACGTCCGCCTCCCGGACGTGCAGGCGGAGTGGCGCGCCGCGCTCATCAAGGTCTCCGACCAGTACTCGGAGCTGATCCGGCAGCAGACGGCGGCGCTGCTCCAGCGCAGCGCGGACGAGTCGCGCGGGCTGCTGATCAAGGCCGCGTCCCTGAGCACCGGCGGCCTCGTCGCCCTGCTGCTGTGCGTCGGCATGTCCTGGCGGATCACCCGCTCGCTGCTGCGGCGGCTGAGCGGACTGCGCAGGGCCACGCTGAGCCTGGCACACGAACGGCTGCCGGACGTGGTGGCCCGGCTGGAGCGGGGAGAGACCGTCGACGTGGACGCGGCGGCCCCGCCGCTGGACTACGGCGGCGACGAACTCGGGCAGGTGGCCAAGGCGTTCAACACGGCGCAGCGCACCGCCGTGCACACCGCTGTCGAACTCGCCGACACCCGGCGCGGTTTCCAGAAGGTCATCCTGGGCATCGCCCGGCAGAGCCAGAACCTGGTCAACCTCCAGCTCAGCAAGCTCGACGCGCTGGAGCGCCGGCACCAGGACCCGGAGGTCCTCCAGGGCCTGTACGAACTGGACTCCACGGCGAGCCAGTTGCGCCGCTACGAGGAGAACCTCGTCATCATCAGCGGCGGCCGGCCCGGACGCAGCTGGTCGGAGCCGGTCGCGCTGATCGACATCCTGCGCAGCGCCATCGGCGAGGTCGCCGAGTACCGGCGGGTGGAGGTGCACACCGAGGAGGAGGTGTCCATCGCCCCGCCGGCCGTGGCGGACGTGATCCATCTGCTGGCCGAGCTCATCGACAACGCGACCTCCTACTCGCCGGCGCCGAGCCCGGTCGGGGTGCGGGCCTCGCTGGTGGCCAAGGGCCTGGTGATCGAGGTCGAGGACCGCGGCCTCGGGATGTCCGAGGAGGACTACGCCTCGTTCAACGCCCAGTTGGCGGTGCACCCGCAGTTCGACGTGGTGGCGCTCGCCGACGACCTGCGGCTGGGCATGTTCGTGATCGCCCGGCTGGCCACCCGGCACGGCATCGGCGTGACCCTGCGCTCCTCGCCGTACGGCGGGACCGTCGCGATCGTGCTGGTGCCGCACGACATCGTGGTCCGCGAGGTCCCTGGCTCCGACGCCCCGGAGGCCGGGGTCCCCCGCGCGCCGGGGACCACCGGATCCGCCGCGCCGGAGCCCCCGCCGGCACGCGCCACGTCCGGCCCGGCACCCGACTCGCCGGCCGGGCGGGACCGTACGGCCGACCCGGCGCGGGACTCGGTCGTCCCCGACGGCACGTCGGGCCGGGCGGACGACTCGGCCGACCCGGACAGCGGTACGCCCGGACGGTCCCACGGCTCGGCCGCCCCGGACGCCCGTGGGCCGGACCGGGCACCCGACCCGGATGCCCGTGCGGGCGGTACGCCGGATCCGGCGGCCGGTACGCCGGTCGCGGCACGCACCACCTCACCGGCCGCCGCGGACGGCGCGTCGACGCCCGCCGATACGCCGCCGCCCGCGGACACGGCGTGCTCCGCCGCGGACACGGCGTCCTCCCCCGCGGCCGGTGCGTCCGCCTCCGGGCCGGACGAGCCGGCCGGTGCGGGTGTCCGGGCGCGCGGGGTGACGGCGGCGGCCCGGACGGCGGCGGCCGCCCGCCCCGACGGCCTCGCCCCGCTGCCCCGCCGGGTCCCGCAGACCAGCCTCGCCACCGAGCTGCGCGAGGACCCCGGGTCCGCCGGGGAGGACGGTTTCCCCGACGACGACTTCACCGCGGAGCGCGCGGCCTCCTCCCTCGCCGGTTTCCAGCGCGGCACATTGCGGGCCCGCGACGACGCCGACGTGCCGCCGTCCGGCCCCGAGGAGACCGCCGCCGCGCCGGTCACCGCCGCGGACGCCCCCCAGACCCCGACCCCTCCCGCCGACCGCTCATGAAGGACACCGCCATGACACACTCCGCCCCCGCCACGAACACCCAGCTCGACCAGTTGCTCACCGGTCTCGTGGACCGGGTCGCCGACGTCCACCAGGCCGTCGTGCTCTCCGAGGACGGGCTGGTGGTCAGCAAGTCCACCGGGTTCCCGCGCGAGGACGCCGAACGGCTGGCGGCGACCGCGTCCGGCCTGATGAGCCTCAGCAAGGGCGTCAGCATGGACTTCCGCGGCGGCCCGGTGCGCCAGGCGCTCATCGAGATGGCCCACAGCTACCTGATCCTCACCTCGGCCGGCCCGGGGGCCCATCTCGTCGTGCTGGCCGCCTCGAAGGCGGACGTCGGCGTGGTGGCGTACCAGATGAACATGCTGGTGAAGAAGATCGGCGAGCACCTCAGCGCGGCGCCGCGGACCGGTGTGGGTCCCGCCGTGCGCACCCACGGCGGGTGAGGTGAGCGGAGGCGACGAAGCGGGCCGGCTCGTCCGGCCCTTCACGCTCACCGGTGGGCGGACCAGACCCAGCCGCGCCGACTTCGCGCTCATCACGACGGTGACCGCGGTGGACCCGCCGCCCGAGCGGGCCGTACGGCCGCAGCCGGAGCACGTCCGGATCCTGCGGCTGTGCGCCCGGCCGGTCGCCGTGGCGGAGGTCGCGGCCCGTCTGGACCTGCCGGTGAGCGTTGTCGTCATCATGCTCTGCGATCTGCTGGAGGCGGGCCTGATCACGGCCCGGCCGCCGCATCCCGTCGCCGGTAACCCGGACCTGGAGCTGCTGCAGAAAGTGAGGGACGGCCTTGGCCGCATCTGATGCCACCGCCGCGACGGTCGCGGCACCCGACACGGTGAAGATCCTCGTCGCCGGCGGCTTCGGCGTCGGCAAGACCACCCTGGTCGGGTCGGTCAGTGAGATCGCGCCGCTGCGCACGGAGGAGCCGCTGACCGTCGCCGGGCTGGGCGTCGACGACCTGAGGGGCATCGAGGAGAAGCGGTCCACCACCGTGGCCCTCGACTTCGGACGCATCACCATCGGCGACGACCTGGTGCTGTACCTCTTCGGCACCCCGGGCCAGCAGCGGTTCTGGTTCATGTGGAACGACCTGGCCGTCGGCGCCCTCGGGGCGGTGGTGCTGGTCGACGTGCGCAGGCCGGAGTCCAGCTTCGCCGCGATCGACTTCTTCGAGCGCCGGGGCATCCCCTTCGTGGTCGCGGTCAACGGCTTCCACGGGGAGCACCCTTATCCGGCGGAGGAGATCAGGGAGTCGCTGGCGCTGCCGGCGGACGTTCCCGTGCTGCTGTGCGACGCGCGGGAGCGGGAGTCGTGCCGGGACGTACTGGTCGCGCTGATCGACCGGCTGATCGCGCAGGTCGCCCCCTGAGACACCGTCAGCGCGCTCCCGCGGCGCGCAGCACGGCGGCCGTCCGCGGGTGCGGTCCCGCGATCGCCCACTCCAGCGGCGTCCACCCGGTGCCGTGGTCCTCGCGGAGGCCGGGGTCGGCGCCGTGGGCGAGGAGGGTGCGGACCGTCTCGGTGTGGCCCCAGCAGGCGGCGGCGCACAGGGGTGTGCCCTCCGAACCGGGCCCGGCGCTCTCGGCGTCGGGCGGGGCACCGGCCGCGAGCAGCCGCCGCGCGATCCCGGCGGCTCCCTGGACCGAGGCCACGTACAGGGGTGTGGTGCCGTCACCGTCCCCCGCCGCCGGGTCGGCCCCGGCCCGCAGCAGCGCGTCGACCCGGGCGCCGTCCTCGAGCAGCGCCGCCTCGACGAGACGCCTCGTCAGTTTCTTCCGCCGTCGTCTGTTCACGGTCGGACAGTAGCCCCGTTCGCCGGCGGGACCGCCGGATTTCTTCATGGGCCGTACACAGTCGGACGGCGGGAAACCGCCAAGCGTGTCCCAGTGATTGACCTGTTCCCCTCACGCCCCTACCTTCTGACCGATTCACCGAACCTCGTTCGAGATCGCGAACATCGCATCCCGCACCCCCGTGGAGAGCGCATGACCCCGACCCCCTCCCGCCGCCTGTTCCTCGGCGCGGCCGCCGCCGTCCCCCTGTCGCTGACTCTCGGCACCCCGTCCGCCCACGCGGCCGACTCGGCGTACGTGATGGGCTACTTCACCGAGTCGACCAACCTGGGCGCGGGCACCGACTACGGCCTCCACCTGGCCGTCAGCACGGACGGACTGCGCTGGACGCCGCTGAACCAGAACAACCCGGTCGTCACGCCCACCGAAGGCGCCGGCGGCCTGCGCGACCCGTTCATCCTGCGCAAGCAGGACGGCACGTTCGTGGTGCTCGCCACCGACCTCAAGGGCACCGACTGGAACTACAACAGCCAGTACATCCACGTCTGGAACTCCGCCGACCTGCGCACCTTCACCGGCTACCACCGGCTCAAGCTGCACGACATGACCACCCACAGCTGGGCGCCGGAGGCGTTCTGGGACGCGGGCCGCGGCCAGTACGGCATCCTCTACTCGTCGGTCAACGCCAGCGGCCACAACGTGATCATGGTGAACTACACCACCGACTTCGTCACCGCCTCCGCTCCGCAGGTCTTCTTCGACCCCGGCTACGACGTGATCGACGGCAACCTGACGGTGGGCGTCAACGGGGTCAACTACCTCTACTTCAAGAGGGACCAGACCCTGGTCGGCGCGAGATCCACCAGCCTCGCCCCGGGCAGTTTCACCCCCTTCAGCACCCCGGTCGCGCACGGCGGCACCGAGGCGCCGACGGTGGTGAAGTCCCTGACCGGCAACCAGTGGTACCTCTGGGGAGACACCTACACCCCCAACGGCGTCTTCTACGCCTGGCAGAGCACCGACCTCGCGGCCGGCACCTGGACGGCGCTCGACCAGCGCCTCTACACCCAGCCGCTCAACTCCAAGCACTGCGGCATCCAGCCGATCACCTCGACCGTGTACGACAACCTCGTCGCGAAGTGGGGCCTCCCGACCTGGAACCGGCTCAAGTCGTACAACTACCCGGCCCGTTACGTCCGCCACGCCGACTACGTCGGCCGCATCGACACCTACCCCGTCGACCCGTACACCGACTCCCAGTGGAGGCTGGTGCCGGGCCTCGCGGACAGCTCGGGGGTGTCCTTCCAGTCGGTGAACTACCCGACCCGCTACCTGCGCCACTACAGCTACCAGCTCCGGCTGGACGTCAACGACGGCACGTCGACGTTCGCGGCGGACGCGACCTTCTACCGTACGGCGGGGCTGGCGGACGCGAGCTGGTCGTCGTTCCGGTCGTACAACAACCCGACCCGCTACATCCGGCACTCGAACTACGTCCTGCGCATCGACCCCGTCTCCACGGCCACCGAGCGGCAGGACGCCACGTTCCACGTCGGCTACTGAGCCGGGTTTCCCCTCACAGCTCCATGAGGGCGGGCAGCGGTCCGGCGGCCGCCGTCACGTCCCCCGTCAGCGGGCGGTCGTCGATGCCGCCAAGGGGGGCGGACTCCGCCACGGTGAGGGCGGGGACCGGCGGCGGTACGGGGTGCGGGCACAAGGCCCGTACGGCGGTGACGCGTTCGCGGGCCAGGACGGTGGCGTAGGCGTCCGCCGCGCGCAGGGTCCGGCGGGCGGGCGCCCGCGCCGTCGGCGTGGCCGCGCACGAGCCGCGGACCGGGCCCGGCCTCGTGGCGGGGGAATCCGCTTGCGGGTGAGGCGGCCGCGGATCTCCGGGCCCTGCTCGGCCTCGGCGTCGAGGGTCACCGCGCGGTGGGCGCCGACGCCGGTGCCGCGGCCGTGGAGCCGGCCGGCGGTGGCCGGCCGCCGGGGGGTGCGTCAGGAGCCCGCGGCCCGCTCGCGTGCCTCGGGGGCCACGGCGGGCACCGCCACACCGTCGGCGGGCGCGATCAGCTCGCCGACGGTACGGGTGGAGCCGTCCGGGACGACCCGGGTGGCCTCCGGGGCGGGAGGAGTCCGCGCGGCCCGGGTGCGGTCGTGTCCACCCTGCGAACGTCAGTCCAGGCCGACCGACTTCAGCCACGCCTTGGCGACGTCCAGCGGGTCCTTGCTCTCCAGCTGCACCTGGTAGTCCAGGTCCAGCAGCGTCTTCGTGTCGAGCTTGGCGGAGACCGCGTTGAGCGCGGCGACGCCCTCCTCCGAGAGCCCGCTCTTGTACACCAGCGGGGTCACGTTCGCGAAGCCGAAGAGGTTCTCCGGGTCCTGGAGGACGACGAACTTCTCCTTGGTGATGGTCGGGTCCGTGGTGAAGATGTCCGCGGCCTGCACGGTGTTCTTCTTCAGCGCGGCCTGGGTCAGCGGGCCGCCGGCGTCCAGGGCCTTGAAGGACTTGAACTTCAGGCCGTAGACCTCCTCCAGGCCGACCATGCCCTGCCGGCGGGTCTGGAACTCGGGTGAGCCGCCGAGGACCAGCTCCGGGGCGATGTCCTTGAGGTCGGCGAGGGTGGACCCGGCCGTGAGGTCGTACTTCTTCGCGGTCTCCTGGTTGACGGTGACGGAGTCCTTGTCCTCGGCGGGCGAGGACTCCAGCAGCGTCAGCTTGGAGTCGAGCTTGGCCTTCGCCGCGGCGTTGACCGTCTCGAGGGACTTCTGCTCGGCCTTCGGGTCGAGGTAGGCCAGCAGCGAGCCGTTGTACTCCGGCAGGACGGTGATGGAACCGTTCTTGAGCAGGCCGTAGGTGGTCTCGCGGCTGCCGATGTTGGGCTTGTAGGACACCTTGATGCCCTTGGCCTTGAGGGCCTCGCCGTAGATGTCGGCGAGCAGGATGCTCTCGGCGAAGTTGTTGGAGCCGACGACGACGGTGTTGCCGTCCGCCTTGTCGCCGGCGAGCGGATCGGACGCGTTGTCGGAGGAGGAACATCCCGCCAGCAGAACCGTCGTCGCGGCGAGCGCGACGGCCGCCGCACCGGGGTGGTTCCTGAGGGACCTGCTGCTGTGGGCGTTGGAAGTCACGGTTCCCGTTCCGGGCTCTGGAGGTCGATGAGGAAGGAGAAGTGGGAGGGGCGGCCCGGAAAGGCCAAAACCCCCGGCCTGATCCAATCCACCCTCTTCTTGATCAGTCAAGTGCCACCGGGTTACCAGTTGGCTTCGATACGTGGCCAGTTGTGTCCTGATCGGACTGCGCTTCGTGATGGATTCTTGACTTGGGGCGACGGCCATCACCGCACGGAGAAGCGATAGTGTCACGGAAGTCGACCTCGGCCACGGCCGCGCGCCCGCCCGCGAGACCCCGATGAAGGAGGCCCGGTGTCCACGAGCACGGTGGACGCGCCCGCCCGCTCGGCACCCCCGGCAGCCTCGTCCGCACGCCGGGACCGGCGGGGATTCGCCGACCGGTGGCCCTTCCAGCGCAAGCTCAACGTCCTCGTCGGCGTCCCGCTGACGGTGATCACCCTGCTGCTGGCCTACCTCATCGTCGACCTGGTGCAGGAGTCCCGACGTGCCGGGGCGGCCGCCGAACTGGTGCGGGACAGCTCCCGGGTCGCCGAACTGGTCGCCGCGGTGCAGGCCGAGCACCAGCAGGCCATCCTCCTCTCCGTGCGGCACGAGGCGTCCTTCGACGGGGGCACGCCCTCCTCCTCCGCCTACCGGGTGGCCCAACTCGACGTCGACACCCAGGTCCGGAAGGTGCGCGACGCCTTCGGCGACCGACTGCCGGCCGGTGAGGCGCAGGCCCTCAGGGAGATCGAGAGCCTCACCGGACTGCGGGACACCATCGAGCAGGGCTACCTGCCCGCCGACAACATCGACCCGGCGTACTCGGGTGCCGCCGACGGCCTCATCGACGGCCTCGGCCTGGACCGCAACTCCGCGCTCGCCACCACCTTCACCGGCACCCTGCTCGACTCGCTGCTGCGCGCCGACCTCGCCCACGGCGCCTTCGAGACCGGCGTCTTCTCCGCGCGGACCGGCGACAGCAACGCGCTCATCGAGTTCATGGGCGCGGTCGGCTCCCACGAGCTGTACGCCTACCAGGCCGAGCGCTTCTCCCGGTTCGCGAGCGAGGCGCAGACCGACGAGTTCGGCGGCATCGAGCACAACTCCGCGATGGCCGACATCAGCCAGCACTACGCCGAACTCGCCGTCGACCCCAGCGCCCTGCAAGCCGAGTCCGAGGCGGAGATCCGCACGGCGCTCCGGGACGCGCTCGCCTCGTACCACCGCTACAACGAGCAGGCCGAGACCCGGCTGGAGGTCACCGGCTCGCTCATCGACCAGATCGCCGACCGGGCCGACGACGCGGCCTCCGGCGCCGCGTGGCGGGCGGTCCTGCTGCTGAGCCTGGCGGTGCTCGGCTTCGCCGTCTGGATCGCCTTCGCGGTGCTGGTGCGCCGCTCCGTGATCCGCCCGGTGCTGGCCCTGACCGGTGCCGCGCAGGAGGTCGCCGACGTCGCCGGGCGCGAACTCGCCCGGGTGGCGGACGACGACGCCGAGGAGAGCGGGCCGCCGCGGCTGCGCGAGCTGCCGGTCACCGCGGACGACGAGATCGGTGAGCTCGCCGAGGCCTTCAACAACGTCCAGACCACCGCGGCCGCGCTGCTGGAGCGCCAGGTGCTGAGCCGGCGCAACGTCGCCGAGATGTTCGGCAACGTCGGGCGCCGGGTCAGCAATCTGACGACCCGCCAGCTCGCCCTGATCGACGCCGTGGAGCGCGGCGAGACCGACCCCGAGCTGCTGGAACGCCTCTACTCCATCGACCACATCGCGGTCCGCCTGCGTCGCAACGCCGACAGTCTGATGCTGCTGGCCGGCATCCGCGAGACCGTCCTGGACTCCGGCCCGGCCGCGCTGACCAACGTGGTGCGCGCCGCGCTCGGCCAGATCGAGGGGTTCCAGCGGGTACGGCTGCACGCCGGGACCGAGGTCATGGTGGAGCCCGACATCGTCGGCGACCTCACGCTGATGATCGCCGAACTCCTGGAGAACGCCGTGTCGTTCTCCCCCGAGGGCAGCACCGTCGAGGTGGGGGTCGACTCCGACGACGACGGAGCGACGATCACCATCGCCGACCACGGCCTGGGCATGAGCGCCGAGCGTCTCGCCGAGGAGAACGCCCGCCTGGTCCGCCGCGAACGCCTCGACCTCGTCCCGACGAAGGTGCTCGGCCTGTTCGTGGTCGGCGCGCTGGCCCGCCGCTGGGACACCGACGTCACCCTCTCCCGTACGCCCGGGGGCGGTGTGACGGTGGAGGTGTCGATCCCGTCCACGCTGCTGCTGACGCCGAGCGGGACAGGGGTGCCGGGCGCCGGAGTGCCGGGGAAGGCCTCGCCGGCCCTCGACGCGGGATCGTCCCCGTCGGCCGGACCGTCCCCGTCGGTCTCCGTGCCGCCCGCGGCGGCGGACGACCGGGAACCGGGCCCACTCCCCCGCCGGATCCCCCGGCGCGATCCGGCCCCGGCCGAGGAGACGCGCCCCGCGCTCGTCCCGGCGCCCCGCGCCGAGGAACCGCCCGCCCACACCCGTACCGAGTCGGACGCCGGTGAGCCCGGGCCCTCCGCGCGCACCCGGACGGATCCGGACGAGACCGCGCCCCCCGCTTCCCCCCGTCCCGGCGCCGACGCCCGGGCACACCCGGCGACGCCCGCACCGCACCCGCACGACACCGGCGCGCCCGCGCAGGCCACCGCGGGGGCCCGGGACACCGGGAACGCCGGGGACGCCGGGAACCACGGGACATCCGCCGCCCGTCCCGAGGCGCACTCCGGAGAGACCGCCCAGCCGGCGGCCACCCACGCCGAGACGAACACCGGCGAGCCCGAGCCCGGCGGCCGTACGGAGACGAACGCCGGCCGGCCCGCGGCCTGCGCCCACGCTGACGCCCCCGCACGCCCCGACACCCGCACCGACGCCCCCGCCGGTGACCGCTCCGCCGCCGGCCCGCGGCCGTTGCGGCGCCGCGTCCGGGGGGCCACCCTGCGGACGACGGTCGACGCGGCCGCGCAGCAGGCCGCGCGCCACACCGTGGGCCCCGCCGACGCGGACGCCGTCCGCAGCGCGTTGGAGGAGTTCGAGGCGGCCGTGGAACGCGCCCACCGCGACACCGGCGGCGGCACGGGTGAACACCCCCGTCCCCCCGCCCCCCGCACCAGCGAGCAGAACGACCGGAACGACCACCGGCCCACGCCCCACCAGAACCACCTTCCGGAAGGAGCCGAGCAGTGAGCACGTCGACAGGTGAGACTCCCCCGGGAGACGCCACGCCGACCGACCTGCGGGCCGCCGCAGCCGACTTCACCTGGCTGCTCAACCGTTTCGCCACCGAGACCGCGGGGGTCGTGGACGCCATCGCGGTGTCCTCCGACGGCCTGCTGATCGCCGTGTCGGAGCTGCGCGAGCACGCCGACTCCGAGCGGCTGGCCGCGATCGTCTCCGGCATCACCAGCCTGGCCGCGGGCGCCTCCGGCAACTACGGCCTGGGCGGCCTGAACAAGGTCATCATCGATCTGGAGGGCGGCCATGTGCTGGTCTCCGCGATCGGCAGCGGCGCCGTGCTCGGTGTGGTCACCGACAAGGAGGCCAAGCTGGGCAACATCGCCTACGAGATGACCGTGTTCGCCAACCGCGCCGGCAGCGCGCTCAGCCCGCAGCTGGTGCTGGAGCTGAAGAACAGCGTCGGCACCACCAGGTCGCGCTGACCGGTCGTCACCGCGCAGACCGCCGGTCCAGAGAGGAAACCCACCACCGATGGCGGACGGCCGCACTCCGCGCGGCGCCGGCGAGGACGGCGTCGCACCCGTCGGCCCCGCGCCCGCCGTCCGGCCCTTCCTGGTCACCGCCGGCCGGGTGGCGGGCGCGGGTGAGGCCGCGTCCGGCCGGCCGATGCCCGTCGAGACCCAGCTGGTGGCCACCGCCACCGGGCTCGACGCGCTCGTCCGGCTCTCCTTCGAACAGCACGACATCGTCGCCGCCTGCCGCCGGCCGCAGTCGATCGCCGAGATCGCGGCCCGGCTGCGGCTGCACCTGAACGTGGTGCGGGTCCTCGCCGAGGACCTGCGCGCGGCGGGGCAGCTGTCGGTGCACGTGCCCGACTCCGGCGCCACCCACGACGCGTCCGTCCTGCGCAGGGTTATCGATGGCCTCCGCGCCATCCCCGACTCCCGGGGGGTACTCCGTGACTCCGACTGAACCGCTCCTCCGGCAGGCCACCGGCCAGGCCGCCGTACGGCCGCCGCTGCCGGTGAAGCTGGTGATCGCGGGCGGCTTCGGGGTGGGCAAGACCACCGCCGTCGGCGCGATCTCCGAGATCGAGCCGCTGACCACCGAGGCGGCCATCACCGAGGTCGCGGCGGGCGTGGACGACCTCAGCCACACCCCGCGCAAGACCACCACGACGGTCGCGATGGACTTCGGCTGCATCACCATCGACCCGACCCTGAAGCTGTACCTGTTCGGCACGCCCGGGCAGGAGCGGTTCGGGTTCATGTGGGACGACATCGTGGAGGGCGCGGTCGGCGGGCTGGTCATCGTCGACACCCGCCGCCTCGACGACTGTTACGCCGCCGTCGACTACTTCGAGCACAAGGAAATCCCGTTCGCGGTGGCCGTCAACGCCTTCGACGGTCACGTCGAGCACTCGCTGGAGGAGGTCCGCTGGGCCCTCGACGTCTCCGACGGCGTCCCGGTCCTGGTCTTCGACGCCCGCGAACGCGGCTCGGTACGGGACGCCCTGCTGGTGGTCCTGGAACAGGCGCTGGCCCGCTCGGAGGCGTGAGCGGCCGCTCGCGGGGCGCCCCGTCCGCACGGTGCGCGTCGTGCGGAGGGGGCGGGGCGCGCGTCGTGCGGACGGGGTGCGTCGTCCCTCCGTACGGCGCGCCCTAGTTGTTGCCGCGCACCCCCGGCGACACGGCCGCCCTGCTCACCGCCCAGAACACGGCGAGGGTCGCGAGGGCCAGGACGGCGACCAGGGTGGCGCCGCCGACGACCTTCTCGTAGTCGCGCTGGTAGAGACCGTCGACGATGTAGCGGCCGAGGCCGCCGAGGCTGACGTAGGCGGCGATGGTGGCCGTGGAGACGATCTGGATGGCCGCCGAGCGCAGGCCGCCGAGGATGAGCGGGAGGGCGACGGGCAGTTCGACGCGCAGCAGGATGTCCGGCTCCCGCATGCCCATGCCGCGGGCGGCGTCCACCGGAGAGGGGTCGACGGCGCGCACGGCCTCGTACGTCGTCACCAGGATCGGCGGGACGGCGAGGACCACCAGCGGGATCATCACCGGCAGCAGGCCGAACCCCAGCAGCATGGTCATCAGCACCAGCAGGCCGAAGGTGGGCAGGGCCCGCCCGGCGGTGGCGATCAGGGAGAGGACGTTCCCGCCGCGCCCGTAGTGGCCGGTGAGCAGGCCGATCGGCAGTCCGATGACGGCGGCGAGGGCGAGCGCTTGCAGGGTGTACCGGAGGTGCTCCCCCAGGCGCGTGGGGATGCCGTTGTAGCCCTGCCAGTGGGCGCCGTCGCTGAAGAAGGCGTTGACGAAGTGGAGTACGTTCACCGGGCGGCGTCCTTCAGGGCGGGCTCGGGCCTCGGGCGGCGGGTGCCGCTCGGCATCCAGGGGGTCAGCAGGACGCGTACGGCGACCAGCAGCGCGTCGGCGAGGATCGCCAGGACGCCCATGGTGAGCACGGCGTTCCAGGCGAGCTCGGGCCGGTTGTAGATGGTCGCGTCGTGGAGCAGGTTGCCGAGGGCGCCCTGGTTGCCGATGAGGGTGCCGACGCTGACGAGGGAGATGCTCGACACGGTCGCCACCCGCAGCCCCGCGATGATCGCGGGCACCGCGATCGGCAACTGCACCTGGACGTAGCGCCGTACGGGTCCGAAGCCCATGGCGGTCGCGGCGGCCAGGGTCTCCCGCGGCACCGAGCGGACGCCGTCGACGATCGCCGGGACGAGGACGACGAGGCTGTAGACGGTGAGCGGGATCATCACGGTCAGTTCGGTCTGGCCGGTGTAGTCGATGAGGACGACGAAGAAGGCCAGCGAGGGGATCGCGTACAGCACGGTCGTCACCCACAGCACGGGCGGGTAGAGCCAGCGCAGCCGCACGCACAGCTGGGCGAGCGGCAGCGCGAGCAGCAGGCCCGCCAGCACCGGCAGCAGGGCCTCGCGCAGATGGAGTCCGACGAGACCGAGCCAGCTGTGCTGGAGGTCGCTGGGGATGTCGAAGAAGCCACTCATCGTGGGGCCTTCGCGGCCTCGGCGGCCTTCGCGTCCTCGACGGCCGTGGTGGCCGTGGTGGCCGTACGGCCCTCCGCGTGGGCGCCGCGGATCGCCTCGGCGATGGCCTGCTGGGAGACGACCCCGGCCACCCGGCCCTCGCCGTCCACGGCGACGGCCCAGCCGGTGGGCGAGAGCACGGCGCAGTCGAGCGCGGCCCGCAGCGAGTCCGTACCGGCCACGAAAGGCCGTCCGTACGGCAGCAGTCGGCCGGCGTCGATGCCCGTGGCGGTCAGGTCGCGCGGCTCGCCCCAGCCGAGGGGCCTTCCGTCGACGTCGGTGACGAGGAGGTAGGGGACGTCGGCGGTCCCCCGGGCGGCGATCTTCTCGGCGCTCGCGTCGACCCCGACGACCGGCGCGGTGAGCAGGTCGAGCCCGGCGGAGGAGAAGAAGGACAGCCGCCGGATACCGCGGTCGGCGCCGAGGAAGTCCTCGACGAACGCGTCGGCGGGGTCGGACAACAGCTCGGCGGGCGGCGCGAACTGGGCGAGCCGGCCGCCGGTGCGCAGGACGGCGACCATCGTGCCGAGTTTGACGGCCTCGTCGATGTCGTGCGTGACGAAGACGATGGTCTTGCCCAACTCGTCCTGGATCCGGAGCAGTTCGTCCTGGAGCCCTTTGCGTACGACGGGGTCGACGGCCGAGAACGGCTCGTCCATCAGCAGCACCGGAGGATCGGCGGCGAGCGCCCGCGCCACACCCACGCGCTGCTGCTGCCCGCCGGAGAGTTGGTAGGGGTAGCGCTTGGCGAGCGAGGGGTCGAGGCCGACCCGCTCCATCAACTCGCGGGCCCGGCCGCGGGCGCGGTCCTTGCTCCAGCCGAGCAGCCGCGGCACGGTGGCGATGTTGTCGACGATCGTGCGGTGCTGGAAGAGACCGGCGTTCTGGATGACGTACCCCATGGACCGGCGCAGGGTGCTGACCGGCTGCTGCCGGCTGTCGACGCCGTCGAGGAGGATCGTGCCCTCGCTGGGCTCGACCATCCGGTTGATCATGCGCAGGGTGGTGGTCTTGCCGCATCCCGAGGGGCCGACGAGGACGGTGATCGCACGGTCCGGGATGTCGAGGGAGAGCCGGTCGACCGCCACCGTGCCGTCCGGATACCGCTTGGTGACTGAATCTATCCGTATCAAAACGCCGAATACCCTTCGGGGTTGGCCATGTCCGTCCGCTCTCGGCCGCGTTGTCCAGGCCGTTGCGGGGAGAGTCTAGACCGCCGGGGTCGCGGGGCTTTTGACGGCCGAGAGGTCGTTCACCGGATCGTTCACCAGATCAGAAGCCCTCCGCCGATCCGCCGGGCGTGCAGCGCGCTCGCCTCGATGCGGTCCAGTCGGCCGGCGATGTGGCCGGTGTGGTACTCGACCGTCCGGTCGGGCGGACAGGTCTGCCTGGCGAGGAACGCCAAGTGGTCGCGGACCAGGGCGACCTCCGCCAGGAAGGCGGGGATCTCGTCGGGGGCGACCACATCGCCGTTGTGGACGCTGACCAGGGCCGGGAGGAACCGGGCACCGATCCGGCGGATCGGCCGCGACCCCCACACCCTGGTGCGCCACGACTCCGGCCCGGCCAGGTCCGTGCCCTCGGGCCGCAGGTCCCTCTCCCCGACCAGGATGTCGATCTCGCCGTCCTCGCGCACGAGGAAGACTTCGCTGCTCAGGCTCATGCGCGCAGTCGACCACACCGGCCCGTGCCCGGTCGAAGCGAATTCGTCTGTGGACATCCTGTGAGTCCGCTGATTCTCACCGTCCGCTCAGACCCGGCTCAGGGATCCCCCAGACACGGCACCCATCGTCACCGCCATGAACGAAACGAACGCGGGAGGCGTCCGGCGCCGGTCGGTCGAGATCGTCGTGCCGGTCCACAACGAGGCGCACGTCCTCGCCGACAGCATCGGCCGTCTCCACGCACACCTCGAAGAGTCCTTCCCGTTCCCGTTCCGTCTCACGATCGCGGACAACGCCAGTACGGACGGCACCTGGGGCGCGGCGACCGACCTGACCCCGTGCCTCCCCCACGTGCACGCCGTGCGGCTGGAGGAGAAGGGCCGGGGCCGGGCCCTGAAGCACGTGTGGAGCCGGTCCGCCGCGGACGTCGTCGCCTCCATGGACGCCGATCCGTCGACCGGCCTGGAGGCCTTCCTGCCGCTGGTCGCCCCGCTCCTGTCCGGCCACAGCGACCTCGCGACCGGCACCCGGCTGCACCGACAGGCGGCCGTGGTCCGGGGCGCCGAGCGGGAGTTCGTCTCCCGCTCCTGCAACCTCCTGCTCAGGGCGGGCCTCGGCGCCCGCTTCCCCGACGCGCGGTGCGGCTTCAAGGCCGTCCGCACCGACGTCTTCCGGGCGCTCGCCCCGTACATCGAGGACACCGCCCCGTTCTTCGACACCGAACTGCTGGTCCTGGCCCAGCGCAACGGGCTGCGCGTCCACGAGGTCCCGGTCGACTGGGTCGACGACCCCGACAGCCGCGTCGACCTCGTCCGCACCGCCGTCGGCGACCTCACGGGCATCGGCCGGATGCTCCGCTCCACCCTCACCGGCCGCACCGTGTCCCCGCCGTACCCCGCCGGACGTGCACCCCGCGGGTGCCGGCCGCGCGTCCCACCCCCGCCGTCCTGCCCACCGGGGCGAACAACCATCCGGAGTACGCGTCATGACGACCCTCGCCCCGCCGCCCGCCCCCGTCCGGGAGGACGGCCGCCGTCACCGGGCCGCACCGCCCGCCACCGGCGGCGGGTTCGCCGCCCGTACGCGCAGGCTGTTCACGGATGTTCAACGAGATCATGGGCGGCCAGATCTCCTGGCTGATCCCGTTCGCGGTGGCCGCCCTGATCGGTGGCCTGGTGCTGCGCGGCCGCGCCCCGCGCACCGACGCCCGGCGCGCCGCGCTGTTGCTCTGGGGCGGCTGGTTCGTCCTGCACCACCTGACCTTCGCCCTCGCCGAGGGCACCTTCCACCCGTACTACGTCACCGCCATGGCGCCGGGCATCGCGGCCCTGGCCGGTATCGGAGCGGTGATGCTCCACCGGGCCTTCCGTGAGGACTCGGCGGCGAAGTGGGGCTGGGTGCTGCCGGCGGCGGTCGCGGCGAGCACGGTCTGGTCGGTCGTCCTGCTCCAGCGGGTCTCCGGCTCCGGGACGCTGTACACGGTCGCCGAGGTCGTGGCCGGGGTCGCCGGTGCGGCCGCGGTGATCGGGCTGCTGGTCGGACGGTTCACCAAGCGGCAGCGGCTGACCGGCATCGCCTCGCTCGCCGCGCTCGTCGCCCTGCTGGCGGGCCCGGCCGCGTACTCGGTCTCGGCGGCGGCCTCCAGCACCAACGGCACCAATCCGACGGCCGGGCCGGACACCGGTGGCGGCATGGGCGGCGGTGGCGGCACGGGCGGCGGGCAGCGGCCCGGCGGCAGCGCGCCCACGGGCACGGGTGACGGCACGGGCAGCGGGCAGCAGACGGGTCAGCCCCCGTCGAGCACCGGCAGCTCCTCCTCCACCGGGGCCGAGTCCGGTTCCACCAGTGCGGCGGAGTCCGGCACCGGGAGCGGGACCGACGGCGCCCCCACGGGCGGCGGCATGGGCGGCGGCAGCCAGGTGTCGTCCGAGATGATCACGTACCTGAAGAAGAACCAGGACGGCGCCACCTGGCTCGTGGCGGTCGCCACCGACCAGACCGCGGCCTCGGTCATCCTGGAGTCCGGCGAGCCCGTGATCTCCATGGGCGGCTGGTCCGGCACGGACGAGGCGATGACCCTCGCCAAGCTGAAGAGCCTGGTGAAGGCGGGCAAGCTGCACTACATCGTCATCGGCGACAGCGGCCAGGGCTCCTCGAACACGGAGATCGCGACCTGGGCCGAGGAGAACGGCACGGCCGTGAGCGACTACAGCGGTCTGTACCGGCTCGACGCGTCCGACGTCGGCTGAGACTCCCGCGGGAGACGGCGAAGGCGGGCCGCCGGTGTCACCGGCGGCCCGCCTTCCGCGCACGGAGCGGGTCGGTCAGCGACCGGATGCCGGGGGCGAGGAGATCCAGGCCACCACGGCCGCACCCCACCCCAGCACCCACAGCGCCGCCCACAGCACCCCGACCGCCGTACTCACGCCGCCGCCCCCTCCCCGACGCCCGTCACCGGGAACCCCGGGGTCCGCAGAACACGCCTGTCCGCGTCCACCGCGTACACCTCGCAACCGTCCTGCCCGGCCGCCCACCCGACGCCCTCCGCGCCCATCGCGAAGGCGGCCGTGGCCACCGCGTCCGCCTCCGTCAGGGTCGGCGCGACGACGGTGACGCTCAGCAGTCCGGTCGCCGGAGCCCCCGTGCGCCCGTCGACGATGTGGTCGCCGCGCTCGTAGCGCGCGGAGGTCGCGACCGCCCCGTCCGTCAGCTCCAGCACGGTGCACAGCCGGTCGGCGATCTCGGGATGCCGTACACCGACCCGCCAGGGACCTCCGCCGGCGACGACGTCACCCCCGGCGTTGAGGCAGAACCGACGTGCCCCGGCGTCCCTCAGCAGCTCCGCCGCCCGCTGCACCGACCAGCCCTTCACGATCGCGCAGGGGTCGAACCCCCGGCCGGGCAGTCGGACGTCGAACGCGCCGCCCGTCGCGACCCGGTACCGCTCGCAGAGGCCGAGGACCTCGACGAGGTCGGCGCTGAGCTCGTCGGCCGACAGCTCGCCCCGGCCGTGGCGGGACACCTCGCTGCCCGCCTTGAACGGGCTGAACCGCTCGTCGACCTCGCGCAGCCACGCGAACACGGCGTCCCCGGCCGCACCGGGGACGCCGACGTCCTCGACGCGCAGCGAGACCGGGAAGCCCATGACGTGTTCGACGCGGTGCACGTCAGGCGCCCTGCGCGTCGATGGCGGCCTGGAGGGACTCCCGGTAGCCGTCGCTCGTGATCGTCGCGCCCGACACCGTGTCGACGTCCGCACTCTGCGCCTCCAGCGTCTCCGCGACCAGCTTCGGCACGGCCGCCGTCGTCTGCGGGTGGTTCGGCTGCTTCAGCATCCGCACCGCGGTGATCGTGCCGCCCGCGAAGGTCACCTCGACCTGCACGTCACCCTTCTCGGTGGTGACGACGGTGCCCTTGACGACGGTGGACCCGGACGCGGAACCCGTCGAGGAGGCGGACGGCGTCGACGCGGGCGCCGCGGCCTCCGTCGTCGACGTCCCCGTGGACGGCTCGTACCGCCAGACGGGTATGAGGCCCGCGACGGACAGGACCAGGACAGGTAGTGCTCGCTTCACGATCTCTCTCTCATCCCGCCAGGCTGAAGCGCTCGAAGTGGATCTGCTGCTTGGGCACGTCCAGCTCGCGCAGGCTGCCCAGCACCGCGTTCATCATCGGCGGCGGACCGCACAGGAACACGTCGCGGTCGGCGATGTCCGGCACCAGCCGGGCCAGCTCGCCGGCGGCCAGCCTGTCGGGGACGGGCGGGCCGGTCACCAGGTGCAGCTCGGCGCCCTTGGCGTGGGCGAGGTCGCGCAGCTCGTCGTAGAGGACCGCGTCCCGGTCGGTGCCCACCCGGTAGATGACGACCGCGTGCCCGTGCAGTTCCTCCAGCAGGGCCCGGATGGGGGTGACGCCGACACCGCCGGCGACCAGCACGGCCTCCGGCCGGGTGCGGTGCATCGCGGTGAAGGCGCCGTAGGGGCCCTCGGCGAAGACGCGGGTGCCGGGCCTGAGGTGGCGCAGGCCGGCCGAGCCGTCGCCGGCGGCCTTGGCGGTCAGGCGCAGGGTGCGGCCGTCGGGCGCGGCCGACAGGGAGAACGGGTTGGCCTGCCACCAGCGGTCCTTGGTGAGGAACCGCCACAGGAAGAACTGGCCCGCCCGGGCCGGCAGCCGGTCCAGGTCACGGCCGGTGATGTACACGGAGACGACGTGGTCGGACTCGGACACGACCGCCTCGACGCGCAGCTGGTGGCGCCAGTTGCGCCACAGCGGCAGCACCAGCCGGCCCACGGTCACCGAGCCGAGGGCGACGGTCCACAGGGCGTACCAGTAGGTCGTCGCGGCGGGGGTCGCGGTGAAGGTCGTACCGGCGGCGACCTGGTGGGTGAAGGCCAGCACCACGGCGACGTAGGTGTACAGGTGGATGAAGTGCCAGGTCTCGTAGGCCAGCCGACGGCGGGCCCAGCGGGCGGAGACGGCGCCGATGACGAGGACGAGGCCCAGCGCGACGACCGCGCGGAACACTCCCTCGACGGTCTCGGCGAGGTCGACGAGCTGGCTGACCGGGTCCAGCGAGGACGACTCGGCGTAGCCGAAGACGATGAACACCACGTGCCCGACCAGGGTCCACAGCAGGCCGAAGCCGGTCCAGCGGTGCCAGTTGGTCAGCCGGTCCATGCCGATACGGCGGTCCAGCCAGGGCAGCCGGGCGACCAGCAGCAGCTGGAACGCCATCAGCAGGGCGGCGTAGAGGCCGGTGAAGCGGCCCAGTACGACGAGGGCGTTGGAGGCGAACCCCGCCTGCACGGCGAAGAGGGTCACGACGGCCGCGTTCGCGGCCAGCACGGCGTACAAACCCGTGCGGGCCACTACTTTGGGACGTATCGCCGTGGGCGGTACGGGAGGCGACTGGACGGTCGTCACGGACGGAAACTCCTTGATACGGGTCCTCAGGACACCGAGCTTCGCTGTACGGAGCTGTCGAAATCCTGTCGTACAACTTTCAAGAGCTTATCGATGTGTCCGCACGCGGGACCGGGCCTCCCGGCCGGGGGGTGCGTGCCGCAGTATGAGCGAGTGGAAAAAGTACGACTCCTGGTGGTGGACGACGACCCGCCGATCGCCGATCTCGTGGCGACGGTCGCCCGCTACGAGGGCTGGGACGCGGTCACCGCGAACTCGGGTGAGGAGGCCCTGCGCCGCGCCGCCGAGTTCCGGCCGGACATCGTGGTGCTCGATCTCATGCTGCCCGACATCGACGGTTTCGGCGTCCTGGACCGGCTGCGCCGCTCGGGCGCGATGGTGCCGGTGGTGTTCCTCACCGCCCGCGACGGGGTCGCCGACCGGGTCGCGGGGCTGACCCGGGGCGGTGACGACTACCTGGTGAAACCGTTCGCCGTGGAGGAGCTGATGGCCCGGCTGCGGACGG
Source organism: Streptomyces sp. NPDC014995 (assembly GCF_043080745.1). NCBI lineage: Bacteria > Bacillati > Actinomycetota > Actinomycetes > Kitasatosporales > Streptomycetaceae > Streptomyces > Streptomyces sp. NPDC014995. Next base: position 162,573 of record NZ_JBIBVX010000014.1, read on the forward strand.
TGCTGCGGCGCAGCGCGGGCCCCGCCTTCCAGCGGTCGGTCCTGCGGGTCGGCGACCTGACGATGGACGAGGACACGCGTGAGGTGCGGCGCGGCGAGAAGCCGCTGACGCTCACCCCGACGGAGTACGAGGTGCTGCGCTACCTGATGCGCAAGTCGCCGACGGTGCTGACCAAGGCGCAGATCCTCGACCACGTGTGGGAGTACGGCTTCGGCGGCCGCTCCAACGTCGTCGAGCTGGTCGTCAGCCGGCTGCGCCGCAAGCTCGACGCGACGGGCGACCCGCTGATCCACACCGTGCGCGGCTTCGGGTACGTGGTGCGGCAGGCGGCCGAGTGATCCGCCGGGCCGCGCGGGGGTACCGCAGGCTGCGCCTCGGCACCCGCCTCGCGCTGGGTCTGGGCGTGCTGTCGCTGGTGGTCTTCGCGGTCGTCGGCACGACCCTGACGACGTACATGCGGGACTATCTGTCGGCCCAGCTCAACGAGCAGTTGAGGCTCGCCCAGATCGCCCAGTCCAAGAGCATCGCGACGCACGGCACGCTCGAGGGGAAGAAGTACTACCGCTGGTACTACGCCGTGTACGACGTGTCGGACGGCACCCCCGTGCTGCGCAGACCCGAGGACCTGGCCGACGTGCCCGAGGACATCGACGACCTCACCTCCCTCGCCAGGGCACAGGTCACCAGCGACACCGAGATCCTGCGCACCGAGGACCTCCGGGGCGATGGCCTGTACCGGCTGCGCGCCTGCGAGGTCGAGCCCGGCGTGATCCTGGTCAGCGGCGCGCCGATGGACGGCATCGAGGACACCGTCCGGCATCTGATCACGATCCAGGCCGTCACCTTCGTCCTCGCGCTGCTGGCCCTCGTCGTGTTCGGCCGGTCCCTGCTGCGGCGCGGTCTGAAACCGCTGAGCGACATGGCGCACACCGCGCACGGCATCGCCTCGCACGACCTGACGGAGACGGCGGCACGGCTGCCGCTGCGCGCCGACCGGCCCGGCGGCGGCCCGGAGGTGGAGGAGCTGCGCACCGCGTTCAACACGATGCTGGAGCACATCGACGACTCCCTCGCCGTCCGGGCGCGGGCCGAGCAGCGGCTGCGCCGCTTCGTCGCGGACGCCTCGCACGAACTGCGCACCCCGCTGATGTCCGTCCGCGGCTACGCGGACCTCTTCCAGTACGCGGCCGCCAACGCCCCGGAGGAACGCGACCGGCACCTGGCCCGGCTGCGGGCCGAGGCGGCGCGCATGGGCGTCCTCCTCGACGACCTCCTGCTGCTCGCCCGCCTGGACGCGGCGGAGGTCGAGACACCGCTGCGGATGGAGGACACCGACCTGGTGGAGCTGGTCGAGCAGGCGGCCGACGCCTTCCGCGCGAGCCACCCGGGCCACCCGCTGACGGTGACACCGGGCCCGGCGTCGGTACGGCTGCGGCTCGACCCGCAGCGCGTCCGGCAGGTGCTGGACAACCTCCTCACCAACGCGGCCGTGCACACCCCGGCCGGCACCCCGGTGTCCGTGGCGGTGTCGGTCACGCCGGACACGGCGCACGTGAGCGTCACCGACAAGGGTCCCGGCATCCCGCCCGGCGACCGGGAGCGGGTCTTCGACCGCTTCTACCGCGTCGACAAGGCCCGCAGCCGCGACCGGGGCGGCAGCGGCCTCGGCCTGGCCGTGGCCCGCTCCCTCGTCGAGGCCCACGGCGGCACCCTCGGCCTGGACGACGCCGCGGGCCCGACCGTCTTCACCCTGACCCTCCCGCTGGGACCGGCCGGGGGCAGGTGACCGGCCCCGAGAGCGGTCGGGCCGGGCCGGGAGTCGGGCGCAGCGTGCCGCTCGGCGATGGACGCCATGGGTACGTACGGGCCAGGTGACGGTGACGACGCTGACGATGGGCTCGCGACCAGCACGCGCGGGCGGGCGCCCGGCCGTGGCCGGGCCGCTCGCCGGGGCGTCCTGGGGGGGGACGAGCCGGTGGTGTACGAGGGGGAGCCGGCCGGGATGGCGGTGCCGGCCGCGCGACGGAACGGCGACCCGCGGGTCGCGGGGCGCGGGGCCGCCAGGCCACGGGCCGCCGGGCCACGGGGCCGCCAAGCCGCCAGGCCGCCGGGCCGCCGGGCCGCCAGGCCGCGAACTGTGGAGCCGCGAAGTGTGGGGCCGGCAGGGACCTTTGAGCCGTTCCGCCCGCGGGTACGGTCCCGTCCGTGCCCTATGTACTGGAGAACGCCTTCACGGCCGCCGACCCCTGGAAGGGCGTCGACGCCGACGCGCTGACCCGGGCGGTGCGGGCGCAGGAGCGACGCCCCGTACCGGGGATCGAGGACATGGCGGCGTACCTGGCCGCCCAGGTGTCCGACACCTCCCACCGCGACGTGATCGGCCCCCTGCTCGACGGGGGCGGCGCGAGCGGCGTCGTCGTCCGGCGCGGCACCGTCCTCGACTCGTGGGGCGACCCGACGCGGGTGGAGATGGCGTACAGCGCGACGAAGAGCGTGCTGTCGCTGGTCGCGGGCATCGCCCACGACGACGGCCTGCTGCACCTCGACGAGCCGGTGTCCGCCTCACTCGGCCTGCCGCAGTTCGCCGGCGCCCACGGGCGTGCGGTCACCTGGCGGCACCTGCTGGACCAGACGAGCCAGTGGGAGGGCACCCTGTGGTCCAAGCCCGTCTCCGCCGACGCCCAGAGCACCCGCGAGGGCACCAAGTCCCCAGGCGGCCCGCCCGGCGCGGGCTGGGCCTACAACGACGTCCGCGTGAACCTCACCGCCCTCGCCCTGACCGCCCTCACCGCCCGCTCCCTCCCCGACCTGCTCCGCGAACGGGTGATGGCTCCCCTCGAGGCCTCCAGGTCCTGGTCCTGGCACGGCTACGACACCTCGTACGTGGAGGTGGCCGGCGTCCGCCTCCCCGTGGTGTCCGGCGGGGCGCACTGGGGCGGCGGCCTGTGGATCAGCGCCCTGGACCTGGCCCGCATCGGCCAGCTGTGCCTGCGCGGCGGCAGCTGGAACGGCAAGGAGGTGATCTCCGCCCGCTGGATCGAGGAGCTGTGGACGCCGTGCCCGGTGAAGCCGGAGTACGGCCTGTCCTGGTGGCTCAACGACACCCGTACGGTCTGGCCCACGGCCCCCGCCACGGGCCGCTGCGCCCGCGGCAACGGCGGCGCCCACCTGCTGTGGGTCGACCCGGCCCGCGACCTGGTGATCAGCTCGCGGTGGGGGGCGCAGCCGGAACGGCTGCTGCGGGAGGTGTCGGCGGCGGTGGCCGAGGTGGGCTGAGGGCGCCGGGCCGGGGCCGTGACGGTCCGGGCGCGTTCGGCCGGGGGTCCGGGCCGGCGGCCCGGATCCGGCGTCAGTCCTCGGCGGGCGTCAGCCGCAGCGAGATGCTGTTGATGCAGTACCGCTGGTCCGTCGGGGTCGGGTAGCCCTCGCCCTCGAAGACGTGCCCGAGGTGCGAGCCGCACCGAGCGCACCGCACCTCCGTCCGCACCATTCCGTGCGAGCGGTCCTCGATCAGCTCCACGGCGTCGCTGTCCTTCGGGTCGAAGAAGGACGGCCAGCCGCAGTGCGACGCGAACTTGGTGTCGGAGGTGAACAGTTCGGCGCCGCAGGCCCGGCAGGAGTAGACGCCCCTGGTCCTGGTGTCGGTGTACTCACCGGTGAAGGCGGGCTCCGTCGCGGCCTGGCGCAGCACGGCGTACTCGGCCGGGGTCAGCTCCGCCCGCCACTGCTCGTCGGGCTTTTCGACGTCGTACGACATGAAGGCCAACCCCTTACTTCCGTTACTTCTGCGCGAGACGGTCCAGGATCCGCGGGCCGAGGTCGGTGACGTCGCCCGCGCCCATGGTGAGAACGAGATCACCGGGCCCGGCCATTCCCGCGATCACCGAGGGCACCTGGTCCTTGTCGTGCGCCGGCGTCACGTCCGCGCCCGCCGCCCGGGCCGCGTCGACGATCAGCTCGCTGGTGACGCCCGGGATCGGGTCCTCGCGGGCCGGGTAGATGTCGAGGACGACGGAGGCGTCTGCCAGGGCCAGCGACTGCCCCATCTCCGTGCCCAGCTCCTGCGTCCGGGAGAACAGGTGGGGCTGGAAGACGACCAGGATGCGGGCGTCACCGGCCGCCGCACGCATCGCCTCCAGGTCCGCCGTCATCTCCGTCGGGTGGTGCGCGTAGGAGTCGATGACCTGGACGCCCGCCTGCTCGCCCTTGAGCTGCAAGCGCCGCTTGACGCCGGTGTACGCGGCCAGGGCGGGCGCCAGCTCGGACGCCGGGATCCCGAGGGCCACGCCGGCCGCCAGCGCGGCGACCGCGTTGTGCGCGTAGTGACGGCCGGGCACGGAGACCGTGAAGGTGAGCTCCTGCCCGTCCAGCAGCGCGGTCACCCGGCTCTTGAGCCCCTGGGCCTCGACGGCCAGCACCCGCACATCGGCGTCCTCGGCCTCGCCGTAGGTCACGACCCGCACGCCCTCGACGCGCCGCGTCAGCTCCCGCGCGCCCTCGTGGTCGGCGGAGATCACCAGGGTGCCGCCCGGCACGATCTTGCCGGCGAACGTCTCGAAGGACTCGTAGATCTCGTCCATGGAGGCGTAGTTGGCGTGGTGGTCCAGCTCGACGTTGAGGACGATGGCGACCTCGGGCGCGTATGTGTGGAAGCTGCGGTCCGACTCGTCCGCCTCGGCGACGAAGATGTCGCCCTCGCCGTGCTCCGCGTTGGAGCCGGGCACGTCCAGGTCGCCGCCGATCGCGTACGAGGGGTTCAGCCCCAGTTCGCCCAGCGACACCGCCAGCATGGACGTCGTGGTGGTCTTGCCGTGCGTACCGGCGACCGCGATCGGCCGCAGCCCGTCCATCAGCCGGGCGAGGGCGTCCGAGCGGTGCACCACCGGAATCCCCAGCTCCGCCGCGCGGGCCAGCTCGGGGTTGTCCGCCCGGATCGCCGAGGACACCACCACACAGCTGGCGTCGTCGGCCAGATGCTCGGCGGCATGCCCGATGTGCACGGTCACGCCCAGCGCCCGCAGCGCCTGCGCGGTCCCCGACTCCTTGGCGTCACTGCCGGCCACCTTGGCCCCGCGCTGCGCCAGGATCTTGGCGATCCCGGACATTCCGGCGCCCCCGATACCGATGAAGTGCGGTCGATCCATGGCGGTAGGAAGGCCGGGTGCCATGTGTGTTCTCCCAGAGTGCGGAACCTAAGACGATGAGCGTGCCCCAGCCTATTGCGTTCGGCCGGGGAGCCTCGCAGGGGACGGCCGAACGACGCCGTCGGGGGCGCGGGGAACCGCGCGGCGGGGCACGTCGAATCCGCGTCCGCCGCACACCGCGCCCCTCACGGAGCACGCGCCCACCGGATCGCCCCGCCCCTACACCTTGCTGTGCGAGAACAGCTTCAGCACCGGCACCCCCACCTTGTGCCGCGCCCGGGACGCCCAGTCCCGGTGGAAGAACTCCTCCACGTAGTGCGGATCGGTCAGCACGATCACCTCGTCGGCCCCCACCTCCGCGACCACCGACTTGAGGGCGTCCAGCGGATGGTCCTCGACCAGCCGCCCCTCCGCCGCGCTGCCCGCGGAGCGCAACGCGGTGAGGGAGACTTCCAGGGCTCTCTGCCCCATGCTCTTGGCCTCCTCCCCCTCGGGGGTCTCCCGCTCGCGCACGGCCTCGTCGATCTCGCCCAGGGCGATGTCGTCGATGGCCCGCAGCAACCGGTCCGCCTGCTCGCCGCGCGGCTGGAGCAGCACGTGGAAGGCGACCGGCTCGTCGCCGTGCAAGGTGGTGACGAACTCCACGTCGGCGGAGGTCAGGGCCTTCTCGATCATCAAAACGCTTGTGAACACCAACGCCCCATTCTCATGCGAGGACCCCCGCGGCCCTCAGTCCTCGGTGGGCCGTGGGCCGGCCCTGCGGAAACCGTCCTGCCCCGTGCTCGCACGGGTCTGCGGTCCTAGTCTGCTCGTCCGAAGCCGACCGGAACGGTAGGTTCCGCCGATTTCGGGACTGGGAACGCGTTGCCCGAATTCCCCGGATCCGACGGAACACACCTCCCTCTTTTCGTCTCCCTCTCTCCGTCTCCCTCTTTCCGTCTCTTCAGGCCCCGCGGTACCGGCTGTACCGGCTGTAGAGGAACCCGTCCTCCTCCAGGAGGGACACCAGAGCGAACCGGTGCGGTACGGCGACCGACGGTCCGCCCGCGATCCGCTGCGCGTCCCCCGCGGTGAGCAGCGGCGAGACGGTCAGGCACAGTTCGTCGAGCACCTCGGCGGCCACGAGCTGTCCGAGCAGCCGCGGGCCGCCCTCGGTCAGCAGCCGGGTGTGTCCGAGCCCGGCGAGGGCCCGTACGGCCCGGGCGGGCTCCACGCCCATGCCGTCACCGGCGATCACCACCCGGGCGCCGGCCTTCTCCGCGGCCGCGATCCGGTCGGGGGCGGCCGCGGCGCCGGTCAGGATCAGGGTGGGCACCAGCGGCGAGGTGAACAGCGGGAGCGAGAAGTCCAGCTCCAGGCCGGCGGAGACGATGGCGATCGCCGGGGCGGGACCCTGCCCGGCCGCCTCCCTCCGCCGGGTGAACTCCGCACGGGCGCGTGCCGGCCGGTACCCCTCCTGACGGACCGTTTCCGCACCGACGAGCACCACATCGGCGAGCGCCCGCAGGGTGCCGAAGATCCGCATGTCGGTGGCGTTGGAGATGGGCTGGGAGCGCCCGTCGTGCTGGGCGGCCCCGTCGAGCGTGGAGACCATGTTGGCCCGCAGCCAGGGCGTGGGCTCCCCGGGCACGGGATCGGGGTAGGCGTAGGCGTCGGCGATCTCGTCGAGGCTCCACTCGCGAACCTCGTGCGCCTCGGGCGCCTCCGCGGCCCCACCGCCCTCGCTCGGGGTCCGGGCCGCTGTCTGGTCGGTCACAGGGAACAGGCGTCGCATATCAGGCAGTCTGGCACGGCGCCCGGTGCCTGCCCGGCGGTCCGGCCGGGGCACGGGTTGGCAGGCACAGCTGCGGCGCCGTCTTCGACGGCCGGCTCCGCCGCCCTCGGCTTCACCCACTTCCGGCGCCCCAGCCTCGGCGCCCCGAGCCCGGCGCCCAGCCTCGGCTGCCCCACTTCGGGCGCCCCGAGTCCCGACCCCCGGCCTCGGCTCCTGCTCCCCTACTTCGGGCGCCCCCAGCCTCGTTGCCCCCACTTCCGGGCGCCCCCAGTCCCGGCGCCCCCAGCCTCACCTCCCCACTCCCGCTCCCCCACCCTCAGGCTCCCCACTACCACTCCCGCTCCCCCACCCTCAGGCTCCCCACTACCACTCCCGCTCACTCACCCTCGCCCTCCCCACGCCGGCTCCCCCAGTCCCGGCTTCGCCACCCCCGGCTTCGCTCGAGCGAGAGCGACCCGCGTCGCGTCGACGCTCTTCTCCGCCCCGTCGACGCCCTCCACCGCCCCGCCACCGCACCCTCACCCACGCTCGGAACAACCTCACCCGGGCGCACCCCCATCGCCCCCGCATCGCCCCCGCTCACCGGTGCCGGCGAGGGAGCCGTACGCCCCGGGGCGGCCGGAGCCGCCGGGCAGGCCCTAGCATGGGGAAACGTGTCGTCCTCCACCCCCGCCCCCGGCCTCGACCCGATAGCCGACTCGGCCCCGCTGTCCCTGTGCGCCCGCGAGCCGCACGTCCCCGCGGACCGGCTGGTCGCCGAGATGGTGCCGCCGCCGCGCTTCGACTCGGTGCGCTTCAGCACGTACCTCCCGGACCCGAACCAGCCCAGCCAGACCGAGGCGGTCGGGGTCCTGGAGAGCTTCGCGGCGGGGCTCGGCGGGGCGCACGCCGTCGGTTCCGCCAAACGGGGCTTCCTCGGCTTCGGCAGGGCGAAGGCGCCCAGGACTCCGGCCGGCCCGCGCGGCGTCTACCTCGACGGCGGCTACGGCGTCGGCAAGACCCACCTGCTGGCCTCCCTGTGGCACGCCACCCCGGCCCAACCCGCGCTCAAGGCGTTCGGCACCTTCGTGGAGCTGACCAACCTCGTCGGCGCCCTCGGTTTCCAGCAGACGGTGAAGACCCTCTCCGGTCACCGCCTGCTGTGCATCGACGAGTTCGAGCTGGACGACCCCGGTGACACCGTCCTGGTCTCCACGCTGCTCGGCAAGCTGGTCGACGCGGGGGTCGCGCTCGCCGCCACCTCCAACACGCTGCCGGGCAAGCTCGGCGAGGGCCGGTTCGCGGCGGCCGACTTCCTGCGCGAGATCCAGGGCCTGTCCGCACACTTCCGCGCCCTGCGCATCGACGGCGAGGACTACCGCCACCGCGGCCTGCCCGAGGCGCCGGCGCCGTACTCCGACGAACAGGTGACGAAGGCGGCGTACGCCACCGCGGGCGCCTCGCTCGACGACTTCCCGCGTCTGCTGGAGCACCTCGCCAAGGTGCACCCCAGCCGCTACGGAGCCCTGACCGACGGTCTGAGGGCGGTCTGCCTCACCGACGTGCGGCCGGTTCCCGACCAGTCGACGGCCCTGCGCCTGGTCGTCCTGGCCGACCGGCTCTACGACCGCGAGGTCCCGGTCCTGGCCTCCGGGCTCCCCTTCGACCGGTTGTTCAGCGAGGAGATGCTGAACGGCGGCTACCGCAAGAAGTACTTCCGGGCGATCTCCCGTCTCACCGCGCTGGCCCGCGACGCCCAGCCGCTCGTCGAGCCCCAGTAAACGATCTCCCCCGCCCGGGTCAAGGATCAGATCGCGCCACTCACCCCTCGCTTTTGAGGCGCACTTCTCCTCGCAACGCCGAGTTAACCCTGCAAACAACTTTGCAGGGTTAACGTGTTTCTTGACCAGCCGTTGACCAACCGTTGGTCTGGACTGGAGGCGCGAACCACCTGGAGGGGGGCATATGTTCCGAGGTACGACGGCCCGGACCGTGGTTTCGATCCTCGCCGCCGTCCTGCTGGCCCTCCCCTTCTTCGCACCTTCGTCCTCCTTCGCACACGCGCACACGGCCCGTCACGCCCAGGCCAAGACCCAGCCCGGAATCAAACCCTCCGGCATGTCCCTGCGTGACGAGACGGTCACGTCCCGCTCGTGCGACCGGTCCGGGGCGCCCATCGACCCCTTGCGTACCCGCGACCGCCACCGCGCCACCCTGACGGCCGACTCCGCGCCCCAGGAGCGTGAGCGCACCCTGCCGGCGCGGGGTTCCTCGGCCGACCGCCAACCGATCCGGCCGGCCGCGCCGTACCACCGCTCGTCGAGATCCTCGGCGAGCCACTCTCCGGCGGCACTTCAGGTCTTCCGCTGCTGAGAGAGAGCAGAACAGCAGTCACCCCACCTGTCCTGCCCGTCCGACGCGCCCCCCACGGCGCGCCAGGAGGAGTCACCAATCATGCAGCCCCTCATCGACAACGCCCGTACCTTCGGACAGCGCCCTGAGGAGTTCGCCCGGCTTGCCGAAGGCCAGTCACCCGAGGTCCTCTTCATCACCTGCTCCGACTCGCGGGTCGTCCCCGCCCTGATCACGGGCGCCCGCCCCGGCGAGCTGTTCGAGCTGCGCACCGCGGGCAACATCGTGCCCCCCTACCTCTCGGAGCGCCCCACCGGCGAGGCCGCCACCATCGAGTACGCCGTGGAGGTACTCGGAGTCCAGGACATCGTCGTCTGCGGCCACTCCCACTGCGGCGCCGTCGGCGCGCTGGTGCGCGGCGACGACCTCGACGCCGTACCCGCCGTCCGGGACTGGCTCGCGCACGCCGCGGACCAGCCCTCGGCCGCCGACCCCGACGACCCCACCGTCATGCGGGCGGTCCAGAACCACGTCCTCACCCAGCTGCTGCGCCTGCGCTCCTACCCGTGTGTGGAGAAGCGGCTGGCGGACGGCCGGCTGCGGGTGCGCGGCTGGTACTACGAGGTCCACACCGGTGCCGTGAGCGAGCACCGCGCGGGCACCGACTCCTTCGAGGCCCTGTGAGCGCCGCGATGCCTCAGCAGAAGACCTCGATATCCAAGTTCCCCCACCTCAAGCAGGACTTCGCCGCCTCCCTCGTCGTCTTCCTGGTCGCGCTCCCGCTGTGCGTGGGCGTGGCCGTGGCCTCCGGCGTGCCGGCCGAGCTCGGGCTCGTCACCGGCATCGTCGGCGGCATCGTCACCGGTCTGATGCGGGGCAGCAGCCTCCAGGTGTCCGGCCCGGCGGCCGGTCTGACCGTGCTGGTCTTCGAGGCGGTGCAGGAGTTCGGGCTGGCCGCGCTCGGAGTGATCGTGCTGGCCGCCGGGCTGCTCCAGCTCGCGATGGGCGCCCTGAAGCTGGGCCGCTACTTCCGGGCCATCTCCCTGTCCGTCGTCGAGGGCATGCTGGCCGGTATCGGACTGGTCATCATCGCCGGCCAGCTGTATGCGGCGGCCGGGCTGAAGGCCCCCGCCTCCGGCATCGACAAGGTCCTGGGGCTGCCCGGAGCCGCCGTCGACGCGTTCGGCAGCACCGCGGCACTCGCCTCGCTCGCGGTCGGCGCCGGCACGATCGCCGTCATGCTGCTGTGGAAGCGGCTGCCGAAGGGCGTGCAGACGGTCCCCGGCGCGCTCGCCGCGGTCGTCCTGGCGACCGTGGTCACCCTGGTGTTCAGCCTGCCCGTCGCGACCGTCGAGGTGAACGGCCTGCTGGACTCCATCCAGCCGCCGGGCGCGGACGCCTTCGCCGAGCTGGCCCACCCGGCCATCTTCGGCACGATCCTCGCCTTCACCCTGATCGCCTCCGCCGAGAGCCTGTTCAGCGCCGCCGCCGTGGACCGGCTGCACGACGGTCCGCGCACCGAGTACGACAAGGAGCTCATGGCCCAGGGCGTGGGCAACACCGTGTGCGGCGCGCTCGGCGCGCTGCCGATGACCGCGGTGATCGTGCGCAGCTCGGCCAACGTCCAGGCGGGAGCCAAGACCAAGGCGTCCCGGGTGCTGCACGGCGTGTGGCTGCTGCTGTTCGCGGCGCTGCTGCCGTCGGCCCTGGCCCTGATCCCGCTGCCCGCGCTGGCCGGCATCCTGGTGCACGCCGGCTGGAAGCTGATCCCCTTCCGGGCCATCGCGTCGCTGTGGCGGGGCCAGCGCGGCGAGGCGCTGATCCTGGTGGTCACCGCCGTGTCCATCGTCACGGTCAACATGTTCGAGGGAGTGCTCATCGGTCTGGCCCTGTCCGTGGTCAAGACCGCCTGGGAGGCCTCGCACATCAAGCTGGACGTCATCGACAAGGGCGCCGGCCCGGTCCAGGTGTACCTGTCGGGCAACGCGACCTTCCTCCGCCTGCCGAAGATCCTCGACAGCCTGGAGGCCCTGCCGCAGGACCGCCCGGTCGAGCTGGACCTCTCCGGTCTGCACCACCTCGACCACGCCTGCCGTACGGCGCTGGAGTCGTGGGCCGAGCGGCACAGCGCGGTCGGCACCGAGCCGGTGCGGATGACGACGGCCGCGTAGACCGTCTCGCGCGGACCGTCGCTTCCGTCCCCGTGGTCGGGTTCCGGGCATGGCCCCGGACCCGGCCACGGGCATATCGTTGCAGGAACAGCGTTTCGGACCTTCCCGGAGGAGGTCGTCATGCTCGATGAGCTGCTGACGGCGGCCGTGGCGGTCGGCGCCGGAGGGTTCGCGTACGTCGTGGCGGCTGCGCGGGTGGTCAAGCAGTACGAGCGCGGGGTGGTCTTCCGGCTCGGCCGGGTCGTCGGCGACGTCCGCAGACCGGGCTTCACCATGGTGATCCCGGCCGTCGACCGGCTGCGCAAGGTCAACATGCAGATCGTGACGATGCCGGTGCCCGCGCAGGAGGGCATCACCCGCGACAACGTGACCGTGCGGGTCGACGCGGTCGTCTACTTCCGGGTCGTGGACCCGACGGCGGCGATCGTCAACGTCGAGGACTACCGGTTCGCCGTCTCGCAGATGGCCCAGACCTCGCTGCGGTCGATCATCGGCAAGAGCGAGCTGGACGACCTGCTGTCCAATCGGGAGAAGCTCAACCAGGGCCTGGAGCTGATGATCGACAGTCCGGCGGTGGGCTGGGGCGTGCAGATCGACCGGGTGGAGATCAAGGACGTGTCCCTGCCGGACACGATGAAGCGCTCGATGGCCCGTCAGGCCGAGGCCGACCGTGAGCGGCGGGCCCGGGTCATCAACGCGGACGCCGAGCTCCAGGCGTCGAAGAAGCTCGCCGAGGCGGCGCAGCAGATGTCCGAGCAGCCGGCCGCGCTCCAGCTGCGGCTGCTCCAGACGGTGGTGGCCGTGGCCGCGGAGAAGAACTCCACGCTGGTCCTGCCCTTCCCGGTGGAACTGCTGCGTTTCCTGGAGAGGGCCCAGCAGCAGCCGCCTCCGCCACAGGCCGCCGCCCGGTGACGCCTGCTACGCGCGTGGTTCCCGGGACGCGCGGTGAGTGATAGACACAGCGGGATCACAGTTCCTGTCCGCCAGCAGGAAGGTTTCGCCATGTCGGACATCCGTCATGCGGCGACCCGCCGTCAGATCCTCGCCCGCACCGGTGCCCTCGGAGCGGGCATCGCCTTTTCCGGGGCGCTGTCCGAGCTCTTCACGGACACGGCCGCCGCGCAGAACCTCGGCCACACCGGCTACGGCCCCCTCGTCCCCGACCCGCACGGCCTGCTCGACCTGCCGGAGGGCTTCCGCTACCGGGTCCTCTCCCGCGAGGGCGACCCGCTGCGCTCCGGCGAGGGCCCGGTGCCCTCCAACCACGACGGCATGACGGCCCTCCCCGGCCGGCACGGCCGGATCCACCTGGTCCGCAACCACGAGAACCGCCCCACGGCGAAGCTCGGCGTCCCCACCGTGCGGGGCCTGACCTACGACCCGGCCGGCAAGGGCGGCTGTACGGCCCTGACCCTGGACTCCGGCAACCAGGTGCTCGCCGAGCGGGTCGCGATCGCCGGTACGGCCGTCAACTGCGCGGGCGGCCCCACCCCGTGGCACACCTGGCTGACCTGCGAGGAGACCGAGGACCAGGCCGGCACCAACGGCTACACCAAGGACCACGGCTTCATCTTCGAGGTCGACCCGTCCGACCCGCACCGCACCGGCGCCGTGCCGCTCACGGCGATGGGCCGCTTCCAGCACGAGGCGATCGCCGTCGACCCACGGCACGGGATCGTCTACGAGACGGAGGACGCCTTCCAGAAGCCCTTCGGCCTCTTCTACCGCTTCCTGCCCGAGAAGCCGCTGGGCGGGGTGGCCTCGCTGCGCGCGGGCGGCCGGCTCCAGGCGATGCGCGTGCCGGGCGTACCGGATCTGTCGTCGATCCAGGAGCCGGGCACGGACTTCGACGGCATCGAGTGGGTCGACGTACCGGACCCGCTGGCCGCGCGGACCCCGATCCGGCTCCAGGACTTCGGCCCGAAGGGCATCACGCACGCGCAGAAGCTGGAGGGCTGCTACTGGGGCGGGCGGTGCGTGTACTTCGTGTCGTCGTTCGCGCGGGGCGCGGACGGCTCGGCGGCCGACCACTACGGCCAGATCTGGCGCTACGACCCGGCGCGCCGCCGTCTGACCCTGGTGATCGTCTTCGGCCCGGACACCGACGTGCAACTGCCCGGCGAGTCCCCCGACAACATCTGCCTGGCTCCCGGCGGCGGCCTGATGGTCTGCGAGGACGGAGGCGGTGCCCAGCACGTCTACGGCGTGACGCGGGGCGGCGAGGTGTACGCGATGGCCCGAGGCCGCCAGAACATCGGCACGCCCGAGGAGCCGGAGTGGGGCGAGTTCGCCGGCGTCGCCTTCTCCCCCGACGGCCGGACGATGTACGTCAACTGCTACGCCCCGGGAACGACGTTCGCGGTGACGGGCCCCTGGCGCCGCTAGTCCCTCGCGGAACGCGCGGGGGGGCTGGGACGACCGGGTCCGGGTCCGGTTCCGGCGGGCGGTGTCGCGGCGGGCCGACCGCGGCGGGGCGCGGCCGCCGGGCAGGCGCGTGTCCACGCGCGAAACCGCTCCGGCGGACCAACCCCAACCCCCACGCCAGGCAGGCACCGCCCAGTCAGCAGCCGTACCGCCTGCCGTCCGCGGCCTGCGGTACGCCCCGTCGCCGGCGCCGCACGGCGGACGTCGACGAGCCCGGAGGCGACAGGGCCGTCGACGCACACCCAGCCGGGCCCGGGCTCGCGCAGGGGTGGGGTAGTCGGCGCACTCGGCAGTTGGGTGGGGGACCCGGGCGGGTGACGGGGGCACGGACGCGCACTCATATCCATACATAGTGTGGTTCACCGGTCATATCTTCATACGGTGATCGTTCCCGTACGCCGTCTCGTCGCCGTCTGCGCCCTGGGTGCCGCGCTCGCCGCCTGCGGCACGGACCACGCGCCGCGGGCCGCCCGCCCGGCCCCCGCCCAGCCCTCCCCCGTGCCGTCCCGGCCCCCCACGCTGGCCCCGGGCCCGGGCGGTCTGACCCCCGTCTTCTCGCACGCCCCCCGCACCCGCGACAAGACCGTCGCCCTCACCTTCGACGCCGACATGACCGCCGGCCAGGGGGCGCGGGCGGCGGCGGGCGAGCGGTTCGACAACCCGGAGCTGATCGCGGCGCTGCGGGCGCTGAAGGTGCCGGCGACCGTGTTCATGACGGGCCGGTGGGCGGAGGAGTACCCGGTCCAGGCCCGCGCCATCGGCCGCGACCCGCTGTTCGAGGTCGCCAACCACTCCTACAGCCACTACGCCTTCACCGACGACTGCTACGGCCTGCCGACCGTGCCCGAGGAGAGGATGCGGGCGGACGTGGAACGGGCGTACGCGGCCTTCCGCACGGCCGGGGTGCCGGACGCGCGGCCGTACTTCCGTTTCCCCGGCGGCTGCTACGACCGGCGGGCGCTGCGGGCGGTGAGCGGCGCCGGGGTGACCGCCGTGCAGTGGGACGTGGTGAGCGGGGACGCGTTCGCGACGGACGCGGACGCCGTGGCCCGGCAGGTGCTGGAGGGCGTGCGGCCGGGCTCGGTGGTGGTGATGCACTGCACGCGCAGCGCCGCCCCGACCACCGAGCGGGCGGTGCGCGCGATCGTGCCCGAGCTGCGCCGGCAGGGCTACCGGTTCGTGAAGGTGTCCGAGCTGATCGGAGCCGCGAACGGCCGGCGGTGAACCGGCGGTGAGCCGCCCGCGCTCTCGTACGCTGGAGACATGAGCGACGACGACGGCGACACCGGCTACTGCCTGATCGACGCGACCCGGCCGCCCAAGGCCGACGGGCCGCCGTACGCGGAGTGCGTGCTGTGCCGGGAGCCGACGGAGTACCCGGAGTCGTACAAGGGGATCACGCTGTGCCCCGTCTGCGAGTGGCAGGAGGCGCAGCGCACGGCATGCTCGGGCTGAGCCGGCGGCTCACGGCGACCTGCGGGACGTGAGCGCGCAGGCCGCGGCCATGAGGAGGGCCGCGGCGGCCAGGGGCAGCGCGGGCGGACCGTCGTTGAGTGCGAGCCGGTGACCAGGCCAATGACCGCCGTCTGCGCCGGGGAACCCGGCACCACCAGCACCACCAGCACCGGCAGCGCAGCGAGCAGTGGCGTGGGGACCGCCCGGCCGGTGGGAGGGTGGACTTGTCATGCGCGTTCCCTGGGGGCGTCGTCCCGTACGGCGGGTGCGGGCGATGTGGCTGGTCGCGCCCCGCCGGAGCCGCGGTCGGGCACCGTCCCGCGCCCCTTAGGGTTGGCTGGTGTGAGCCCCGATGTCGCGTCCGCCAGTAACAGTCCCTTCCGGTCCGAACCGAGCGCGCGCGATGCCGCTCCGCAGTTCGTGCTCCCCCTCGTCGTCCGGGTGGAGAGAGGCGATCCCCCTGCCCGTACCGACGCGCTGGAGACCGCCGCCCGGGCCGTGCTCGTGATGCTGAGTGATGAGCGGTCCGTCGGGGACGGCGAGTGGGCGCGGGCCGTGCGGGACTGGCAGGACGCCCGGATCCGGAAGGTCGTGCGGCGCGCCCGGGGGGCCGAGTGGCGGCGGGCCGGGGCGCTGCCGGGGATCACGGTGACCGGGAAGGCGGCGGAGGTGCGGGTGTTCCCGCCGGTGCCGCTGGACGGGTGGCCGAAGGAGCTGGCGAAGCTCCAGGTGTCGGGCACCGAGCTCGACGACCCCGAGGCGCCCGCGGGGGCGGACCCGGAGGTGCCGGTGCTGTGGATGAGCCCGGAGGTGGAGATGTCGGCGGGCAAGGCGATGGCGCAGGCCGGACACGGTGCGCAACTCGCCTGGTGGGAGCTGTCGGAGGTGGAGCGTGCCGCATGGCGCGAGGCGGGGTTCCCGCTCGCGGTGCGCACCGCGCGGCCGCGGCGGTGGCGGGAGCTGACCGCGAGCGGGCTGCCGCTGGTGCGGGACGCGGGGTTCACCGAGATCGCGCCCGGCAGTTGCACGGTGGTCGCGGAACACCCGGCCCTCCGCCGGCCGTAGCGGCCCCGGTCCGCAAACCTCAAATGTTGCTCTGAAGGAGGGCGGCGAGCGGTTCGGTCCGGTGCGGCGGGGTCATATCCCCGTCACCACGGCGGGGGCCGGATGGAGGAGGGGACGATGACGCGACTCGGGACGGGAATCGGCTGGCGGCCGGAGATGGCGGACGCCGTGGAGCGGATGCCGGGCATCGACTGGGTCGAGGTCGTCGCCGAGAACGTCTGCCCCGGGCACCTGCCCGACTCCCTGCTGCGGTTGCGCGAGCGCGGGGTCACCGTCGTCCCGCACGGTGTCTCGCTCGGGCTCGGCGGCGCGGACCGGCCCGACGAGGGACGGCTGACGGCGCTCGCCGAGCGGGCGGAGGCGCTGGGGTCTCCGCTGGTCACCGAGCACATCGCGTTCGTCCGGGCGGGCGGGCCGCTGACGGCCTCGCCGTCCCTGGAGGCCGGGCATCTGCTGCCGGTGCCGCGCACCCGCGACGCCCTCGACGTGCTGTGCGAGAACGTGCGCATCGCGCAGGAGGCGCTGCCGGTGCCGCTCGCCGTCGAGAACATCGCCGCGCTCATCGCCTGGCCCGGCGAGGAGATGACGGAGGGCCAGTTCCTGTACGAGCTGGCCGACCGCACCGGCGTACGCCTGCTCATCGACGTCGCCAACCTGCACACCAATCACGTCAACCGCGGCGAGGACCCCGCCAAGGCGCTCGCCGAACTGCCGCTGGAGGCCATCGCGTACGTCCATGTCGCGGGCGGCTTCGAGCGGGACGGCGTCTGGCACGACAGCCACGCCCACCCGGTGCCCCGTCCGGTCCTCGACATCCTGACCGACCTGGCGTCCCGGGTCTCCCCGCCGGGGGTGCTGCTGGAGCGCGACGACAACTTCCCCGAACCGGCCGAGCTGGAAAGGGAGTTGGCGTCGATCCGGGAGGCGGTGGCGGAGGGCGCCCGGACCCGGACCGCCCCGTCGGACCAGACCGCGCCCGAACGGCCGCACACCCCCGTCACCGTCCCGGCCGCGGCCCGCCAGCGCCTCGGTCTCGCCCAGGCCGCCCTGCTGTCCGCCCTGGTCGCCGGGACCCCCGTGCCCGAGGGCTTCGACCGGGTACGGATCGGTGTCCAGGCGCGGGCCCTGGCGGCGAAGCGGGCGGACGTGGTGGCGAGGGTGGCCCCGGAGCTGCCGCGGATCCTCGGCAGCGGGTACCGGTCGGCGTTCCTCGCGTACGCCCAGGGGCATCCAATGCGTGGCGGGTACCGGCAGGACGCCCTGGACTTCGCGGAGCGGATGCTGCTGGGCGGACGGGTGGCGCAGGAGCGGGCCGCCCGGGAGCTGCGCAGGTGGTGGCTGGACCGGTCGGGTCCTGTGCCGAGGCCTCGGTCGCGGTGGGAACGGATGGGGCGGTCGCTGATCCGGCGGTGAGGGTCCGCGCCCGCGCCTCGCCTCACGGCTGCCTCCGCCCACCCCGGCCGGGGGGAATGTGCCGGGGTTAACACCCCGGCCGCGCCGACCCGACACAGCGCCCCTTTCGTCCCCGTTCCACCCGCTGTACGGTCCACATCGGCTCACCCATTCGCCCCGGATGTCCCGGATGCAAGTCTTCTCCCCGGCACGGCAGTTGGCGGAGCGGCCGCAGTAATATGCCAATCCCGCACCCGAAGCGCACCAGCGTGCGGTGCCGTGCGCAGGAGGCACCATGCGACCCCGACCCCCGATCAGGGGCAGAGGCATCTTCAGTGGCACCGGGCTCATCATCACGGGCCTGGCGGCGACCCTCGTGGCGCTGGTCTACCCGATCTGGTCGTACGAGGACCGGTCCGGGACCGGCGTGGACGTCCTGAACGCGCAGACCGTGGCCACCCAGTACGGCCCGCTGTCCGAACTCGACCGGGACTTCGTCACCAAGGTGCGGCTGGCCGGGCTGTGGGAACTGCCGGCCGGTCAGCAGGCGCAGCAGAAGGGCACCACCGAGGCCGTACGGACGGCGGGGCGGCATCTCGTCGAGGGGCACGCCTTCCTGGACGAGCGGGTGCGCGCGGTCGCCGCGCAGCTCGGGCTCGCGCTCCCGAACGAGCCCAACGACCAGCAGCGGGGCTGGCTGGAGGAGCTGAACGCGGCGCAGGGCGCCGAGTACGACCGGAAGTTCGCCAACATCCTGCGGCTGGCGCACGGCCGGGTCTTCTCCGTCGTCGCACAGGTGCGGGCCGGCACCCGCAACTCGCTGGTGCGCGAGCTGGCCGACGACGCCAACACCACCGTGCTGGACCACATCACGGTCCTGGAGGCCACCGGGTACGTCGACTTCGACGCCCTGGCCCAGGAGATGGCGTCCACCGGCACCGCTCCGCCGGCCGGCTCGCCCTCCCCGCCGTGGTCGGTGGCCGACCCCGGCCAGATCGTCCCGGTCACCCCGTCGCCGTACCCGAGTTACACGCTGCCGCCGGCCGCGACCGGTCCGCCGTCCCCGCTGAGCGGTTCCTGAGGACCGGTCGGCGAGGACGAAGGAAAACGGAACGTCACATACCCACAACGCTCCGTCCGGATGGTGAACGAGGCATGGCGTTCTCCTGTGCGTCTGGCATAGAAAAACGGCATGTTCTGGGTCCTTCTCCTGCTGCCGGCCTGGGCCGTCGCCGGCGCGGCGTGCACCCGGCTGTGCCTGGCCGCCGTCCGTGCGGCGGCCGTCGACGCGGACGCGGGTCAGGAACATGATCTGACCCTCTACGAGGCGGCGTTCCTCTCCGGCGGTCCGGGCCGGGTCGCCGATCTGACGCTGGTGGCCATGGCACGGCAGCGGCGGCTGCTGCTCGCCCACACCGGCTGGGCGACCGTCGTGGACCCCCGCGGGCGCGACGAGATGGAACGGTCGGTCATAGGCGCCATCGGGCCGGAGGGGCAGTCCCCCATCGCTCCGGTGCGGTCCGCCGCGGCCGCGGCGGACGCGGTGCGCGGTCTCGCCGACCGGCTGGTCAGCGCCGGACTCGCGGTGCCCGACGGGGCGCGCACGACGGTCGCGGCCGGGGTGCGCCAGGTACGGGGCGCCGCCGTGGCCGTGCTCGCGCTGGGTGCCGTGGCGCTGCTGATGCCCGGCTCCTCGGACCTGCCGCGCACCCTGGTCGCCCTCTGGTTCGCGCTGCCCCTCGCGCTCACCCTGAGCTGCCTGGCCATCGCCCGGGTCGAGGTGCACCCCTATTCACGCTGGGCCTCCCCCGCCGGTCAGCGACTGCTGGGCGCGCTGGCGCGGCGCGCCGACGACGACGGTCACGGTGACGACCGCACGTACCTGACCTCCGTGGCCGTACGCGGGATCCGGGCCGTCGGTGAGCCGGAGCTGCGGGCGGCCTTCGCCCACCGGGAGCCGTACGGGCGCGGCTGAGGACCGACGCGGAGCGCATCCGGGTTCGGAGGGGGCGCACAGGGGGCATTGGCGCCGACACCCGCGGGCGGTGCTTGCCTTCCCCAGCGGGCACACCAAACATCCCTTTTGTCGCCGCCGCGCACCGAAGGGACACCTGATGAGAGCTGCCGTCCTCTACCCGGCCGCCGGAGCCCTGCTCCTGACCACCCTCTCCGCCGCCCCCGCGGGCGGTGCTCCGAACGCCGCCGCCGGCTCCGGGGTCGCGTTCGCCGCCGCGCGCGCCGCTCAGGAGGGCATCGTCTTCGGCAAGTGCTCCTCCATGAAGGACGTGCCGGCGGGCATGCAGTGCGGCACGGTGACCGTCCCGCTCGACTACGCCCGGCCGAAGGGCAAGCAGATCAAGCTGACCGTCAGCCGGGTGTCGGCCACCCACCGCGACCCCCACAACAGCAAGCGCCTGGTGCCCCGGCAGGGCGCGCTGGTCTTCAACCCGGGCGGACCGGGCGCCTCCGGCCTGCACTTCCCGATGGCCGGACAGCTGCCGCAGTGGAAGCGCATCGGGGCCGCGTACGACCTCGTCGGCTACGACCCGCGCGGGGTCGGCCGCTCGGCGCCACTGTCCTGCCAGGACCCCAAGCGCTTTTTCAAAGGCCCTTCACCGGCGCCCACGCACCCCTCGGAGTCCTACAAGCAGGAGCGCATCGCGCAGGCGAAGGCGTACGCGCGCGGCTGCGCCGAGCGGGCGGGCAGCGCCCTTCGGCACTACAACTCGCTGAACAACGCCCGCGACCTGGACGTCCTGCGGGCCGCGCTCGGGGAGGACCGGCTGACGTTCATCGGCGCGTCGTACGGCACCTACTTCGGGGCGCTGTACGCGACGCTGTTCCCGGCGCACGTGCGGCGGATGGTGTTCGACGCGGCGGTGAACCCGGATCCCGCCCAGATCTGGTACCGCAACAACCTGGCGCAGTCGGTGGCGTTCGAGAGCCGCTGGACGGACTTCCGGGAGTGGATCGCCCGGCACCACGCCGTGTACGGACTGGGCGACACCCCGCAGAAGGTGCTGCGCGGCTACGAGCGGGCACGGGCGATGCTGGCCGCCGGGCCGGCCGGCGGGACGGTGGGGCCCGGGGAGTTGCAGCGCGCGCTCCTTCAGGCCGGGTACCACGACGACCACTGGCCGTCCCGGGCCGGGGCCCTGTCGGCGTATCTGAAGGGCGACCCCAAGCCGCTCGTCGCGCTGGCCGCGCCGGCCCCGGAGGCCGCGGCCGAGGCGGAGAACGCCAAAGCCGTCTACACGGCCGTGGAGTGCAACGACGCGTCCTGGCCGACGGACTGGAAGGTGTGGGACCGGGACAACACGCGGCTCGCGCGCGTCGCGCCCTTCGAGACCTGGGACAACGTGTGGACGAACCTGCCGTGCGCCTACTGGCCGGCGCCCCGGCAGCGGCCGCTGGACGTGCGGACCGGCTCGGACGAGCTGCCGCCGACGCTGATCCTGGCCGCCGAGCGGGATGCCGCCGCGCCCTATGACGGGGCGCTCGAAATGCACCGGCGCCTGACGGGTTCGGTGCTGGTGACGGAGCGGGACGCCGGCACGCACGGGATCGCGGGCGGGTCCAACGCCTGTGTCAACGGGCACCTGGAGGCCTACCTGCTGGAGGGCCGGCTGCCGGTGCGGCGCGCGGCCTGCGCACCGCACCCGGAGCCCGAGCCGACGGACCGCGCCGGGAAGACGGCGGTCCGGGCGGGCTGAGCGGCAGGGCCCGGCAGGGGCTGATCAGGCGAGGCCGGCCACCAGGTCGGCCACGGACTTCCGGCGCCCGGTGAAGAAGGGGACCTCTTCGCGGACGTGCATCCGCGCCTCCGAGGCGCGCAGGTGGCGCATGAGGTCGACGATGCGGTACAGCTCGTCGGCCTCGAACGCCAGGAGCCACTCGTAGTCGCCCAGCGAGAACGAGGCGACCGTGTTGGCGCGCACGTCCGGGTATCCGCGGGCCATCTTGCCGTGGTCGGCGAGCATGCGGCGGCGGTCCTCGTCGGGCAGCAGATACCAGTCGTAGGAGCGCACGAACGGGTAGACGCTGACGTAGTTGCGCGGCGTCTCGTCGGCGAGGAACGCCGGGATGTGCGAGCGGTTGAACTCGGCGGGGCGGTGCAGCGCCATGTTCGACCAGACCGGCGTCAGGGCGCGGCCGAGCCTGGTGCGGCGGAAGAGGTTGTACGCCTCCTGGAGCTGGTCGCTGGTCTCGGCGTGCCACCAGATCATGAGGTCGGCGTCGGCGCGCAGACCGGACACGTCGTACGTGCCGCGGACCGTCACGTCCTTGGCGGCGAGCTGGTCGAACAGCTCCTGGACCTCGTCGGCGTAGCCGGTGCGGTCCTCGGGCAGCGCGTCCTTCAGCCGGAAGACGGACCACAGCGTGTAGCGGATGACCTCGTTGAGGTCCTTGGCCAGCTTGCCCTTGTTCGGGACCCTGCCGGACTCGGTGGTGGGGGCGTCGTCACTCATGTCCCTCATTCTCCTGCTCCTCCGTGCAGACTCTGCACCGGGTGGGCGGTGAGCTGCTGCACACCGCTCGGGTCCCCGCCCAACCAGTCCACCGCCGCGTAGGCGCTCGCGATGCAGGCGGGGATGCCGACGCCGTCGTACTGCGCGCCGCACACGGCGAGCCCCGGCAGCTTGGCGACGTGCTCCCGGATGCGGGCCACGCGCGCGTGGTGGCCGACCGGGTACTGGGGCAGCCCGTCGGTCCAACGGGTGACGTGGGTCCGCAGGGGCGTGGCGTCGAGGCCGGTGGCCGCCTTCAGGTCCTGCCGGGAGACCTCGACCAGGTGGGCGTCCTCCCGCTGGAGGATCTCCGTCTCGCCGTACCGCCCGACGGAGGTGCGCACCATGACCACGTCGGGGTTCTCCTCGGCGCTCCAGCGCCACTTCCGGAAGGAGAACGTGGACGCCTTGATGGAGCGGCCGTCGACGGGCGGGACGAGGAAGCCGCTGCCGTCGGGGAGGGAGACCTCGCCACGGCGGTAGGCGAGGGTGACCAGGGCCATGGAGGCGTACTCGATGGCGCGCAGCTCGGCGGCGGCCGCGGGCGACTCGGCGGCCAGCAGGCCGGCGGCGACGGGGGCGGGAACGGCGACGACCACGGTGTCGGCGTGCAGGACGCGGTCGCCGGCCGTCACGCGCCAGCCTCCGCCGGCCTCCCGGCGCAGCTCCGTCGCCGGACGGCCGGACAGGATCTCGCCGCCGTGCGCGGTGACGGAGTCCGCGACCGCGTGGGCCAGGGTGCCGACGCCGCCCTCGATGCCCATGAACACGGGCCCGGTCTGCCGGTTCGCGGCGGCCTTGGCCTGGATCTCGCGGACGGCCTCGGTCAGCGAGTCGTGCCTGCGGGCCACCTCGAAGAGCTGCGGGACGGTCGAGCGCATCGAGAGGCGGTAGGCGTCGCCGGCGTAGACCCCGCCCAGCAGGGGCTCGACGACACGGTCGACGACCTCACGGCCGAGGCGCGCCGCCACGTACTCCCCGACCGCGACGTCGTCCCCGGTCTCCGTGCGGGGCAGGTCGGCGTCGCGCCCGACGCGGGCGAGGCCCTCGTCGGACAGGACGCCGGTCAGGGCGTCGGCGGTGCCGGGGACGCCCATGACGTGGCCCTTGGGCATGGGGCGCAGGGCGCCGCGGGTCCAGATCGAGGCGGCCGCGGTGGCGGGCGGCTGGAGGCGGTCGCCGAGGCCCACCTCGCGCGCGAGGTCGACCGCCTCGGGGCGGCGGGCCAGCATCGACTCGGCGCCCAGGTCGAAGCGGACGCCCTCCATCTCGGCGACCTGGAGCTTGCCGCCGAGCCTGCGGGCCGCCTCCAGGACGGTGACGCGCGCCCCGCGCGTCACCAGCCGGTGCGCCGCGGCCAGTCCCGCGATCCCGGCTCCGACGACGACGACCTGCCCGGTACTGCTGGTACGTGCTGCGCTCATGGCTCCACCTTCTCAGACGCGACCGACCGTCACGCCAGGGCCGTGTGGCCCTGCCGAGTCCGGACCGTGACCGCTTCGGAACCGGATCGGCCCAACGTCGCGGCGGGTCCTGGCGTCGAAGAAGCAACAGCCGTTCCACGACCCTCGGGGGGTACGCCCACATGCGCACACGACGATCCGTACGACCACTCCACGCCCTGGCGGGACTCCTGCTCGCCGCGGCGGTCGCGCTCACCGGATGCAGCGGCGGGGCCGACATGTCGGGCGGCAGCTCCGGGGCGAACGACAAGGCCGCCGCCGGGGACGCCGGCGCCGCCGAGGCCGCCAGGGAGGGCGCCGGCGCGAGCGGCTCCCGACCGAGCGCGGCGCCGGCCCTGCCGGTGAACCGCATCATCCGCACCGCGTCCTTGACCGTGCAGGTCAAGAACGTGCTCAAGGCCCTCGACGAGGCCCGCGCCACCACCGAGAACGCGGGCGGCTACGTCGGCGACGAGACCACCACCCGCGACGAGGAGGGCGTCGAGCACACCCGGGTCGTCCTGCGCGTTCCGGTCGAGAAGTACGACGACGTCCTCACCGGCCTCCAGGGCGCGGGCAGGCTGCTGGAGCGCACGGCGAAGGCGCAGGACGTCACCGACCAGGTCGTCGACGTCGAGAGCCGCATCACCTCGCAGCGCGCCAGTGTCGCCCGCCTCCGCGAGCTGATGGACCAGGCCACCCGGCTCAGCGACGTCGTCACCCTGGAGGGCGAGCTGAGCCGGCGGGAGGCCGACCTGGAGGCGCTGCTCGCCCGGCAGGCGTCCCTGAAGGACCGCACCAGCATGGCCACCATCACGCTGACCCTCGCCGAGAAGCCGGTGGAGAAGAAGACGGAGGAGGAGGACGACCCAGGGTTCCTGGACGCGCTCGCGGGCGGCTGGGACGCGCTCGTGACGACGCTGCGCTGGATCGCCGTCGTGTTCGGCGCGGTGCTGCCGTTCGCCGCGGTGGCCCTCGTGCTCGTCCTGGCGTGGCTGCGGCTGCTCCGGGGCCGGCGCCGGACCGGGCCGGGCGAGCCCGAGGAGGACTGAAATGCCGCCCGCCCGTAGCGTGTTCGCATGAGCATGAGCGAGAGCGTGCGCCGCGGGCACGCCGGGCGGGAGCGGCTGGTCGTGATCGGCGGGGACGCCGCGGGCATGTCCGCGGCGTCCCAGGCCCGTCGGTCGAAGGGGCCCGAGGAACTGGAGATCGTGGCCTTCGAGCGCGGCCACTTCACGTCCTACTCCGCCTGCGGCATCCCGTACTGGGTGGGCGGCGACGTCCCCGAACGGGACGATCTGATCGCACGCACACCGCGGGAACACGGTGCGCGCGGGATCCAGGTGAGGCTGCGCACGGAGGTCACCGAGATCGACCCGGCCCGGCAGGAGGTACGCGCGCGTGACGTCGATTCCGGGGCCGAGTCCCGGACGGCGTACGACAAGCTCGTCATCGCGACCGGGGCCCGTCCGATCCGGCCGGACATGCCGGGGGTCGACGCCGAGGGCGTGCACGGGGTGCAGACCCTGGACGACGGGCAGGAACTGCTCGACACGCTCACGCGCGCGCGGGGCAGGCGCGCGGTGGTCGTGGGCGCGGGCTACATCGGCGTGGAGATGGCCGAGGCGCTCATCAAGCGCGGCTTCCTGGTGACGGTCGTCAACCGGGGCAGCGAGCCGATGTCGACGCTCGACCCGGACATGGGCCGGCTGGTGCACGAGGCCATGGAGGGCCTCGGCATCACCATGGTGAACGACGCCGAGGTCACCAAGCTGCTCACCGGCCAGGACGGCCGCGTACGGGCGGTCGTCACCCAGGACGCCGAATACCCGGCGGACGTGGTGGTCCTCGGTATCGGCGTCCGCCCGGAGACCACGCTCGCCGCAGCCGCCGGCCTGCCCCTGGGCGCGCACGGCGGCCTCCTCACCGACCGGGCGATGCGGGTGCGCGGTCACGAGAACATCTGGGCGGGCGGCGACTGCGTGGAGGTCCTCGACCTGGTCTCCGGCCAGGAACGCCACATCGCCCTCGGTACCCACGCCAACAAGCACGGCCAGGTCATCGGCACCAACGTCGGCGGTGGCTACGCCACCTTCCCCGGCGTCGTCGGCACGGCCGTCAGCAAGGTCTGCGACCTCGAGATCGCCCGCACGGGCCTGCGCGAGAAGGACGCGCGCAGGGTGGGCCTCCGGTACGAGACGGTCACCGTCGAGTCGACCAGCCGTGCCGGCTACTACCCGGGCGCCTCCCCCATGACGGTCAAGATGCTCGCCGAGCACCGGACGGGCCGCCTCCTCGGCGTCCAGATCGTCGGCAGGGAGGGCGCGGGCAAACGCGTCGACATCGCGGCGGTGGCCCTGACGGCCGGCATGACGGTGGAAGAGATGACGGCCCTGGACCTGGGCTATGCCCCGCCGTTCAGCCCCGTGTGGGACCCGGTACTGGTGGCGGCGAGAAAGGCGGCGGCGAAGGTGCGCGGCGTGTAGCGGCGCGGCGGGGCGGCTCGTCCGAGGGGCGGGGAACCGTGCGACCAGCCACAGTCGTCCCGCACCCCGCACCCCGCACTCCCCCGCAGCCCGCAGCCCGCAGCCCGCAGCCCGCAGCCCGCGGTTGTGCTACGCCGTCCCGCTGAGCCTCGGCAAGGAGGACACCGCGGCCGCGGCGGGCTGCTCCGCCGGCTTCGCGTGGGCGGCCGCCGCCGGCCGCGACCGCAGCCGGTGGCTGACGGCCTCGTCGAGCGTCACCGGCCGCTGCATCTGCGAGGCGAGCCGCCCCGCCTCCTGGCCGAGCCGCGCCACGTCCTCCCAGGGGAGACGGATCACGAGCGCGATCTCCGCCTCACCGTCGGGCGTGGCATGCATCGGGGGAGTAACCCGGTCGTTCATCGCTGTTCCTCACGTCGTCCCCGCGACCCGCCTTCCCCGGACCACGGGCGGTTGCCGAGACATACGCGGGGCCGCGGCGCCGCGTTCAGCGCGTCCACCGATTCGCCGAACGGATCGAGGGCAGTACTTCCTTGTGGTCATCCCCGTCCATGACGTGAATCCCGCGCGCCGTACCCCGGTGGTGACGTACGCGCTGATCGCCGTGAACGTCTTCGTGTTCCTCTTCATGCCCGGCCTGTCCGGCTCGGTGGCCGGTGACAGCACCCTGGCGCAGACCTGCCATCTGCACGCGTTCCTGGAGCACTACGCGGCCGTGCCACGCGAGTTGATACACGATCAGCTGCCCCGGCTCGTGCCCACGGGCGAGGTGCGGGCCGGGGGCTGTGCGCTGGGTCCGCCGGGCTACGACAAGTCCCCGGCGCTGAGCGTCCTCAGCGCGATGTTCCTGCACGGCGGCTGGCTGCACCTGCTGGGCAACATGCTGTTCCTGCTGATCTTCGGCAACAACATCGAGGACCGCATGGGCCACGTCCGTTTCGCGCTGTTCTACGTCGCCTGCGGCTACGCGGCGTCGTACGGCTTCGCGCTGCTGAACGCCGACTCGGCCGACCCGCTGATCGGCGCGTCGGGGGCGATCGCGGGGGTGCTGGGCGCCTATCTGGTGCTGTACCCGAAGGCCAGGGTCTGGGTCCTCGTGCCGTTCCTGGTCTTCCTGCCGCTCCGGCTGCCGGCCTGGATGGTGCTGGGCTTCTGGTTCGCGCTCCAGGCGGTGTACTCGTCCGGCGAGGGCGTCTCCGACGTGGGCACCGTGGCGTACGCGGCGCACATCGTGGGCTTCCTCGCGGGCATGCTGCTCGCCTGGCCGCTCAAGCCGGGCACGCCCCCGCCGCCGGAGCCGCGCGGCCTGCTCTTCGGCAGGCGGGCCCGGCCGGGCTGGTGAGCGGCCCGGACGCGCCGGGCCGCCCGTCGTGCGCGCCCTGCCCGGGCTGAATCGTGCACGCGGTCACCGGCGCCGCAGCGGACCGGGCCCGTCGGCCACCACCGCCGACACCACCTCGGCCTCCGGTCGCGCACTCCGGCCGGGCCGGGGCGGGCGGACCGGTGTCAGCGGGCCGTCCGCGTGTGGACGTACTCCACGAGCCGGGTCAGCGCGTCCGGGTCGGTGGACGGCATGACGCCGTGGCCGAGGTTGAAGACGTGGCCCTCCAGACCGGCGGCCGCGTCCAGCACCTCGCGGGTCTTCGTCTCGACCGCCTCGGGGGTGGAGAACAGGACGGTCGGGTCGAGGTTGCCCTGGAGCGCCTTGCCGGGGCCGACCCGGCGGGCGGCCTCGTCGAGCGGGACCCGCCAGTCGACGCCGACGACGTCCGCGCCGGCCTCGCCCATCAGTTTCAGCAGCTCGCCGGTGCCGACGCCGAAGTGGATGCGCGGGACGCCGTACCCGGCGACGGCCTCGAAGACCTTCGCCGAGGCGGGCATCACCGAGCGGCGGTAGTCGGCCGGGGCGAGGGCGCCGACCCAGGAGTCGAACAGCTGGACCGCGCTGGCGCCCGCCTCGATCTGCACCTTCAGGAACGCGGCCGTGATCTCCGCGAGGCGGTCGAGCAGGTCGGCCCACAGCTCGGGGTCGCCGTACATCATCGCCTTGGCGTTCTCGTACGTGCGCGAAGGGCCCCCCTCGACGAGATAGCTCGCGAGGGTGAAGGGGGCCCCCGCGAAGCCGATGAGGGGGGTGGCGCCGAGCTCGCGGGTCAGCAGGCCGATCGCCTCGGTGACGTAGGAGACGTCCTCGGGGGTGAGGTCACGCAGCCGGGCCAGGTCGGCGCGGGTGCGGACGGGCTGCTCGACGACCGGGCCGACGCCCGGCTTGATGTCGAGGTCGATGCCGATGGCCTTGAGCGGGACGACGATGTCGCTGAAGAAGATCGCCGCGTCCACCCCGTGCCGGCGCACCGGCTGGAGCGTGATCTCGGTGACCAGCTCGGGCCGCATGCAGGACTCGAGCATCGGAATGCCCTCGCGCACCTTCCGGTACTCCGGCAGGGAGCGCCCGGCCTGCCGCATGAACCACACGGGCGTGTGCGGCACGGGTTCACGCCTGCACGCCTTCAGGAAGGGGCTGTCGTACGTCGCTGTCGGCTGCTGGCCCGTGGGGCTTGCGTTGGCACTCACGACGGCAAGTCTCGCACGCCGTCGCGGCCGGTGGAGCCGCCCCCTGCCGGGCCCGCGGGCGTGCGCGTGTTCGCGCAGCGCGCACCCGCCGGGGGCCCGCGCACGGGTGTCTTGCCCTGCGCGAAGCCCCCGTTCCCCTTAATCTTCCCCGCATGGCTGCGGCTCAGGGACGACTGTCGGACGGCACGGACGGAATGGACGACGCGAACGAGGAGGACCGGGATGGGAGCAGGTCGGCTCCGGTGCCCTTCCGGGCCGCCGTCGACGCGCTGAGGGCCGCCCGGCTGCGGCCGCAGATCGAGGTGGAGCCGACGCCGGCCCCGCAGCGGCTCGCCCCGTTCGCGTACG
Source organism: Streptomyces sp. NPDC014995 (assembly GCF_043080745.1). Lineage (NCBI taxonomy): Bacteria > Bacillati > Actinomycetota > Actinomycetes > Kitasatosporales > Streptomycetaceae > Streptomyces > Streptomyces sp. NPDC014995. The sequence goes on from NZ_JBIBVX010000014.1 coordinate 191,684, forward strand.
CGCTGGAGGCGACGGTCGTGGACGGCGACCAGGACCTGGCCGACGGCCGGCTGGTCCTGCTGCACGACCCGGCCGGGCACGAGGCCTGGCACGGCACCTTCCGGCTGGTGACCCTGATCCGCGCCGACCTGGAGTCCGAGATGGCCGTCGACCCGCTGCTGCCGGAGGTGTGCTGGTCCTGGCTGACGGGTGCGCTCCAGGCGCGCGGCCTGGCGTACGGCGAGCCCAGCGGGACCGTGACGCGCGCGAGTTCGCACTACTTCGGCGGGCTGGCGGAGCGGCCGGCGGCCTCGCAGATCGAGATCCGGGCCTCCTGGACGCCCCGGGAGGGCCTGGGCGGGGTGCCGGACACGGCGGCGCATCTGGCGTCCTGGTGCGATCTGCTGGCCCAGGTCGCGGGGCTGCCGCCGGCCGGCCCGGGGGACGCGTCGGTGGTGACGCTGCCGCAGCGGCGGGGGCCGCAGCCGCACTGACCGGAGCACGCCGACCGCAGACCCCACCCACCACAGACGCGCTTGCCTCAGCCCCACTCACCGCAGGCCCGCTGACCTCGGCCCCACGCACGGCAGACCCGCTTGTCACAGGCGCGCCGACCGCAGTCGCGCTGCCCGTACCGCGTGCCCTTGCCGCGTGCCCGTGGCGCGCGCCCGTGTCCGTGCCGGCTTCCGTGCCCGGGCCGGTGCCGGCCGTCCCTTTCGCGTGCCCGTGTCCGTCCCTGATCCCGTCGGCTCCCTCATTTGGCCGTCTCCGTGACCGTCTCTTTGTCGATACGGCCACTTTCGATCTCATAAGACACCCACTCAAACCGACTCGATCTTCGGATGATCGATCGCGTGTCCGAATTGCACAGATTGTTACTCACTAGATCGTGATCGTTCTCTAAAGGACGCCGCGTTCGCTGCCGAAGACGTCTGTGACCTTGAAAGCACGGTTCGTCCCGGCTGCATCCCCACTGGCCCCACGAACCGCCCCCCCCGTCCCGCACCCCAGGAGGCCTGGTGTCCGTTCTCCTCGAGCAGCCCGCAAGCCTGGTCGCCTACCGCCCGAACAAGCCCACCGCCATGGTGGTCGTGGCCGATCCCCGCGTCCGCTCCACCGTCACCCGCCATCTGTGGGCGCTCGGTGTGCGCGATGTCATCGAGGCCTCGTCCATCGCGGAGGCTCGTCCCCGCATCGGCAACCCCCGCGACATCTGCGTCGCCGACGTCCACCTGCCCGACGGCTCCGGTCTCACCCTCTTGTCGGAGACCCGCGCCGCGGGCTGGCCCAACGGGCTGGCCCTCTCCGCCGCCGACGACATCGGCGCCGTGCGCAACGCCCTCGCGGGCGGCGTCAAGGGCTACGTCGTCACCGGCACCCGCACCAACGTCGGGCTCCCCACCCGGCCCGGTGCCGCCCCCATCGGCGCGGCCGCCGCCCGCCTCCACCGCCGCCCCCCGGGTGCCCCGAGCCACCCGGGCGGCTACCGCGAGCTGTCCGGCCGCGAGGTGGAGGTGCTGCGGCTGGTCGCCGAAGGCCAGTCGAACAAGGCCATCGGCGTCTCGATGGGCCTGTCCGCGCTGACCGTCAAGAGCCACCTCGCGCGCATCGCCCGCAAGCTCGGCACGGGCGACCGTGCCGGCATGGTCGCGGTCGCCCTGCGCACCGGCATCATCCACTGACCCCCTCGCGAGCCGCCTCGCCGATCCCCGTACGAGCCGCCCGGCCTGTCCCCGCCCCACCGCCACGCCCATACTCCGCCCGCACCCCGTCCGAGCCCCCGCACGCACCCGCGAAGACCCCGTCGGGACCGTCCGTCCCGGCCGTCCACCGGTATGACTGGATTACGACCCTGCGGCGCCCGCCGACGGAACGTTCCGTCGGCGGGCGCCGTCCATACACGGATACCCTTGACAGGTGACCGACGCCCAAGAAACCGCAGCAGCCAGCTCACTGCGAACCACCGGGGGCGCCCCTCCGGACGACGACGGATCTACTGCTTCCGGGGCGCCGACACCTCTCCTCGAACCGCGCGAGGGCATTCCCGACGTGATCGCCGACGAGGACTCGCTCGCCGAGGTGATCGCGGCCTTCTCCGCCGGTTCCGGCCCCGTCGCCGTCGACGCCGAACGCGCCTCCGGCTACCGCTACGGCCAGCGCGCCTACCTGGTGCAGTTGCGCCGCCAGGGCGCCGGTACCGCGCTGATCGACCCCGTGGCCTGCCCCGACCTCTCCGCCCTGGGCGATGCCCTGTCCGGCGTCGAGTGGGTGCTGCACGCCGCCACCCAGGACCTGCCCTGCCTGCGCGAGATAGGCATGATGCCGACGCGGTTGTTCGACACCGAGCTGGCCGGACGGCTCGCCGGGTTCCCGCGGGTCGGCCTCGGCGCGATGGTCGAGGGCGTCCTCGGCTTCGTCCTCGAGAAGGGGCACTCCGCCGTCGACTGGTCGACCCGGCCACTGCCCGAGCCGTGGCTGCGCTATGCCGCCCTGGACGTCGAGCTGCTGGTCGACCTGCGCGACGCGCTGGAGAAGGAGCTGGACCGGCAGGGCAAGCTGGAGTGGGCCTGCCAGGAGTTCGACGCGATCGCCTCGGCTCCGCCGCCGGAGCCCCGCAAGGACCCCTGGCGCCGTACGTCCGGCATGCACAAGGTGCGCCGGCGGCGGCAGCTCGGCGTCGTGCGGGAGCTGTGGCAGACGCGGGACCGGATCGCCCAGCGACGGGACGTGTCGCCGGGCAAGGTGCTGTCGGACGCGGCCATCGTGGAGGCCGCGCTCTCGCTTCCGGCCAATGTGCACGCGCTCGCCGCGTTGAACGGCTTCGGGCACCGGATGGGGCGGCGGCAGCTGGAGCAGTGGCAGGCGGCGGTCGACCGGGCGAAGGCGCTGAGCGAGGCGCAGCTGCCGCAGCCGGGTCAGCCGGTGGCCGGGCCTCCGCCGCCGCGCGCCTGGGCGGACAAGGATCCGGTGGCGGCCGCCCGGCTGAGTGCGGCGAGGTCGGCTGTCTCGGCGCTGGCCGAGGAGCTGAACATGCCTCAGGAGAACCTCATCGCGCCGGACAGCGTGCGGCGGGTCTGCTGGGAGCCGCCCAACCCCCTCGACGAGGCGTCCGTCGCGGGCCTGCTCACGGGGTACGGCGCACGGCCCTGGCAGGTCGAGCAGGTGACGCCGGTGCTGGTGGCGGCGCTGTCCGCGAAGGGGGACCAGGCCGGGTCCCCGGGATCGTCCCCGGGCCGCGGCCCCGAGTCGGGCTGATCCAAAAGACACGGCCCAGCCGCCGCGGAGCCTCGTCCGCACGGCGGCCGGTGGCCCGCCGTGGCCGGTCTCGCACACGGCGGAGCCGTATGCCGGCGCAGCACCGCGTCCCTCGGGGAGTCACCTGGTCGCCCCTCTCATGAAGCCGTTGTAGATGTACTTCTGCAGCGCCAGGAAGACGATCAAGGTCGGCAGGATCACCAGGACGGCTCCTGCCGAGATCGTTTCCCAGTGGGCGGCGTAGGGGCCCTTGAAGCGGAACAGGGACGTCGAGATCACGCCAAGATCCTGGGAGGGCATGTAGAGGAAGGGGATGTAGAAGTCGTTGTAGACGGCGATCCCCTTCACGATCACGACCGTCGCGATCGCCGGTTTCAGCAGCGGGAAGATGATCTTGCGGTAGATGGTGAAGGCGTTGGCGCCGTCCAGGCGGGCCGCCTCGTCCAGGGAGATCGGGATCGAGCGGACGAACTGCAGGAAGATGTAGATCGACACGATGTCCGTGCCCATGTAGAGGGCGATCGGGGCCCAGCGGGTGTCGAACAGGCCGAAGCCGTGGACGATCTGGAAGGTGGCCACCTGGGTGGTCACACCGGGGACCAGGGCGGCGACCAGGAACAGGGCGACCACCAGTTTCCGGAAGCGGAAGGTGAAGCGGTCGATGGCGTAGGCCGTCATCGAGCCGATGAGGACCGTTCCGCCGACGGAGACCAGCAGGATGAAGGCGGTGTTGCCGAACGCCGTGAGCATGCCGCCGTCCTGGAACGCCGTCACGTAGTTGTCGAAGTTGAGCGGGTCGCGCGGCAGGGTGAGGGCACCGCCGTCGTTCGCCGTCTCGTTCTCGGTCTTGAGGGACGTCAGGAGGACGACGCCGAGCGGGAGCAGGACGACCACCGCCGCGAGGACCAGCGACAGGTACACGAGGGTGCGGGCAACGGCTCGGCGTGTCATACGAGGTCCACCCTGTCGTCGGGGACGAGGCGTCGCTGCACCCAGGTCACCAGCAGGATGATCAGCAGCAGCACGACGGCCGCCGCCGAGGCGAGCCCCGTCTTGTTGAACTGGAAGGCCAGCTTCACGGTCTGGATCACGAACGTCTCGGTGCCGGTCGCCCCGCCGGTCATGATGTACGGGATCTCGAAGGCCGAGAGGGAGCCGGAGATCGAGAGGATCACCGTCAGGGTCAGCACCGGTTTGATGCCGGGCAGGATGATGTACCGGAACTGGTGCCAGCGGGTCGCGCCGTCCAGCTCCGACGCCTCGTACAGGTCCCCCGGGATGGACTGGATCGCGCCGAGGAACAGGACGAAGTTCATGCCCAGGTAGCGCCAGACGGAGACGCCGGCGAGCGAGGTGTTCGCGGAGAACGGCGTGCCCAGCCAGGCGTGGTCGGTCTGGTGTCCGAAGAGGCCGAGCACCGTGTCGAGGGTGCCGCCGTCCTGGAAGAAGTAGAGGAAGACGAAGCCGATCGCGACGCCGTTGACCAGGGACGGGAAGAAGAGGACGCCCTTGAAGAAGTTCCGGAAGCGGATGTCGAAGCTGAGGATCGTCGCGAAGTACAGCGCGGCGACGATCTGGATCACCGAGGCGGCCAGGTAGTAACCGCTGACGAAGAACACCTGGAAGAGGTCCTCCCGGGTGAAGATCTCCGCGTAGTTCTCGGCGCCCGTGTAGTGCAGTCCGGGGCTCACGCCGTCCCAGTCGGTGAAGCTGTACGCGACCATGTTGGCGATCGGCGCGTAGGTGAAGGTGATCAGGAGGGCGAGCGGGCCGAGCAGGAACAGCCACGGCGTCACGGTCCGCCAGGCACGTGCCCGGCCTGGGGCCGGCCGGGGGGCGGCGGGCTCCGGGGCCGGCGCCACGGCCCCGGAGCCCGCCTTCTCGGTGGTGTCCGTCATCAGTCGCCCACGTTCTTCCGGGTCTCGGTCCACTTCTTGCCGAGGCCGGCCAGGAAGTCGTCCAGGCTGCCCTTCTTGGCGCCGCGCGCGAGGTCGACCAGGTCCTGCCGGTACTCGGGCTTGTAGATGCCGACCTCGGACTCGTCGTCGATCAGCTTGACCTTCGCGCCCGCCGAGTCGTCCAGCTCGATCAGCTTCACGCCCGCGTCCTCGTACGGCTTCAGCACCGTGGGCATCGGGGCGTCCTTGAGCGGGGAGATCGCCAGGTTGTCCCGGTCGTAGCCGGACTTGTCGGTGAACCAGTCGATCCAGGCGCGGGCCGCCTCCTTGTGCTCCGAGTGGATGTTCACGGCCTGGTTGTAGTCGGGGCCGATGGTCGCGCAGAACCTGCCGTCGGTCTGGGCCGGGAAGGGCATGAAGCCGATGTCGTCCGGGTTGACGCCGGCCTTCTTCGCGGCGTCCTGGAACTGGACGATCGCCCAGGTGCCGAGCCACTGTGTGGCGATCTCGCCCTTCGCCAACTGGGGCTTGGACAGCTCCCAGTTGGTGGTCGTCGGGTCCTTCTCGGCGAGGCCCTGGTGCACGATGTCGTACAGCAGCCGGTCGCCGACGCGCAGCTCGGAGTCCTTCGCCCACGGGTCGCCCTCGGCGAGCTTCGTGGTGGCGTGCGGATCGCAGTGGACGGAGCCGTTGACGTACGTCCACGAGGTCAGCGGCCACTGGGCGGCGAAGTTGGTGTAGTAGGGGATCGCGTCCGTCTTGTCCTTGATGGCCTTCAGACCGGCGAGGAACTCGGCCGGGGTGGCCGGCCACTCGGTGACGCCGGCCTCCCGCCAGACCCTCTTGTTGTAGACGAAGCCGGGCATCACACCGACCGGGCTCTGACCGTAGACCTTGCCGTCGACGGTGGTGAAGTCGGTGAAGCGGTACTTCTTTCCGCGTTCGGCCTCGGTGCCGAGGGAGGCGAAGAACTTCGGGTAGTCGTCCTTCTTGATCACCGCCGGGATGAGGAGGACGTCGCCGTAGTCCTCCGTGTTCATCCGGATCTTGATCTCGGCCTCGTAGTTGGTGAGTGCCTGGAACTCGACCTTCACCTTGGGATAGGTCTTGTTGAACTCGGCGGCGTACTTCTTCATCGTGCCGTTCTGCACGAGGTCGGTGCGCACGGTCAGGACCGTGATGTCTCCGCTCACCTGGGAGGGGTCGTCGGGCGCCTCGGCCTCCGCGCCCTTCGAGGTGCCTGCGGTGCCGGTGCAGCCAGGGAGCAGCAGGGCGGCTCCCGCGACCAGGGCGAGGACTGTACGGCGGTTCATGTGCATCAGCTCCGTTCACGGGACGGACGAGCACGTGCGGGGTGGTCGGACACGTTCGGGTTGGCTGATTCGGCACTCTGACAGCGCTTTCTCAACCGGTAAAGTCCCAATCCCGCCAAGGATGAAGAGATGGCGCTCAGTGCTGGGTTGACCGGTTTAGGGAGTGCGCATGCTGGAGGCGACACCGCTCACCGACGGATGGATCCTGCGGCACGGGCAGGAGGCGCTCCCGGCCGTGGTTCCGGGCTGCGTGCACACCGACCTGCTCGCGGCGGGGGTGATCCCGGACCCGTTCCTCGGCCGCAACGAGACCGAGGTCGCGTGGGTGGGGCGGCGGGAGTGGACGTACGAGACCCGGTTGCCGGACGGGGTGTCCGGGCACGAGCAGACGGACCTGGTCTTCGACGGGCTCGACACGGCCGCCGAGATCCTTCTGGGCGGTCAGCCGCTCGGCCGGGTGCGGAACATGCACCGCTCCCACCGCTTCGACGTGACCGGCATGAGCGGACCCCTGACCGTCCGGTTCCGCTCCGCCTACGCCGAGGCGGAGGCCGTGCGCGGACGGCTCGGCGAGCGGCCGGCCGCGTACACCGAGCCGTACCAGTACATCCGCAAGATGGCCTGCTCCTTCGGCTGGGACTGGGGGCCGACCCTGGTGACGGCCGGTATCTGGCGGCCGGTGCGGCTGGAGCGCTGGTCGACGGCGCGCATCGCCCGGGTGCGCCCGCTCGTCACCGTCGAACAGGGTGTCGGGGTCGTGGAGTTGCACGTCGACGTGGAGCGGACCCGGGTGGAGGCCGCGCTCACCCTGGAGGCCCGGGTGGACGGCCGGCGGGTGCGGGCCGAGGTCGGGGGGACGCGCGGCGTCGTCCGGGTGGAGGTGCCGCAGGCGCGGCTGTGGTGGCCTCGGGGGTACGGCGACCAGCCGCTGTACGACGTCGAGCTGACGCTGCACCACGGGAACGCGCCGCTGGACGTGTGGCGGCGGCGCGTCGGCTTCCGCAGTGCCGTGCTGGACACCTCCCCCGACGCGCACGGCACCGGGTTCACCCTCGTCGTCAACGGGGAGCGGCTCTTCGCGCGGGGCGTGAACTGGATCCCCGACGACGTCTTCCCCTCCCGCGTGACCCCGGAGCGCTACCGGGAGCGGCTGGGGCAGGCGGCCGACGCCGGCGTGGATCTCGTGCGGGTCTGGGGCGGCGGGATCTACGAGAGCGAGGACTTCTACGACGCCTGCGACGAGCTGGGGCTGCTGGTCTGGCAGGACTTCCCGTTCGCGTGCGCGGCCTACCCCGAGGAGCAGCCGCTGCGGGGCGAGGTGGAGGCGGAGGCCCGGGAGAACGTCGTACGGCTGATGCCGCACCCGTCGCTGGTGCTGTGGAACGGGAACAACGAGAATCTGTGGGGGTTCCGGGACTGGGGCTGGGAGGAGCGGCTCGGCGGGGACTCGTGGGGGGAGGGGTACTACCTGGGTCTGCTGCCGAGGGTGGTGGCCGAGCTGGATCCGACACGGTCGTACACGGCGGGCAGTCCCTGGTCGGGGTCGTGGCGGCACCATCCCAACGATCCGGCGCACGGGACGCACCACTCGTGGGAGGTGTGGAACCGGCGGGACTACGCCGACTACCGGCTCGACGTGCCGCGGTTCGTGGCCGAGTTCGGCTGGCAGGCGCCGCCCGCGTACGCCACGCTGCGGCGGGCGCTGCCCGGGGAGGAGCTCGCGGCCGACTCCCCCGGTGTGCTGCACCACCAGAAGGCCGAGGACGGCAACGGCAAGCTGCGGCGGGGGCTCGAGAGACACTTCGCCTTCCCCGAGGGGGACTTCGACCGCTGGCACTACCTCACCCAGGTGAACCAGGCCCGTGCGGTGGCCGCCGGGATCGAGTACTGGCGCTCGCTGTGGCCGGTGTGCGCGGGCACGGTCGTCTGGCAGCTCAACGACTGCTGGCCGGTGACGTCCTGGGCGGCGATCGACGGCGACGGGCGGGAGAAGCCGCTGTACCACGAGCTGCGGCGGCTGTACGCCGACCGGTTGCTCACGTTGCGACAGCGGGACGGGGAGCTGGTGCTGGCGGCCGTCAACCAGTCCGGTGAGCGGTGGACGGGCACGCTGTCGCTGCGGCGGATGTCCGTCGGGGGGGAGGTGATCGACGCGGCCGACCTCGATCTCGCGGCCGGGGCGCGGGAGGTGGCCGAGGTGCGGGTGCCGGCGGAGCTGGTACCGGCCGGGGCGAAGGAGTTCCTGGTGGCCGACGCGTGGGGGTCCCCCCGCTCGAGCGGAGCCGAGAGTGCGGAAGGGCTGCGGGCCGTGTACTTCCCCGTGCCGGACCGGGAGATCGCGTATCCCCGGCCGGAGTTCGAGGTGACGGTCGTACCGGGGGGTGTCGAGGTGAGCGCCCGCACCCTGGTACGGGACCTGCTCCTCCAGGCCGACCGGCTGGATCCGGGGGCGCGGGCCGACCGGGGGCTCGTCACCCTGCTTCCCGGCGAACGGGTGACCATCGGGGTCGAGGGCTGGCAGACTCCGGACGCCGCCGCCGCCCGCGCCGCGCTCTACTGCCAGGAGCCCGCTCGATGACTGCCTCCCCGTCGTCCCGCGTCACCATCAAGGACGTCGCCGCGCGCGCCGGCGTGTCCAAGGGGGCCGTCTCGCTCGCCTTCAACCGCAAGCCGGGGCTGTCGGAGGCGACCCGGGACCGGATCTTCGCGGCGGCGCGGGAACTGGGCTGGGAACCGAACCTGACCGCGCGTTCGCTGTCGAGCTCGCGGGTGGACGTGGTGGGGCTCGCGATCTGCCGGCCGGCCCGGATGCTGGGCCTGGAGCCGTTCTACATGGAGTTCGTCTCCGGGGTGGAGAGCGTGCTGACCGAGCACTCCTGCTCGCTGCTGCTGCGCCTGGTGCGCAACCTCGACGAGGAGGTCGGGCTCCAGGAGTCGTGGTGGCGGGGGCGGCAGATCGGCGGGTCGATCCTGGTGGACTTCCGGGCCGACGATCCCCGGGTGGCGGCGGTCGAGCGGCTGGCGATGCCGGTGGTGGCCGTGGGTCACCCCTCGCTGACCGGGAGCCTGCCGTCCGTGTGGACGGACGACGCCACCGCCGTGACGGAGGCCGTGCGGTATCTCGCCGCGCTGGGGCATCGCCGTGTCGCACGGGTCGGGGGTGCCGCCGCGCTCGGGCACACGGCGATCCGGACGGCCGCGTTCGACCAGGCGGCGCGGAGCCTGGGGCTGGCCGGGGCGCGGCAGGTCGCGACGGACTACTCCGGGGAGGCGGGGGCGCGGGCGACCCGGTCGATGCTGACCGCCGCCCCGCCCGACCGGCCGACGGCGATCGTCTACGACAACGACATCATGGCCGTGGCGGGGTTGTCGGTGGCGGCCGAGATGGGGCTGTCGGTGCCGCGGGACGTGTCCCTGCTGGCCTGGGACGACTCCCAGCTGTGCCGGCTGACCCATCCGACGCTGTCCGCGATGAGCCATGACGTGTTCGGGTTCGGCGCGGAGGCGGCGCGGACGCTGTTCGGGGTGATCACGGGAGAGGGGCCGGGGTCGCATCCGGTGCCGACGCCGGTGCTGACTCCGCGGGGGTCGACGGCGCCTCCGAACGTGTGACATTCGCCGCTCCGCCGGGTAGGACTGTGCAGCTACGTTACCCACAAGTAGCATGGGTTCTGAGCGCGCGCTCAGCGCATCGCAGCAGTGCCATCCCGCACCCTGGAGGAGAGCCATCGTGCCTCGTACCGTCAGGGACGTCGTCTTCGTAGACGGCGTCCGTACCCCGTTCGGCAAGGCGGGCCCGAAGGGCATCTACCACGAGACCCGCGCCGACGACCTCGTCGTGAAGGCGATCCGGGAGCTGCTGCGCCGCAACCCCGGTCTCGACCCGAAGAAGATCGACGAGGTCGCCATCGCCGCGACCACGCAGATCGGTGACCAGGGCCTGACCATCGGCCGCACCGCCGGCATCCTGGCCGGGCTGCCCCAGTCGGTCCCGGGTTACTCCATCGACCGTATGTGCGCCGGTGCCCTGACCGCCGTCACCACGGTCGCCGGTTCCGTCGCCTTCGGCGCGTACGACATCGCCGTCGCGGGCGGTGTCGAGCACATGGGCCGTCACCCGATGGGCGAGGGCGTCGACCCGAACCCGCGGTTCGTCAGCGAGAAGCTGGTCGACGAGTCCGCCCTGTTCATGGGCATGACCGCGGAGAACCTGCACGACCGCTACCCGCAGATCACCAAGCTGCGCGCCGACGAGTACGCCGTGCGCTCGCAGGAGAAGGCCGCCAAGGCGTACGCCAACGGCAAGATCCAGGCCGACCTGGTGCCGATCTCGGTGCGTCGCACGAACCCCGAGGGCGGCGAGACGGGCTGGGGCCTGGTCACCGCCGACGAGCCGATGCGCCCGGGCACGACCCTGGAGAACCTCCAGGGCCTGAAGACCCCGTTCCGTGTGCACGGCCGGGTCACGGCGGGCAACGCGGCCGGTCTGAACGACGGCGCCACCGCCTCCCTCATCGCGTCCGAGGACTTCGCGCGCGAGAACGACCTGCCGGTGAAGATGCGCCTGGTCTCCTACGCCTTCGCGGGCGTGGAGCCGGAGGTCATGGGCTACGGCCCGATCCCGGCCACGGAGAAGGCCCTCGCGCAGGCGGGACTCGGCATCTCCGACATCGGTCTGTTCGAGATCAACGAGGCCTTCGCCGTCCAGGTCCTGGCCTTCCTGGACCACTACGGCATCGCGGACGACGACGAGCGCGTCAACCAGTACGGCGGCGCCATCGCCTTCGGTCACCCGCTGGCCTCCTCCGGCGTCCGTCTGATGACGCAGCTGGCCCGCCAGTTCGAGGAGCAGCCGCACGTCCGCTACGGCCTGACCACCATGTGCGTCGGCTTCGGCATGGGCGCGACGGTCATCTGGGAGAACCCGCACTTCGAGGGGGACAAGTGAGCACCACCGCTGAGCTGCTGAAGGGTGCGGCCGAGCTGTTCCCGGACGAGGTCGTCACCCAGGCGCACGTACGCCACCTGGACCTGCCGTCCAACGCCGGGCGCTTCGCCCTGATCACGCTGGACAACGGCTTCGACCACACCAAGCCGACCACCTTCGGCCCGCAGTCCCTCGCGAACCTCAACACCGCGATCGACCAGGTCGAGAAGGAGGCCGCGGACGGCACGATCGTCGGCGTCGGCATCACCGGCAAGCCGTTCATCTTCGCCGTCGGCGCCGACCTCAAGGGCGTCGAGCTGCTGAAGGAGCACAAGGACGCGCTCGCCATCGGCAAGGGCGGCCACGAGGTCTTCAAGCGCCTCGCGGGCCTCGCGGTCCCGACCTTCGCGTACTACAACGGCGCGGCCATGGGCGGCGGCGTCGAGGTCGGCCTGCACTGCACCTACCGCACGGTCTCCGCGGCCCTGCCGGCCTTCTCGCTCCCCGAGGTCTTCCTCGGTCTGGTCCCGGGCTGGGGCGGCTGCACGCTGCTGCCGAACCTGATCGGCGCCGACAAGGCCGTCTCGGTGATCATCGAGAACTCGCTCAACCAGAACAAGCAGCTCAAGGGCGCGCAGGTCTACGACCTCGGCATCGCCGACGCGCTGTTCGAGGGCGCGGACTTCCTGGAGCAGTCGCTGATCTGGACGGCGTCCGTCCTCAAGGGCGAGATCGTCGTCGACCGTCCGGTGATCGACCGCGGCGAGGCCTGGGACCAGGCCGTCGCCAAGGGCCGCTTCATCGCCGACAGCAAGGTGCACGGCGCGGCCCCGGCCGCCTACCGCGCCCTCGACATCATCGCCACCGCCAAGAACGGCGACCTCCAGCAGGGCTACGACGCCGAGGACAAGGCGCTCGCCGACCTGATCATGGGCGGTGAACTGCGCGCGGGCATCTACGCCTTCAACCTGGTGCAGAAGCGCGGCAAGCGTCCGGCCGGCGCCCCGGACAAGTCGCTGGCCCGTCCGGTCACCAAGGTCGGCGTCGTCGGCGCCGGTCTGATGGCCTCCCAGCTCGCGCTGCTGTTCCTGCGCCGCCTCGAGGTGCCGGTCGTGCTGACCGACATCGACCAGGAGCGCGTCGACAAGGGTGTGGGCTACGTCCACGCCGAGATCGACAAGCTGCTCGGCAAGGGCCGCATCAACCAGGACAAGGCCAACCGCCTGAAGGCGCTGGTCTCCGGTGTCCTGGACAAGGCGGAGGGCTTCGCGGACGCGGACTTCGTCATCGAGGCCGTGTTCGAGGAGATCGGCGTCAAGCAGCAGGTGTTCGCGGAGGTCGAGGCGGTCGCCCCGGCGCACGCCATCTTCGCCACCAACACCTCCTCCCTCTCGGTCAGCGAGATGGCGTCGAAGCTGAAGCACCCCGAGCGGGTCGTGGGCTTCCACTTCTTCAACCCGGTCGCCGTCCTGCCGCTGCTCGAGATCGTGCGCGGTGAGCAGACCGACGACGCGTCGCTCGCCACGGCGTTCGCCGTCGCCAAGAAGCTGAAGAAGACGGCGGTTCTGGTGAAGGACGCCCCGGCGTTCGTCGTGAACCGCATCCTCACCCGCTTCATGGGCGAGGTGCAGAACGTCATCGACGAGGGCACCCCGGTCGAGGTCGCGGAGAAGGCGGTGGAGCCCCTGGGCCTGCCGATGTCCCCGCTGGTCCTGCTGGAGCTGGTCGGCCCGGCCATCGGCCTGCACGTCTCCGAGACGCTCAACAGGGCGTTCCCGGACCGCTTCACGGTCTCCCCGAACCTCAAGGCGGTCGTCGAGGCGGGCAAGCGCGGCTTCTACGTCTACGACAGCGGCAAGCCCGAGCTGGACCCGGAGGTCGCCGCGCTGCTGAAGCAGGGCGACACCGTCCTCACCGAGGAGCAGGTGCGGGCGCGCGTCCTGGAGGCGGTGGCGCAGGAGATCGGGCTCATGCTCGACGAGGGAGTCGTCGCCGAGGCCCAGGACATCGACCTCTGCCTGATCACCGGTGCCGGCTGGCCCTTCCACCTGGGCGGCATCACGCCGTACCTGGACCGCGAGGGCGTGTCGGAGCGGGTGAACGGCAAGAAGTTCCTGGCTCCGGGCGTGGCGTCGGTTCCGGCGTAACACCCCTGCGCAGCAGGTGAAGAGGGCCTCCGCGGTGTGCGGAGGCCCTCTTCCTCATGCGGCCGTCTCGGTGCCGGTCCGCTGCTCCGCCGCTTCGAGGCGGGCCCTCAGCTCGGCGTTCTCCGCCTCCAGCACGGCGATCCGCTTGCGGGCGAAGTACAGCTCCATCACGGCGTCGTGGAACTCGGAGATGAGTTCCTCGGTGGTCAGTTGCACCCTCGTCCTCCCTTACGCCGGCGCCAGCTGGGTGACCGTGCCGCTGCCGCCCTTCCAGAACAGCTTGCCGTCCTGGGCGTACAGGGAGCCGCCACCGGCCGCTGCGGGCGCGTTGCTCGGTACGGCCGCGACGTTCGCGAGCCGCACCGCGCCCTCGGCGAGGATGGCGGACGGGGCGTCGCCCGTCGCCACCACGTGCAGCTGGGACTGGGGCGTGGCACCGCGGGCGATGCCGATGCCGGTCCGGCCCGTGCCCTTGACGACGAGGTCCTCCACGCCCGGGTTGTTCCGCAGGACGAGCAGGGCGCCCTTGGTCGGGCCGTCGGTCGCGGTGACGAAGATGCCCTGCGCGGCGGTACCCGAGGTCCGGAGGTCGATCGAGAGGCCGGAGGACCCGGGGTCGGAGCCGTCGGCGTACCCCATGTGCGAGATCTTCAGCGTCCCGCGCGAGGTCTCCTTGCCGGTCAGGTACATGGCCGAGGTGGCCGGGTTGTCCGAGGTGACGTTCAGCGCCGCGGTGTCCCCGGAGGGCGCCTTGTGGTTGATGGTGACCGTGTGCGCCGTCGTCGACGTCCCGTAGAACTGGGCCGGCGAGGTGTACAGGGTGTACTCGCTGTCGGCGGCCGCGGCCTCCGAGCCCGCGGCGACGGTGACCGCGCCGGCGGTGAAGGCACCGAGGAACACTCTTCGTCCCACTGCCATGGATGAACCCGCTTTCCGTGTCGTCGATTGGTTCCGCTGGTCCCGCCGAAGCGGTGCGGGGATCATGTGATCATCCCTCACGAGATGAGCACAATGGAGTTCCAGCCGCTGAGTCCGACGGTGGTGCGGGGGCCGTCCACGGGGTGGCCCGACGCGTTGGTCCCGCCCGCGTAGAACACCAGCGTTCCCGTGCCCGAGTCGGTGGTGGCCCACAGGTCGGCGACGCCGTTGCCGTCCGCGTCGGCGGCACCGGCGAGCAGCGGTCGGTTGGTGGTGCCGTAGCCGTGGCCGTACTCGGTGCGGGCGTCGAGGCCGCCGTCGGACTGGCCGCGGTAGAGCCAGAGCTGGCCCGTCGCGGTGTCGCGGGCGAGCAGGTCGGGGCGGCCGTCGCCGTCGGCGTCACCCGGTGCGGTGAGGGTCATGGCGTCCCAGCCGCGCAGCCCGGTCAGGACCGGTGCCGTCACGCGCGGGCGGGCGGTGGGGTCGGCGGCGTACAGCCACAGCCGGTCGTCGTGGGTGACGGCCAGGTCGGGATGACCGTCGCCGCTGGCGTCACCGACGGCGACGACCCGGGCGTCGGCCGGCAGACCGGTGCCGATCACGGTCGGTGAACCCAGGCTTCCGTCGCCCTTGTTGGGGTAGACCCGCAGCTCCGTGCCGACCCGGGCGACGATGTCCTCGCGGCCGTCGCCGGTGAAGTCGCCGCGGTGGGTGACCGAGGCGGTCAGCCAGCCGCCGGTGCCGATGACGGTGTGGCCGCCGCTGACGGCGCCGGTGCCGAGGCCGGTGTACAGGCGGAGCTTGCCCGCGCTGTCCACGGCGACCAGGTCGGGCCTGCCGTCACCGGTCAGGTCGCCGGGGACCGGGGCCCCGCGGAAGGTGCCGACGACCGGGGCGTGGTCGGAGTAGCCGTCGGGTTCGACGCCCGGCTCGTTCGGCGTCCGGTCCATGCGGGCGGTGTCCACCGCGCAGCCGGTGAACCGGGTTCCGTAGGAGGGCCGGGTGACGAGGAGGTGGTCCAGCTTGTGGTACGTGTGCTGCTGGGTGGCGCTGTCCCAGCCGTGGTACGTGTACGCGTCGAGGCAGCGCTCCGTCGTCGACATCAGTGGCGTGAGGGCCGGGGCCGCCGCGTCGCGGTTGAGGTCGCCGCCGAGGATGGTGTCGCCGGGGGCGTGCTGGTCCAGGAACTTCCGGACGTTCCGCGCCTGTTGGGCGGCTCGGGTCTCGTCGTTGGGGATGAGGTGGGTGGTGCAGGGGGTGGTGGCCCAGCCGGCCACGGTGACGCACAGGACGGGCAGGGTGCTCAGGTCGGTGCCGGCCGGGTCCAGGGTGTTCTCGGCGACGGACGCGGTGATCGTGCCCTTCACCGCGATCAGGATGCCCAGTTCGCCGGTGAGTCCGGCCCGGCAGTCGGTGCGGCCGTCGGGGCGGGCACCGACGGCGTGCCGGATCGACCAGCCGGCGCCCAGGCGCTGTCGCAGCAGGTCCATGTGGCTGCCGGGCTCGGTGCCGCCGCAGACCTCCTGGAGCATCACCACGTCGGCGTCCCGCTCCGCGGCCACCTGCGCGACCTGCTCGATCTTCGTCGCGGGGTCGTTGCGGTAGGGGCAGTGGCCGACCTGTCCGCGCAGGCCGCCGGCCTCGCCGCAGATGTTCCAGGAGACGACCGTCAGCTCCGGTACGGAGACGGCGGGTTCCGCGGCGCGGGCGGTGGGCGTCACGCAGAGGGCCGCGAGGCAGGCGGCGAGTGCGGCCGCGGCGCGCAGGGCCCTCACTGGATCACGTCCGCCGCGGCGCGCTGGTGCCAGAAGTTGAGGCGGTAGGCGTCGTACACGGTGGAGTCGTGGTACTTCAGCAGGGCCTCGTCGTTGCCCACCAGGGCGCTCCTGGTGTACGTGTGGCTGCCGGTCCACACGATCTTCTGGTCGGCGACGCCGTTGTACGTCCCCTCCACCAGCAGGTACTTGGTGTGGCTGGACGTGCCGTCGACGTCCGCGTTCAGCCGGTGCAGGGCGATGCCGCCGTAGGCGGTGGGGGTCGTGAGCGTGTCGACGACCTGGCCCGAGTACATCTCGTCGAGGAGGCTGTACACGACGTCGACGTAACAGCCCGCGTTGTCCAGCTCCCAGAGCTTCTGGGCGACCGCGGGCCGGGTGATGTGGTGCATGGCGACGCGGATCACGGTGCGGCCGTCGGTGGTGCCGTATCCGGTGGAGTTGCCGTGGCACGCGGCGTGGGTGCCGACCGGGTCGTCCACGGTGTTGAGGATGTTGACGACCGGGTCCGTGGTGGCGCGGGGGAAGAGGTAGAGCTTGGCGACGCCCGCCTGGGTGGCGACGGGGTGGTCGGTGACCGGTGGGATCTCCCCGCTGCCCGTGGCCCGCAGGGCCTCGAAGTAGTCGGCGTAGGCCGTGTGGAGGGCGCTGTTGCCCGTGACGACCATCGCGTCGTTCCAGGACTTCTTGGTGTCCCACTCCGTCAGGTTGGCGGAGGCCTGCACGACGACGTCCCGCACCGGGGTGCCGGTGCCGGTCGCGGTCCCGGTGGTCTCGCTGAACAGGAAGAACTTGTTGTGGTTGACGGTGTTCGCGCTCTGCGACAGACAGGCCCTGCCGGCCGGGCAGGTGAGGACCCAGGAGGCGGCCGTGGTGTCGGTGCCGAGCGCGTTCACCAGCGTGGTGTACGCCGTGCTGGTGCTGTCGGAGTCGACGATCACCTGGACCGAGACGCCCCGGCCGGCGGCCTTGACCAGCTCGCCGGCCAGCCACTGGGAGTGGAGGAGGTAGAGCGACAGTTTGATCCCGGAGCCGGCGGGGGCGCCCTGCACCAGCCTGCCGATCTTCGTGAGGATCGCGTTCTGGGCGGTGGTGTCACCGGTCGGGTCGTTGAAGACGGGGCCGGTCGTGACCGCCGGCGCGTCCTCGGCGCTCGCCGTGGCGGGCAGGGCGGTCACCGCGACCGCCAGGGCCGCGGCGAGCCAGGTACGTGCTCTCAAGTAGGGCTCCTTCTCGGGGCGTTGCCGGGGCTGGGCAGGGCAGCGGACAGCCGCCCGCTCTCGGTACCCGGAGTCGGCCACCGGCCGTTCGCTTCGTCGCGTCGGAGGGGTGGCCGACCACCGTGTTCTCCGGGACGGGGGGTGGTCGAGCCGCCGCCGTCCAGGTCGGGGGCGTCCGTCGCGCCGAGACGTCACGCGCTCACCGCCCCCTCTTCCCCTGGTTCAGAGGGCCGCGCGCCGCGCTCGCCCTGTGATCATCCCGACCACGGGCGCATATTATGCGTTCGTTTTACTTTTACCCATCCCTTACGAAGACTCCGGGAGAGGCCGCCATGGGGGGACAAAAGCGGGCGTTCACCCGCCTGTTGAGGGGGATCGGCACCGGACTCGCCCTCTGCGCGGCCCTGCTGCTTCCCGCCACCGCGCACGCCGACGAACTGGATCCGGCCACCGCTCCCCCCGTCCGCTCGCTCACGTACAACGTGTGCGGCGCCTACCACGTCTGCCGGAGCGACCTCGACACCGCGACCTGGACCCAGCGGATGGTCGAGCAGATCCGGGCCTGGGACGCCGACACCGTGCTGCTTCAGGAGCTGTGCCTGGGTCAGTGGACCGCGCTGCGGGACGCGTTGCCCGGATACAGCGCGGTGTGGACCAGCCCGGCCACGGCGAGCGGCTGCGCGAAGTGGGCGGCCGACGGCAGCACCCGCTTCGGACTCGGCGTGCTGGTCAGGACCGACTCGGTCGAGCGGTACGTCGCCAACCTGACCGTCCCGGAGGGTCAGGAACCCCGTTCCGTACTGTGCGCGAAGGGTCCCGTCGACGGCCGGCCCACCCTGGCGTGCACCACCCACCTCGCCCAGTACATCCAGCCCGACAACGGCTCCGCCGAGGCCCTCGCCCACATCGACCGCTGGGCCCTCGGGCTGCCGGTCGTCCTGGGCGGCGACTTCAACGCCGCCCCGGACTACCCCGCCCTGGACCCGGTCCGTACCGGGCTGCCCGGCACCGGACGGTTCGCCGAGGTCGACGAGAACGACAGGGACTGGTTCACCGACGCCTGCCTGACCGCGGGCAGCGGCGAGTGCCGTTCCGGCGAGCCGACCGTGGACGTCGCCGGCACGCCCAAGAAGTTCGACCACGTCTTCGTCACCGCCGGCGACTTCTACGGCGTCCGCGGCGACGTCGTCGACCCCGGCCTGTCCGACCACCGGCTGCTGCGCGGCGCCGCGTACCCCGAGCCGCGCCCCGGCTCCGGTGTGCCGGGCGATCTCACGAACGACGGCCGGCCCGACCTGGTGGCCGTCCAGAACGAGGGCGACCTGCGGCTGTACTCCGGGCTCGGCGACGGCCCGGTCGCCGTCCCCCACCGGCAGATCGGCACCGGCGGCTGGACGAACGCCCTGGTCACCCACCGGGGCGACTGGACCGGCGACGGACGGGAGGACCTCGTCGTCCGCCTCGCCGACCGGCTGTGGGTCTACCCGAACACCGGCAGCGGCGCGCTCGGCACCCGTGTCGCCATGGGCGGACGGCCCACCGGCTGGACCGGGGCCACCGCCGTGCTCAGCGCGGGTGACCTGAACCGCGACGGGACGCCCGACCTCGTCGTCCGCGACGCGGGCGGCCTGTGGCTGTACCCCGGCGACCCGGCCGCCACCGCGCCCGCCCTGTCGACCGCCGCGCCCGTGCGGCTGGGCGCCGGCGACTGGAGCGGCCTCGACGTCCTCGCGCCCGGCGACACCGACGGCGACGGCTCCCCCGACCTGTGGGCCCGCGACCGGGCCACCGGCACCCTGTGGCTGCACCCGAACACCGGGACGGGAACGCTCGGCACGCGCCGGGCGGTGGCGGGCGGCACCTGGCCGGCCGCCGACCGGCCGCTGCTGACCGCGGGCGACGTCGACCGGGACGGCCGGGCCGACCTGTGGGCGACGACGAACGCGGGCACCGCGAGCGCGCTGCTGTTCCACCCCGGCACGGACACGGGGATCGGGGCGCCGGTCACCGTGGGGTCGGGCGGCTGGCAGTGGATCCTGCGGATGGCGTGAGCACCCCGCGGCCGCGCCGCCGCCTCACACCTCCTGCCACGCCCTCAGCGCCAGCCCCGGCTCGTCCTTGCGGCGGGTGACCATGAGGCGGCCGGCCGACGGGGAAAGGATCACCGCGACCACCCGGTCCTCGTGGTCCTTCGCCAGTGCCACCACGGCGTCGTCCGGCAGTTCGGGGCCCGACTCGGTCCACCAGGCGCCGGCCGCCTCCTCCTCGGTGGGGTAGGCGGCGAAGGCGACCCGGCCGCTCGCGGAGCGCTGGGCGAGCAACGTGCAGTCGTGGCCGTCGAGTTCGCAGCGCACGGCGGCCACCGGGCCGGGGCCGGCGGCGGGCAGCAGCGGGACGGGCTTGGTGCCGGCGCGCCAGGCGCACAGGTCGCCGGAGTCGTCGGTGAAGAAGAGGGTGGTGTGCTCGGGAGAGGTGGCCAGGGCCCGCAGGGTGCCGGGGCGGACCACCGCCTCCAGGGGCTCCTCCCGCACCGGGATGGTGCCCGGCTCCGCCTGACGCCAGTACAGGACCGCGTCGGGGACGGCGGCGTACGCCTCGACGCGGCCGGACTCCCCCGTCACCGCGACCGGGGGCCCCTGCACGCCCTGCCCCTTCAGGTCGCGCCACGGATCCCAGCCGCCCTTCTCCTTCTGGGCGACCATGCTGATCCCGGTGCCGACGTTGCGCACGAAGACGTGGGCCCGCCCCTGCGCGTCCACGGCCACGGCGGGCGTGCCCGTGCGGTCGCCCTTCTTGTTGGGGTGGCCGATCGGTGCCCAGTCCAGGGCGGCGAGCAGGGGCCGGTAGTGGGTCGAGTGCACCAGGACCGCCTCCCCCGCCGCGGCCGGCCGCCAGGAGGCCAGATGGGCGTAGCCGTCGGGGCCCTGTCCCACGGCACCACCCGGCTGCACCGTCTGGTCACCACCCACCGTGCGGGGCGGGTCCCAGGGGCCGCCCCGGGTGCGCTCCGCCCGGCACAGGACGGTGTCGTCCGACGTCAGGTAGACACTGAGCCGCCCATCGCGGCCTCGTATGAGCCATTCGCCGTTCACCCGCTCACTGTATGTCGGCCGCCGTCCCGGCCCCGCGCTCGGGGGACGCCCGGCCCGCGGCCCGTGCGACCCTGGGCCCCATGGACCACACCTCCCCCTTGTTGGTGATCGTGGACGCGGCGAACGTCGTGGGGTCGGTGCCCGACGGCTGGTGGCGGGACCGGCGGGGCGCCGCGGAACGGCTGCGCGACCGGCTGGCGGCGGACGGGCTCCCGGGGCACTCCGGCGCGCAGGAGATCGTCCTCGTCGTCGAGGGCGCCGCACGCGGGGTGGAGCCGGTGCCCGGCGTACGGGTGGAGTCGGCGCCCGGCAGCGGCGACGACCACATCGTCGGCCTGGTCGCCCGCACCGCCGACCGCCGCCGTCTGGTCGTGACGGCCGACCGCGAACTGCGCCGCCGGGTGACGGACCTGGGCGCGGAGGTCGTGGGCCCGCGGGCGGCACGGGGTGAGGGCGGCTCGGGCTGACGGTGCGCGTACAGGACCGAAGACGGGCCCCGAGCCGAAGACGGGCCCCGAGCCGAAGACGGGCCCCGAGCCGAAGACGGGCCCCGAGCCGGAGGCGGACACCGGGCCGAGGGCGGGTACGTAGTTGCCGGTACGGCGCTGAGGGCGGGGCGTCCCGCGCCGCACGCGGTCCGGCCCCGCGGTCCCGCCGGGGCGGGACGTGCGGGGCCGGAGGCCGAACGGGAGGTCGTCAGCGGTTGCCGCCGGGGTCCGGGTGGGCCACCTCGTCGACCGTGGTCTCCTCGCCCCGCCCCAGACGGCTGTGGGAGCGGCCGTAGAGGAAGTAGACGACGAAGCCGATCGCCATCCAGATGGCGAACCGGACCCAGGTCTCGGCGGGCAGGTTGAGCATCAGCCACAGCGAGGCGGCCACCGACAGGATCGGGATGAACGGCACCCAGGGGGTCCGGAAGGCCCGGTGCAGGTCGGGGCGGTTGCGGCGGAGGATGATCACACCGATCGCGACGACCACGAAGGCGAAGAGCGTGCCGATGTTCACCAGTTCGGCGAGTTCGCTCAGGCTGGTGAAGCCGGCCAGGATCGCGATGATCACGCCGAGCAGGATGGTCGGACGGTGCGGGGTCTTGAACCGCGGGTGGACCTGGGAGAAGAAGCGGGGCAGCAATCCGTCGCGGCTCATCGCGAAGAAGACGCGGGTCTGGCCGAGGAGCAGGATCATGCAGACCGTGGTCAGGCCGACGGCGGCGCCGAAGCTGATGAAGCCCGCGTACCAGGGGTGCCCGGTGGCCTTGAAGGCGTCGGCGAGCGGGGCGTCCACGGACAGCCGGCTGTAGTGCTGCATGCCGGTCACGACGATCGACACCAGGACGTAGAGCGTGGTGCAGATGAGGAGGGAGCCGAGGATGCCGCGAGGCATGTCCCGCTGGGGGTTCCTGGTCTCCTCGGCGGCCGTGGCCACCACGTCGAAGCCGATGAAGGCGAAGAAGACGACCGAGGCGGCGGTGAAGATGCCCATGACGCCGAAGTTGGAGGGCGCCCAGCCGAACATCAGCTGGATCAGGGGCGCGTCGAGATTCTGGCCCGCCGCCACCTCCTGCGCCTTCGGGATGAACGGGTCGTAGTTGTCACCCTTGATGAAGAAGGCGCCCGCGATGATCACGACGAGTACGACGGTCACCTTGATGGCGACCACGAGTGAGGTGATCCGCGCCGAGAGCTTCATGCCGAGGACGAGGATGCCGGTGAGCACCAGGACGAGGGCGGCGGCGAGGACGTCGAAGCCGAAGCCGTCGGCCGCCTCCCGCCCACTGAGCGCCTCCGGCAGATGCACCCCCACGTTGTCCAGCAGCGAGGCGATGTAGCCGGACCAGCCGACGGCCACCACCGCCGTGCCCAGCGCGAACTCCAGGACGAGGTCCCAGCCGATGATCCAGGCGGGGAACTCCCCGAGGGAGGCGTACGAGAAGGTGTACGCGGAGCCCGCCACCGGGACGGTCGAGGCGAACTCGGCGTAGCAGAGGGCGGCGAGCGCGCAGGCGACGCCGGCCGCGACGAAGGCCAGGGCGACGGCGGGGCCGGCGTTGTTCTTGGCCACCGTGCCGGTGAGGACGAAGATGCCGGTGCCGATGATGACACCGACGCCGAAGACGGTCAGATCCAGCGCGGACAAGGATTTCTTGAGTGCGTGCTCTGGCTCCTCGGTATCGAGGATGGACTGCTCGACCTTCTTCGTCCGGAAGAGGGTGCTGCTCACGGGTTTACCTCCCACGCTGCGTCGTCCTCGACATGATCGAGAGGGGGCGTAGTGCGTATGCCCCGGCGCGGGCGCATTCACGCAAATGGGCCGACCGCACCACCCTTCGCAGTGGTGCGGTCGGCCCATTCGTGGAGGTCAGTCGCGGGCGGGCTCCACCGAGTCGACCTCGGCGGCCGTGCTGCCGTACCTGCCGTCGAGCTTGGAGACCAGGCCGGTGACCTGGCGGGCGATGTCGGGCGCGGTGAGACCGATCTCGGCCATCACCTCGGCGCGGGACGCGTGGTCGAGGAAGCGCGGCGGGATGCCGAAGTCGCGCAGCGGCACGTCGACGCCCGCGTCGCGCAGGGCCTGTGCGATCGCGGAGCCGACACCGCCGACGCGGGAGTTGTCCTCGACGGTGACGACCACGCGGTGCCGCTCGGCGAGCGGGGCCATGGCCTCGTCGACGGGCTTGACCCAGCGCGGGTCGACGACGGTGGTGGAGATGCCCTGCTGGTCGAGGAGGGTGGCGATCTCCAGGCACATGGGCGCCAGCGCGCCCACGGAGACGAGCAGCACGTCGGGCCGGTCCGTGCCGGGTTCGCGCAGCACGTCCATGCCGCCGACCCGTCCCACGGCGGGTACGGCGGGGCCGACCGCGCCCTTGGAGAAGCGGACGACGGTCGGCGCGTCGTCGACCGCGACGGCCTCGCGCAGCTGGGCGCGCACCTGGTCGGCGTCGCGCGGCGCGGCCAGCCGGAGTCCGGGCACGACCTGGAGGATCGACATGTCCCACATGCCGTTGTGGGAGGCACCGTCGGTGCCGGTGACACCGGCCCGGTCCAGCACGAACGTCACCCCGCACTTGTGCAGGGCCACGTCCATCAGGACCTGGTCGAAGGCGCGGTTGAGGAAGGTGGCGTAGACGGCGAAGACCGGGTGCACGCCCGCGTGCGCGAGGCCCGCCGCGGAGACGGCGCCGTGCTGCTCGGCGATGCCGACGTCGTAGACCCGCTCGGGGAAGGCCTTGGCGAACTTGTCCAGGCCCACCGGCTGGAGCATGGCGGCGGTGATGGCGACGACGTCCTCGCGCTCCTCGCCGAGCTTGACCATCTCGTCGCCGAACACGGACGTCCAGTCGGCGCCGCTCGTGGCGATGGGCAGGCCGGTGTCGGGATGGATCTTGCCGACGGCGTGGAAGCGGTCGGCCTCGTCCTGGAGGGCGGGCTGGTAGCCGCGGCCCTTCTCGGTGAGGCAGTGCACGATGACCGGCCCGCCGAACCGCTTGGCCCGCGCCAGCGCCGACTCCAGGGCCTCGATGTCGTGCCCGTCGATCGGCCCGACGTACTTGAGCCCGAGGTCCTCGAACATGCCCTGCGGGGCGATGAAGTCCTTCAGGCCCTTCTTGGCGCCGTGCAGCGTCTCGTACAGCGGCTTGCCCACGACCGGCGTGCGGTCGAGGATCTCCTTGGTGCGGGTGAGGAAGCGCTCGTAGCCGTCGGTCGTCCGCAGCGTCGCCAGGTGGTTGGCGAGACCGCCGATCGTCGGCGCGTAGGAGCGCTCGTTGTCGTTGACGACGATGACCAGCGGGCGGTCCTTGGCCTCGGCGATGTTGTTCAGCGCCTCCCAGGCCATGCCACCGGTCAGCGCACCGTCACCGATCACGGCGACGACGTGGCTGTCGCGTTTCAGGAGCTGGTTGGCCTTCGCGATGCCGTCGGCCCAGCCGAGCACCGTGGAGGCGTGGCTGTTCTCGATGACGTCGTGCTCGGACTCGGCCTGCGAGGGGTAGCCGGACAGACCGCCCTTCATCTTCAGCCTGGAGAAGTCCTGCCGGCCCGTGAGCAGCTTGTGCACGTAGGACTGGTGGCCGGTGTCCCACAGCACCTTGTCCCTGGGCGACTCGAAGACCCGGTGGAGGGCGATGGTGAGCTCGACCACGCCGAGGTTGGGCCCGAGGTGGCCGCCGGTCTTGGAGACGGCGTCGACGAGGAAGGTCCGGATCTCCTCTGCCAGCTGGGCCAGCTCCTCCGGGCTGAGCCGGTCCAGATCGCGCGGTCCCCTGATGCGGGTCAGCAGCGGCACCCGTGCCTCCTTGCAGTAGAGCTGATCGAGCTGTTGCCGGGCTCGTCGAGTCTAATGTTCCGCCCCGGGCCCCAGCGCCCGGCCCGTGCGTCATAGGTCACGCATCGGCCGTACCCAGGATGCGCCTTCCTCATGACACGGCTGTGCCCGGCACGGGACAGTGCCGGGCACAGCAGGACACCCGAGGGACGCGGGGCCGTGGGTGTTATCCCCGGCCCGCGGCCTTCTGGCTCTTGCGGGAGACGGAGTCGATGACGACCGCGCCGAGCAGGACACCACCGGTGATCATGTACTGGATCGAGGTGTTCATGTTCAGCAGGTTCAGACCGGTCGTGATCGACTGGATGACGAGCATGCCCAGCAGCGCGGACCACACGGAGCCACGCCCGCCGAAGAGGCTCGTACCGCCGATGACCGCCGCGGCGATGGCCAGCATCAGGGTGTTGCCGCCACCGGCGTTCAGCGTCGCGGACGCCGTCTGACCGGCGAAGAACATACCGCCGATCGCCGCGAAACCACCGGAGATCGCGAACACCGTGATCCGGATCATCGGCACGTTGATACCGGCACGGCGCGCCGCCTCGATGCCGCCGCCGACCGCGAACACCTTGCGGCCGTACGTCGTACGACGCAGCACGAAGTCCACGATCACCAGCGCCGCCAGGAAGATCACCAGCGCGTTGGACACGCCCTGCGCGTTGTTCAGCACGGCGGCCGCGACGAAGGACGCGACGGCCAGCAGACCGACACGGACGAGGATCTCGCCGGTGGGCCGGAAGGGCACGCCGGCGGCCCTGCGGCGGCGCTGCTCGCCGAAGTTGCCGACGAGCGAGAGCACGACACCGAGGCCGGCCAGCAGGTAGGCGCCGATGATGGCCTGGTCCATGAAGAAGGAGCTCTGGCCGAGGACGTACACCGGGCCCTCGTCGGAGGGGATGTTGATCGTGCCGGTCGAGCCGAGCAGCCACAGCATCAGACCGTTCCAGCCGAGGAAGCCGGCCAGGGTCACCACGAACGCCGGTACGCCGATCCGCGCGAAGAACCAGCCGTGCAGCGCGCCGATGCCGACACCCGTGACGATGGCCAGGACCAGGGCCAGCCAGCCGTTCATGCCGTTCTCGACCACGAACACGGCGAACAGGGTGGAGGCCAGGCCGCTGACGGAGCCGACGGAGAGGTCGATCTCACCGAGCAGCAGCACGAACACCAGGCCGATGGCGAGCATGCCGGTGGCCGACATGAAGTAGCTGATGTCGGACAGGTTGTCGGCACTCAGGAAGCGGTCGTTCTTCGCCTGGAAGATGATCCAGATGATGATCAGGCCGATGACGACCGGCAGCGAGCCCAGCTCGCCGCCCTTCACCTTGCGCTTGAACTCGGTGACGTAGCCCTTGAGGCCCTCTTCGCGGACCAGCAGGCGCGGGTCGACGACGGCGACCGGGGCCGCCGTCGGGTCGTCGGCGGGGGCGACGGTCGCCTGCTCCTCCACGACGCCTTCGGCCTTCGTGGCCTTCGTGGCCTTGGCGGCCTCGGTCTTGTCGCTCTTCACGGTCTTGGACGTGTCGCTCACTTGGCCGCCTCCGCGGTGCGACGCCCCGCACGACGGGTGACGGCGTTGTCCGTGGCACCCGTGATCGCGGCGATGATCTCTTCGTGGCTGGTGTCCTTCACGGGGAAGGAGCCGTTGTTCTTGCCCAGGCGCAGCACGGCGACCGTGTCCGCGACCGCCTTGACGTCGGCCATGTTGTGGCTGATGAGGATGACGCCGAGGTTGCGCTCGCGCAGCCGCTCGACCAGGTCGAGGACCTGCGCGGTCTGCTCGACACCGAGGGCGGCGGTGGGCTCGTCGAGGATGACGACCTTCGGGTCGCCGATCAGCGCGCGGGCGATCGCGACGACCTGGCGCTGACCGCCGGAGAGACTCGCGATCGGGATGCGCACGCTGGGGATGCGGATGGAGAGCGTGGACAGCAGCTCGCGGGCGTTCTTCTCCATCGTCACCTCGTCGATGACGCCGCGGTGCAGCAGCTCGCGCCCGAGGTAGAGGTTGCCGACCACGTCGAGGTTGTCGCAGAGGGCGAGGTCCTGGTAGACCGTCGCGACGCCGAGTCCCTGGGCGTCGTGCGGCTTGGTGATGCTGACCGGCCTGCCCTCCCACTCGATGACGCCCTCATCGATGGGGTGGACACCCGCGATCGTCTTGACCAGGGTCGACTTACCTGCGCCGTTGTCGCCCACCAGGGCGACCACTTCTCCGGCGTGGACCTCCAGCTCGACGTCGGTGAGTGCCTGCACCGCACCGAATCGCTTGGAGACTCCGCGCAACGCCAGCACGGGCGTAGCGGACACGTGAACCATCTCCTTCGCCGCCTGACCGGCGGGGATGCCGCGCTGTGGGACAGGCGCGGAGGGATGTGCGTCATGCGCGCGGTCGCGGCGTGGACGCACGAGGTTTACAAGATGAACATGCGCGAGTCCGTCGCGCTTGGCAACGGTTCCGTCCGACGCCCGCCCCGCAGCGGGGGTGTGAAGGTGGGGCAGGCGTCGGCGGGGTCTCGCGGGACCGCTGGGCGGTCGTCGGGCGCGGGTCCCTGGGCGGGACCCGAGCCGGTGGCGCGGTGTGCGCGTGACTACTGCAGACCGGCGGTCTTGCAGGCGGCGGCGTACGCGGCGGTGCAGATCTCCTGGACCGTGTACAGCTTGTCCTTGATCACCGTGTCCTTGATGTTGGCCTTGGTGACGGAGACCGGGGTCAGCAGCTGGGAGGGCACCTTGTCGCCGGAGCCACTGGTCAGCGTCTGCGTGGCCAGGGACTTGATGTCCTTGCCCTCGAGCAGGTTGACCGCGAGCTGGGCGGCGGCGTCGGCCTCCGGCTTGAAGGCCTTGTAGACGGTGGAGGACTGGGTGCCGGCGACGATGCGCTGGATGCCCGCGAGTTCGGCGTCCTGACCGGTCAGCGGGATGCCGCTGATCCCGGCGCCCTTGAGGGTGTTGGCGATACCACCGGCCATGCCGTCGTTGGCGGAGTAGACGCCCGCGATGTTCTTGGCACCGAGCTGGGTGATCGCGGCGGACATCTTCTCGGCCGCGATGGTGTCCTTCCACAGGCCGGACTGCTCGTAGGCGATGGTGACCTTGCCGTCGAGGACCTTGTGCGCGCCTTCCTTGAACTGGGCGGCGTTCGGGTCGGCGTCGTCACCGTTGATCATGACGATCTTGGACTTGGTGGTCGCCTTGGCGCCGAGCGCGTCGAGCAGGGCCTGACCCTGGAGCTCGCCGACCTTGACGTTGTCGAAGGAGACGTAGGCGGAGACCGGGCCCTGGGCGAGGCGGTCGTACGCGATGACCTTGACGCCCTTGTTCACCGCGGACTGGATGGAGGACTTGATGGCGGCGGAGTCCTGGGCGGAGATCACGATGACCTTGACGCCCTTGGTGACCATGCTGCTGACCTGCTGGGCCTGCTTGGCCGGGTCCGCGGCGGCGTTCGCGTACTGGACGTCGCAGTCGGAGCAGAGCTCCTTGACCTTGGCCTCGAAGAGCGGCTTGTCGAACTTCTCGTAGCGAGCCGTGACGCTGTCGGGGAGCAGCAGGCCGATCGACTTGCTGTCCGAGCTGCTGCTGCCGGAGTCGTCGTCGCCCGCCTTGCCGCACGCGGCAATCGACAGGGCCATGGACACGGCGGTGGCGCCGATCACGACTCTACGCATCGTTGCGTTCATTGGGGTGTGCCTCCCTGACAGGGCCGCAGCGCTGCGGCCGAGGTGGCAGGAAGTCAACTCGGCCACACGTGCGACGTCAAGAAGTAAATACTTAACGAGATGGCAACGGGGTCATGCGTTCTCTAAGTGAAGGCGGGTGCCGCAGCCGGCAGGGTGCCGTCCAAAAGGGTCGAATCACCCATCTCGCTGAGTGCGAGAGCGAGTGCCCCGAGCACCTCCGCACGACCCCCAAGTGCCCCCGGAAGAACGGAGAGTTGACGCGCCGCGCTGGGGATCGCGTAGCGGCCGACGGACTCCCTGATCGGCCCGAGCACCAGCTCACCGGCCTCGGCGAGATCACCGCCGAGGACCACCCGGCTCGGGTTCAACAGGTTGCACAGATTGGCGACTCCACTGCCGACATGGCGGCCGACGTCGGCGATCACCCGACGGCAGCCCGGGTCTCCGTCCCTGGCCAGCCGTACGACGCCCTCCATGGTCAGATCCGTGCCGTGGCTGGACTGGAGGAGCGGCAGCACGTAGCGCGCGGCCGTGAAGGTCTCCAGGCATCCCCGGTTTCCGCAGCGGCAGACGGGGCCGGATTCATCGAGTGTAATATGTCCGATTTCTCCAGCGGTGCCGCCGGGTCCCCGGTAGATCTTCCCGTCGATCACCAGACCGGCGCCCACACCGCTCGCGACCTTGATGTAAGCAAGATCACGTACGCCTCTGCCGCTGCCCCAGACCATCTCGCCGAGCGCGCCGAGGTTGGCGTCGTTGTCCACGTGGACGGCCACGCCGAGACGGCCGCGCAGCTCCTCGGCGGGGCGGGTGCCGATCCAGCCGGGCAGGATGGCGGAGGAGCCGAGCGTGCCGGACTCCACGTCGATGGGCCCGGGGACGCCGAGCCCCACCCCGGCGATCTTCGTACGATCGACTCCGGTGGCCTCGAGCAGCCGGTTGACCAGCTGTTCCGCCCGGTCGAAGCCCTGCGTCGAGGAGGCGTCCACGTCCAGCGGCTCGGACTCCTCCGCCAGGACCTGGTGGGCGAGGTTGCCGACGGCGACGCGGAGGTGGGTGTGACCGAAGTCGACCCCGATGACGATGCCGGCGTCCCCGCTGAGGCTGACGCTGCGGGCCCTGCGCCCGCCGGCCGAGGTGGGCGTGACCTCGACGGTTCCGCCGTCCTTCAGCTCGCGCACGATGTTCGATACGGTCGCTGCGGACAGGCCGGTCGTCCGGGCGATCTCCGCCTGCGTGAGGGACCCGGCCAGACGCACCGCGCGTACGACTCGCTCCAGGTTGGCTCGGTGCAGCGACGACTGCGACCCCGGAGTCTCCACGACGACCTCCTGCGCGCGGGACCGCTTCGATGGGGCCCCGTCTATGTCCAACTAGTGAACTCTAAGCTGAGCTGTTCGGGTCGCCTCCCGTCAAGAGGTTGAACACCATCCGCTCAGTCGAACACGGGGGCGCACAGGGGTGCGCCCGGTGGTCGCAGGGGGTGCGGGAGTGGTTGCGGAGGGTCGATCAGGGGCTTCAGGGGTTGTGGGGGCGCCGCGGCGGAACGGTCGGCCGCCGCCGGGGGGCGGCGCGGCGTCGGCGGGGGTGCGCCGGACGCGGGGAGGACTCAACGGACCTGCCGCCGAGCGGTGTTGGGGGCACGGCTCGGGCCAGTGTCGTGGGCACGGCCCGGCGTGGGGCCCCTACTTCACCGCGCCGGCCGTCAGCCCCTGCACCACCTGCCGCTGGAAGACGACGTACGCGGCCAGGACCGGCAGCATCGCCATCACCAGGCCCGCGAAGAGGCCGGACCAGTCACCCTTGTAGCCCTGGCTGACGGCCAGCTGGACCAGGCCCTGGGTGAGGACGCGTCTGTCGGGGTCGGTGTTCAGGACCGTCGGGAGCATGTACTGGTTCCACTGGCCCAGGAAGTTGAAGATCCCCACGCTGACCAGGCCGGGCTTGGCCATCGGCAGCATGATCTGGAAGAACGTACGGCTGTGCGAGGCACCGTCGACGAAGGCCGCCTCCGCGACCGACGTGGGCAGCGTGCGGAAGAACGCCGTCAGGAAGAACACGGTGAACGGCAGCGAGTACGCGATGTAGACCAGGATCAGACCGTGGATCGTGTTCAGCAGTCCCATGTTGTTCACGACGTAGAACAGCGGGACCAGCGCCAGCATGATCGGGAAGCTCATGCCGCCGATGAAGAGGTAGTAGACGAAGCGGTTGCCCGGGAAGTCGAACCGGGCGAGGACGTACGCCGCCATCGAGCCGAGGACCAGCGTGCCGACGAGCGAACCGCCCACCACCAGGACGGTGTTCAGGAAGTAGTCGCTCATGTGGGCCTCGGTCCACGCCCGGGACCAGTTGTCGAGGCGCAGCCTGTCCGGCAGCGACCACGGCGAGCCGAAGATGGAGCTGTCGTCCTTGAAGGAGGTCATCACCGCCCACAGCAGCGGCAGCACGACCATGACCGCCCAGATGACGAGGATGCCGTGCGAGAAGGCGTTGAGGACCTGCCCTTCCGACGTGCGCCCGGGCGGCTTCCCGGCGGTCGGCGGGCCGGCCTTCGTGACGGGCGCGCCGGGCTCGGCCGGCACGGGTGCGGGGGGCTGCGTCGTCTTCATGATCAGTACTCCAGCCGCTCGCGCCGCCCCAGCCGCATCACGACCGCGGCGAAGGCCAGCGTCACGATGAGCAGGGCGACGCCGATGGTGGTGGCGTAGGCGGCCTGACCGTCACGGAACGCCTTCTGGTACACGTACAGGACCAGGACGGTCGTCGAGTAGTCGGGGCCGCCGGGTCCGGTCGTCATGATCTGCACGACCGCGAACGACTCCGCGCCGAGCGCGAGGATGCCCAGGTATACCCAGCCGGACTGCACGGTGTCCCACAGCAGCGGCAGGGTGACGCGGAAGAAGGTGGTGGTCCGGTCCGCGCCGTCGAGCAGCGCCGCCTCGTACAGGTCCGTCGGGATGGAGGCCATGCCGGCGGAGAACAGGACCACGAAGAACCCGACCGTGGACCAGACGAGCACGGCCATCACGCACCACAGCGCGAGGTCGGGGTCGCCCAGCCACAGCGGCTGGACGCCGTCCAGCCCGACGCCCCGCAGGACGGAGTTGACCGCGCCGCTGTCCGGGTTGTACGCGAAGGCGAACAGCAGCGCGACAATGGCGATCGACAGCACCTGCGGAAAGAAATACACGATCTTGTAGAAGGAAGAGCCCCGGACGCCGGAAATCACCGGGCCGCCCTTCCTTCTGCGTCCACCGACATTGATCATGAAGGCGAGGAACAGCGCCAGTCCGATCGTCACCAGCGGCAGCACGGCCGCGAACACCAAACTGTGCTGCAAGGACTTCCAGAAGATCTCGTCGTCCAGCATCCTCCGGTAATTGTCCAGGCCGACCATCTCGAATTCGGGGCTCAGACCGGTCCAGTCCGTGAACGAGTAGTAGATGGACTGGATGAACGGCCAGACCACGAAGAGCGCGTACAGTCCCAGGGGCAGCGCCAGAAACCCCACGATGAACCGGTACTTGCCGTGCTGCATCGCCACTCCGGTGCCGTGAGAATGCCGGTTACTGGTGCTTGTAGTGCTTGATCGAGCCGTCCTTCGCGGTCTCGTCGGCGAATCCCTGGATCTTCTTGACGGCCTCGGCCGGCGTGAGACGGCCCGCCATCATCTCGCCGAGCCCGGACACCCCGATCTTCTCCTTCTGCAACTGCACGTACCAGTCCTGGAGTCGTGGATTCACCACGTTCCCGCCGGCCTTCTCCAGCGCGGCGACACCCGACCGGAGTCCGGGGGTCAGGGTGATGCCGTCGGTGCCGCCGTTGTACGCGGTCAGCGACTTGACCTTGGTGGTGAAGTTCCTCGACGACGCCTCGCCGAGCATGATGCGCAGCTGCTCCATCCCGCCCGCCGCGTTCTTCGCCTTGGCCGGCACGATGAACGGCTCGCCGCCGGAGGCCCAGATGGTGCCGAACGGCATGGTGTCGGAGGAGTCGATGCCGGTGGGCGCGGAGACGGCGAGGTCGAAGTCGGCGGGCATGACGTTCGCCGACTCGTTCTCCACCCAGGAGCCGTTGGGGATGAACAGGGCCTTGCCCTTGGCCCAGGCGGTCTGCGACTGGATGTGGTCCAGGCCCGGGGTGCCCTTGAGGACGTAGCCCTTCTTGTACAGCTCGTAGTAGGCCTCGAAGCACGCCTTGACCGCGGGGTGCTCCCAGGCCTTGGGCTCCAGGTTGTCGATGGCGTCGAGGACTTCGCGGCCGCCGACCTTGCCGATCATCGGGTACAGCGAGAAGGGGAGGTAGTACGGGTACTTGCCCGCGTACGTCCAGCCCGCGATGCCCTTCTTCTTGGCCTTCTCGCAGACCGCGAGCATCTCGTCCCAGGTCTCGGGGTACGTGGCGTCGAGCGAGTCCAGGAGCTTCTGGGAGTACCAGACGCCGTAGACCGTGTAGGCGTAGTACAGGATCCAGACGGGGTCACCGTCGAGCCGGCCCATCTCCACGATGCCGGGACGCAGCGTGTCGCGGACCTTCCTGCCCGGGTCGTCGTAGGAGGGCGCGTCGAGCAGCGGGGTGAGGTCGGAGAGCTGGTTCTTGCCGGCCAGGACGCCCATGTCCATCTGTTCGGCGCCGGAGTTGTCGATGAGGTCGGGCGGGGTGCCCTGGTTGAAGCGGGGCTGGAGCGTGGACTGGATCTTCTGGGTGGCCGAGAACTTCACCTTGGCCTCGGGGAAGTTCTTCTCGTAGATCTTCACCGCGTCCTCGGCGTACTCCTTGCCGAAACCGCCGTCGAACAGCACGAATTCCAGCTGCGCGGTGTCGTTGACGCCGAGCGGGTTCTGCTCGGTCTTCGTGCCGGACTTCGCCTTTTCCTCGTCGCCGCCGCCCCCGCTGCTGGCACAGGCGGAGAGGAAACTCATCGTGGGGACCGAGATCAGGCCGAGTGCCGCGGAGCGTCTGATCAGATCGCGGCGGCCGACACCCGCGGAGCCGTTGTTCTCGGAAGCCGATGCGGAAGTGGATCCCATGCTCAAGTCCTCGCCTTCTCCAGGACTCAGGCGGTGAACGGGATCCTTCCCGGCACCGCGGTCAGGTCAAGCAGGGTCGTGCGGATCACTCGCGTGAATTGCCGACAGGTATAGTCCACTTCTTGCCAAGGGAGCAAGATCGAACACAAGGTCGGTCATGGGCTTGTCCGAGTTGAGACCTCCGGGACATACGAGCCGGCCGTGGACCCCTCGCCGGAAAATCGCACGACATGTGCCTCCCGTGACGCGGCCCATGTCCTCGACCTCACGCACCGCTTGGCCGGCGGTCGGT
This sequence comes from Streptomyces sp. NPDC014995, assembly GCF_043080745.1. NCBI lineage: Bacteria > Bacillati > Actinomycetota > Actinomycetes > Kitasatosporales > Streptomycetaceae > Streptomyces > Streptomyces sp. NPDC014995. Next base: position 225,542 of record NZ_JBIBVX010000014.1, read on the forward strand.
ACCGGCGGGGTGGCCACCGCCCGGCCGGCCCGCGTTCCGGACCGGCGGACACGCGCGTTCCCGGTGGGATCACCGGGTACGTTCGGGAGGTACCGCCTGGTGTTCGACGGCCAAGTGACGCCGTCCGAGGTCGAGTTGCCCACTCAGGAGGCTCCGTGACGCTTTCCGTGCCCGTCCTGCCCGAGGGTGTCGATCCCGCGTGGCTGCCTCCGGAGGCGTTCCGGGCGGTGGGGGCCCGGCGGACGCTGATCCGGGGCTCGGGGCCGCTCGTGGAGACGGTGCACGGGGAGGTGGCCGACGCCTGCGGGCGGTTCGGCGGCGAGGTCGTGCGGGGGGAGCCGTCCGGTGCCCCGTACGACCTGGTGCTGGAGGTGACGGACGCGGACCCGGGCCTCGGGCTCGGCCTCGGGCTCGGGCTCGGGCTCGGGCTCGGGCTCGGCGAGGAGGGGTTCGTCTGCCGGCGGGCGGACGGCACGACGACCGTCACCGCGGCCGGCCCGCGCGGCCTGCTGTACGGCCTGTTCCACGTGGTGCGCCTCGGTGAGGCCGCGTTCCGCGGTGAACGGCGGCACGAAGCGCACCGGCCCGCCGTGGCGCTGCGGATGGTCGACCACTGGGACAACGTGGCGGTGCATCCGGTCATGGGACAGGTGGAGCGCGGGTACGCCGGCGGGTCGCTGTTCTGGCGGGACGGGCGGGCGCGCGGGGAGGTGGAGCGGGTGCGGGCGTACGGCAGGCTGCTCGCGGCCTGCGGGATCAACGCCGTCGCCGTCAACAACGTCAACGTGCACGCCACGGAGGCGCGTCTGCTGACCGACCGGATCGGTGAGGTCGCCGTCATCGCCGACGCGTTGCGTCCGTACGGGATCCGCACGCATCTGTCGGTGACCTTCGCCGCGCCGGTGGTGCTGGGCGGGCTGCCGACCGCCGACCCGCTGGACGCGCGGGTGCGGCAGTGGTGGGCGCGGGCCGTTCGGGGGGTGTACGCGGCGATACCGGACTTCGGCGGGTTCGTGGTGAAGGCCGACTCGGAGGGCCGGCCCGGGCCGTTCACCTACGGCCGCTCGCACGCGGACGGCGCGAACATGCTCGCCGCCGCGCTCGCCCCGCACGGTGGCACGGTCCACTGGCGGGCGTTCGTCTACGACCACCGGCAGGACTGGCGGGACCGCACGACGGACCGGGCGCGGGCCGCGTACGACCACTTCGTCCCGCTGGACGGGGAGTTCGCCGACAACGCGGTGCTCCAGGTGAAGCACGGGCCGATGGACTTCCAGGTGCGGGAGCCGGTCTCACCCCTGCTCGGGGCGATGCCGCGCACCCGGCTCGCGCTGGAGGTGCAGGCCACGCAGGAGTACACCGGGCAGCAGCGGCACGTGTGCTGGCTCGGGCCGATGTGGAGCGAGGCGCTGCGGTTCCGTCCGGAGGGTGAAGGGGGCGTCCCGGTCGGTGAGGTGACGAGGGGCGGGCTGGTGGCGGTGTCCAACGTGGGCGACGATCCGTTCTGGACCGGGCACCCCCTCGCCCAGGCCAACCTGTACACCTTCGGGCGGCTCGCCTGGCAGCCGGACGCCGACCCGCGGCGGGTCCTCGACGAGTGGATCGCGCTGACCTTCCCGTCCGCCCCGGAGCGACTGGTGGCCGGGCTGCGGACGCTGCTGCGCGGCTCCTGGCGGACGTACGAGAAGTACACCACGCCGCTCGGTGTCGGGTTCATGGTGCAGCCGGGACACCACTACGGGCCGAGCGTGGACGGCTACGAGTACAGCCCGTGGGGGACGTACCACTTCGCGGACCGGGACGGGATCGGGGTCGACCGGAGCGCGGCGACCGGCACGGGGTACGCGGCGCAGTACGCGGGGCCGTGGGCCGAGCTGTACGAGTCGCCGGCCACCTGCCCCGACGAGCTGCTGCTGTTCTTCCACCATGTGCCGTACGGGCATGTGCTGCACAGCGGGAAGACCGTGGTCCAGCACATCTACGACACGCACTTCGAGGGGGTGGCGGAGGTGGAGGAGGCCCGGGAGCTGTGGGCCTCGCTCGCGGACCTCGTCGGCCCGGCACGCCACGCGCGGGGGACGGAGCGGTACGAGGAGCAGCTCCGGTGTGCCCGGGAGTGGCGCGACCAGGTCAACAGCTACGTCCTGCGCAAGTCGGGGGTGCCCGACGAGCACGGGCGGACCATCTACTGAAGGCGCAGGACGGCCACGCCCAGCGGGTCGAGGGTGAGGGGCTCGCCCCGTTCGACGCGCTTGCCGGTGAGGAGGTCGGTGGCGTCGGCGTGGGCGGTGAGGCCTGCCGCTTCGGGCGCGTGGTTGAGGAGGAACAGCAGCCGGGTGCCGTCGGGGGTGACGCGGGTGGCCGTCTCGACGGCGGGGTGCCCGGCGTGGGGGCCGAGCAGGTCGTGGCGGGCGAGGACGCGGCGTACGACGTGGTCGACGCCGGGCTGGTCGAGGGCGGTGGCCACGTACCAGGCCTCCCCCGCGCCGACGGCGTGCCGGGTGACGGCCGGGGTGCCGGCGTAGAAGTCGGCGCCGTACGTCCCGACGGGCTCGGCGCCGCGCGGCTGGACGATCTCGAAGACCAGGCGGGCCGTGGTGCGCAGCTCCCCCAGGTCGACGGGCTGGACGACCTCCTCGGGGCGGGCGTCCCACTCGTCGACGCGGATGCCGAGCAGCGGGGCGAGCGGGCCGGGCACGTCGGTGAGGAAGGCGCGGTCGTGGACGTCGCAGCGGGCGGTGAGGAAGGTGGCGAGGAGGGTGCCGCCGCGGCGGACGAGGGCCTCCAGGCGGTCGGCGAGGCCGTCCTCGAGCAGGTGGAGGACGGGGGCGAGGACCACGTCGTAGGGGGTGAGGTCGGCGGTGACCGGGACGACGTCCACGTCGGCGCCAGCCGCGCGGGCGGCCCGGTAGTAGGCGTGGACGACGTCCGGGTAGCGGACCAGTCGGGAGGGGCCGTCGGAGATCTCCAGGGCCCACCAGCTGTCCCAGTCGAAGAGGAGGGCGGTGCGGGCGGGGGTGCGGGCGCCGAGGGAGACGGCCCCGAACCCGGCCAGCTCGGCTCCGATCGCCGCCACCTCGCGGAAGACGCGGGTGTCGTCGCGGCCCGCGTGGCCGATGACGGCGCCGTGGTACTTCTCGCAGGCGCCGCGTGAGGCGCGCATCTGGAAGTAGAGGGCGGCGTCGGCGCCGTGGGCGATCGCCTGCCAGGTGGCGAGCCGCAGGTCGCCCGGCCCGCGCAGGGGGTTGACGTCGCGGCAGGCGGTGGTGGACGGGGTCTGCTCCATCAGCCAGAAGGGGGCGCCGTCCTTCAGGCCGCGCATCAGGTCGTGGCCGAGGGCGGCGCGGGTCGGCGGGGCGTCGAGGGGCGGATAGCTGTCCCAGGAGGCGAAGTCGAGGTGGGGAGCCCAGCGGTGGTAGTCGAGCGGGCGGTACAGGCCCATGAAGTTGGTGGTGACCGGGGTCTGGGGGTCGTGGACGCGCAGGGCCTCCTTCTCGGCGGTGAAGCAGCCGAGCAGGGCGTCCGTCATGAACCGCTGGTAGTCGAGGGTGATGCCCTGGAAGGCGGTGTGGTCGGGGCCGCGCCAGTGCTCGGTGAGGGCGCTCGGCGGCTCGATCTGGTCCCAGTCGGTGTAGCGGTGCGACCAGAAGGTCGTCCACCAGGCGTCGTTGAGGGCGTCGAGGGTGCCGTGCCGCTCGCGCAGCCAGCCCCGGAAGGCCTCGGCGCACAGCTCGCAGTAGCAGGCGCCGCCGTACTCGTTGTTGACGTGCCAGGCGAGCAGCGCCGGGTGTTCGGCGTAGCGTTCGGCGAGCCGGCCGGCCATCGCCGTGGCCAGGCGGCGGTACGCCGGTGAGCTGGGGCAGAAGGTGTGGCGCTGGCCGTAGCGGTGGCGGCGGCCCTCGAAGTCGGTGCGGTTGACCTCGGGGTGCCGCTTCGCCAGCCAGGGCGGGAGGGCGGCGGTGCCGGTGGCCAGGCAGACCCGGCGGCCCTCGGCCGAGGCGCGGTCGAGGATGCGGTCCAGGACGGTGAAGTCGTACGTGTCCGGGGCGGGTTGGGTCAGGGACCAGGAGAAGACGCCGACGGTGAGGGTGTCGATGCCGGCCCGGGTGAACAGGCGGTGGTCGTCGTCCCACACCTCCTGCGGCCACTGCTCGGGGTTGTAGTCGCCGCCGTACGGGACCTTCGGGGTGCGCGGCGCGGTCATGCGGTGAAGTCCTCCCGGGTCTCGGCGATCACCGGTCGGGCGGCGTGCAGCAGGGACAGCAGCAGTGGGGCGGCGAGCAGGGCGGGCAGGGCCTCGGTCAGCAGGGCGGTCATGGCGCCGGCCAGGACGAGCAGGGAGGCGGCGGCGAGGGTGGCGCGGCCGTGCCGCAGCAGGAAGTACCCGGCGAGGCGGGCGGTGTCGCGGGCGCGGAAGGCGAAGAGGGAGGTGAGGACGAGGGCATGGGCGCCCCACAGGAGGCAGGCGACGCCGATCACCCCGAGGAGCACCGCCCACCAGCCGGGCAGTTCGGTGGCGGCGAAGTGGGTGAGGGTGAAGGCGATCACGGTCAGCCACGCCAGCAGGGGCGTCCACAGCTTCAGCGCGGGGAGCGCGTTGAGGCGCAGGCCGCGCCGGTAGACGCGGGCCGGGTGCAGGTCGGTGAGGTCGTGGCTGCGGTGGTGCAGGGCGTAGACGGCGGCGGAGGCGGCCGGGCCGAGCGGGAGCAGGCAGAGGGCGGCGAGGGGCAGGTTGGCGGGGTCGGGGCCGAGCAGGAGCAGTCCCGCGAGGCCGGGGGCCGCGGTGGCCAGGAACAGGGCCTCGACGGTGAGGAGGGTGTGCACGAGGGCGGCGGCCCGGGAGAGGGTGCCGGTGCCGAAGTCCGCGGTCCGTACGGCGCTCATGGGACCTCCCTGCCGAGCAGCCGTCGTTCGTCCCACCAGGGCGGTGTCTCGTCGGTGAGCGGGACGAGCTCGACGAGGGTGACCTCGTGGCGGGCCAGGGTGAGACGCAGGTCGGCGCGGCCGTCGGCGAGGGGCAGGCGGTGGTGGCTGCGGGCGGGTTCGGCGGCCTCGTGCAGGATGTCCAGCCGCCCCGGTTCCGGTGAGCGCGGGCTGCCCATGTGCCGCCAGGCGGTGTACGCGTTGCCGTGTTCCTCGTCGACGGTGGAGCGCCGGACGAAGGCCTCGCCACGGGCCGCGAGGGGGACGGACAGGCGCAGCTCGTGCCGGTCCGGGCCGGGGGTCTCGCCGCTCGGGTCGACGGGCGCCCAGGCCAGGACGGTGACCCGGCCGTCGAGGTGGCGGGTGACCAGGTGGTCGTCGCCTCGGGCGAGCAGTTCGGGGCCCGTCCGGGCCATGAAGGCGTACAGGTGGTAGGCCGGTTTCCTGACCTGCCGGTGGGTGAGCAGGCCGAAGCCGCCGTGGAAGAGGGCGGTGGGTACGCCGGTCTCCTCGAACATGTCGCTGAAGGTCCAGTAGGAGAAGGAGTCGGCGAGATCGCCCCCGGCGGCGAGCACCGGAGCGAGGTAGGCGGCGTGGAAGGCCGTGTCGTGGACCGGGTTGTCGGGGCGGTAGGAGGAGTTGAACTCCGTGATGTGGACGGGGAGTCCGGCGTACCGGGTGCCGTGGAGCTGCCGCCGGGGGGTGGCGAACTGGTCGAGGAGGCGGTCGGCGGGGGCCAGGGTCTGGTGGACGCCGAAGGGGACGTGCTGGGCGGGGCCGGAGGTGTAGGCGTGCCGGGAGACGAAGTCCACGGGCACGTCGTGCGCTTCGGCGAACTCCACGAACCGCAGCAGCCAGTCGTCGGCGCCCGGGGAGATCGCGGGTCCGCCGACCCGGAGGGAGGCGTCCACCTCCTTCACGGCGTGCGCGGTCACCTCGTACAGCCGGTGGTACGCCTTCTCGTCCGCGTCCTGCCAGAAGTCGGGCAGGTTGGGCTCGTTCCACACCTCGATCGGCCAGGTGCGCACCTCGTCTAGGCCGTAGCGGTCGACGAGGTGGGCGAGGGTGGCGCGGACCAGGCCGGCCCACTCGCGGTGGGAGCGGGGCGGGGTGACGTTGCCGCGCCACCAGAACACCGTCCGGTCGCCGGAGGCCAGTTCGGACGGCATGAAGCCGAGTTCGAGGAAGGGGCGGATGCCGTGCGCGAGGTAGGCGTCGACGACCTGGTCGACGTAGGTGAAGCAGTGGTGGACCCGACGGGCGCCCTGGTGGTCGTACGGGCGGTACACGCCCATGCCGTCGCTGAGCAGGCCGTGGCCGCGGATGTACCGGAAGCCGATCTCGCGCTGGAGGAGGGCGAGGGAGTCCTGGTGGTCGCGGCGCAGGGCGAGTTCGGTCCGGCCGGTGCCGACGCAGTACCGCCAGGCGTCGGAGAGGCGGCCGGTCGCCTCCGCGGGGACGCGGATCACCCGTTCTCCTTCTTGAAGCGCTCGTACGCCTTGTTGTGCAGGTCGACGAACTGCTGCATGTTCTTCGCCTTCAGCTCGGAGACGTACGCGTCCCATTCGGACAGCGGGCGCTTGCCGAGGGCGAACTTGAGCGTGTTCTGGGTGACGTGGTCCCTGAGCGGCGTCTCCCAGAGCGAGGCCTGCTCCTGCTCCACGGACTGAAGGGGGTGGGCCGGTCCGATGGGCGTCTGCTCACGCTGGGCCATGGCGTCCTGGAACCTCTTCTCGTCCGGGCTGAACGAGGAGGAGACCAGCTCCCAGCTGCCGCCGTAGGTGAAGACGCCGTTGAAGAAGCCGTAGTCCTTCTGGAGGTCCTTCGGGGCGTCCGGGTCGGAGCCCATGAGGCTGATGCCGTCCTTCAGCCGGTACTGGCCGCCGGATCGGGTGTACGTGACGCCCTCCACGCCCCACTTGGAGAACCGCTGGCCCTCGTCCGAGTACCAGAGCCAGTCCACGAACTGCATCATCGCGACGAAGCTGTCGCTCTTCAGCGCCTTGCTGGAGACCATGACGCCGTTCTCCAGCCGGACGCCGCCCATCACCACCGGACCGGCGGGTCCGATCGGCACCGGGATCATCTCGATCCTCGCGCCCCTGACCTGCTTCTCCAGGTTGTAGCGGTAGTTCTGCACCAGCTCCTGGGGGTTGGCGCTGATCGCGAAGGACTTCTCGCCCAGCAGCTTCTGCACCGCGTCGTCGTCGTTCTGGGTGAAGCTCTCCGGGTCGACCAGCTTCTCGGCGACCAGTTTCCGCACGTACTCGATCATCTGCCGGAACGCGTCCGTCGCGCCGGTGAAGACGAACTCCCCCGCGCTCGCGTCCCAGCTGATGTTGTCGTACGTCCAGCCGGCCCTGACGCCGTACGCCTGGCCGAGATAGCTGAAGAGCGCGGCGGCCGGGTAGGGCGTGTTCTTGCTCCAGCGGTCGGAGAAGGGGTAGCGGTCGGGGTACTCCTGCTTGATCGCCTGGAAGACCGCGTACACCTCGTCCCAGGTGGTGGGCAGGCTCAGACCGAGCCGTTCCAGGAGGTCCGTGCGCAGCGACAGCGAGTAGCCGGACCGGGCCTTCTCGTGCAGGCCGGGCAGCAGGTAGAACTTGCCGTCGGACTGGCGGATGGAGTCGATCTCCGGCTCCAGCTTCCACCGCTTCACCTTGTCGCGGAAGTTCGGCATCAGGTGCACGTAGTCGCTGACCGGGAGGATCGCCCCCGACGACACGAACGCGACCTCGGAGGGGTGGTACGTCTTGGGGATCAGGAAGGGGGCGTCGCCCGAGCCGATGAGGACGCTGCGCTTCTTCTCGTAGTCCGTCAGGGGCACGGAGACGGGCTTGAGGGTGACGCCGGTGCGCTTGGTGAGCTCCTTCCAGAACAACCAGCCGTTCTTCATCGGGTAGACCGGGTTGTCGTTGTGCAGTACCGAGAAGGACAGCGGCCCGGCCGCCTTGAACTGCTGGCCGACGCGGTACTCCTTCATCGCGCCGTTCCGCTTCTTCGACAGGTCCTTGGAGTCGCCGCCGTCGTCGCCGCTGCCGCAGCCGGTGAGGGTGGCGAGGCCGACGAGACCCGCGGCGGCCAGGATCTGGCGCCGTGACAGTTGTCCTGCGTTCTTCACGGGAACTCCCTTGTTCCGTACGCCGGTTGAGGAGAGGTACGGCAATCGCCGGGTGCGATCAGCCCTTGACCGCGCCGAGCATCACGCCCGAGACGAAGTAGCGCTGCACGAACGGGTACACACAGAGGATGGGCAGCGAGGTCAGCACGATCGTGACGGCCTGGATGTTCGCCCCGACCTGGCTGAGCTGCGCGTCGGCCGCGCCGGCGTTGCCGCCCGTGGTGGCGCCGGAGATGAGGTTGCGCAGATAGACGGTGGCCGGCATCAGCTCGGACTTGTCCATGTAGAGGAAGGCGCTGAACCAGGAGTTCCAGAAGGACACCGAGTAGAAGAGCACCATCGTCGCGACGACCGCCTTGGACAGCGGAAGCACGATGCGCAGCAGGACGCCGTACGTGTTCAGGCCGTCGATCTGCGCGGCCTCCTCCAGGTCGCCCGGCAGGTTCTCGAAGAAGGCCTTCATCACCAGGAGGTTGAAGACGCTGATCGCGTTCGGGAGCGCGACCGCCCAGACGCTGTTCTTCAGGCCGAGGCTGGTGATCAGGACGTAGTTCGGGATCAGACCGCCGGTGAAGAACATGGTGAAGACGGCGACGCCGACCAGGAAGCCGCGGCCCCTGAGGTGCTTCTTCGACAGGACGTAGGCGTAACACGTCGTCAGCACCATCGCCACGACGGTGGACACGACCGTGTAGAACACGGTGTTGCCGTAGTTCCGCCAGAACATCGAGTCCTCGAACACGATCCTGTACGTGGTGAGGTTGAACCCCTCGGGCCACAACGTCACCTCGCCGGCCCGGATCTGCCGCTCCCCGCTGAACGAGCGGGCGATGATGTTGACGAAGGGGTACAGGGTCACGACCACGACCAGGGTGAGGATCACCCCGTTGATCCCCTGGAAGACGCGGTGGCCGCGGGTGGGCCGGTTGACGCTCACCACAGGCTGGTCCCCACTGTGCGACGCGAGAGCTGGTTGGCGGACGTGATCAGGACCAGGCCGATGATCGCCTCGAACAGGCCGATGGCGGCGGCGTAGCTGAAGCTGTTGGACTCGACGCCCGCGCGGTAGAGGTACGTCGGGATCACATCGGCGGTCGGATACGTCAGCGGGTTGTACAGCAGGAGGACCTTCTCGAAGCCGACCGCCATGAAGGTGCCGATGTTGAGGATCAGCAGCGTGATCATGGTGGGGCGGATGCCGGGCAGAGTGACGTGCCAGATCTGCTGCCAGCGGTTGGCGCCGTCGATGCGCGCGGCCTCGTAGAGGTCCTCGTCGATCGTGGTGAGCGCGGCGAGGTAGAGGATCGTGCCCCAGCCCGCGGTCTGCCAGATCTCCGAGCCGACGTAGATCGTGCGGAACCACTCGGGTTCCTGGACGAAACGGATCGGATCGTGGCCGAACCAGCCCAGGATGTGGTTGACCGGCCCGTCCGTGGCGAGCATCTGCATCGTGATCCCCGCGACGATCACGATCGACAGGAAGTGCGGCAGGTACGACACCGACTGCACGAACCGCTTCAGGGAGCGCCTGCGCACCTCGTTCAGCAGCAGCGCCAGCACGATCGGGATCGGAAAGCAGAAGACCAGCGTGAGTCCGCCGAGCCACAGGGTGTTGCGGAAGACCTGCCAGAAGGTGGGATCGGCGAGGAACATGCGCACATAGCGCAGTCCCACCCACTGCTCGCCGAAGATCGATCCGCCCGGCTCGAAGCGGCGGAAGGCGATCACGTTGCCGATCATCGGCAGATAGCGGAAGACCAGGAAGAACAGCAGCGGCAGCACGGCCAGCGAGTACAGCTGCCAGTCCCGGCGCAGCGCCCGCCGCCGGCCGCGGCGCGCGGGCGGGCGCACCGGGCCGTGCCGGGTCTTCCGCGGTGGTTCCTGGGTGCCTGGTGGTGGGGCCGACGTGGCGGAGGTGCTCATGCTCGGGCCTCCCGGGGCGTCCTGTGAAACGCGCGATCTCGAGACGCCCCCGTATGGCGCGCCTCGAAACTTTCGTGCCCTTACCGGTAACTCTGCGGCAACGTAAGGGCACACGGAAAGCGCTGTCAATGGGTGCTGCACGGCGGGCTGGTGGGACAGGACAGGCGTGGAATTCCCTCAAGGGCGGGGTAGAACCGGGGCGTTGAGTGCTACCGTCCTCCGCAAATTTCTGGAGCACGTACGCAACGATCGATCACCCCCGACCTGCGAGGTGCCGCCCGTGCCCGCGTTCGACCTGCCGCTGCCCGAACTGGAGCGTCACCGCCCCGACCCCGACGAGCCCGCCGACTTCGACGCGTTCTGGCGGGACACCCTGAAGGGAGCCGAGCAACCCGAGCCGTTGATGTCGGTCCGTCCCGTCGAGACCGGCCTGCGCCTGACGCGGACCTGGGACGTGACCTTCGGGGGCTTCGCGGGCGACCCGGTCCGGGCCTGGTTCAGCCTCCCCGCGGGGGCGCGCGAACCTCTCCCCGCGGTCGTCGAGTACGCCGGCTACGGCCGCGGGCGAGGACTCCCGCACGAGCGACTGACCTGGGTGAACGCCGGCTACGCACATCTGCTGATGGACAACCGGGGCCAGGGCGACCAGTACGGCAGCGGCGGCGCCACCCCCGACCCGCACGCCACCGCCCCCGGCGGACCCGGTCCGGCCGTCCGCGGTCTGCTCAGCCCGCACGACTACCACTACCGCCGGCTGATCACGGACGCGGTGCGCGCCGTGACGGCCGTCCGCGCGCTGCCGGGCGTGGACGGGACGCGGACCGCAGCCGTGGGCAACAGCCAGGGCGGCGGACTCGCGCTCGCCGTCGCGGGCCTGGTCCCCGACCTGGCCGCGGTCCTGATCACGGCCCCGCTGCTGTGCGGCATCCGCCGCGCCCTGGACCTCACCGACGCGGGCCCCTACGGCGAGATCTCCGCCTACCTCTCGGTCCACCGGGGCGCCGAACAGGCCGCCCACCGCACCCTCTCCTACGTCGAGGGCGTCTCCTTCGCCCGCCGCGCCCACGCCCCGGCCCACTTCGGCACGGGGTTGCGGGACACGGTGTGCCCGCCGAGCGGGGCGTACGCGGCGTTCAACCGGTACGGGGAGTCGGCGGGCACGGGTGTGCGCAAGGAGCTGCACGCGTATCCGTACAACGGCCACGAAGGCGGCGACGCGGTGCACGTACGCCGCCAGCTGGACTGGCTGGAGGCCGTGCGGGGCTTCCGTCCGGAGCCGGCGTGAACCCCTGCGCGTCCGAGTCGTCCGGCGGCCGCACGCCGACGCGCTCCTGCGCGCTCAGCGCCTGCCGCGGGCCGCGGTCGCGCGGAACACCCGCTCCGCCTGGGGGCCGTGGGCGAGATCGAGTGCTGCCCGGCGCCCGCCTCGCGGACCCGGCGGGCGACGGCTCACGCCCACCGGGTCCGCCCAAAGCGGTGGTTCAGCCGACCCGGCAGGGCAGGGTCGTCGCGCTGTCGCCGCCGGCTCCGGAGACGACGTACCCGAACGTCGTGCTCTGACCCGGACTCAGGGAGCCGTTCCAGTTGGCGTTGTGGACCATCACCGCCTGTCCGTTGTAGGTGGCGTTGCCGCTCCACAGGCTGTCGACCTTCTGACCGGCGGGCAGGGTCCAGTCGACCATCCAGCCGAGCATCGGGACGTCGCCGGAGTTGGTGACGGTCACCTCGGACTGGTAGCCGCCGTTCCAGCTCCCCGTCGTCCTGCGGGTGGCCGTGCAGGTGCCGGGGACGGGGTCGGTGGGGTCGCCCGGGTCGTGGATGCCCGTCACCTCGCCGTTGCCGCCGTCGAAGACGACGTCGGAGCAGGAGTAGAAGGTCTCCTGGCTGTCGGAGCGCTGCCAGACCATGTAGACGATGTGGCGCCCCGACTTGCCGGCGGGGAGCTTGCCGCTCCAGGAGTAGTTGGCCTCGACCGTGCCCGGGCTGCCGTTGAGCGGCGGGTGGTCGACGGAGAGGAAGGGCTGGTCCTCGATGTCGTCCCAGGTGAGGGTCCGGGTCGGGTCGAAGCCGTCCTTCGTGATGTAGACGTGGAACCAACCCGGGTGCGCCGCCCAGGCGTTGTAGGAGAAGTCGACCGTCGCGCCCGAGGTGAGGTGGGTGAGCGGCCAGTCGTCGCGGGGGGCGTTGAAGCCGGTGAAGTTGGTGTTGCCGCCGCTGCACAGCTGCCCGTCGGGCACGAAGCCGCGGGTGCGGCCGGCACCGTCGGAGCGCAGCACCGAGAACCAGTTGTAGAACGGCGTGGTCCCGCTGACCTGTTGGGCGTTCCGGCAGGCCGGGTTGACCGGCTTGATCTCACCGGTGTCGGTCAGACCGTCCTGCCAGCACAGGAAGGTGCGGCTACCGGGCTTCATGGGCGTGCCGTGGGCCTCCGCCTTGCCGCCGGCCGTGACGATCAGGCCGAGGGCGGGGACGGCGGCGAGGAGGGAGACGAAGACGAGGAGGAGGGCTTTGGTGCGTAATCCCGTTCTTGCTTTTGCCATGATCATGACAGCTCGCATGACGGATCCGTCCTTCCGTGTACGGACCGTGCGGGTATGGAGGTTGCGGGTGGTGCCGGTAGGAAGGTGCCGGTGTGCGGGGGGTGGGGTGGAGAGGCCGCGTGAAGCGGGAGCGTTCCCGGGGCGGGTTCCGGTCCACCGGTGTGGGAGCGCTCCCACCCCACCTGTGGCGGAAGATAGCGCTGCGCGGCGCACTTGTAAACGGGCGCGTACGGCGTTTCGCGCGGCCGACGGCGCACGGACCCGGAACGGGCCTGCACCCGGAGCCGGGAGCGGGCCCGGCAACCGGACCCCCGGACGGGGACGGCGCACGGACCCGGAACGCGCACGGCACCCGGAGTGGGAACGGGCACGGCGAAGGGCCGCACCCCCGTCACCGGGGATGCGGCCCTCGACTGCCCTGCCGGGCCGCCCGCGTGACCGCTTACTTGCGGATCAGGCTGCGCAGCACGTACTGCATGATGCCGCCGTTGCGGTAGTAGTCGGCCTCACCGGGGGTGTCGATGCGGACGACCGCGTCGAACTCGACGCCCGTGTCGGTGGTGACCTTGACCGTGCGCGGCGTGGTGCCGTTGTTCAGCTCCTCGACGCCGGTGAAGGAGAAGGTCTCCTCGCCGGTCAGGCCGAGGGACCCGGCGGACTGGCCCTCCGGGAACTGGAGCGGCAGCACGCCCATGCCGATGAGGTTGGAGCGGTGGATGCGCTCGTACGACTCGGCGATGACGGCCTTGACGCCGAGGAGGGCCGTGCCCTTGGCCGCCCAGTCACGGGACGAGCCGGAGCCGTACTCCTTGCCCGCGAGCACGACGAGCGGGATGCCCTGCTCGATGTAGTTGCGGGAGGCGTCGTAGATGAAGGAGACCGGGCCGCCGTCCTGCGTGAAGTCGCGGGTGTAGCCGCCCTCGGTGCCCGGCGCGATCTGGTTGCGCAGGCGGATGTTGGCGAACGTACCGCGGATCATGACCTCGTGGTTGCCGCGGCGGGAGCCGTAGCTGTTGAAGTCACGACGCTCCACACCGTGCTCGGTGAGGTACTTGCCGGCCGGGGTGTCGGCCTTGATGGCACCGGCCGGGGAGATGTGGTCGGTGGTGACCGAGTCGCCCAGCTTGGCCAGGACGCGGGCGCCGGTGATGTCGGAGACCGGGGTGGTCTCCATCGTCATGCCCTCGAAGTACGGGGGCTTGCGCACGTACGTCGACTCCGGGTCCCACTCGAAGGTGTTGCCGGTCGGGATCGGCAGCGCCTGCCACTGGGCGTCGCCCGCGAAGACGTCGGAGTAGGACTTGTTGAACATGTCCTCGCCGATGGCGTTCGCCACGACGTCGTTGACCTCGGCCTCGGAGGGCCAGATGTCCTTCAGGTAGACCGGCTTGCCGTCCTGGTCGACACCGAGGGCGTCCTTGGTGATGTCCACCTTCATGGAGCCCGCGAGGGCGTAGGCGACGACCAGCGGCGGGGACGCCAGGTAGTTCATCTTGACGTCGGGGTTGATACGGCCCTCGAAGTTCCGGTTGCCGGAGAGGACCGAGGTGACGGCGAGGTCGTGGTCGTTGACGGCCTTGGAGACCTCCTCCGGCAGCGGGCCGGAGTTGCCGATGCAGGTGGTGCAGCCGTAGCCGACGAGGTTGAAGCCGACCTTGTCGAGGTACGGGGTGAGGCCCGCCTTGTCGAAGTAGTCGGTGACGACCTTCGACCCCGGGGCGAGGGTGGTCTTGACCCACGGCTTGCGGGTCAGGCCCTTCTCGACCGCCTTCTTGGCCACCAGCGCGGCGGCGACCATGACGTACGGGTTGGAGGTGTTGGTGCAGGAGGTGATGGCGGCGACCGTCACGGCACCGTGGTCGATCTCGTACGTCGAGCCGTCGGGGGCGGTCACGGTGACCGGGTTGGACGGGGCGCCGTTGGGGGCGACGGCCGGGGCGTCGGAGGCCGGGAAGGACTCCTGGCCCGCCTCGTCGACGACGTCGACGTAGTTGCGGACGTCCAGCTTGAACTGCTCGGCCGCGTTGGCCAGGACGATGCGGTCCTGCGGGCGCTTCGGGCCGGCGATGGACGGGACGACCGTCGACAGGTCCAGCTCGAGCTTCTCGGAGAAGTCCGGCTCGGCCTTCGGGTCCAGCCAGAGGCCCTGCTCCTTGGCGTACGCCTCGACGAGCGCGAGCTGCTGCTGGGAGCGGCCGGTGAGCTTCAGGTACTTGATCGTTTCGGCGTCGATCGGGAAGATCGCGGCGGTGGAGCCGAACTCCGGCGACATGTTGCCGATGGTGGCGCGGTTGGCGAGGGAGGTGGCGGCCACGCCCTCGCCGTAGAACTCGACGAACTTGCCGACGACACCGTGCTTGCGCAGCATCTCGGTGATGGTGAGCACGAGGTCGGTGGCGGTGGTGCCGGGGTTCAGCTCGCCGGTCAGCTTGAAGCCGACGACGCGCGGGATGAGCATCGAGACCGGCTGGCCGAGCATCGCGGCCTCGGCCTCGATACCGCCGACGCCCCAGCCGAGGACGCCGAGGCCGTTGACCATGGTGGTGTGCGAGTCGGTGCCGACGAGGGTGTCGGGGTACGCCTGGCCGCCCCGCACCATGACGGTACGCGCCAGGTGCTCGATGTTCACCTGGTGGACGATGCCGGTGCCGGGGGGTACGACCTTGAACTCGTCGAACGCGGTCTGGCCCCAGCGCAGGAACTGGTAGCGCTCCTTGTTGCGGCCGTACTCCAGCTCGACGTTCTGCGCGAAGGCCTCGTTGGTGCCGAACTTGTCGGCGATGACGGAGTGGTCGATGACCAGCTCGGCCGGGGCCAGCGGGTTGATCTTCGCCGGGTCGCCGCCGAGCTCCTTGACGGCCTCACGCATGGTGGCCAGGTCGACGACACAGGGAACGCCGGTGAAGTCCTGCATGATCACGCGGGCCGGCGTGAACTGGATCTCCTGGCTGGGCTGGGCCTGCGAGTCCCAGTTGCCGAGGGCGCGGATGTGGTCGGCGGTGATGTTCGCGCCGTCCTCCGTGCGGAGCAGGTTCTCCAGCAGGACCTTGAGGCTGTACGGCAGGCGGGCCGAGCCCTCCACCTTGTCCAGCCGGAAGATCTCGTACGACTCGTCGCCCACCTGCAGCGTGCTGCGGGCGTCGAAGCTGTTCGCCGACACGACAGTCTCCTTCATTGATGTGCGCGTACCACCGCATCCTGCCGCCACGCGAGCTTGGCCGATCCGCTAAGGTCAGACTAAGTTAGGTAGCCCTTACTGGAGTGGCGGCTGCGGTGCGCCTCGGCAGATATCTCGATGTCGAGATAACTCTAGTACATGGGGGCTGGTTGGTCATGCCCGGGCTGCCCGTGGCGCCCCCCGTAACCGCGGCCGGGGCCCTTCCGGCCGCCGGCCGCCGCGGCGTCACCCCACCACGGGACGGCCGTACGCCGACACCGGACGAGGTCAGGACCGGACGCCGGACGGGTCGAGACCGGACACCGGACGGGTCGAGAACGGACGCCGGACGGGTCGGGACAGGACGCCGGACGGGTCGAGAACGGACGCCGGACGGTCAAGTCCGGACGCCGGACGGTCAAGACCGCCGCGCCGGGAAGCCGTTGGCGCCGCTTCGGCCCGGGGCGCGGCCATGAGGCGGCCGAGCGGGGGTAGACGAGAGCGGACGGGACATTCCCCGAGCACCAGCCGACCGAAGAAGGAGGCCCGATGCCCCTCACCTTCCGCAAGAGCTTCCGGATCCTGCCCGGCGTGCGCCTGAACATCAACCGGCGCTCCTGGTCCATCACCACCGGGGGCGGCACCCATGGCCCGCGTCACACGCACAGCAGCACCGGACGTCGTACGACATCGATGGATTTGCCCGGACCTTTCGGATGGCGTCGTACGCGTACCTCCAGGCGGCGTTGACGGGCCGTCACCCGAACGGACCCCCCGAGAGGCACCATCTCATATCTGAGATAACCTCAACCCCATGGCAGACGACTACCTCGTACGCATCGGCAGGCTCATCCGTGACGCCCGGCAGCACAGGGGCTGGACACAGGCGCAGCTGGCCGAGGCGCTCGGAACCAGCCAGAGTGCCGTCAACCGCATCGAGCGCGGCAACCAGAACATCAGCCTTGAGATGATCGCTCGCATCGGTGAGGCCCTGGACAGTGAGATCGTCTCGCTGGGCTACGCGGGGCCGATGCATCTGCGGGTCGTGGGCGGCCGGCGGCTGTCCGGCGCCATCGACGTGAAGACGAGCAAGAACGCGTGTGTGGCCCTGCTGTGCGCCTCGCTGCTCAACCAGGGGCGCACGGTGCTGCGCCGGGTCGCCCGCATCGAGGAGGTCTACCGTCTCCTCGAGGTGCTGAACTCCATCGGCGTCCGCACCCGGTGGGTCAACGACGGCGTCGACCTGGAGATCGTGCCGCCGGCCGAGCTGGACATGGGGGCGATCGACGCCGAGGCCGCCGTGCGCACCCGGTCCATCATCATGTTCTTCGGCCCGCTGCTGCACCGCATGGACCACTTCAAGCTGCCGTACGCCGGCGGCTGCGACCTCGGTACGCGGACCATCGAGCCGCACATGATCGCGCTGCGCCGGTTCGGGCTGGACATCGCCGCGACGGAGGGGCAGTACCACGCCGTCGTCGACCGCTCCGTCCGCCCGGACCGCCCGATCGTCCTGACCGAGCGCGGCGACACGGTCACCGAGAACGCGCTGCTGGCCGCCGCCCGGCACGACGGCGTCACGGTCATCCGCAACGCCTCCTCCAACTACATGGTCCAGGACCTGTGCTTCTTCCTGGAGGCGCTCGGCGTCGAGGTCGAGGGCATCGGCACCACCACGCTCACCGTCCACGGTGTGCCGCACATCGACGTCGACGTCGACTACTCCCCCTCCGAGGACCCGGTCGAGGCGATGAGCCTGGTGGCCGCCGCCGTCGTCACCGAGTCGGAGCTGACGGTGCGCCGGGTGCCGATCGAGTTCCTGGAGATCGAGCTGGCCGTGCTGGAGGAGATGGGCCTCGACCACGACCGCACGCCCGAGTACGTCGCCGACAACGGCCGTACCCGGCTGGTGGACCTGACCGTACGGCCCTCCAAGCTGGAGGCGCCCATCGACAAGATCCACCCGATGCCGTTCCCGGGCCTGAACATCGACAACGTCCCCTTCTTCGCGGCCATCGCGGCCGTCGCCCAGGGCAAGACCCTGATCCACGACTGGGTCTACGACAACCGCGCGATCTACCTCACCGACCTCAACCGCCTCGGCGGACGGCTCCAGCTCCTCGACCCGCACCGGGTGTTGGTGGAGGGCCCGACGCGCTGGCGCGCCGCCGAGATGATGTGCCCGCCCGCCCTGCGCCCCGCGGTCGTCGTCCTGCTGGCGATGATGGCGGCGGAGGGCACGTCCGTGCTGCGCAACGTGTACGTCATCAACCGGGGGTACGAGGACCTGGCGGAGCGGCTGAACTCGATCGGGGCGCAGATCGAGATCTTCCGGGACATTTGATATGCGAGTGCCGCCGCACCCCGTCTGACCTGCTACTTAGCGGGTCAGGATGGGGTGCGGCGGCATCTCTGGGACTGCTCTGGGACTTTGGAGCTGCGGCGGGCTACGGGCCGCGCTCAACGGCCCCTGCCGGCTGGCCGCGGCTACGCGAAGATCGCGTCGATGGCGGCGCTGCCCCGTGCGCCGGCTCGCGGCAGGAAGTGTGAGTACTTCCGCAGCGTGAACCCCGGGTCGGAGTGCCCTAGCCAGCGTGCCAGGGAGACGATCGATTCGCCAGCCTCCAGTTCCTCGGAGGCGAAGAAGTGACGCAGGGCGTGGAAGCCGTGCTCCCGGGACGGCTCCCACACGCGAGCACCGTCGGCGCCGCCTTCCTCCAGCGGTGCGATCACGCCCGCCGTGGCCAGCGCGGGCTTCCATACGTAGGAGTTGAAGTAGTTCCGGTTGATGGCCTTCCGCTCGCGCCGCAGGCGGTGTCGGCGGCTGCATGCACGGTTACGGCGACGTGGCGGGTGGCCCGTCTGCCCAGCCCTCCACCGTACTGCCGGGCCCCCGACCGAGGACCGTCCGCATTTGGGAAGGACACATCGTCGATGACCGCACACCTCGGGCTTGACCACCTGGCTCAGCCGCTCGGCGATCCGCCACCGCACCGGAGTCGACGGCCACGGCGACTGATTCACGAACTGCTGCAGGGCCTGCACGTTCCCGTCGGGCAGCTGCTGAGCCATCGGCTGGATCGACTTACGTCGGCCATCCAGCATCAGCCACCGCAGATAGCACTCGCCCCTGGCCCGCTGGTCCGTACGCGGCGCCAAGGGCTCTCCGGTCCACCAAGAGCAGAGCAAACGGCAGTTCCCCACCAGTACTGAACGCTCGTTGCCGGACCCTGGCCGGTCACCTAATCGCTCCGCCCCCTTCGCGCCGACGAGGCGAAACATCGACACGGAGCCGGATAGGTGACTCCCGCAGGTTTGCGCCGAAAGTGTTTCCCGCACCTCAGCGGGGTTATGCATGAGTCATGCATGACGACTTCCGTACAGCGAATCTTCTGGGGGCCGCCACGCTGGCCCTCAGTGACGTGGTGGTAGCCGAGGCGACCAGGGCGGCCAGCACCAGTTCGAGCGGGGCTGCCGCGCTCGTGGTGTTGTCCACGGATCCCGGCTTGAGCGTGACCGAGCTGGGGCGGCGGGTGGGGCTGAGCCAGTCAGCGGCGGCCCGTATGGTCGGGGGCCTGGAAAGTCAGGGACTAGTACGCAAAGAAGCCAGCTGGGGCGGGTGGGTCCGCCTCCGACTCAGTGAACTGGGCGAGCAGGCGGCGCACACTCTCCTCGCCTGCCGGGGCAACGTGTTGCGGCAGGCCCTGAGCCACCTCGACGAGGGTGAGCGGGAGCAGCTCGGCACGTTGCTGAGCAAGCTGCTGACGGGCCTGTACCGGCAGCCTGGTGACGCCGAGAAGATCTGTCGGCTGTGCGACCGGAGTGCGTGTGTCGAGGGTGGTGAAAATTGCCCAGTGGGCCAGGCGGACCGGGACCACCGGGCGAGCCGCGAGCGTGAACATGGGTGAACTGCTCGCTCTGCTGTCCGCCCTGTGTTTCGGCATCACGCATTTCATCAACGGGCTGGTGTCGCGCAGACACAATGGCCTGACCGTGGCGCTGCATGCCCAACTGGGCGGTACCTTGATCGCTTTGCCCCTGGCACTGTTCCTGGACGCCGGATCCGCCACGCTCGCCGATTACGGGTGGGGAGCGATGTCGGGGGTGGGGACGGGAGTGGGTGTGGCTTTCCTGTACCGCGCGATGTCGCAGGGTGCGATAAGCGTGGTCGTCCCGGTCAGCGACGTGGGAGCCGTGGCCCTGCCGGTCCTGGTGGGGGTGAGTTTCCTTGGGGAACGCCCGGCGCCCCCCGCATGGGTAGGAATCGCCGCTGTCCTACCGACACTGTGGCTGGTCTCGCAGAGTACGCAGGAGCCGGACGACAAGCGGCGAGGGACGGTGTCCGCCGGGGTGCCCAGTGCCCTGGTCGCCAGCGTGGGGTTCGGTATTCAATTCCTGGCCATGGCACAGGTGGACAAGGACAGCGGCTTGTGGCCAGTGGTGCTGAGCCGGGTAGTCTCTGTCGCGGTCATCGCCGCGGTCCTGGGATCCTACGGTGCGGGCTGGATGTTGACGGGACGGCCATGGGCAGCGACCGTGACGGCCGGCGCGCTGGGAACAGTCGCGATCGTGCTGTACCTGGAGGCCACCAGGCAGCAGCTCATGGCCATCGCCACCGTACTCTCCGCCCTCTACCCTGCTATCCCCGTCCTCCTCGCCCTGGTGCTCCTGAAGGAGCGCCTGAACCGCCGTCAGGCCGTCGGTCTGGCCTGTGCGGCGTTCGCCATCGGGCTCATCGCGCTGCAATGAAAGCGCCGGCCCTCTGTCACCGAGGGCCAGCGGGTGCGGCTACGACCCCAGGTAGGTCATGACGTGCTTGATCCGGGTGTAGTCCTCCAGGCTGTAGGACGAGAGATCCTTGCCGTAGCCGGAGTGCTTGAACCCCCCGTGCGGCATTTCGGCGGCGACCGGGATGTGGCAGTTGATCCAGACACAGCCGGCGTCGATCCTCCGGGCCATGGTCATTGCGCGTCGGTGGTCCCGCGTCCAGACCGAGGACGCGAGACCGTACCGCACTCCGTTGGCGAGGCGGAGGGCTTCTTCGTCACCGCTGGAGGGTTGGACGGTGATGACCGGTCCAAAGATCTCCTCCTGAACAGCCCGGTCCTGCTGCCGTAGGCCCGTCACCACGGTGGGCTGGTGGAAGTATCCCTGGCCCGGTAGGGCCTTTCCCCCGCTGACCACCTGGGCGTGTGAGGGGAGGTTTCGGAGATGGTCCTGGACCCGGGACAACTGCACGGCGCTGTTCAGCGGGCCGAAGAAGACAGTCGGGTCGTCGGGGGCACCGGTGGTCAGACCTTTGACCTCCTGTGTGAGCGCAGCCACGAACTCGTCGTGCACAGACTGGTCCACGATGACCCGGCAGGCCGAGGCGCAGTCCTGTCCGGCGTTGAAGAGGGCTGCCTGGGCGATGCCCTGGGCAGCCTGGGCCAGATCAGCATCGGCGGCAACGACGACCGGTGCTTTGCCGCCCAACTCCAGGTGAAGGCGTTTGACATCCGCGGCGGCGGCTCCGGCCACCTCGGTCCCCGCCCGAATGCTGCCGGTCACCGACACCATGGCCGGCACAGGGTGCCGTACCAGTCGGCGCCCTGTCTCCCGGGAGCCGCAGACGACGTTCAACACGCCGTCGGGCAGGAACTCGGCGGCCAGTTCGGCGAGCATCAACGTCGTCAGGGGTGTGGTGTCGGAAGGCTTCAGGACCACTGTGTTGCCCGCCGCCACGGCGGGCACGAACTTCCACACGGCCATCATCAGCGGATAGTTCCACGGCGTGACCTGGGCACATACTCCGAGCGGCTCCCTGCGCACGAACGAGGTGTGCTCCGCGATGTACTCCCCCGCCGACTTGCCCTCCAGGAAGCGCGCGGCTCCCGCGAAAAAGCGGATCTGGTCGATCATCGGGCCCATTTCCTCGGCCGCCGTGACATGCAGAGGCTTGCCTGTATGCACTGCCTCCGCGCGGACGAACTCGTCCGCACGTCGCTCCATAGCATCAGCTATGCGCATCAGGCTGAGCTGCCGCTGCCCCGGAGCGACGTCCCGCCATTTCTCGAATGCGGCATGTGCAGCGGTGAGGGCTAGATCGACGTCCGCGTCGCCGGACACGGGTGCGCTGCCGGTGACGCGGCCAGTCGACGGGTCGGTCAGGTCGAGCGTTTCCTCGGACATCGCCTGGCGGTAGCGTCCGCCGATGAAGTTCTGCAGTGCTTGCTGCGCAGTCACTGTCCTCACCTCGGCACGGGTGTGAAATCACGGCTGGCGATGTACGTCGGCCGTGGGGCGGGAGCGCCGAAGGGTTCCTTGAGGACGTTGTCGACGCTGTTGAAGACGATGAAAATGTTGGACCGCGAGTACGGCGTGATGTTGCCGTTCGACCCGTGCATGCAGTTGGAGTCGAAGAAGGTGGCTGATCCGGGCGCCCCGGTGAACTGCTCGATGCCGCCCGCCTTGTGAGCGAGCTCACGCACCGAGTCTTCGTCCGGCATCCCGACAGCCACGGAGTGGGTGCGCAGGGAGTTGCGGTGGTGATCGTCGGGTGTCCGGCCCACGCACGGCACGAAGGTGCGGTGCGAACCAGGAATGATCATCAGGCTGCCGTTGTAGGGGTAGTTCTCGGTCAGGGCGATGGAGACACTCACCGCTCGCGGCGCCGGCATGCCGTCTTCCGCGTGCCATGTCTCGAAGTCGGAGTGCCAGTAGAAGGGGCCCCCGCCGAAGCCCGGCTTGTAGTTGACCCGGCTCTGATGGATGTACACCTCTGAGCCGAGCATCTGACGGGCAGGGCCCACCACCCGGGGATCGGCGGTCAAGCGGGCGAAGACCTCGCTGATGCGGTGCACTTCGAAGACCGAGCGGACCTCCTGCGACTTCTCCTCGATGACGGTGCGCTCGTCCTCGCGCAGGGCGGAGTCGGCGGCGAGACGTGCCGCTTCCCCCTGGAGGACCTCGACCTCCTTCCGGGTGAGGAGAGCCTGTTCCGCGTGAAAGCCGAGCCGGTCAAACGCATCCAGTCGATCGGCTGACAGCGGGCCGTCCTCGGCGGTGCCCCAGGCCGTCGGATCCTCGCGCGCAAGGGCGGGGGCGGGAGAAAGCAGACGAGTGGGGTAACGGTCGGTCAGAGTGGTGCTCATGTTGCCGGTGCCTTTCGTCTAGAAGGGGTTCTGGTCGTGGCAGGCTGTCGTGCTGCCGCATCCATTCGGCGCGGGCACGTCCAGGGCGGGATTGCCGTCGAAGAATCCGTTGGGGCGCAGAGCGAAGCCGGTGCTCACCACGGGCATGGCGGGCCAGTCCTCGGGGCGCACGATGTGGTGCTCGCCGAAGGTGTGCCACACCACCACGTCGGTGTCGGCCAGCGGCCGGTCCTGCCGCACGAAGGCGGGCAGTCCCTCGCCGCCACGGCTTTGGTTGGGGTAGTCGCCGGCCGCGTAGAACTGTGTGGGGTCGTACGCGGTCACCCACAGGTGTCCGTAGCAGAAACGTGCCCGCTCCCATGCCTGGCTGCCCTCTGGCTGCATGGGCAGAAGACCCGAGTCGGGCACCAGCTTGTACCCCACTGGCTGCCCGAGGCCGTTGTGTTGGTGCGGATTGACGATGTTCCAGAACCGGCCCGTGGCGGCGTGCGCGGTTCGTTGCTGTGCCTGCTGCTCGGATTCCAGCAGCCGGTGCCGTGTGCGCCAGGCATTGGCGTGCGGATTGTGCTCGTCGACGGGGAGCGCCACGGAGTCGACCTCGTAGACCGAGTTGCGCGGGCCGTCGATGGCCATGTCGAGACGCATGGAGAAGAAGTGCTGGTGATGGGGGCCGTAGAGGCCGGGGGCGACGGCGGTGCCGTATGGCGGGCACTCCCCCTTGAAAGCCCCGGTGGAGACCATTCCGGTGAGCTTGACCTCGAACTTGATCGTTCCGTCCAGGTAGAGGTACCAGAAGTAGCCGTACTGGTAGTTGCCCAGGACGGCGAAGGAGGATATGACCAGCCGACGTTGACGCCTGGTCACCACCTTGCCGGTGCGGAAGTCAGTGTGCTTCCACGCGATGTTCATGTCCTCTTCGTGCATGCACACGGCGTTGGGCAGCGTGACGGGTTCGCCGTCCTGGTCATGCACCACGGCGTCGAAGTAGTGGATCTCGCCGAGGCAGTCGCAGCCCAGTTCCAGAGCGTTGACCATGAACCCGGCACCGTACTCGCCCTCGTCGAAGGCGTTCTTGCGGTAATGGGTCAAGCCCGGGTCTCCGTAGGGGGTGTACATCTCGGCCAGCGAGGCGCGGTGCAGGATGGACCGGATCCGGCCCTGATCCTGGTAACCCACCTGGTGCAGGACGAGGCCCTCGCGCACGGTGAAACCGATGCGGAAGTGCCACTTCTGCCACTCCACCGCGTAGCCGTCCACCGTGAAGCTCGGTCCCTCGGGCTGCGTGATGTCGATGGGCTTGAGGTCCTGGCGCTCCTCCACCACTGCCGGCCAGTTGTTGTCGGGAGTGCGCACCGCCGGGTCGTAGTTGCCCGACAGCGGAGGCAGCGGCACAACCCCCTTGTCCGTCACCTCGAGCACCTCCATGGTGTCGAGGTCGATCAGCGCCACGAGGTTCTCCACGGGGCGGGCGTATCCGTTGTCCCCGGGAAAGGCACGCACGTAGGTCAGCGGGCAGGCGAGTCGGCGACCGGAGGCGTCGTCCAGTTCCCCGGTGTATCCGGTGGGCCAGGCGTCCACCATGGCCAAGGAAAAGTCCTCCACCCCGCGCCGCCGCATGGCCTGCTGCCAGCGGGAATCGGAGCGTACGGCGGCATCGCACTGGGCGAACTCCTCTTCGGTGATGGCCGTCTGCACGCCCGGCAGGTACCGCCAGTCGACGACCTTCGCCGCGTCCAGGGAGACGACCGCCTCGTAGGACCTGCGCCGCTTGCGGTCGCGCAACACCATGAAGACGTTCCTGGGGAGAGCCTCGTGACCGTCGTGGTGCAGCAGGCGCTGCTTGTCGGGTTCCTGGAGAGAGATCATCACGAAACGGGTGTCGGCTGTGAACTCCTGCTGGGCTTTTACCACCTTCACCGCTTGGCGGATCTCCTGCGGGGTCAGCGGGGCCAGAGGGTGAGGGGCGGTGGACGTGTCGCGGGTCGACATGGTGGTCATAGGCCCTCCGTAAGCCAAGGGGGGATCTGTGTCGGCAAGCCAGGGGGAATGCGGTGCCGGGTGCCCGTCAGCGCCGCAGCGTCCGCCCTGCGTTCACTGCCTCCTGCAAGTCGTCCCGCAGAGCCCGCAAGAGCGGGCGGCGGGCGTCGTCGAGGTAGAAGTGGTCGCCCTCGAACACGCGGTGCCGGACTGGACGCACATTGGTGGCCCTGTCCCACTCCGTCAGTTGGGCGCGGCGCACGCCGGCGTCCGTGTCGCCCACGTACACGACCAGGGGACAGTCGAGCGGGGCGGCGGTGGCGTGCACATAAGTCTCGGCAGCGGTGAAGTCCGCACGCAGGACGGGGAACATCATGCGGACGAGTTCGGGTTCATCCAGGGCGGCGTCCGCGATGCCACCGAGGCGGACGACCTCGGTGAGGAACTCCTCGTCGGGCAGGGTGTGGCAGGGGCGCACCGCTGTGGCAGCCCGGTGCGGGGGCGCGCTGCCGGAAACGATCAGCAGAGCGGGCGGGTGGTGTTTGTCGCTCAGGATGCGTGCCGTTTCATAGGCCAGTACGGCGCCCAGGCTGTGCCCGAAGAAGGCGTAGGGAACGTCGTGCTCCTGGTCGAACAGGACCGGCCGGAGGCCCTCTGCGGCGGCCCGGGCCAGTTGCGCCAGATCCGAGATCGGCGGTTCGCCGTACCTGCTGTCGCGGCCCGGCAGGACGACGGGCAGGACCTCGACGTCCGGGGCGAGCTCCGGCATCCACGGCCGGTAGGCGAGTGTGCCCCCGCCGGCCTGCGGGAAGCACACCAGGCGGATGCGGCACACGTCGCGAGCCGCACCGGAGCGCACCACCCAGTCGCCCGGATTAGACATGGCCGCCTCCCGACTCATCACTTGGCTGGTCGTGTATCACCTTGACGAGATCCCTGATTGTGGGTGCGGCGAAGAACTGCTCCAGGCGGACGTCGATACCGCACTCCGCGCGTACGCGCGACACAAAGCGGGCCGCGTGCAGTGAACTTCCCCCGACCGCGAAGAAGTCGTCGGTCGGGCTCATGCTCTCCACACCGAGCACACGGGTGGCCAGTGCCGTGAGGTCACGTTCGTCAGAGCTGCCGCCCAGTGTCGACTCGCCGTCCCCCGGGGCGGACTGCTCGGTACGGACCGGCGGCAGGGCCGCATAATCGATCTTCCCGTTCCGCGTCACGGGCACTGAGTCGACGACGGCGAGCGCAGAGGGGACCATGTATTCCGGTAGCGAGGAGCGAACATGCTGCAACAGCCCGCCAACGCTGGGCTCGCCGGCGGGAGTCGGCACGATATGAGCCTCAATGCGCCCGCTCATGACGCGGACCACCGCTGTCCGCACTTCGGGATGCCGCTCCAGGGTGCACCGGATCTCGTCCAGCTCGATCCGGTGCCCGCGTACTTTGACTTGTCCGTCCGACCTGCCGATGAAGTGCAGTACCCCGTCACGGCTCATACGGACCAGGTCACCGGTGCGGTAGAGACGCCCATGCGGCCGTGAGGTGAACGGATCGGGTACGAAGCGCTCCGTGGTGAGGTCTGGCCGGTTGCGGTAGCCGCGGGCAACGCCTGCTCCCCCTACATACAGTTCACCGGGATACCCCGGCGGAACAACCGCGCCCGCCTCGTCAAGGACATGGACGCTGACATGGGTCAGGGGGCGACCGATCGGAACTTGCGACAGACCGTCCTGCGGCCGGCAGTGCCAGGAGGTCACATCGATGGTGCATTCGCTGGGGCCGTAGAAGTTGTGGAGCTCGGCTGATGATTCGAGTGCGTGAAAGCGTCGGCAAAGCTCAGGAGAGAGCGTCTCGCCTCCGCAGAAGACGTAGCGCAGACCGGAGATGTCGGCGAGCGCCGGGTGCCGCTCCTCCAGCAGCACGTCCAGCAGGGAGGGAACACAGGCGAGGACGGAGACGCCGGTATCGCGCATCACCTGCAGCAGCCGGTGTGGATCACGAGAGAGGCCGGAAGCTCCCAGGACGAGAGTCGCCCCTGAGATCAGCGGGGTGAAGATCTCCCACACCGAGATGTCGAAACTCAACGACGTGTGGTGCAACACCGCGTCGCCCGGTCCCAGGGGAAAGGTTGCGGCGTCCCACTGCAAACGGTTGGCCAGGCTGCGGTGCTCGACCTCGACCCCCTTGGGCGTCCCAGTGGATCCTGAGGTGTAGATCAAGTAGGCGATGGAGTCCGGACGAGCCCGCGCGGCGGTTGCTCCGGAGTGCATCGGGCCGGGCGAGGACTGCATCCGTTCCCGTGTCAGGACGGGAACAGGCAGGTCGAGGAGTCGGCTGCTCGGATGCTGATCGGTGATGACTGCGGCGGCTTCGCTGTCCCGCACCATGAACGCGATGCGCTCCGGCGGGTAGCCGGGATCCAGGGGGAGGTAGGACGCTCCCGCCTTGAGGACGGCGAGTATGGCCACGATGGTGTCGGTGCCGTGTTGCATGTGCAGGCCGACGGTGTCGTCGGTTCCGATGCCCTGTCCCCGCAAGGCGTGTGCGAATCGCTCGGCTCGGGTGTTCAGCTCCCGGTACGTGATCTCGCCCGTCGGCGTGCGCAGTGCTACGGCCTCGGGGTGGAGGACGGTTGCCTGCTCGACCATCTCATGTACGCACGAGCCGGACGGAAGAGCCTTGTCGGTGTCCCGGATGACAGCCGGTTCCCGCCGTTGCGCCAGCTGGTGGGGATGGGCGCCACGGTGCAGGCCGAGGCCCCGCATCGGATCACTGTCTCCTGGCGGCGCGGCAGAGGTCCGGGCACGGGGCTGCGCCCCCAGCCCGAGCCGCACCGCTTCGGCCAGAAGCAGGCGATAGCCGACAGCCACCGACTGACCGTCCTGCAGCCCTGAGGCCCCGTGGACATGGACAGCGTGCTGCACGCACTCACATAGCAACGGCCACACGGCATCGGTCACCGCGGCCGCGTCGGCGTCGATGGCGGCGAATCCGGCGGCAGACGCAGCGCTGTGCGGCCTTCCGAGAACGCACTCGTCGAGCCTGAGCAATTGGGCGTTGTTTTCCAGACGCAGCGCCTCCAGGCGTGCACGCTGTGTGGCCAGGGGGAACGACACCGCCTGCTGCGTCCCGATGGGCCGCCCGAACTGCCGCCGGGTGCGTGCTCGACCGGTGGCCATCTCCAGCGCGGTCAGCGCCATGCCGAGGAAGTGCGCGTTGCGCGATAACGCCGTGGCGGCCCACAGCGAGGCGGCTGGCGCCCGGAACATCTCCTGGGCACCAGCTGCGTCAGGGTGCAGTTCCCAGAGGTCCCCGCCCGGAGTGGGCCGGCGAACCGCGTCGGCCGCCGTCGCTTCGACGCCACGGACCTGTTCCGGCGATCCGGGCACTGGCAGGAGCACGTAGCGGGGAAGGCTCTCGGTGAAGCGACAGCCCGTCTGCAGCCTCCTGCTCGAAGCTCGCCGCGCGTCATCTGGAACCTGCTGCTCCTGCGCGGAGGAAGACCCGTGCATCTGGGTGGGGGTGACCAGGCCGACGGCCGACGTGCCGTCGATGACGGAGACCGCTTCGCGCGGTGCGGCAGCGGCCAGAACCGGCGCGGCGACGACCGCGTCGATGACGTCGCTCGGCGCCCAGATGCGGCCGAGTTGTTCGGCCAGCAACGCGGTCTCGGCCCACATGAGCCCCATACCGCCTTCATCCACGCTCAGACACATGTTGGTCCATCCCTGACCTGCCAGCGCATCACGAGCGGTTGCCGCAGTCGCGCAGGCGCCCGGGGAGGTCAAAACCTCGGCGAACTCATGGACGAGCTGCTGCTGCCATCCCGTCAGATTCGGCATGTCAGTTCCCCTCCTCCCACGGATCGCCGCCGTCCAGGAGATCGGTGGCCACGGTGGTCAGCTGAATTTCCGAGGTGCCGGCGGCCAAGGTCAGCCCAGGAGCCTCCCGCGCCGCCAGAGCCAGATCGGGGAAGTGCGCGTCCCCGTTGGCTACCGGACCGAGCAGTTCCCAAGCCAGCCATGCCACGCGCTGGGCCAGCTCGCTGGTCCACCACTTGGCCGCAGCTGCCGCCGCGGCGTTCAGACCGCCCTCGGCAACGCCCTGCACCGCCCGCCACGCCAGCAGCCGGCTGGAACGGATCTCGGCGTCCAGGCGCCCCAGACCGTGTTCGTCCTCAGCTCGGACCAGCTCTCCGCGCGCACGGAGGCCGGCGACGAGCTGGTCGAACCACCGCCGGGCCCGTCCGGCGAAACAGATACCTGTCCGTTCCAGCCCCAGCGCCTCAGCCAGCAGGGACCACCCCTGGCCCGGCTTTCCCACCAGAGCATCCGGCGGAAGGACGACCTCGTCGAACCGGACGGAGAAGAACTGCTCCGGGTTGAACGTGCGAATGGGCTCGACCTGTACCCGCGGATGGTTCAAGGGCACGATGAACAAGCCGGTGGCGGCATACGAGTGGTCGCGCCGGCCTTGAGTGCGCGCCGCGCAGATACCGAACTGTGCCCTGGACGTGCGGGCATTCCAGATCTTCGACCCGGTGATGCGCCAACTGTCGCCGAGCGATTCGGCAGTCGTGGTGATACCACCCAGGTCGCTCCCCGCATGCGGCTCGGTGAACAGCACGGAGAACACGATTTCTCCCGCAGCCATGCCCGGGCAGTATCGCCGCCGCTGCTCCTCGCTCCCGGCGGCCAGGATCGTGGCCCCTGCGTTGTCGATGGTGTTCACTCGCACACTGTCCGGAACACCGTGCAGAGCGAGTTCCTCGGCCGTCACCGCGGCGGCATACGCACTCGCCTCATGCCCGCCGTACTCACGTGGCCAATGCGGTGCCAGCCAGCCGCGCGCCCCAAGCTCTCTGTACACCGTCTCGGCATGCGGGCATTCCTCGTGAGAGGGCGTCGCCCATATGCGTTCAAGTTCATCGCGCATATCCGGGCGAGCCAGCAGATCTCGAATTCCGTTACGTAATGCCGACTCTCCTACAACTAAACCATCAGTCACAAGATCTCCGTCTCGGAGCTAAGAAATCACGCCGCACGCAGGGCAGGCGCACACCCATGGAGTCGAGTCCGTTATGCGTGCTGCTCGGACAAGCTCGCCGCACACAGAGGCACTGATCTGGGCCTACCTCAGTGTGCGGGGAGGAGCCACGCCGATGTCAACCCCTCGCGATCCACTTCAGGTTTCCACACCGAAGATCGATAACAGGACCTTCCCAATACAAAAATTTCAAACGCGCGAGTTTTCGCCTCACCACTCGACGAACGCGTCACATGCCTTCTCGATTCCTTTACATCTCCACTTTCTTGCAGATCAGAACATCTATTGACAGTCCCTTACGAAGCCAGCGGCACTGCCCGACTGTTGACAGCTACATGAACCCGTTCCTACCGTTGAATCTCAAGCGACGCCGATACTGACCTCTCATCAGGTCATTGCGGCCGTCTGACGGGCCGGTATCGCCCGCGGCCCTGTCGGGGGGCTGTAGTTGGCTGTTGCATCCCCCGGCCATCTCCCGCAGGCAACCCGGGCCGGCCTCTCGCCTATCAAGGCGACCCTGCACAGGAACAGCGCCATAAACCCACCGATCCGGCTCTCTCCAGAAGGTGGCCGTGAAGCGTTCCTTGGCACCCTCTTCTCCTCCATTCCGCCCCCTTTCCTCACCTCTGATGACAGTCGGGTCGAGCAGTGACGAGCAGCCACCGCCCGACGCGCATTACCGCGCCTTTCTAGGCACTGAGGTCGGCAGCGAGGTGGGCACCTTGCGCAGGGTCCTCACCCATCGGCCGGCCCGCGAACTGCAACGGCTCCTCCCGAGCAACCACACCGACCTCCTGTTCGACGAGATTCCTTGGCCAGAAGCGGCGCAAGCCGAACATGACCGATTCACTGGGCTGCTCCAGGAGAACGGCGTCGACACCGTGGAACTGTCGTCCGTTCTGACCGCCGCCCTCGCGGCACCGGATGTGTGCCGACAGGTCGCTTCGGCCACCGCTCGACCGCAGCAGCTCGGCCGAGCCGTTGCCGCCGCCGTTCATGACCTGCTGACCTCTGCTACTGCGGCGCGGACAACCGAACTCCTGCTCACCGGTGTGACGTTAGGAGAACTGACGGCGTATTCGCCCCACAGTGTCAGCAGCGCTCTCAGCGCCAGAGGCCGGCCCGCGGACTGGTTCGTCCTGCCGCCACTGGTGAACTCCATGTTCGTCCGCGACAGCAGCAGCTGGATCGGTGATCGGTATAGCGCCAATTCCATGGCAAGTCGAACTCGCAGGCTGGAGAGCCTGCTGCTGAGCGCAGCAGCCGACGCCGCGGGTGCTCGGCGCATCCCGGAACAGGAGCCCTTCGAGCCTGCCGCATTGGAGGGAGGAGACCTTCTTCTGGCAGGCGCGGGGTGCGTGGTGATCGGCGTCGGCGAACGGACCACGGCTGCCGCTGCCGAGCAGACGGCTCAGGCCCTGCTGACCTCCGGCCTGGCCACTCACGTCTTCGCTGTCTTGCTGCCCGACGAGCGACGGTGCATGCACCTGGACACCCTCATGACGATGGTCGATCAGGAGAGCTTTCTAGTCAGTCAAGTGCACCTGGATCAGTGCAGCTGGTTCTCCCTCAAGCTGAACGCTGACGCCACGGTGCGAGCCGCCAGCCTGGAGGACCCTTTCGGGGCTCTGGCCACCGCCATAGGGCTGAGCGGTATTCGGCTGATCGAGACCGGTGACGACAAGTTCGCCGTACAACGCGAGCAGTGGAGCGATGCCGCCAATGTGCTCACGCTCCGCCCAGGGAAGGTCATCGCCTACGACCGGAACACCATGGCCAACGACCGACTCAGTGCGGCGGGCATCGACGTCCTCACCATCCCCAGCGCTGAATTGGTCCGTGGTAGAGGCGGTCCGCATTGCCTCTCGTGCCCACTGGTACGCGATCCCCTTCCGGCCTGAGAAACGCCACAGCACTTCAAGCGCGCTCCTCCGTGCGGCGGAGAACTCCTGCCCCCCCCACACACACAATGCCTTGCCTCCTCAATCCATCCACCAGAGAGAAGGAATCACCATGACGACCTACGAGCAGCGAGCCGGCCTCGTCGGCGAGGGTAACCACCCCGAGGAGGAGAAGGCCACAGTCAAGTCGGTCTACCAGCAGGTCGCCGACGAGTACGACGAGCGGATACCCGGTCTCGGCCCCAGTGACGACATGTTCACTCAGTCGGAGCGCGACTTCCTCATAGGCGCCATTCGTTCCGGCGAGAAGGTTCTCGACATCGGATGCGGTACTGGCCGATTCACTGTACCCATGGCCGAGAAGGGAGCGGACGTCAGCGGACTCGACATCTCGCGTCCCATGCTGGACGTGGCATCGCGAAAGCTGGCCGAACGCGGCCTGACCGCGGACTTACGCGAGGGCGACATGGCTCACCTGCCCTTCCCGGACGCTTCCTTCGACACCGTCACCAGCATGCTGGCCCTGATGCACATCCCCCTTGAAGACAGGCCGGCCGTGTTCGGCGAGGTCGCCCGTGTGCTCCGTCCCGGTGGCAGGATGCTGCTGGGCGTGAAGAACTCCGTCTTCGAGGAGATGTTCACCGGCGACCGCTTCGCCTCAGTCGACGTAACCGACGTGGCGGGCAAACAGCTCCTCTTCACCAAGACCCGCAGCGGAGAGGAGTACGTAGCCCCCTGGTACAGCTTCAGTCCCCAGGACCTCAACACCCTGTTCGCCACCGTCGGGATGACCGTCACCCGGCTGCGTGGCAATTCACCTCTCGCTGTCTGGCTGGCTGACGAAGTGCTGCGGGATGAGTCGGTCAGGGCCTTCGTCAGCAAGACCGAGCGCTTCCTCGCCGAGGTGCCCCCCTTCAACCACTTCGGCTATCACCTCTTGGCCGAGGCCATCAAGCCCAGGGCGTAGCCAGGACGGAGCGGTGGCCAGCCTCTGCCCTTCTCGACGGGACAGACGCTGGCCACCGGTCCGATACGCCGTCAGTCTGGGACAGCACTGAGGGCCTTTCGGCGTCAGGATGATCCGATCGACACGGTGCCACTGGACCCGGTTGAACCGGAGGAAGCGGGGCAACCGGACACGCGCAGCGGTCATTCGGCGTCAGGAGATCCCGGGTTGAGTTCACGGTGGTCGCCGGACTCGTAGCAGAGGTGGGCCAGCGCGGCCAGCCGCAGAGTCCTGACCGGCCGCGAGCCGTTCGAGAAGCGCGTGTGGCCGTTCGTGCAGGGCGGATCACCAATGCACCAACATCAGCCCGCACCGCGCCGGCTCGCCCTGCACAGAGCCGAAAGATTGACTGCGGGCAGTGGGAGTTCCCTGGACTTTTCTGGGACTTCCGGCTGCATCAACGGGTACGAGCGTGAGACATCCGAAGGATCATTCGTGCAGGTCAGCGACCTACGACCGTATAACGCCACAGGTCACCGCGGCCGCTGGTCTCTTCCGGGACATCTGAGCACCCTTCACCGGAGTGCCGCCGCGCCCTGCCCGACCTGAACGGATGTCGGTCGAGAGGCGGTGCGGCGGCACCCTGCCCGTCATGGCGGCGTGGCCGCGCTCTGTGGGAAACGACCAACGGCGGCTCCGGCTGGGATGGCGGCGGCGCCCACCCCTGACATCCGTCAGTACCGGGCTCGTCTCGCGTCTTCCTACTGTGTCGGTGCAGCCACCGGCTGCTTCGACACCAGGACGACTCCGGAAGGCATCATCGTGCGCAGACTCCTCCGCGGTGCGGCCGCGCTCGCTCTCGCGATCGCCGCCATGACGGCGGGCGGTGCGTCCCAGGCCCATGCGGCCGGCTCGTGGGCCAACTGCCCGTACGGCGCGGTGTGCATCTACCCGCAGAACCAGGACCCCGCCATCAGCCCCAGCCACGTCTTCTGGGCGTACGGGCCGCACCGCATCTACAACCAGTTCGGCTACCACTGGGTGCTCAACAACCAGTCCGACTACGCGTTCGCGCACCTGTGCAGGAGCGTCGGCACGGACTGCTACGACACCGTCTACGCCCAGCACGGCCTGTACTTCAATCTCGATCCCATCAACTCGGTCACGCTCTCCGAGTGGCGGCCCACATGAGAAGACCGCGTACGGCGCTCCTGGCCGCGTTGCTGCTGACGTGGGCCGGGACGGCGTCCGCCGTGGCCGACGCACCGGCCGCACGGCCCGCGAGGAGCACCGTGCGGGCCGCCGCCCAGGTACCGGACGGTGTCACCGCCGGGGTGGCGGTCTTCGACCGCCGGACGGGGACGTTCACCGAGCAGCTCAACGCGAGCACGCGGTTCCGGTCCGCCTCGGTCGTCAAACTGCTGCTGGCCCTGGACGTCCTGTGGAACCGCGGGCCCGCCTACACGGTCCCGGACGCCGACCGGGCCCGGCTGGAGCCGATGCTGCGCAGCAGCCAGGACGCGGCGGCCGACCACTACTGGGCGGCGAACGGCGGCTCGGCGGTCATCAGCCGGATGGTGACGCGACTGGGGCTCAGCGACACCGCGCCGCCGCCCGCCGGGTACGAGGGGTACTGGGGCTACACCGCGCTCTCCGCCCGGGACACGGTGACGATCTACCGCTACGTCCTGGAGCAGGCGCCCGCCCCCGTGCGCGACTTCGTCATGGGCAACCTGCGCCGGTCCACGCGCTGCGCCTCGGACGGCTTCGACCAGCACTTCGGCATCGCCGGGGCGTTCGAGCAGCCGTGGGCGGTGAAGCAGGGCTGGTCGGGCCGGTACGCGGCGGGCACCTGCGGTCCGCAGGGCACCGCGGCGGCGGAGCCGGCACCCGCCGCGGCGGGGGTGGACCTGACCCGGCCGGCGCTGCACACCACGGGCACGGTGGGTGCCGACGACCGGGCGATCGTGGCCGTGCTCACCCTGCACCCGGCCGGTACGTCGTACGGGAAGGCGTACACGGACGTCGGGCGGCTGACGCGGTCGCTGAACGTGCCGGGCGCCGCACGGCCCGCCGGCACGTGGTACGGCACCTGGGGCGAGGGCGTGAACGTCCGCAGGGCCCCCTCCACCGGTGACGACGCGCTGACGCGGCTGCCCGCCGGGGTGGAGGTCCTGGTGGGCTGTCAGCGGCGGGGCCAGGTCGTCACCGTGCCGCCGTACACCAACGACTGGTGGGCGTACCTGCCCCAGTACGGCGGCTACGTCTCCAACATCTACATCAGCTCGCCGGACAACCGGCTGCCGGACGTCCCGGAGTGCGGCGACCGGCAGCCGTGACGGGCGGCGGGAGCCACGGTGGGTGAACCGGGACGGGGGTCCGGTTCACCCGCCGTACTCGGCGAGGTAGCGCAGCACCTTGTCGACGTGCGGCCGGACCCGCTCGGGCACGCCGCCCTGTTCGATGACGGTGCGGTCGCTCGTGCGGTAGCCGGCCGCGACCAGTGCGGGCAGGTCCTTCTTCGGCATCCCCGCCTCCTTGAACCGCTGGTCGAGCCAGCACACGTACCCGCTCATGGTGGCGATCGCGTCCGGCGGCGACATGTGGTCCTTGTCGCCGTCACCGTCGCCGTCCACGGCCCAGGCCCGGAACACCGACGGCGTCCACATGGCGATGCCGAACTCGTCGGTGGCCGGGCGGGCCGCGTTCGCGTCGAAACCGCTCTCCGCCTTGAGCAGGGCGGCGAGCAGGGCGGGCGTGATCTCCTCGTCGGTGCAGCGGTGGGCGGCCTTCGTGATGACCGGGCGCAGCGTCTCGGGCACGTCGGAGTCCGCGGGGATCTCACCGGGTGCCGCGCTGCGCGCGCCGGTGACGGCGGCGGGGACTTCGCGGCTGTCGTCGCCCTCGGAGTCCCCGCCGCCGAGCAGGAGCGTGCCGGTGACCACGGCGGCGGCCAGGCCCGTCAGGGTGGCGGCGACGGCGAGGACCGGGCGTCCGCGCCGGCGGCGCGGCCCGCCCGCCAGCTCCTCGACCCGCGCCGCGACAGTCTGCGCCGTGTGCGGGAGGCGGGAGGCGTGGTCCGGGGCCAGGCAGTCGGTGATGAGCCGGCGCCAGCCCTCGTCGAGGCCGGCGTCCAGACGCAGCGGCGCGGTGCCGCGCGCGTAGGTCTGGGCGGCCAGCGACCGGGCCCGTGCGGTGGCGCCGGGAAACGGGTGGAGGCCGCCGGTGAGCACCTGGTGGGCGAGGACGCCGAAGGCCCAGATGTCGGCGGTCGGCCGGATGACGGAGCCGCGGACGCCGGTGCGCTGGGACCACCACTCGGGCGGCAGGTGGTCGAGGGTGCCGAGTGGCGGCAGGTGGGCGTGGCTGCCGTCGAGTTCCGTGGCCAGCCCGAAGTCCGCGAGCCACACCTGCCCGTCCGCGGCCAGCAGGACGTTGGCGGGCTTGAGGTCGCCGTGCACCCAGCCGGCGCCGTGCATGTGGGCGAGTCCGGCGGCGACCCCGCGCAGGACTCGGTCCGCGTCGGCGATCGGGCGGCCGGTCCCGGCGGCGTCCAGGACGTCCTTCAGGCTGGCCTCGGCCCGGTCCATGACCAGCGCGATGGCTCCGTCCAGCGCGGGCAGGTCCGGGGCGTCGACGGTGCACACGGCACGGGTGCGGACCAGGTGGGGGTGGTTCGCCTCGGAACTGAACCGCACCTCCCGTTCGACGAGTTCGCCGAGTGCGGCGCTCTGGCCGGGGGCCAGGGCGTCGGTCGGCAGCACCTTCACCGCCGCGGGGGTGCCGTCGGCGACCGTACGGGCCTCGTAGACGGTGCCCCAGCCGCCGGAGCCGATGACCGCGCCGGTCTCCCAGCCGTCGATGCGGAAGCCCTCCGGGAGGCGGGGCGGCTGCGGGGTTCCCAGGGGGTCCTGGGCCTCGGACGACGTCATGCGCGGGCCTCCTGCGGGGCGGGGCGCCCGGCACCGCGGGGCGGCAGCAGGGCGAGGTGTTCCTCGCGGACCAGACCGAAGCGGAGCGCCACGGACGCGAGTCGGGCACGCTTTGCTCCGGTGCGGGTGCCGTCGGCCGTGGTCTCGTCGCCGAGGTCGAGGCGCAGCTTGGCGAAGGTCAGGTAGTCGATGTGGTAGTTGACCGCCGAGCGCGTCAGATCGTGGCAGGACTCGAGTGGACGCAGCCGCTCCACGATGTCCCCCACGCCGGGCAGGGCGGTGTCCGAGGCGTCACGCAGCCGCTGTTCGCACAGGGCGACCAGGACGAGGAAGTACTTGGACGTGGGGTCCAGGGCGAAGGGGTGGACGGTCTGTTCCCCGGTGCCGTCCGCGCGGTCCTCGCCGAGGTAGGCGTGCTGCGGGGCGAACACCTTGAAGTCCGCGGTCCCCGTCAGCGCGGGCAGCACCACTCGGGAGAACTCGAACGGCACGGGCGCGCCGAGGCGGCCCGGCGCCACGGTGATGTACTCGCCGGCGCCCTCGAGGTTCTCCACCACGTAGGAGACGCTGCGGCTGAAGTTGGACAGCCGCCAGTAGTCCCCGGCCGCCTCCAGCTGCCCCGCCCGGCGAGAGATGCCGGGATCGGTCAGGGGTATGGTCACTCCCCCGCCACCGGTCGGCCCGCGTCCGAAGTCGACGACCTCTCCCGGCCCCAGGTGCAGCAACTCGGGTCTGCCGGTCCCGGTCCCGGCCGACTGCGTGGGACCCGGCAACTGGACGATGATCGTTTCCATGTCTGACTCCCCCGATTCACCGCGTGGATTGTACGCGCGGATGTTCACTCGCCGCCGTCCCGACGGCCTCGGTGCCCACCCCTCCCACGCGGACCGGCCGGCACCGCCCACCGCACCGGGGCGCCCGCCCCTGACGGGGTGCCGGTGCCGCACGGTCCGGGGTGGTGCCCATGGTGAACTCCCGTGGGGCGTACGGACATCCGGCGCGCCGGTCGGGCGGGTGGACGTCGGGCGCGGCGGGCCGGATGCCGGGCCGGCGCCGAGCCGGCGTGCCGGTGCATTCGGCGTTCACCGGCTGCGGGAGCCGGGACGCGGGGAGTCGCGCCAAGGGAAACGGTGAGGCGCGACGGAGGGATCAGCGGTCCCCGGACCGAGGTCGGCGCGGCAACCCCCTGATGAATGTCAGGACCGCGTCGGCGTGCCCGCGTGCTTGTTTTGTGTCCATGAGCAAGTGCACGCCGTGGTGGTAGTCACCTCGGTCGTGGGTGCGTCGTCGCCCTGACGCCTGCCACCACCGTGCTCAGCCGGGCCTCGTCGTCGAAGACGTGCAGCCGTCCGCCCGGGGCTGTTGCGGCGCCCTGCACTGCCATAACGGCGACGGCGACAGGACCCGGCTCAGGACGGCGGCCGACCACGCCGGCGCGGCCCGGCCCGCGCCAGCGCGTCGGCAGGGCGAAGGTCGCGCATCCGGGCGGAGGGCCCGCTGTGCCGGCGACCTCGATCCGGTCGCGGCCCTGGACCGGCCCTGGGCCCGCGAGGTCGTGGAGGAGCCCGACCCCGCCGCCCGGCTCGCTCGCCAGGCCGCCGGCGCCCGCCGCGTCCTGGAGCGTGCCGCGCCGGTTCCGGAGGTGGTCCGCGGCGCGGCCGATCCGGAGTCGGCCGGGCTCCGGCGGGCCAACAAGGAGCAGCGCCACACGGTCCGGTTCCGCTTCGCCGAGGCCCTGACGGCCAGGACCGGCGGCAGGCTGCGGGGCGGCCACGACGACGCCGACGACGCCCTGGCCGCCCTCGGCCCGGAGACCTACGGCCTGCTGGTCACCGGCCGGGGCTGGTCCCCGCGGCTCTGGGATCGGTGGGCGGCGGACACGACGCTCGTACGCCAGTTGCTCGCGTGACCACGCGCAAAGGGGCCTTCCGGCGGGTGGCGGCCCCGCCGGACGGGGCTAAGGGAGTCCGATCAGGCGGTCCTCGACGACGCTTTCGAGCTTGTCACGCTGTTCCTCGTTGGCCAGTGCGACCAGCCGGGCCGCGACGTGCGGGGGCAGGTCCTTGATGCCGAGTTCGACGCCGGACTTGTGCGAGTGGTCGATGAAGGTCAGCAACGCCTTCGCCCCCGACATGTCCATGTAGCTCACGTCCTTCAGGCTCAGCGACAGGTTCGACCGGTCGTTGCGCAGTGTGGAGAAGACACGGTCGACGGAGAGGAACGACAGCGGCCCCTCGATGCGGTAGGTGTCGGCGCCGTCGTGGACGACCGAGGCCTGCCGCCGACGCGACTTGACGACGTGCACGGCGAGCGCCAGGGCCACACCGACGGCGACCGCCACGGTCAGGTCGACGAGCACGGTGACGATCATCGTCGCGAACATCACGACGACGTCACCCCGCGGCGAGACATGCGCTTTGCGCAGGCTCTCCCAGTCGAACATGCCGATCGCGGTCAGTACCAGGATCCCGGACAGCACCGCGAGCGGAATGTACTGGACGACGGCCCCGAGGCCGACCACGAGAACGAGGAGAATGACGCTGTGCGTGGCCGCCGACAGTGCGGTGCGGCCACCGCTTCTGACATTGACCACGGACCTGACGGTGGCGCCGGCGCTGGCCAGGCCGCCGAACAGTCCGCTGACCGCGTTGCCGAGTCCCTGGCCGATCAGTTCCTTGTTGCTGCGATGCCGGTTGCCGGTGATGTTGTCCATGACCACCGAGGTCAGCAGTGAATCGATGGAGCCCAGCAGCGCGATGCTGAGCGCGGGCAGGACGAGGGTGAGGATCAGCGAGCCGCTGAACTCGGGGATGTCGACCGA
Source organism: Streptomyces sp. NPDC014995 (assembly GCF_043080745.1). NCBI lineage: Bacteria > Bacillati > Actinomycetota > Actinomycetes > Kitasatosporales > Streptomycetaceae > Streptomyces > Streptomyces sp. NPDC014995. The sequence continues at coordinate 264,959 of NZ_JBIBVX010000014.1, forward strand.
GGGAATCGACTCCGGAATACGGCCTATGTAGTCGATCGCCGTGTTGAGCGCGACCGGTCCGACGCGCACGTCCTGCAGGAACGGGTCCGCGAGCCGCAGGGCCAAGGTCATGATCACGAGCGCGATCAGGCTCGCCGGAATGGACTTGATCACTCGTGCGGACGCGAGCATGAGCACGATCGTGCCCGCCACCACCAGAAAACTTCTCTGCACCTGGTCCAGTTCGCCCAGGATGATGATCAGCGCGATGCCGCCCATGAAACCCGACACCACGGGGTGCGGTATGTAGCGGATGAACGATCCGAGCCTGCACAGTCCGAACAGGATCTGAAACCCGCCGGCCATGAAGAACGCGATGAACGCGGATTCCAGTCCGTGTGCGGCGATGACTCCGGTGGCGACGACGGTGATGGGGCCCGTGGGGCCGGTCACCTGGCCGGGCGTACCGCCGAACAGGGCCGCGAAGAATCCGGCGAAAATCGCGCCGTACAGTCCGACGAGTGCTCCCTCGGAGGTGCCGGTCGCCGCGATACCGAATGCGATTGCCAACGGCAGCGCCACGATGGCCACCGTCAGGCCGGCAAGGATTTCCCGCGCGATGCGCTGGTACATCAGCCCCCATTTCGGTCGACAGCATGCTGGATTCGCCCCATAGGGGGCTGAGTTGCCGACCAGACTTCCCGGCGCTCCGACCCTAAAGAGTACGCATAGGTTATCTAAAGGCAAGACCAAGAATGGCCATATGCGATGTGCTGGCATTCCACCGGCAACCGGCGCGGGCGTGCTCCGAGGAATGCCGTCACACGATCGACCGTCCGGGCGGCCCCGACGATCCGGGCCGGCGACCTGTGCCGCCGAGGGCGGCGGACGGGGGCGCGGCGCGCCGCGCCCGGATCCGCGCCGTGGCCGTCACCCCTTCGGTGGTGAGTCCGCGGCGGTGGCGCGTCCGCGACCGGGCGTCGGCGAACGGTCGTGGAGTTGTCCTGGTGCTGTCACGGTCCACGCCGTCCTCTGGCGACGCCGTCCCGGCGGGCGCATGGTCGGAGCACGGGGCCCGCCGAAGGGCCGGCCCCACCGACGTGGAGGTGCGCCATGTGTAACCACCGGTCCCCCAGCGCTCGCGCGGACGCCGCGCACATCGTCGCCGCCCACCCCGAGCAGGGCTGGAGCCTGCTGTGCGACGGCACGCTCGTCTTCGACGACTCCGGCGAGCTGCTGCCCGACGGCCGGGTCGTGGCCCCGCACCGGGTGACCACCGAGCAGCTGGCCGTCGCCGCCTGATCAGTCCGCCAGGACGGCGAACCCGTCGAATTCGACCAGGGCCCGCTCGTCCCACAGCCGCACGATCCCGACGACCGCCATCGCCGGGTAGTCCCGGCCCGCCAAGTCCCGCCACACCCGGCCCAGTTCGGCGGCACGGGCCCGGTACGCGGCGACGTCCGTGACGTACACCGTGACGCGCGCCAGGTCCGAGGGCGCACCGCCCGCCGCCCGAAGCGCGGCCAGCAGATTGCCGAGCGCCCGCTCGAACTGCTCCGGCAGCGTCTCCCCGACCACCTTGCCGTCGGCGTCGAGCGCGGTCTGCCCGGCCAGGAACACCACCCGGGAGCCGGTGGCCACGACCGCGTGCGAGAAGCCGGTCGGCGGGGACAGCCCGGGCGGGTTGACCCGCTCGGCGGTCACCGTCCGGCCTCCAGGTCCGCGTACAACTCCTTCGCGATGACGGCGCGTTGGACCTCGCTCGCCCCCTCGTAGATGCGCGGTGCGCGGACTTCGCGATAGAGGTGCTCCAGCAGGTGGCCCCGCCGCAGCGCCCGCGCTCCGTGCAGTTGGACGGCCGTGTCGACGACGTACTGCGCGGTCTCGGTGGCGAGCAGCTTGGCCATGGCGGCCCGGCGTGGCACGTCCGGGGCTCCGGTGTCGTACGCCGTCGCCGCCGCGTAGACCATCAGGCGGGCCGCCTCGGTGCGCAGGGCCATCTCGGCGACCTGGTGGGCGACCGTCTGGAGGTCCCTCAGCTTGCCGCCGAAGGCGTCGCGTCCCGCGGTGTGGGCGAGGGTGGCGTCGAGGGCCGCCTGGGCCATGCCGACCGCGAAGGCGCCGACGCTGGGGCGGAAGAGGGTGAGGGTGCCCAGGGCGACCCGGAAGCCGCGGTCCGGTTCGCCGAGCACGTCGGCCGCGGTGACCGGGACGGCGTCGAAGTCGAGGGCTCCGACGGGGTGCGGGGAGAGCAGGTCGAGGGCGGAGCCGGTGAGGCCGGGGCGGTCGGCGGGGACCAGGAAGGCGGTGACGCCCCGGGCGCCGGCGCCCTCGGTGGTGCGGGCGAAGACGGTGTAGACGTCGGCCTCGGGAGCGTTGGAGATCCAGCACTTCTCGCCGGTCAGGCGCCAGCCGTGCGGCCCGTCCCGCTCGGCGGCCAGGGACAGTGCGGCGGCGTCCGAGCCGGCGCCCGGCTCGCTGAGCGCGAAGGCGGCCACCGCGCCGCCGTCGGCGACGCGGGGCAGCCAGCGGTCCCGCTGGGCGGCGCTCCCGTGGGCGTGGACCGGGTGTGCGCCCAGCCCCTGCAGGGCGAGCGCGGTCTCCGCCTCCGTGCAGGCGTACGCCAGGGACTCGCGCATCAGGCAGAGGTCGACGGCGCCGGAGGTGAACAGGCGTGCCAGCAGCCCCAGGCGGCCGAGTTCGGCGACGAGCGGGCGGTTGACGCGGCCCGGTTCGCCCTTGTCCGCGAGCGGGCGCAACCGGTCGGCGGCCAGTGCGCGCAGTTCGGCACACCAGGCGGTCCGCTCCGGTCCGAGTGAGAATGCGGGCATCGCCGGGCCCCTCTCTCCGAAGGCCTCTCTGGGCCCTCCCTCTGCCTCCCCCGACGGTATCGCGAACCGTTGACTGTCGTCACCAACACGATACGCTCGGTGCGCGAGCCCACCACGACGCCCGTCACGGCGCCCCGAAGGCGCCCACCAAGGCAAGGGGGCGACCCGCCATGAACGTCTCGGCCCACGTCGACACCTTCGCGCGCGACCACCTCCCGCCGCCCGGTCAGTGGCCCGAACTCCGCTTCGACCTGCCGGAGCTGCGCTACCCCGAACGGCTGAACTGCGCCGCCGAACTCCTCACCGGCCCGGCCCCGGACCGCCCCGTCTTCCACACCCCCACCGGCCCCGCCTGGACGTACGGCGAGCTGCGCGCCCGCGTCGACCGGCTGGCGCACCTGCTCACCGGTGACCTCGGGATCGTCCCGGGCAACCGGGTGCTGCTGCGCGGGCCGACCACGCCCTGGCTGGCGGCCTGCTGGCTGGCGGTGCTGAAGGCGGGCGCGATCGCGGTCACCGTACTGGCCCAGCAGCGGCCGCACGAGCTGCGCACGATGTGCGAGATCGCCCGGGTACGGCACGCCCTGTGCGACATCCGGGCGGTCGACGACCTCGCCAAGTCCGAGACACCCGGTCTGCGCATCACCACCTACGGCGGCGACGCCCCCGACGACCTGCTGCGCCGGCCCGCGCCGGACACGCCGTACCGGGCCGTGGACACCGCCGCCGACGACGTGGCGCTGATCGCCTTCACCTCCGGCACCACCGGACGGCCGAAGGGGTGCCTGCACTTCCACCGGGACGTGCTCGCCGTGGCCGACACCTTCTCGCGGCATGTGCTCAGGCCCGAAGCGGACGACGTCTTCGCCGGCAGTCCCCCGCTCGGCTTCACCTTCGGCCTCGGCGGCCTGCTCGTCTTCCCGATGCGGGCCGGCGCGAGCGCGCTGCTGCTGGAACAGGCGGGCCCCCGGCAGCTGTTGCCCGCCATCGCCGGGCACCGGGTGTCCGTGCTCTTCACCGCGCCGACCGCCTACCGCGCGATGCTCGACGACCTCGACGGACACGACCTGTCGTCGCTGCGCCGCTGCGTGTCGGCCGGCGAGAACCTGCCCGCGGCCACCTGGCGCGCCTGGCACGAGCGGACCGGGCTGCGCCTGATCAACGGCATCGGGGCCACCGAGCTGCTGCACATCTTCATCTCCGCCGCCGACGAGCGCGTCCGGCCCGGCACCACGGGCGTGCCCGTCCCCGGCTGGGACGCGCGCGTGCAGGACGAGCAGGGCGAGCCCGTCCCCGACGGCCGGCCCGGACTGCTCGCCGTGCGGGGCCCGGTCGGCTGCCGCTACCTCGCCGACCGGCGTCAACCCGAGTACGTACGCGACGGGTGGAACATCACCGGCGACACCTACGTCCGCGAGCCCGACGGCTACTTCCGGTACGTCGCCCGCGCCGACGACATGATCGTCTCGGCCGGGTACAACATCGCGGGCCCCGAGGTCGAGGAGGCCCTGCTGCGGCATCCGGACGTCGTCGAGGCGGCGGTCGTCGGGCGCCCGGACGAGGCGCGCGGGCAGGTCGTGGTGGCGTACGCCGTGCTGCGCGCGGGCGTGCGGCGGGACGCGGAGGCGCTGCGCGCCTTCGTCAAGGCCGAGCTGGCGCCGTACAAGTGTCCGCGCGAGATCGTCTTCCTGGACTCCCTGCCGCGCACCGCGACCGGCAAACTCCAGCGATTCCGGCTGCGCACCGGCGGTGACGCCGCTGCGGACACCGATGGTGACCAGCAGTGATGCCGACGACCTAAGATGATCAACGTGTCCGATCAGCCCGCACCTCGGTCTCTCATCGTCACGCTCTACGGCGCGTACGGCCGCTTCGCGCCGGGCCCGGTGCCCGTCGCCGAGTTGATCAGACTGCTCGCCGCGGTCGGCGTCGACGCGCCCTCCGTGCGCTCTTCGGTGTCCCGGCTGAAACGGCGCGGACTGCTCCTGCCGGCCCGCACGGCTCAGGGCGCCGCGGGCTACGAACTGTCGCCGCAGGCACGGCAGTTGCTCGAGGACGGCGACCGGCGGATCTACGCCGCCGCGCCGCCCGAGGAGGAGAGCTGGGTACTGGCGGTGTTCTCCGTGCCGGAGGCGGAGCGGCAGAAGCGGCACCTGCTGCGCTCCCGGCTGGCCGGTCTGGGCTTCGGCACGGCCGCCCCCGGCGTGTGGATCGCGCCCGCCCGGCTGTACGAGGAGACCCGCCACACCCTGCGCCGGCTGGGCCTGGACCCGTACGTCGACTTCTTCCGCGGCGAGCACCTCGGCTTCGCGCCGACCGTGGAGTCCGTCGCCCGCTGGTGGGACCTGGCGGCCATCGCCAAGCAGCACGAGGCGTTCCTCGACCGCCACGAGGGCGTCCTGCACGCCTGGCAGCGGCGCACGGACACTCCCGAGGAGGAGGCCTACCGCGACTACCTCCTCGCCCTGGACTCCTGGCGGCACCTCCCCTACGCCGACCCCGGACTGCCCGCCCGTCTGCTTCCCGGGGACTGGCCGGGCGCGCGCTCGGCGGCCGTGTTCCGGGGGCTGCACGAGCGGCTGCGGGACGCGGGGGCGGAGTTCGCCGGGGTGCCGCCGACCGCCTGATCCTCTCGGTCGCTACAGGGACAGACGGGGTTTGGGCGCGTCCGTGCGCCCGGTGCGCGGCGGCCGGCTGCCCGCCCGGTACGGCGCCGGCCAGACGACGCCCGGGCCGTCGTAGCCCTGTTCGGCGGCGGCGTGCAGCGTCCAGTGCGGGTCGTACAGGTGCGGGCGGGCCAGGGCGCACAGGTCGGCGCGTCCGGCCAGGATCAGCGAGTTGACGTCGTCCCAGGAGGAGATCGCGCCGACCGCGATCACGGGAATGCCCACCGCGTTGCGGATCCGGTCGGCGAACGGCGTCTGGTACGACCGCCCGAACTCCGGTGTCTCCTCGGCGACGACCTGCCCGGTGGACACGTCGATCGCGTCGGCGCCGTGCGCGGCGAACGCCCGGGCGATCTCCACGGCGTCCTCGGCGGTGGTGCCGCCCTCGGCCCAGTCGGTGGCGGAGATCCGGACCGTCATGGGCCGTTCCTCCGGCCACACGGCCCGGACGGCGTCGAACACCTCGAGCGGGAAGCGCAGCCGCCGCGCGAGCGAGCCGCCGTAGGCGTCCGTGCGGCGGTTGGTCAGGGGGGAGAGGAAGCCGGACAGCAGATAGCCGTGCGCGCAGTGCAGTTCCAGCAGATCGAAACCGGCCCGCACGGCCCGCCAGGCGGCGGCCGTGAACTGTTCGCGCAGGTCGGTGAGCTGGGCCCGGCTCAGCTCCCGGGGCAGCCGGCTCCCCGGCTTGTACGGCAGCGCGGAGGCGGCCACCAGGGGCCAGTTGCCGTCGGGCAGCGGTTCGTCCATGCCCTCCCACATCAGCCGGGTCGAGCCCTTGCGTCCGGAGTGTCCGAGCTGGACGCCGATCGCGGTGCCCGGCGCCCGTGTGTGCACGAAGTCGGTGATCCGCCGCCACGCCTCGGCCTGCCTGCCGGTGTAGAGGCCGGTGCAGCCGGGCGTGATGCGCCCCTCGGGGGACACGCACACCATCTCCGTCATCACCAGCGCGGCCCCGCCGAGGGCGCGGGCGCCGAGGTGGACGAGGTGGAAGTCGCCGGGGAGGCCGTCGGTCGCCGAGTACATGTCCATCGGGGAGACGACGACCCGGTTGCGCAGGGTCAGGCCGCGCAGCCGGAAGGGGGTGAACATCGGCGGTGTGCCGGGCGGGCAGCCGAACTCACGCTCCACGGCCTCGGTGAAGCGCGCGTCGCGCAGGCGCAGGTTGTCGTGGGTGACGCGGCGGCTGCGGGTGAGCAGGTTGAAGGCGAACCTGCGGGGCGGCTGGCCGACGTACAGGGCGAGGTTCTCGAACCACTCCAGGCTGGCACGGGCGGCGCGCTGGGTGGAGGCCACGACGGGCCTGCGCTCCTCCTCGTAGGCGCTCAACGCCCGCTCCAGGGACGGCTGCTCGTGCAGGCACGCGGCCAGGGCGAGGGCGTCCTCGACGGCGAGCTTGGTGCCGGAGCCGATGGAGAAGTGGGCGGTGTGGGCGGCGTCGCCCAGCAGGACGACGTTGCCGTGCGACCAGCGTTCGTTGATCACCGTGCGGAAGGTGGTCCAGGCGGACTTGTTGGACCGGAGCGGCCGGCCGCCGAGCGCGTCCGCGAAGATCTTGGCGCAGCGGTCGGCCGACTCCTGCTCCCCCAGCTCGTCGAAGCCGGCGGCTCTCCACACCTCCTCGCGCATCTCGACGATCACCGTGGAGGCGTCGGCCGCGTAGGGGTAGCCGTGCAGTTGCATCACGCCGTGCTCGGTCTCGGCGATCTCGAAGCGGAAGGCGTCGAAGGCGAAGTCGGCGGCCAGCCAGACATAGCGGCAGTGGTGGCTGACCACATGGGGGCGGAAGACATGGGAGTAGGCCTCGCGGGTGGTGCTGTGCACACCGTCGGCGGCGACGACGAGGTCGTACGCCTCCGTGAGCCACCCCGGGTACGGCGCCTCCGTATGGAAGCGCAGGTCGACACCGAGGGCGCGGCAGCGCTCGTGCAGGATCTCCAGGAGCCGCTGCCTGCCGAGGGCGGCGAAGCCGTGGCCTCCGGCGGTGTGGCGGGTGCCCCGGTGGACGATGTCGATGTCGTCCCAGCGGACGAAGTGCCGTTGCAGGGCCTGGTACACCACCGGGTCGGCGTGTTCGATGCCGCCCAGGGTTTCGTCGGAGAGGACGACGCCGAAGCCGAAGGTGTCGTCGGGGGCGTTGCGCTCCCAGAGGGTGATCTCCCGGCTGGGGTCGAGGCGTTTGAGGAGGGCGGCGGCGTAGAGGCCGCCGGGGCCGCCGCCGACGATCGCGACGCGCAGGGGGCGGCCGCTCCTGTCACGCGCGTCCGGGTCGTGCGCGTCCGGGTCGTGCGTGTCCAGGTCGTGCGCGTCCGGGTCGTCTGTGGCTGCTGGTCGCGCGGTACCCCGCGTCCCCGGGGTGGGCGTCCTCGCGCCGGCCGCGGACGGTCGCCGCCCCTGCGCCGCCATCCTCACCGCCCCTGCCATTTCGGGGGGCGCTTCTCCGTGAAAGCCGCGTGGAACTCGGCGTAGTCGTCGCCGTTCATCAGCAGGGCCTGGGTGGCCGCGTCCAGTTCGACCGCTGCCGACAGCGGCATGTCCAGTTCGGCGGTGAGCAGTGCCTTGGTCTGGGCGTACGCGAGGGCCGGGCCGTCGGCGAGGCGGCGGGCGAGCCGGTGTGCCGCCTCGTCCGCCCGGCCGTCCTCGGCCAGCTCGCTGATCAGGCCGATCCGCTCGGCCTCGGGCGCGCGCACCGGCTCGCCCAGCATGAGCAGCCGGGTGGCGTGGCCGAGACCGACCACCCGGGGCAGCAGGTAGGCGGCGCCCATGTCGCCGCCGGAGAGACCGACGCGGGTGAAGAGGAACGCGAAGCGGGCGGTGGGGTCGGCGACCCGGAAGTCCGCGGCCAGCGCGAGGACGGCACCGGCGCCCGCGGCCACCCCGTGCACCGCCGCGATCACCGGGAACGGGCACTCCCGTACGGCCCGCACGACCTGCCCGGTCATCCGGTTGAAGTCGAGGAGCTGGGCGGTGTCCAGGGCGAGGGTGGCGCCGATGATCTCGTCGACGTCACCGCCGGAGCAGAAACCGCGTCCCTCACCGGCCAGCACCAGGGCGCGCACCGAGCGTTCCCGGGAGAGTTCGGCGAGCAGGTCGCGCAGGTCGGCGTAGGCGCCGAAGGTGAGCGCGTTGAGTTTCTCGGGGCGGGCGAGGGTGACGGTGGCGACGCCGTCGGCGTGGGTGACGCGGAGGTGGTGCCAGTCGGAGGTGCGGGCGGCGGAGCCGGTGAAGGGACTCATGAGGGCGGCCTCCTCGACGAGTGGTCGCCTCAAAAATTATCACCTTTATGTGACTGTCGTCAGGAGTGCGCGATAAGCGGGGCGGGTATGCGACGGGGGTGTACCGCGTGACCGGTCCGCGTCACAGGCGTCACCGGTCGTCGATAACGCGGTAACAAGGGGATCTTGGGTGCGAGCGGGACCGTTGAGCCGGGTAAGCCGCCGGTGACGGGGCCGGAGGTCCCGAACGGCGACCGCCCTGCGCCTGGCCGGAGGCCGCCGTACCATTCCTGAAGTTGAAAGCAGGACAACCTGATGCCGAGTACAGGAACCTGCGCCATGAACGGACTCGCCTTGCACGAACGCCCTGCCTCTCCCGCCTCCTGGCGCGTCGCGCTGCCGCACTCCGCCGCGGCGGTGCCCGTGGCGCGCGCACTGGTCCGTACGGCGCTGGCCGAGCTGGAGCACGGGGCGGACAGCGACACGGCGGAGCTGCTCACCGCCGAGCTGGTGGCGAACGCGGTGGAGCACACGGCCGGGGACGCACCGATCGAGCTGGTGGTGCAGTTGCTGCCGGCCGGCTGCCAGGTCGAGGTGCACGACCCCGACCCGGTGCCGCCCGGCGACCTGACGCGTCCGCCCGGCGGGGAGCCCGACCCGTGGCAGGAGCACGGGCGCGGGCTGCTGCTGATCCGTTCCCTGAGCTCGTCCTGCGGTCACCGCCCCACGGAGTCGGGCAAGGCGGTGTGGTTCAGACTGGCTGCGGTTCCGCCGCAGTGGCGTCCGCGTCCCGCGTGACCCGCGGCAACCGGGAGTTCCGGCGCCCGTAGAGGGCGTACAGCACGAGACCTGCGGCGAGGAACAGGGCGAACTGGAGCCAGGTCGTCCAGCCCGTCTCGTACATCAGGTACAGGCAGCAGCCGACGCCGAGCAGGGGCAGCACGGGGACGAGCGGGACGCGGAAGGTGCGGTCCAGGTCCGGTTCCCGGCGGCGCAGGGCGATCACCGCGATGTTGACGACGGCCATGATGGCGAGGGTGCCGATGGTGCACAGGTTCATCACGGCGTCGAGGGAGGCGAAGGCCGCCGGGAGCGCGAAGACGACCGCGACGATCAGGGTGCCGGCGACGGGCGTGGCGGTGCGGGGCGAGACCTTCTCGAAGACGCGCGGGACGAGTCCGTCGCGGGCCATGGACAGCAGGATGCGGGTCTGGCCGTACATCACCGCGAGGACGACGGACGCGATGGCGACGACCGCGCCGAAGGCGACGATCCCGCCGCCGACGGAGGAGCCGGTGACCTGGTTGACCACGTACGACAGGGCGGCGGGGCGGCCGGCGACCTCGTCGCTGCCGACGGCGCCGATCGCGGCGAGCGCGACCGCGCAGTACAGCAGGGTGACCAGGCCCATGCAGACGAGGATCGCGACGGGAACGTCCCGGCGGGGGTTCCTGGCCTCCTCGCCGGCCGTGGTGATCGCGTCGAAGCCGATGTAGGAGAAGAAGGCCGCGGTGGTGCCGGCGCCGATGCCGCCGAGGCCGGCCGGGGTGAAGGGCGTGAGGTTGCCGTCCCGGAAGGCGCTGAGGCCGATGGCGCAGAAGGCGACGAGGATCGCGAGCTTGAGCACGGCCATCGCGGCGGTCGCCCGGGCGCTCTCGCGCACTCCGCGGACGAGGAGGACGGCGGCCATGGCGATGACCAGGACGGCCGGGAGGTTCACGATCCCGCCGTCGCCGGGTCCGCCGGAGAGGGCCGCGGGCAGCCGCAGGCCGGTGAGGCTCTCCAGGAGTTCGTTGACGTACTGGCTCCAGCCGACGGCGACGGCGCTCACGGACACGCCGTATTCGAGGAGCAGGCACCAGCCGACGAGGAAGGCGGTGGTCTCGCCCAGGCTCGCGTAGGCGAAGGAGTACGAGGAGCCGGAGACCGGGATCGCGCCGGCCAGCTCGGCGAACGCCAACGCGGTGAACACGCAGGTGATCGCGGCGAGGACGAAGGAGAGGACGACGGCCGGACCGGCCTGGGCGACCGAGTCGGACAGGCCGACGAAGATGCCGGTGCCGACGATCGCGCCGACGCCGAAACAGACCAGCTGGAAGAGGCCCATCGTGCGGCGCAGGCCGTGGCCTTCGCGGTCGGCGCCGGATTCGGCCACGAGAAGGGCCGGGGACTTGGTGCGGGGCATGCGGGTGGTGCTCTTTTCCGGTGGTGCGGGTGCGACGGGGTGTGTCGCGGGCGACGCGGTCGCGTCGCGCGGCGGCCACGGAAGGGGTGTTCCGGGCCGCCGGACAGCATAAGGCCTGGTGAAGGTGTGTTTCGTAGCGCTCTCAGGCCAGCGTCGCCACGAGCACGGCCTTGATGGTGTGCAGGCGGTTCTCGGCCTCGTCGAAGACGACCGAGTGGGCCGACTCGAAGACCTCGTCGGTCACTTCGAGGCAGTCCAGGCCGTGGGCCTCGTGGATCTCGCGGCCGACCTTGGTACCCAGGTCGTGGAAGGCCGGCAGGCAGTGCAGGAACTTCACGTCCGGGTTGCCGGTCGCCCGCAGGACGTCCATGGTCACCGCGTACGGGGCGAGGGCGGCGATCCGCTCGTCCCAGACCTCCTTGGGCTCGCCCATGGACACCCACACGTCGGTCGCGACGAAGTCGGCGCCGCGCACCCCCTCCTCCAGCGACTCGGTGAGGGTGACACGGGCCCCGCTGGTCCCGGCGAGTTCGCGGGCGCGGTCGACGATCTCCTGGGCCGGCCAGTAGGTCTTGGGGGCGACGACGCGCACGTCCATGCCCAGCAGGGCGCCGGTGACCAGGTAGGAGTTGCCCATGTTGAAGCGGGCGTCGCCGAGGTAGGCGAAGGTGATCCCGTCCAGCGGCTTGCTGCTGTGCTCGGTCATCGTGAGCACGTCGGCGAGCATCTGGGTGGGGTGCCAGTCGTCGGTGAGGCCGTTGTAGACGGGTACGCCGGCGAAGGCGGCCAGCTCCTCGACCTTCTGCTGGCTGTCGCCGCGGTACTCGATCCCGTCGTACATCCGGCCGAGCACCCGCGCGGTGTCCTTCACGGACTCCTTGTGGCCGATCTGCGAGCCGGACGGGTCGAGGTAGGTGGTCGACGCGCCCTGGTCGGCGGCGGCGACCTCGAACGCGCAGCGGGTGCGCGTCGAGGTCTTCTCGAAGATCAGGGCGATGTTCTTGCCGCTCAGGTACCGCGTCTCGGTCCCGGCCTTCTTGGCGGCCTTCAGCTCGGCGGCCAGCTCGATCAGGCCGCGGAACTCCTGCTGGGTGAAGTCCAGCTCCTTGAGGAAGTGGCGGCCGGCGAGGGCGGTCGGGACTGTCGCCATGGGGCGCTCCAGAGATGCGGTGAGGACATGCAGTGACTGGGACCTTGGAAGTCTATACGACGTTCAGCATTTGTATGCGGCTGCATGCGCCCGTCTCCTACACGGCCGCCCGTTCGACCGGGCAGCTCATACAGCGCGGCCCGCCCCTTCCCCGGCCCAGCTCGCTGCCGGGGATCTCGATCACCTCGATGCCCTGTTTGCGCAGGTGGGTGTTGGTGGTCGCGTTGCGTTCGTAGGCGATGACGACACCCGGCTCGACGGCGAGCACGTTGCAGCCGTCGTCCCACTGCTCGCGCTCGGCCGCGTGCACGTCCTGGGTGGCGGTGAGGACGCGGACCTCACTGAGGCCGAGGGCGGCCGCGATCGCGCGGTGCATGTGCTCCGGCGGATGGTCGGTGACCTTCAGTTCCTTCTCGCCGACGCCCGGTTCGATGGTGTACGAGCGGAGCATGCCGAGGCCCGCGTACTGGGTGAAGGTGTCGCCGTCGACCATCGTCATCACGGTGTCGAGGTGCATGAAGGCACGCCTTTTGGGCATGTCGAGGGCCACGATCGTCTCGGCCGAGCCGGCCGCGAACAGCTTGTGGGCGAGCATCTCGACGGCCTGCGGCGTGGTGCGCTCGCTCATGCCGATGAGGACCGCGCCGTTGCCGATCACCAGGACGTCCCCGCCCTCGATGGTGGAGGGGTAGTCGGCCTGCCCCTCGGACCAGACGTGGAACGTTTCCGCACGGAAGAGCGGGTGGTAGCGGTAGATCGCCTCGAAGTGCACGGTCTCGCGCTGCCGGGCCGGCCAGCGCATCGCGTTGATGGAGACGCCGTCGTAGATCCAGGCCGAGGTGTCGCGGGTGAAGAGGTGGTTGGGGAGCGGGCGGAGGAGGAAGTCGTCGAGTTCCATGACGTGGAAGCGGACCGAGGTCGGCTCCGGGTGCGCCTCCAGGAACTCGCGCTTGGTGATGCCGCCGACGAGGAGCTCCGCGAGTTCGGGTGCGGGCAGGTTCTCGAAGGCGGCGCGGAGGTGGTCGGTGGCGAGCACCCCGTACTCCTTCTCGTCGAAGACCCGGTCCAGGACGAGTGATCTGGCCGCCGGGATCTCCAGGGCCTCGGTGAGCAGGTCGCCGAAGAGGTGGACGGCGACGCCCCGGTCGCGCAGTACGTCCGCGAAGCCGTCGTGCTCGGCGCGCGCCCGGCGCACCCACAGCACGTCGTCGAAGAGGAGGGCGTTCTTGTTGCTGGGGGTGAGCCTTTTGAGCTCGAGATCCGGCCGGTGCAGGATGACGTGGCGCAGCCGCCCGGCCTCGGAGTCGACGTGGAATCCCATGACTCCATCCTGACCACCGGGGACCGCCTTCACCCGCCACTGGACCGATTCCGCCCGCCTTGTTTTCGTCCTCTTGACGACAAGTACGTCCGACGATTATCGTCTGCTTGACGAAAATCGCGAACGAGGGGGACTCGTGGCCGACATCACCCGGCGTCTGGGCTTGCGCCATCTGCGGGGCGCTCCGACGGCGCACATCCGGCACCACCGCTCCGGCAGGCTGGTGCACGACGGTCCGGGGCTCAGCTTCTGGTTCCGCTCGCTGACCGCCGCGCTCTCCGAAGTTCCGGTCGACGACCGCGAGTTGGCGATGACCTTCCACGCCCGTACGGCGGACTTCCAGGACGTGGCCGTGCAGGCCACGGTCACCTACCGCATCAGCGACCCGGCCGTCGCCGCCGCCCGCCTCGACTTCTCGATCGACCCGGACACCGGGGCCTGGCGGGGCGCGCCCCTGGAACAGCTCGGCACGCTGCTGACGGAGACGGCGCAGCAGCACGCGCTGGACGTGCTCGCCCGTACACCGCTGTCGGCGGCGCTCGTCGACGGGGTGACGGCGGTGCGCGAGCGCGTGGCGGCGGGGCTGGCGGCGGAGCCGCGACTGCCGGCCACGGGGATCGAGGTGGTCGCCGTGCGGGTCGTCGCGCTGCGGCCGGAGCCCGAGGTGGAACGGGCGCTGCGCACCCCCGCCCGCGAGCAGATCCAGCAGGAGGCCGACCGGGCGACGTACGAGCGGCGGGCGGTGGCCGTCGAGCGGGAGCGGACGATCGCCGAGAACGAACTGGCCAGCAAGATCGAACTCGCCCGGCGCGAGGAGGGCCTGGTCGAGCAGCGCGGTACGAACGCCCGGCGCGAGGCGGAGGAGAGCGCGGCCGCGGACAAGGTACGGGCGGAGGCGGAGGCCTCGCGCACGGTACGGCTGGCGGAGGCCGAGGCGGCCCGGTCCGTGCGGCTGGCCGAGGCGGAGGCCGCGCGCGCGGTGAAGCTGGCCGAGGCGGAGGCGGACAAGCAGGTCCGGCTGGCCGACTCCGAGGCACGGCGCACCGAGCGGCTGGCGGAGGCGGAGTCGGCGCGCACGGTCCGGCTCGCCCGCGCGGAGGCGGAGGCGGCGCGCGAGGTGGGCGAGGCGCGGGCCCAGGCGCAGGCGGCCTGGCTCCGGGTGCACGCGGACGTCGATGTCGCGACCCTGCACGCCCTCACCGGCACCCGGCTCGCCGAGAACCTGCCGCACATCGACAGCGTGACGATCTCGCCGGACGTGCTGACCGGGCTGCTGGCCAAGCTCGGTGCCGGGGACCGGGAGTGAGCCTCGCCCCGCGGGCCGTGCTGGTCCACCGCACCAGCGAGTACGAGGAGTTGGTGGCCCGGCACGGCACGCACGGCCAGGCCGCCTTCTTCCTCGCCTCGCGCGGCCGGGACATCGAGGAGGTCGCCGAACGGCACCGCCGCACGCGACGGGCGCTGGCCGAGGTGACCGCGGCGATCCCACTCACGTGGCGCCAGACGCGGGTCGAGCGGGCCGACTTGGACCGGTTCCTGTTCGCGCCCGAGGACGTGGTGGTCGTGGTCGGGCAGGACGGGCTGGTGGCGAACGTCGCCAAGTACCTCCAAGGGCAGCCGGTGGTGGGGATCGACACCGACCCCGGACGCAATCCGGGTGTCCTGGTCCGCCACCGGCCGCGGGACGCCGCTGTGCTCCTCCCCTCGGTGCTCGCGGCCGGTACGGGCGTGGACGAGCTGACCATGGTCGAGGCCGTCGCCGACGACACGCAGCGGCTGGTGGCCCTCAACGAGATCTACCTCGGCGCGGCCGGTCACCAGACCGCCCGGTACCGCCTGGGCCTCGAGGACGACGGGGGTGTCGTCGAGGCCCAGGCCTCCTCCGGGGTGCTCGTGGGCACGGGCACGGGGGCGACCGGGTGGATCCGGTCGGTGTGGCAGGAGCGGGGCGGGAGCGGGGGCGGGGGCACGGGCGGCCTGCGGCTGCCGGGGCCGTCGGAGCGACGGCTGCTGTGGTTCGTACGGGAGGCGTGGCCGTCCCCGGCGACGGGGACCTCGC
The DNA here is from genome assembly GCF_043080745.1 of Streptomyces sp. NPDC014995. NCBI lineage: Bacteria > Bacillati > Actinomycetota > Actinomycetes > Kitasatosporales > Streptomycetaceae > Streptomyces > Streptomyces sp. NPDC014995. The sequence goes on from NZ_JBIBVX010000014.1 coordinate 280,362, forward strand.
TGGTGGCGGGGGAACTGGCGGCCGGAGGGCGACTGGCGCTCACCGTCGAGTCCGAACGGCTCATCGCCTTCGGGGACGGGATCGAGAGCGATGCGGTGGAACTGACGTGGGGGCAGACGGTGCGGGTGGGGGTGTGCGGGGAGCGGTTGCGGTTGGTGGGGTGAGGGGTGCGTGCGCCTGGCCGGCAGCGGCTGCCGTCGGTGAGTGGGTCGGGGTCGTGGGGCGGCTGCGGGAGCAGTAACGCGGTTGCCGTGCATGAACAGCGAGGTGCGGATCAGCCCGACAGGGCGGTGCCCCGCGGGGTGCGGACGAACGCCTCCTCGAAGGAACGTCGCGGCACGGCCTCCTCGGGGAGGCGGACACGGCTGCTGCCGGGGGGCGACTCCCCCGGCAGCAGCCGCTCGCGTCCTTACAGCCTCGGGTCCACCGGCTCCGACTCCAGGGCCAGGACCGCGAACACCGCCTCGTGGACCCGCCACAGCGGCTCGCCCTCGGCCAGTCGGTCCAGGGCCTCCAGGCCGAGGGCGTACTCGCGGATCGCGAGCGAGCGCTTGTGGTTGAGGAAGCGCCCGCGCAGGCGGGTGAGGTTGTCGGGGCGGGTGTACTCCGGACCGTAGATGATCCGCAGGTACTCGCGGCCCCGGCACTTGATGCCGGGCTGGACCAGACGGCCCTCGCCGCCGCGCACCAGCGCGCCGAGCGGCTTGACGACCATGCCCTCGCCGCCGCGGCCGGTCATCTCCAGCCACCAGTCGACGCCGGCCCGGACCGACTCGGGGTCGGCCGTGTCGACGTACAGGCGCCGAGTGGTCTGGAGCAGGCCGGTGGTGTCGTGTTCCACCAGCCGGTCGAGGAGGGCCAGCTGTTCGTCGTGGGGCAGGGCCGCGAGGCTGCGGCCCTGGACGGCGAGGAGCTGGAACGGGGCCAGGCGTACGCCGTCCAGGCCGTCCGTGGTCCAGCAGTAGCGCCGGTACGCCTCCGTGAACGCGGCCGCGTCCGAGGCGCGTTCGCGCTGGCGGAGAAGGAGGTCCGAGACGTCGACGCCGCGCGCCGCCGCACCCTCCAGCGCGGCCAGCGCGCCCGGGAAGGCGGCGCCGGACGCCGCGCCGACGGCCGCGTACTGCGACCGCAGCAGACCGGAGGCCTTGAGCGACCACGGCATCAGTTCGGCGTCCAGCAGGAGCCAGTCCGTGTCGAGTTCGTCCCACAGGCCGGCTTCGCCGACCGCGGTCCGCAGCCGGCCGAGGATCTCCTCGGTCACCGTCTCGTCGTCGAAGAACGGGCGGCCGGTCCGGGTGTAGAGGGATCCGGTGGGTCCTCCCCCGCTCCCGGCCGCGCCCGGGCCCGAGGCACCCCCCACCCCGAAGCGCCTGCGGGCCGCTTCCGCGTCCCGGCAGACCAGCGCCACCGCCCGCGAGCCCATGTGCTTCTCCTCGCACACGACCCGCGCGACGCCGTCCCGCGCGTACTGCGCGAACGCCTCCGCCGGGTGCTCCAGGTAGCCGTCGACCTGCGACGTCGCCGTCGGGGCCATGGTCGGCGGGAGGTACGGCAGCAGCCGCGGGTCGACGGCGAAGCGGCTCATGACCTCCAGGGCCGCCGCCGCGTTCTCCTCGCGCACCGAGATCCGGCCCTGGTGACGCGTCTCGACGACCCGCCGGCCGTGCACGTCCGCCAGGTCCAGCGGCCGCCCGTCCTGCCCGCCCGGCGCCTCCGACTTCAGCGGCTTGGCCGGCTCGTACCAGACCCGCTCCGCCGGTACGTCGACCAGCTCCCGCTCCGGCCAGCGCAGCGCGGTCAGCTTGCCGCCGAAGACGGCGCCGGTGTCCAGGCAGATGGTGTTGTTCAGCCAGGTCGCCTCGGGCACCGGGGTGTGGCCGTACACCACGGCCGCCCGGCCCCGGTAGTCCTCCGCCCACGGGTAGCGCACCGGCAGGCCGAACTCGTCGGTCTCGCCGGTGGTGTCGCCGTACAGCGCGTGCGAGCGGACGCGGCCGGAGGTGCGGCCGTGGTACTTCTCCGGCAGGCCGGCGTGGCAGACGACCAGCTTGCCGCCGTCGAGGACGTAGTGGCTGACGAGGCCGTCGAGGAACTCCCGCACCTCGTTCCGGAACTCCTCGCTCTCGCCCTCCATCTGCGCGATGGTCTCGGCCAGGCCGTGGGTGGGCTGGACCTTGCGGCCGCGCAGGTGACGACCGTACTTGTTCTCGTGGTTGCCGGGGACGCACAGCGCGTTGCCCGACTTGACCATCGCCATGACGCGGCGCAGCACGCCCGGGCTGTCGGGGCCGCGGTCGACGAGGTCGCCGACGAAGACGGCCTGCCGACCCTCCGGGTGGACGCCGTCGGCATAGCCCAGCTTGCCGAGCAGCGACTCCAGTTCGGAGGCGCAGCCGTGGATGTCGCCGATGATGTCGAAGGGGCCGGTGAGGTGGGTCAGGTCGTTGAAGCGCTTCTCGGTGACGACGGTGGCGTGCTCGACGTCCTCGACGCCGCGCAGGACGTGGACCTTCCTGAACCCCTCGCGCTCCAGGTGCCGCAGTGACCTCCGCAGTTCGCGGATGTGGCGCTGGATGACCCGGCGCGGCATGTCGGCGCGGTCGGTGCGGGCCGCGTTGCGCTCGGCGCAGACCTCCTCCGGCACGTCCAGCACGATCGCTATCGGCAGCACGTCGTACTGCCTGGCCAGGTCGATCAGCTGACGGCGGGCGTCCTGCTGCACGCTGGTCGCGTCGACGACGGTGCGCCGGCCGGCCGCGAGCCGCTTGCCCGCGACGTAGTGCAGGACGTCGAAGGCGTCCCGGGAGGCGCTCTGGTCGTTCTCGTCGTCGGCGACCAGACCGCGGCAGAAGTCGGAGGAGATGACCTCGGTGGGCTTGAAGTGCCTGCGGGCGAAGGTGGACTTGCCCGAGCCGGAGGCACCGATCAGCACCACGAGGGAGAGGTCGGTGACGGGCAGGACGCGGCCCTGCTCACGGGGAACCCGGGTCTCGGTCTCGGTCATGCGGCCTTCCCCTCCTTTTCGTTCGTGGTCTTCGCGGTGGCTGCGCGCATCTCGAAAACGGCCATCTGGGTGGGCGGTCCCACCTCGGGGTCGTCGGGGCCGACGGGCCGGAACGCGACGTCGTAGCCGTACCGTTCGGCCACCGCCGTCGCCCAGCCGCGGAACTCCTCGCGGGTCCACTCGAAGCGGTGGTCGCCGTGCCGGACGTGCCCGGCCGGGAGGGTCTCCCAGCGGACGTTGTACTCGACGTTCGGGGTGGTCACCAGGACCGTGCGCGGGCGGGCGGCGCCGAACACCGCGTACTCCAGGGCGGGCAGCCGGGGCAGGTCGAGGTGCTCGATCACCTCGCTGAGCACGGCGGCGTCGTAGCCCTTGAGCCGCTTGTCGGTGTAGGCGAGCGAGCCCTGCAGGAGCCGCACGCGCGAGGCCTGCCGCTCGCCCATCCGGTCCAGCTTCAGCCGCCGGGAGGCGACGGTGAGCGCCCGCATCGACACGTCGAGGCCGACGATCTCGGTGAACCGCACGTCCTTCAGCAGCGCCTGCACCAGCTGGCCCTGCCCGCAGCCGAGATCGAGCACCCGGGCGGCGCCGGACTCCTTCAGCGCCGTGACGATCGCGTCCCGGCGCTGCACCGCGAGCGGGGTCGGCTTCTCCTCGGTCTCCGCCTCCGCCTCGACCGCGTTGTCGATCTCCTCGACCTCGCTGTCGTCGGCCTCGGCGAGCCGCACCAGCTCCAGTCGCTCCATGGCCTGCCGGGTCAGCGACCAGCGGCGCGACAGGTAACGGCTGGTGATCAGCTTCTGTTCGGGGTGGTCGGGCAGCCAGCCCTCACCGGCGCGCAGCAGCTTGTCGACCTCGTCGGAGGCGACCCAGTAGTGCTTGGCGTCGTCGAGGACGGGCAGCAGGACGTACAGGTGCCGCAGGGCCTCGGCGAGGGTCAGCGCCTCGGACTCCAGGACGAGACGCACGTACCGCGAGTCGCCCCACTCCGGGAACTGGGTGTCCAGCGCGACCGGTTCGGCGGTCACCGTCCAGCCGAGCGGCTCGAAGAGATCGCGTACGAGGTCGGGGCCGCCGCGGGCGGGCAGCGCGGGTACCTCGACGCGCAACGGACGCTGCTGGGCGGGGAGTTCGGGCTTGGCGGCGCAGACGCCCCGCATGGCGCTGGAGAACACGCCGCTCAGCGCGACCGCGAGCAGGGAGGAGGCCGCGTACGGGCGGTCGTTGACGTACTGCGCGAGCGCCGCGTCGGGAGCGCCTCCGCGCCCCTTGCCCTTGCCGCGCCGGACCAGTGCCACGGCATCCACCTCCAGCAGGAGCGCCGCCGTGCAGCGCTGCGCGTCCGCCTCGGGGTAGAGGACGTGCGCCTTGCCGTAGGAGGTGGAGAACGCCTGCGCCTTGTCGGGATGCTTGTGCAGCAGGAAGCCCAGGTCGGTGGCGGGGCGTTCGGGGGTGCCGGTGGTGCTGATGGTCAGGAACATGCGGAGGGCCTCTCCGGCGGGTGGGTCGACGGACGGGGTAGGACGGTGGACGGGACGAGTCCGGTCCATGGAGCGGGAGCGATGTGTGGGTGAGCGATGAAGGGGTGGAGCGATGCAGGGCGCCGTGCGTGCGAAAGCCCTCAGGAGTGGTGATCCTGAGGGCTGGGCAGGACGACGGTCTTACCATCGCACACCCCGCCCGACCGGCGCCTTTGTTTATTCCGGGCTGCCCGGCCGGCTGTTCCCGGGCTGCTCGGCCGCCCGCTTCCACGGCCTGACGCCGAGTTGTCCGGTGGTCCCGAGGTCGAGATGGGGCGTCACCGTGACGGGGTCGGCCCCGGCCTTCGCGCGGACCCGGACGTAGGGGACGTCGACGGGCGTGCCGAACTGGGTGGTGTTGCGCCACACCAGGCTGGAGGTCGCCGTCTCGCCGGGCTTCAGGGTGACCGGCCGGGGCGGCTCGTCGGGCCCCGCCCCGGTGGTGATCTCGCCGCTGCCCTGGAGGATTTTGACGCCGTCGACCGGCTCACGGTCCTCGCCGAGGAGTTCCAGCAGCGGGTAGCCGTTGACGGTGTAGTCGCGCGTTCCGCAGTTCTCCAGGTGCAGGCCCACCACCCGCAGCCCCATGGCCGCGTCGCCCTCGTCGGCCGTGACCCGGATCCCGGAGGCCGGGCAGTCGCCCGCCTCGGACGGAGCCTCGCCGGCGGGGACCTTGGTCACCTCGGAGACCTTCACCCGCGTCACCGGGGACGCGCCCGGGGCGAGGACCCCCAGACGGACGGTTCCGCGCACCGTCTTGCCGGGGGCGACGTCGCGCACCGTCTCCCACTTGTTGCTCATGACCTCACCGCTGCTCGTCGTGAAGTCGAAGAGGACGGTGTACGTCAGTGCCTCGGTGCCCTGGTTGGTGACCTCGTAGGTTGCGGAGACGCCGGAGTCGGTCGGGAGGCTGTCGGCGGTGACCGAGAAGCTGCTCGAGGGCGAGGGCGAAGACGAGGGGGAGGGGGAGGGGGAGGGGGACGGGATGGTCACGGCGGTGACCCGGACGCCGTCCATGCCCGGGTCGGTGACCTGGGTGCGGGGCGGCGAGGAGGCCGCGCCGGGGCCGGTGTCCTGGGTGCCGACGCGTTCCGCACCGCACGCCGTGAGCAGCAGGCAGGCGGCGACGGCCGGGAGGAGGGGGGTGGGTCTGCGCATCCGGTCACCTCATCAGCCACCCGCACCAACGGCCGTGATGGAGGCCACAGTTCCGGTCACAGGGCTGTCACAGGAGGGGCGGGGTGCTGTGGGGGGCTGGGGGGATGCTGGGAGGGGGTGCGGTGGAGCGGGGTGCGGTGGAGCCGGGTAGCAGGGCTGCGGACCACAGCCCCCGGGCCGGACCGCGAGGTCGGGCCCGGGCGCGCGCCCCGTGCCGGGTTACGGCAGCTGCGACTGCACCTGGGCCGAGATCAGCTCCAGGTGGTCCAGGTCGTGGAGGTCGAGGACCTGGAGGTAGATCCGGCGGGAACCGATCTCGGCGTAGCGGCCGATCTTGTCGACGACCTCCGCCGGGGTGCCGGCCAGGCCGTTGCGCTTCAGCTCGTCGACCTCGCGGCCGATCGCGGCGGCACGGCGGGCGACCTCCTGGTCGTCCTTGCCGACGCAGACCACGAGGGCGTTGGAGTAGGTGAGCGCGTCGGCCGCCCGCCCGGCTTCCTCGGCGGCGGCCCGCACCCGGCCGAACTGGCGCTCGCTGTCCTCGATGGTGCCGAACGGCATGTTGAACTCGTCGGCGAACCGGGCGGCCAGCCGCGGGGTGCGGCTCGCTCCGTGGCCGCCGATCAGCACGGGGATCTTCGCCTGGGCGGGCTTGGGCAGCGCGGGCGAGTCCTTGAGGTCGTAGAAGTCCCCGTGGAAGTCGAAGGTCTCGCCGGCCTTCGTGCCCCACAGGCCGGTGACGATCTCCAGCTGCTCCTCCAGGCGGCCGAACTTCTCCTTCGGGAAGGGGATGCCGTACGCCGTGTGCTCCTCCTCGAACCAGCCGGCGCCCAGGCCGAGTTCGACGCGGCCGCCGGACATCTGGTCCACCTGCGCTACCTGGATGGCGAGTACGCCGGGCAGCCGGAAGGTGGCGGCGGTCATCAGGGTGCCGAGGCGGATGCGCTTCGTCTCCCGGGCGAGACCGGCGAGGGTGATCCAGGCGTCGGTGGGACCCGGAAGGCCGTCCACGGAGCCCATCTTGAGGTAGTGGTCCGAGCGGAAGAAGGCGTCGAAGCCCAGGTCCTCGGTGGCCTTCGCCACGGTGAGGAGGGTGTCGTAGGTCGCCCCCTGCTGGGGCTCGGTGAAGATGCGAAGATCCATGTCCTCCATCCTGCACTCCGGGCTCCCCGTCGACCCCACCGGTCCCCCCGCCCCGTCCACCCCCGGGCGGGGTGAAAAACGTCGACGCCGAGGCGGGAGGTCGCCGGAGCCAGTGACCCGCCCCGGCGGTGGTCGTTGGCCGGGCGGAGCCGGACCACCCGGCGCCCGCGCCCGGAAGGTCAGCGCCGGGGCGTCACGCGCGTCGGCCTCTCCTGCGGGGCCGGGGGCCCGAGGAGGCCGTCATGTCCGAGGAAACCGTTGGCTTCGCCGGGCAGCCGAAAGGGCTGCTTCAGCAGATGGAGGAGCTGATGGCGGCACTGAACGCGGACCTGTCCGCGCTGGAGCGTCCGCGGGCGACGGAAGGTGCGGGGTGCGACGGCCGTGTCGAAGAGGGTGACGTGGGCTGAAGCCCGCCGCTCCGGGGGCTGCCGGCCCCCGGGCGCCCGCTCGGGCCGCCGCCCTCGCCTCCTTCTCGGAGCAGTGGAGCCCGCGCATCGTCACCACCGGCAGACACCCGCTCGCCCCCGCTCTCCTCATCTCTTCATCTCTCGGGCAGCGCCCCCTCTCTCGCCGCCAGCTTCCGCAGCATCTCCAGGACCCGGTCCCTGGACTCGTCCGCCGCGTCGATGGCCTCCATGCACTGCCAGTACGTCCTCTCGTCGGCCGCGGAGCTGGCGAGGCCGACGAGGGCGATGCCGACCTCGCCGAGCAGACCACCGAGGCAGAGCAGGGCCTCACGGGCGTCGTCCAGCGCGGTGAGCTGGGCGGCGCGCAGGTCCCCGGGATCGAGAACCGGTGCGTCCAGCACACCGCAGCCCCTGCCCGCCAGCTCGGTCAATCCCAGTGCCTCGCCTCGTAGTTCCGGCGGGCCGGAGACCGCGAGCCGGCTGCCGATCGCCTGGGCCAGGGCCTGCGCCTGCCACACCTCGGCCAGCGTCCGAGGCCCGTCGTCGCTGCGTGCGAGAGCACGCCTGCTCGTCAGGATGAGCCGCACCGCTTCCATGCGCTGCCCCCGTCCGTCCCGACGTGCTGCTCGCACGTCCGTCACTCGAACTCTCTTGTCCACTACCCAGAGTGAGGGTCTGTGGGGCGAAAAGCCAGAGGAAGACGGAAATCTGTGGACAACAAATCGGTTTCGGGCGGCTTGATGACTCCGGAGAGTGATAACGGAGGGTGCGGTTCCCGCGGCACCGGCCGTACGAACCACGCGGAGGCTCGGTGCCGGGGAGCCGGGGGCCTGGGGGCGTGCCTTTGTGCACGGTGCCGGGAGCCTCCGTCGTTGACGGCGCCGGGAGCCACCGTCGTTCACGGCGCCGGGAGCCTCCGTTGTTCCCGGTGCCGCCAACACCGTTGTTCACGGCGCCGGGAATCTCCGCTCGTTGCGGTCGATCTTCGCGTCCAGGGCCGCCAGCGGATCGATCCCCAGCACCTCGCACAGTTGCAGCAGATACGCGAGCACGTCGGCGACCTCGTCCGTCACGCGGTGGGCGGTGTCCGGGTCGTCCATCACGCGGGCCGACTCCTCCGGCGTCAACCACTGGAAGATCTCGACCAGTTCGGAGGCCTCCACACTGAGCGCGGAGACGAGGTTCTTGGGCGTGTGGTACGGCTGCCAGTTCCGCGCGGCCGCGAACTCGGCCAGCCTGCGCTGGAGCTTCGCCACGTCGAGGTGTTCTGTCACGGGTCCAGGTGTACCACCGTGACCCCGGTGGTCCCGGCGGCCCAGGAGGCGTCGCTCACCGCCCCGACGCAGCGGATGTGCCCGCGCTCCCCCATCCGGACCGCGAGCCGCAGCAGTTCCCCACGCTGCCGTACGTCCAGGGCGCGGTCGAAGCCGTCGGCGAGGACGGTGAGGGCGCGCATCGCGTCGGGCACCTCGCCGGGCGGGTCGACGTCCAGGACGCCGGGGCCGGTCAGCAGGACCAGGGCGAGCGCGAGGTGGCGGAGTTCGCCGTCGCCCAGGCGGGCCAGCTCGGTGCGCGGGGCGGTGCCCCGGTCGAGCAGGGCGCGGACGGTGCCGTCGCCGAGGGGCTCGGCGAGCACGTCGGTCACGGGTCCGGCGCAGCCGGCCCGCACGGCGGCGACGAGCTGGGCGTGCCGTCGGGTGCACTCCGCGCGGGTGCGCAAGAGGACGTCGGCGAGGTTGTCACACGTCCCGAGCAGCCGGCCGGCTCCGGTCGGCACGGGGGCGCGCATCCGCTCGGGCCGCGGGTCGCAGGCGAAGACGGACCGCAGGGCCACCAGCATCTGTTCGGCGGCGGCGAGCACACGGCGCTGTCCGTCGGTCTTGCCCGCCACGCGCAGCGGGAGCAGCGCGGTGCCCAGCCGGTCGTCGGGGAGCGGGGCGCGGGTGACCGGCGACGACCCGGCGGTGTGCCAGGCGGCCTGCACCGTGCGCCGCCCCGGGTCGCGCAGAGCCGTCTCCAGCAGCACGAGTCCGCCGGCGCTCAGCCGCTCGCCCACGATGCGCAGCTCGGGTTCGGCCTGGACGGCGAGGTCGAGCCGGACCGGGCCCCCGGGTCCGTCGGCCGTGCAGCCGATACGGAAGCCGCGACGGCGTTGGGCATCGGGACGCGCCCACTCCGGCACGCAGGCGACCGGATCCGGGAACACCTCGTCGAGCCCGGCCCCGCCACCGAGCCGGGCCAGCGCCTCGTACGCCCGCAGCGCGGTGGTCTTGCCACTGCCACTGGCCCCGACGAAGAGAGTGACCGGCCCCAGCGAGAACCCGGCCCGCCGGTGCCGGCCGAAGGCCGACAGCCGCAACTCGGTGAGACAGGGCCGCGCGGGACCCTGGCGGGGGGCGGGGGCGGACGGTTCTTCGCCGGCGGGGATGCGCGGGGCGCCGGCGGGGATGCGCGGGGCTCCGACGGACGCCCGTCCCGCGGACGGGGCACGGTCACCACGGGCGGGTGGCCGCTCTCCCGGCCGAGCGCGGTCGCCATCACCGCGCGGTCCCCCGCCGGGCGCGACGCTGCTGCCGTCCCCGGCGCGGGATGCGCCGGCGGGCGGTCGCCCGGGCGCGGCGCGGTCGCCATCACCGCGCGGCTCCTCGCGGGGCGCGACACGGCCGGCGCCCCCGAGGGGTCCCTCGACGGGCGGGACCTGCGACGTGTTCTTCGCAGGGGTCTGGGTGGGCAGGTCCCGCGAGTCTGCCCCGCAGGGGGCGCCGGTGGACGCGGTGTGGGACAGGGACACGGAGGAAACGGGCGGCACGGCCATGTGCGGACCGTAGAACTCCGGCCGCGGGGCGAACCGTTCCGCCCCCGTGAGCTTCCTACGAACGGGCGACGGCGGAAGTGGACGAGAAGGAGCCGACGGCTTCGCCCCCGCCGGACGCGAGGTCGTGGCTCAGGCCCCTGGCACCTCCGCCCCTTCCATGATCCCGCTCACCTCGGTCCCCGGCGGAGTCAGCAGGAACACGTTCCGGTCGACCCGGTGCATCCCGCTGGCCAGCCCGAAGACGACGCCGGTGGAGAAGTCGAGGACGCGCTTGGCGACCTCGGTCTCCGCGCCGGTCAGGTCGAGGAGGACCGGGATGCCCGCCATCAGCGTTTCGGCGACCTCACGGGCGTCCGCGAAGACGTTGATCCGGAGGACGACGAAGCGGCGTCGGGTCTCCGTCTCCGCGTCGGGCAGCGCGCGATGGTCCACCGCCGAAGGCCACGCGTCCCGGCCACGCAACGGCACGACCTGAGCGAGCCCTTCCCACTGTTCATCGGTGACGTCGTAACGGTTCACCGGCACCCCCTGGACTGACTCGTACTCAATGCCTGCACCGGCCAATTCTTACGCCATGTCACCCGTTCGGCCCAACAGCGACACGGACCGCGACCGCCCCAGCCGTCACACCCGGGCTGATCACCCGCCTCACAGCGAAGTCCTCACCACCGTCGGCACCCGGCTCACCAGGGCGGATGCCGCCGGCGCGGGGGCGGCCGGCGCCTGGCCATGGGACGCCTCGGCTTCTCCTTTCTGCCGGCGGGGGATGTGTCGGCCCCGGCTTCGGGAGGGGCGGGCAGGGTGGGCGGGATGGACGGGATCAGGGCGGGCGGCTCGGTGCGGGGGGATCGACCGGGCGTTCACGCCGGCGCCGTGGACCAGGGTTCGCGAAGGACGACGGATCAGCCGTTGGCGCGCTTGAAGCGGAGTGATGTCGTGACCGTGGTCAGGCCGCGCATCATGCCCATCTGGTTCCAGTCCATGCCGAACTGGGCGCGGTCCACGGTGAATTCGGCGTCGAGCGCCAGGGTGTCGGCGCTCGCGTCGCTCAGCCGCGCGGTGAAGGAGTGCGGCCTGCTGATGCCGCGCACGGTCAGCCGGCCGGACACCTGGACGGTGCCGCCGTCGCGGAGTTCGACGGAACGCGCCACGAAGGTGATCTCGGGGTGCCGGTCGACGTCGAAGAAGTCGGCGCCGCGCAGGTGCGCGTCCCGCTTGGCGTTCCCCGTGTCGAGGGAGCTCACGTCCAGGGTCAGGGTGCCGGTGGCGGCGCCGTCGGCGGCCACCTCGCCCCCACCGCTGACAGCGGCGAACGCGCCCTTGACGGTGACCAGGCCCCACACCGTCCTGTGCTTCAAGGTGACGGCGGAGGCTTCGGGCTCGAGCTGCCAGAGCCCGGTTTCCACGGCGACGTTCATGATCTTCCCCTTATCGGTGATTCAAATTTGGATGACCTGCTGGACGCTCACGGTAGCCAGTCATTCAAAACTGAACAACCCCGTCATCCAAATTTGGAGCACCAGTACACTCGAACCATGGCCGCCTCCGACGAGCACGCCCCCGATCTGCCCGAATGCCCCGCCGCGCAGGGAAGCGGCCTGCTGCCCCCGGAGCTGCGTGCCTGGATGCTGCTGCTGGCGGCCACGGGGGCGGTGGAGCAGCGACTGCGGTCCGTCGTGAAGGAGCGGCTGGACGTCTCGCACGACGAGTTCCTGGTCCTGTGCCTGCTCGCGGAGCAACCCAGGGAGGGGCTCCGCATGACCCGGATCGCCGAGCTTCTGGGCCGCCCCAAGACCCGGCTCACCTATCAGATCGCCTGCCTCCAGCACGCCGGCCTCGTCACCCGCAAGTCGGTCTGCGGCGACAAGCGGGGCATCGAGGTCGCCCTCACCGACAAGGCCCGCCGCCTGCTCCGGGAGGCGTCCGAGGCGCTCTCCATCACGGTCACCGAGGCACTGGCCCACGTCATGGGGCCGGCTCAGCGGGACGCGGTGTGCGGCTTGCTGCCGGATCTGGCGGGGGGCGCGGATCCGGGGTCGGGTACGGAGGAGACGGGAACGGCTGCGGAGGAGGCGGAATCGGGTACGGCGGAGACCGGATCGGGTGCGGATGCCGCTTCCCGGGGCCGCCGGACAGGCCGGGCCGCTCTCTGAGGCTGATACAAACCCACGGCCTGGACAGCGGCGGCCACGAGGCGGTGCACCTGGCGGAACTGCCGACCACGGGACTGCCGCCGGCCGGTGCGGCGACGGACACCGGCACGGGGTCGGGAGTGGACTCGGGCAGAGGCCCGGAAGTGAACTCGGGCAGGGGCCCGGGAGTGGGCCCCCGAGGTGTTCGACCGGATCGAGGCGGCCCGGGACTTCGCCGTTCAGCGGCGGCCACGGACGTCCTGACGGACCGCCGCGCCTCACCGCCCCCGCCGCACCCCCCCTCCGCGACGGCCGCCACGCCCCCGGCGGCGAGGCCCGCCGCGGTCAGGGCCGGGGCGGGCCGACCGGCGCCGGGGCTGCGCAACGTCATCGCGGCGGGCGGGCCCGGAAGGCGGGTCGTGGTCATCGGAAACGGGGAACGGCCGCGGACGCCCGGCCGGTGTTCGGTTCCAGACCCTCCTCGGCGCCGCGGTGGACGGGGCCGGCCGACCGCCCGCGCCAGGGCGGTTCACCGCAGCGAGGCCACGAACTTCTCGAGCCGGGCGATCCCCTCGCGGAGCTCGTCGGCCGACGCCGCGTACGAGAGCCGTACGTGCGTCTCCGCCGTGTGCACGCCGAAGTCCCGGCCCGGGGTGAGGGCGACGTACGCCTCCCGCAGTGCTCGTTCGCAGAACTGCCAGGAGGTGAGTCCGGTGCCGGTGACGTCGAAGTACACGTAGAACGCGCCGTCGGGCGGGACGGGGACCGGCAGCCCGATCCGTTCCAGGCCGTCGAGGACGATCGCGCGCCGCTGGGCGAACTCGACGCGGCGGGCTTCGCAGACGGCGAGGGACTCCGGGGTGAAACAGGTCAGGGCGGCGTGCTGCGCGGGAGCGGAGGCGCAGAGGAAGTAGTTCTGGGCCAGGCGCTCCATCGCCGGCACGAGGGGCTCGGGGACGACGCACCAGCCCAGTCGCCAGCCGGTCATGCCGAAGTACTTCGAGAAGCTGTTGATGACGACGGCGTCGGGGTCGTACGACAGCGCGCTGCGCGGTGGCCGGCCCCGGTCGTCGTCACCGAGGTTCAGGTAGATCTCGTCGACGATGCGCCACGCGTCGCGCTCGCGCGCGAGGTCGCAGAGCGCGGCGAGCTCGCCCGCCGGGACCGAGGTGCCCGTCGGGTTCGACGGGGTGGCGATCATCAGCCCGCGGGTGCTGTCCGTCCAGTGCGACCGCACGGACGCCGCGTCCAGTTGGAAGCGGGTCCCGGCCGTGGTGGGCACCAGGGTGACGCGGGCGCCGAAGCTCTCGACGATCTGCCGGTTGCAGGGGTACGACGGGTCCGCGATGAGCACCTCGTCCCCGGGGTCGACGAGGGCGGCGGTGGCCAGCACCAGCGCGGCCGAGGCTCCCGCGGTCACGACGACCCGCGCCGGATCGACGTCGATGCCGTGCCGGTCGAGGTAGAAGCGCGCGATCGCCTCCCTCAGGGCGGGCAGCCCGAGGGCCGCGGTGTAGGCCATGGGCCTGCCGTCCATGACCTCGCGCATCGCGTTCCGTACGGCCGGGGGCGCGCCGAAGTCGGGTTCGCCGAGGTTCAGTTTGACGACGTGGTGGCCCTGGGCCTCCAGCGCGGCGGCATGCTTGCCGAACTCCATGGCGTAGAACGGGGCGACGGCGCGTGCGCGGTGCGAGATCCTCATGTCGTGGCCTCCGGCTCGATGACGGACAGATGTCGGGACGAACCGGTTGGCCGGACCGTCGATGCCATGGTGACCGACGGCCCGCACCACTGTTTCGGCGAGGGCACCCCACGGGATGGGGCCCGTCGGCAGGCCGGCCCATGATCCACGCCGGCCGCGACGCCGCCGCGCCGGAGGCGGCGGGCCCGCCGGGGGGCCGTCACGCTTCGCGGGCCACCGGGTCGTCCACCGCCCGCCCCAGCGGGTGCGCCTACGCCTGCGGCTGCGCCTACGCCTGCGGCTGCGGCTGCGGCTGCGGCTGCGGCTGCGGCTGCGGCTGCGCATCGTCCGGCACCGGCGCCGGCGCGAGAGGCTCTCTCCCAGCCTCGTCGAAAGCGCCAAGCGCCAAGCGCCTCGTCTCGCGTGAGGCGTGGGCGGGGCTTCGTCGGGTTGGCTCCGTCGAAGCGGGACCTTGACGGTCGTATCCGCGAGCGCGCCTCAGACGGTGAGAACGATCTTGCCGCGCGCGTGCCCCATTTCCCAGTGGCGGACGGCGTCGGCGGCCTCGCCGAGGGGGTACGTCCGGTCGATCACCGGTGTGATCCGGCCGGCTTCCATGAACTCGGCCAGGGCCTGAAGGGCGTCCGCCTCGGGCTCCTTCAGGAACGGTGCGTGCAGGTTCTGGCCGATGAACGGGGACAGGGCCAGTGCTCCGAGGGCGCGGTGCAGGCCGCCCAACCATCGCCCTCCCCCTTCGCCTCCGACGATGACGAGGGTCCCCCGGGGGGTGAGGGCGCGGCGCAGGTGGGACAGCGGTCGGTTGCCGGCGGTGTCGAGGATGAGGTCGTAGCGGCGGCCGGCGGCGGCGAAGTCGTCGCGGGTGTAGTCGATGACGTGGTCCGCGCCGAGGGAGCGGACCAGTTCGGTCTTGCCGGTGCTGCAGACGCCGGTGACCTCCGCGGCGAACACCGCCTTGGCCAGTTGCACGGCGTACGTCCCCACGCCTCCGCCCGCGCCGATGACCAGGACCTTCTGCCCCGGCTGCAGCCGCCCCACCTCACGAAGCGAGTACAGGGCGGTGAAGGCGGAGATGGGGACGGCCGCGGCCTGTTCGACGGTGGCCCCGGCCGGTTTCGCCGCCAGCCTGTCCTCCCGCGTGCACGCGTACTCCGCGAAGGAGCCCTCGCAGGTGCCGAAGACCTCGTCGCCGGGCTTGAACCGGGTCACGTTCCTGCCGACCGCCTCGACACTCCCCGCGACGTCCCAGCCGCGCACCCGGAGCTTGGGTCTGCGCAGTCCGAAGCCCATGATGCGTATCGGGTAGGGCAGACCTGTCATGAGGTGCCAGACACTGGGGTCCACCCCGGCCGCGCGTACCCGTATGAGGACGTCGTCGTCGCCGGCCACCGGCTTGTCGATGTCTCTGAGTTCCAGGACATCGGGCGGGCCGTACACGTCCTGGACGATTGCCTTCATGATGTGTCTCCTTCGTCTTCGTCCACGTACTGGAACACCTCGTCGAGCGGGACCTTGAACACCCGGGCGATCTGGAAGGCCATCTCCAGGGAGGGCGAGTAGCGGCCCTTCTCGATGGCGATGACGGTCTGGCGCGTCACGCCGATCCGGTCGGCCAGTTCCGCCTGTGTCATCTCACCGTGCGTGAACCGCAGGGTCCGGATGGAGTTGGTGACCTTGGTCGTCTGCCTCACCACGACGGAAAGCCCCAGCGATAGGCGGCGATCTTCGCCACGCAGCCCACGGTCGCCGAGAGGGTGAACCCGGCGTAGAGGACGTTGGCGATCCAGAACTGGTCCACGTCGGCCATCGCCATGCCCAGGGCCGCCACCCCGCCCGTGACGACGAACGACTGCCCCACGTACTCACCGAACCGGTGGATCTCGCGGTCGCGTTGGTCCCGTCTGCTCGCCTCCTTCGGCGCGCCGATCGAGACGGCGATGCTCAGCACGATCGATGCCGCGATCGAGATGCCCACGGCCCACAGCAGCGTCGACGCGTAGGACACGTCGGCCACAGGGGTGTCTGCGGCTCGGGCCAGGATGACGGTGAGGTAGGCCGCGTACGTGCCGACTGCGAGCACCGCGATGATCCACGCACGCTTTTCTTCGTGTGTCACCCGAGGAATGTAAAGCAGGACGGACACCATGTAAAGGAAACTTGACACGCTCGCCGTCGCGTCACGCCGATCCGGCAGGCCGGTTCGGCCTGTCTCATCCCACCCGTGGGTGGTCACGTCGTGGATGCCGGGCGACAGCAACAGGCCCGGCGGGTCCGGGGGATGCCGGACCCGCCGGGCTGCGGGACTTCGCCGCTCCTGGCGTCGATCTCGTGTGTGGCGACCTCGTGTGCGGCGACCTCGTGTGCGGCGACCTCGTGTGTGCGGCGACCATCAGGTCTTGCCGGCCGGTGTCGACCGCTAGCAGTTGCCGTCCGACACCTGCAGACCCTTGTTGGCGCCGGCCGTCCGGCTCACGATGCTCGGCACGCAACCGGTCGCATCGAGACGGTAGGAGTACGGGATGCCGACCGTGGTGTTGGACTGCGGGTTGGGGCCGGCCGGATGGTTCTCGCTGCCGGGGCTGGACCAGGTCACGTTGTCGAAGGTGTTGCCGCTGACCTGCCAGTATCCGGCCGCGTCGGTGTAGAAGGTGCCGAGGACGTCCTTGGAGTCCTTGAAGTAGTTGTTGTCCACCTTGGCGCGGGCGCCGGCCCGGGAGTTGATGCCGGACTCGTTGAGGCGCAGGTAGTGGTTGTTGTACATGTGGGCCGTGCCGCCGCGCAGCAGGGGCGCACGGGAGTCGATGTTCTCGTACAGGTTGTGGTGGTACGTGATGAAGCTGTTCGAGAGGTCGCTCTCGCTGGACCCGACGAGGCCACCGCGGCCGGAGTTGCGCAGGGTGCTGTAGGACAGGGTCACGTACTGGGTGTTGTCCTTCATGTCGAAGAGGCCGTCGAAGCCCTCCGACTCCCCGCCCGACGCCTCCAGGGTGACGTGATCGACCCAGACGTTGCGGACGTTGCGCTCCATGCCGATGGCGTCACCGCCGTTGGACGTGGGGGAGCCCGACTTCTTGACGTTCCGGACGGTCACGTTCTGAATGACGATGTTGCGCGAGTCGCGGATGTGGATGCCGAGCTGGTCGAAGACGGCGCCGTTGCCGACGCCGATGATGGTGACGTTGCTGATCTCCTTGAGCTCGATCACGCCGGCGGCGGTGTTGCAGCTGCTGCCCGACACCTTGGCGGTGTTGCCGTGGTTGATGGTCCCCTCGACCTGGATGGTGATGGGGGTGCTGCTGCTGGCCCTGGCGCACAGGGCCGCGTGGATCGCGGTTCCGGTGGTGGCCCGCACCGTCTGCCCGCCCGCACCGCCGGTGGTCCCGCCGTTCTGGGTCGCGTAGCCGGTGGCGCTACCGGTCGCCGCCGACGCCTCGGGTATCGACAGAACCGCGCCGGTCCCGGCCGCAAGAGCCATCGTGGCCAGCGCCGCATAGAGTCGCAGTGCGACTGGTCGCCTCATCTCGCTCCCCAATCGGTCTTCGAATGCTCGGTGTCGCCTGCCGATGGACAGGTCGCTGATCGGCCCGGAAGGGGCCCGGCCTGGCGCGGTGGAGCAGGTGGCACGCGCCAGAACCCTTTCTGTGGCGGCTCCCGACTGCGACGATGCGGTGGGTTCGAGCTGGTTCGAGGACATGAATGGCCGGATGGCCGGAAACCGCGTCACCGCCTAGGGAAAGCGCTTTCCCCAGGAAGGTAGATACTTGCCGTGGACGCGTCAATAGACGTGTACTTGATTTTTGTTCATCCACATGAACGCCTGGAGGGTGGCGTCAGGCAAGACGAGGGCTGTCCGGCCCCATGGTGCGCTCTCCACTCCTGGTCAGTCGGGGAGGGGCTCGGCGTAGTGGCGGAAGGCGTCGCGCTGGTGGTGAATGTCGTACAGGCGCTGGGCCAGGGCGTCGGGACTGCTGTGCTCGGCGTCGGGACGGATGGCTCCCGGGACGATCAGCTGCGCGACGTGGATGCTCTCCGGGGCGAGCGCGTCGTGGAGCATGCGGGCGTAGGCGCTCTCGGCGGCGAAGGCGACGGAGGTGCCGGCCCGGTCGGGGTGGGGGCGTACGGCGCTGCCGCCGTTGACGAACAGCAGCGTCCCTCGGCCGAGGGCGCGCATGCCGGGCAGGACGGCGTTCACGCAGGTGACCGGTCCCTTGACGGAGAAGGCGAGCGGGGCGTCGAGGTCGTCGGCGCCGGTGTCCAGGACCGGCTTCATGAAGTCGGCGCGGGGCACCGGGCTGTACTGGAGGATCTCGACGGGCCCGAGGGCGTCGGCCGCCGCGTCGAGGGCGGTGGTGAGGGAGGCGGGGTCGAGGACGTCGGCGGCGAAGCCGCGGGCGGAGACGCCGTCACGGGCCAGTTCGGCCGTGAGGTCGGCCAGGTGCTCGGCGCTGCGGGAGACGAGGGCCACGGTGTGGCCGGCGGCTCCGAAGCGGCGGGCGGTGGCGAGTCCCAGGCCGCGGCCGGCGCCGACGAGGGCGAAGGTGGTCACGACAAATCCTTGGTTCAGCGGTGGTGGGAGCCTTCGGCGAAGGCGGGAGCCCCGCCTCCGCGTCCGGGCGTCGTTCATGCCCGGCCCCGGAGGCCGGGATCGAACGGTCAGGGCGTCAGCAGGGCCTTGATGGCACGGCGCTCGTCCATCGCCTTGTAGCCCTCGGCGACCTGCTCCAGCGGCAGCGTGAGGTCGAAGACCTTGCCCGGGTTGATGCGGCCGGTCAGGACCCGGTCGATCAGGTCGGGCAGGTAGCCGCGCACGGGGGCGGGGCCGCCGCGCAGGCCGACGTGGGAGAAGAACAGTTCCTGGCCGTCGATCGCCACGTCGTGCGGGACGCCGACGAAGCCGACGTTGCCGCCGGGGCGGGTGGAGTGCAGGGCCTGCCGCATGGCCTCGGGGGTGCCGACGCACTCCAGGACCGAGTCGGCACCGATGCCGCCGGTGAGTTCCTTGACGCGGGCGATGCCTTCCTCGCCGCGTTCGGTGACGATGTCGGTGGCGCCGAATTCCAGGGCCAGCTTCTGCCGGGACGCGTGGCGGCTCATGGCGATGATCCGCTCGGCTCCGAGCTCCTTGGCGGCGATGACGCCGCAGAGGCCGACCGCGCCGTCCCCGACGACCACGGCCGTGGAACCCGGCCTCACCTCGGCGGCGACGGCCGCGTACCAGCCGGTGCCCATCACGTCGGAGACGGCGAGCAGGCTCGGGACGAACTCGTCGGCCGGGTGCTCGGGGGTGGCGACGAGGGTGCCGTGGGCGTTGGGGATGCGGACGTACTCGGCCTGGCAGGTGCTCATGAACTCCCGGTGCAGACAGTTGGACTGCCAGCCGTTCAGGCAGTTCGGGCAGGTGTTGTCCGAGGTGGCGAAGGAGCCGACGACGAACTGGCCCGGCTTGACCGAGGTGACCTCGCTGCCGACGTCCTCGACGATGCCGACGTATTCGTGACCCATGGGGTGGGGCTCGTCCACGGGCTCCGCGCCGCGGTAGGGCCACAGGTCCGAGCCGCACACGCAGGTGACGACCGTACGGATGACGGCATCGGTCGGCCTGACGATCCTCGGATCGTCGAGTTGCTCGAAACGCACGTCGCCGGGGCATGGATGACTGCTCCGCGCATGGTGGTGCTTCTTTCGTCGTTCGAGGGTCTGTGAACGGCAGCCGATGTCTCGAAAAGACGGCTGCGTATGGTCGAGCCTCACACGGGGAGGCAGGCGCGAAAAGCGGAGAAATACATCCGGGGAGAGTTACATCCTGGGAGAAAACTCTCCCCCCTTTCCCCGGTGCGACGGGTGCCATGCTGGGAAACATGACGAGCAACGTGCCCCTCAACGAGCTGGGAGAATTCCTCAACAAGCGCCGCTCGGAGCTGAGCCCGCGCATGGTCGGACTGCCGGAGACCGGTGGGCCCCGCCGGGTCGCAGGGCTGCGCCGTGAAGAGGTCGCCCAGTTGGCCTCCATCAGCACCGACTACTACACCCGGCTCGAACAGGGCCGCATCCAGGCGTCCGCCCCCGTGCTGGACACCCTCGCCCGGGTACTCCACCTGGACGACGACGAGCGCGGCTATCTCTTCCAGCTCGCGGGCAAGACCACCACCCGCACCCGGCGCCGCAGCAGGCAGCAGGTCCAGCCACAGTTGCAGCGGGTCCTGGACGACCTCACCTCCACCCCCGCCCTGGT
This sequence comes from Streptomyces sp. NPDC014995, assembly GCF_043080745.1. Lineage (NCBI taxonomy): Bacteria > Bacillati > Actinomycetota > Actinomycetes > Kitasatosporales > Streptomycetaceae > Streptomyces > Streptomyces sp. NPDC014995. Next base: position 300,472 of record NZ_JBIBVX010000014.1, read on the forward strand.
CCAGGGCCGGCGCGGCGACATCCTGGCCTGGAACTCGCTGGCCGCGGCGCTGGTCACCGACTTCTCCCGGGTCCCGGAGAAGCACCGCAACTATCCCCGGATCCAGTTCACCGATCCGGCGATGCGCACCCTGTACGCCGACTGGGAGGCCTCCGCCCAGATCTCCGTGGCGCAGTTGCGGATGGACGCGGCCAAGTACCCGGAGGACCCTCGCCTGATCGAGCTGGTCGGTGAACTGTCGATGCGGGACAAGCAGTTCGCCCAGTGGTGGGGCGAGCACCGGGTCGCCGCCCGCACGGTGGGCACGAAGACCCTCCATCACCCGGTCGTGGGCGAACTCGTCCTGGACTGGGACACCCTCACCGCCAACACCGACCCGGACCAGCACCTGACCGTCTGGACCGCCGTCCCGGGCTCACCCACCCACGACCGGCTGCGCATCCTCGCCTCCTGGGCCGCCGATCAGAACCTTCCGGCCTCTTCCTCCCTCAGCTGACCCCGACTGGGACATTCCCGGACGGGGACATTCCCGCTCGACCGGCTGGTCTTCCACGGCTGTTCCGGCCGAGGTGCGGGTTCCTCGCAGCGGATGGCGCGCATCAGCGGGGTCAGCGGCATGACGGTGAGTGGTCAGTGGTCAGCGATACGACGGTGAGTGGTACGGCGGTGAGTGGCGGCCGCCTCTGTGCCGACCGGCGTCTCCTCCCCCATCGCCGAATCCCGGAGGAACCGTCGAACAGCGCATCCGGTCGGGCGGACTCCCGCACGTGTCGCCGGCGATGTCGAATACGCCGGTTCCCGATCGACGTAGGAGTGAAGGACGCAGACCGAGGACCTGAGGAGCACCTGATCGTGACCGTGACCGCGGATTTGGCCATGTCCCTGGACGGCTACATCGCCGGCACCGACGTCTCCGTCGACAACCCGGGAGGCGACGGCGCCGAGCCGCTCTTCGAGTGGATCCACAACCTGGCGAGCTGGCGGGAGCGCCAGGGCATGACCGGCGGGGAGGAGAACCGCGACTCCGAGCTGATGCGCGAGTGGTTCGACGCCACCGGAGCGGTGGTCATGGGCCGGATGATGTACGACACGGGCGAGGAGTTCTGGGGCGACAACCCGCCCTTCCGCACCCCGGTCTTCGTGCTCACCCACCGGCCCCGGCCGACCCTGGTCAAGGAGGGCGGCACCACCTTCACCTTCGTCACCGACGGCATCCACAGCGCCCTCGACCAGGCGAGGGCCGCCGCCGGGGACCGGAACGTCGACATCGCGGGCGGGGCGAGCACGGTGCGGCAGTACCTCGGAGAGGGGCTCATCGACGAGCTGCAACTGCACGTGGTGCCCGCCCTCCTCGGAGCCGGACTGCGGCTCTTCGACGGACCGGGCACCGGGCGGCGCGCCCTCGAACCGGTCAGGGTGGTCGCCACGCCCCTCGCCACCCACCTGAAGTACCGCTTCGTGAAGTGAAGTGAAGGGAGCGGGCGGACGGGGTACGCAGGGCCGCCTTCCCGCGCCCCGCGGCGGCGTTGCCCAACCGTCCGGCCGAAGGCCTCAGGCGTTCAGTGGGTGCTGAGCATGCCTTCGCGGAGGCGGGTCAGGAGGCGTGTGATCAGGCGGGAGACGTGCATCTGGGAGACCCCGAGGCGTTCGGCGATCCGGGCTTGGGTCAGTTCCTCGACGAAGCGCCAGTGGATGATCTTGCGGTCGCGTTCGCCGAGCTCGGCGATCATCGGTGCGAGAGCGTGGAAATCCTCGACCAGGCCGAGGGCCGCGTCCTCGTCGCCGATGAAGTCCGCGAGGGCGGCTTCGCCGTCCTCGCTGCCACTGATGGTGGCGTCCAGGGAGGCTGACCTGTAGCCGTTGGAGGCGAGCTGCGCCTCGACGACCTCCTCCTCGGACAGGCTCATCAGCTCGGACAGTTCCTTGGTGGTCGGTGTCCGGCCCAGCCTGCTGCTCAGCTCCTCGTTGGCGCGGGCCAGTTGGACACGGGCCTCCTGCAGCCGCCGGGGTACGTGCACGGCCCAGGACGTGTCGCGGAAGAACCGCTTGATCTCACCCACGATGTAGGGAACGGCGAAGGAGGTGAACTCCACCTCACGGGACAGCTCGAACCGGTCGATGGCCTTGATCAGGCCGATCATGCCGACCTGGACGATGTCCTCCATCTCCTCCGGCCCGCGGCTGCGGAACCGGCCGGCCGCGTAGCGGACCAGGGACATGTTCATCTCGATCAGCGTGTTGCGCGCGTACTGGTACTCGGGCGTGCCCTCCTCCAGCATCGCGAGCTTCTCGAAGAACAGTTTCGACAGATCCCGCGCGTCCCTGGGAGCGACCTGGGACGGGTCGGCGATCTCCGGCACGTCCACCGCCTGCCCGGCAGTCTGCACGGTCGTCGTCGCCATGATGCGCCCCTTCCCATCGATCACCCTCGTACGGGTCGGTTCACTCACCGACGTCCGCCCGCCTACCCCGGCCCGCGGCATGCATGCCTGGGTGTTCGCCCCGGTGCCCATCTCCCCGAGCAGGTCCCCACCCGGCCTCAGGTGGTACGCCGTCGGCCGCGCTCGGTGTCGTCGCCGCCGTGCTCGTGCCGCTGATCGTGCAACAGGCCGCCCTCACCGGTGTCTTGGGCGAACGGGAGCGGCAGAGCCCGTCCCGGACCGCATGACGCAGTGAGGAGCCACAGTCGCTTGTGCCGGCTGACGCCTTGCTCGGACATACACCGCCGTCGTGTTCCAACCGAGAGGGTGGTGCGCGTGACGGACACCGCGCACCGCGGCCATCTCCCGGCCGATGCCGGGAGTGAGGCGGTGACTGACGGGCATCCGCTCTCTCGGGCTCGTCCGGCGGCCCCCAACGATCTGTCTCTGCTGTCCTTGGTCCAACGGGAGATTCGGCCTGATGCTCGACGGCATACCGGCAGCCGCTGATCGTGGTGCCGAACCTGACACGGAAGCCCGCAAGCAACGCCTGCGCCGCCGCCTCGAGCGGTTGATCGGCGTGGCCGCCACCGAAGGAAACGAGGTGGTGCCGCTGCGCAACGGCGACGAGATCTTTCCCGCGATGCTGGGCGTCATCCGCTCCGCCCAGCACACGATCGACATGATGACGTTCGTCTACTGGCGCGGTCAGATCGCCCGCGACTTCGCCGCCGCTCTCGCCGACCGCGCCCGTGCGGGGGTGCGGGTACGGCTGCTGCTCGACGGTATCGGCGCCAAGGAGATCGAACGGCAACTGCTGGACGTCATGGATGCCGCCGGTGTGCAGGTGGCCTGGTTCCGCAAGCCCGTCTGGCTGTCACCGTTCAAGCAGAACCACCGCTGCCACCGCAAGGCTCTCATCGTCGACGAGCACACCGCGTTCACCGGCGGCGTCGGCATCGCGGAGGAATGGTGCGGCAACGCCCGGAACCCCGGCGAGTGGCGAGACACCCACGTCCAGGTGCGCGGCCCGGCCGTGGACGGCATCGCCGCCGCGTTCGCGCAGAACTGGGCCGAGTGCCACGACGAACTCTTCGACGACCGCGATCGCTTCACCGAGCACCGCCGGGCCGGCTCGTCGGTCGTTCAGGTGGTGCGCGGCTCCGCCAGCATCGGCTGGCAGGACATGCAGACCCTCATCCGGGTCATGCTCACCTCCGCCGAGAAGCGCTTCCGCCTCGCCACCGCCTACTTCGCGCCCGACCCCTACTTCGTCGACCTGCTGTGCCGGACCGCCGGCCGTGGCGTGCGCGTGGAGATTCTGCTCCCCGGCCCCCACACCGACCAACGCGCCTGCCGAATCGCCGGCCAGCACCACTACACACGTCTGCTGGGGGCAGGGGTCCACATCCGGCAGTACCAGTTGACGATGATGCACGCCAAGATCATCACAGTGGACTCGGTCGCCGGCCTCATCGGATCCAGCAACTTCAACCGCCGGTCCATGGACCACGACGAAGAGGTCATGCTCGCCGTCCTGGACGAGAGGTTCACCGCCGCACTCGACCGCGACTACGAAGCGGACCTGAAGCACAGCGTCGACATCGACCTCACCCGGTGGAAACGACGGGCGGTGCTGCAGCGAACCAAGGAAGCCGCCGTCACCCCGATCCGGCGCTTCTTGTGACCGGACCGACGCCCCGGCCGGGGACCTGACGACGTACGGCAACTCGTCCGAGCAGCGTGTGTGACGCCCGGACTGATGCGACGCGTCCACCCGGCGGGCAAGGCGTTGCCGAGGGCCGGCAACACGGTGCCGACCAGATCGGCCCAGGGGCTCGCTCCGCGACGAACAGGAACGGCGATGTCCGCCCGAAGCAGCTGCCTGTAGGTGCGGAGGCGCACAGTCGGAGCCGTCCTGGCCCGCCGATATGGCGTCGGCGCCGATCAGTCGATTGGGGAACGGAGGCGATGCGTCATTCCCCAATGCGACGGCCGTTCGCCGGCCGACCGGGCCTTACCGGTGCCGGTCGCGCGCTAGGCCGTTTCTGGTGGCTCTTGGACGGTGTCGCGGAGCCAGATGACGATCGCGGTGACGGTCAGGGTGCCGTTGAAGATGTAGTCGCGCTTGTC
>NZ_JBIBVX010000015.1:0-266953 GCF_043080745.1 Streptomyces sp. NPDC014995
CTGTCGGCGGGCAGAGAGCGGTGTTCGGCGGGATCGGTGCGCAGGATGTGGGCCAGGACTTTGGCGTCGAGGTGGTCGGACTTCTTGCGGCTGAGCGCGTAGCGGTCGCGGTAGCGGGCGGCGGTGAGTGGGTTGATGACGTAGATCGGCCGTCCGGTGGCGCGCAGGCAGGCGACCAGGAGTCCGTGGGAGGTCTCAATGGCGACGGGGATCGGGTTGTCGGGGTTGTCGCCGTGGCGGGCCAGGAGGTCGAGGAGCTGGGTGAGGCCTTCGGGGTTGTCGTCGATGCGGAGCTTGGCGAGGAGGGTGCCGGTTTCGTCGAGCAGGGCGATGTCGTGGTGGTCGGTGGCCCAGTCGATACCGCAGAACACGCTGGTCATGGGGGTGTCCTCTGATTGGCGGTGGCGTGCTGGTCCTCGCCGGGCAGGGGTTGCGCGTCTTCCTAATGGCAGGGCTCGACGGCCCGTCATCCGATCAGTCGTTCGCAATCCCAGCGGTCGTCAGGGGTCTCGGTCAGCTGCGGAACTGAAGCGTTCGCCGAGCGGTGAGAGGTGTTCCCTGGCGGCGGCTTGGACCACGAGAACTAACGATGCCGCTGTTTGCGTGCGAGCGGGGGTGGCGGGGTCGGCCCGCGCGGGACGAAGGCATGAGCGCGGGCCGGCCCCGCCACCCCCGCGATGCTGCACTGGGCAAGTAGGCACGTGGGGCCGGCTCTGTCTTAAGAGGTCAGGCCTCAGGAGCGGCTACGGATCACCACATGCCGACCCGCCCAAGACGCTCGGCCATCATGAACGGCTCAACGTCTTACCGCACCATTAGGAGCGCAGGCCCGGCCGGGGGCCGGGGCGCGCGGTGAGCGGAGCGAGCCGCCTTGATGATGGAGAGAAAGTCTTATCCCGCTGGGATGAGGTGCTTGCCGTCGTGGCTGCGTACGTGGGGGCCGTTGCCGTCCAAGGCGTCCAGGAGCCTGACTGCGTAGACCTCGGTCATGCGCTCGCTGACCTCGTCCGGAGTGAGCCAGGAAACGGCGGTGGACTCGCTGGAGGTGCGTTCCGTGCCGCCGGAGGGCTTGCAGCGGAAGACCAGGGCGACAACGCCTCGGACCATGTTCTTGTACACGCCGGTGAGTTCGTCCACCTCGACGTGGATGCCGGTCTCTTCCAGGACCTCGCGGACCACGCCGGCTTCCGGGGCCTCGTCGAGTTCGAGGATCCCGCCGGGGAGCTCCCAGGTGCCGTTGTCGGCTCGGCGGATCGCCAGGAGACGGCCGTCCTCGCGCACCACCACTCCGGCTACTGACACGGAGTGCAGGGGAGGCGGTGTCGCTTCCTGTGGTTGACTCATGTAGAGGAGCTTAGGAGGCAGAGAAGGACTATGGGAACTGCTGCTGGAGGGGGCACGGCCGGGCCTCGGTACGTGCAGATCGCGGAAGAGATCGTGCAGCAGATCCGGGCGGGGGTTCTGAAGCCTGGCGACATGGTGCCGAGTGAATCCGAGCTGGTGGATCGCTACGGCGTGTCTGGCGGAACCATCCGTAAGGCCATGGCCGAGGTGCGGGCGAGTGGACTCGTCGAGACCCGGCACGGCAAGGGCTCGATCGTGAAGAACCGGCCTCCTGTGCGGCACCGCTCCTCCGATCGCTTCCGGCGCTCGCTCAGGCAAGGAGGGCAGGCGGCCTACCTCGCGGAGTCCGCCCAGTCCGGCGCCACCGCAAAGGTCAGCGTCCTCTACATCGGGCCTATGGAGGCTCCCGAGGATGCCGCCCAGCGGCTGGGCGTCCCCGCCGGCACGCAGGTGCTGGCCCGTCGGCGCCTCTACTTCCGCAACGGCGTTCCGGTCGAGACCGCCACGTCCTACCTGCCGTGGGACGTCGTGAAGGAGATCCCGGAGCTGTTCGCCGAGAACCCCGGTGGCGGTGGCATCTACGCCCGGCTCGAAGATCACGGACATGAGTTCGCGGAGTTCGTCGAGACGCTGCAAGCGCGGCCGGCCTCGAAGGCGGAAGCCTCGGAGCTTGCGCTGAGCCCGGGTGCTGCCGTGGTTCACCTGATCCGGGAGGCCCGTACGACCGCGGGTCTCGTGGTCGAGGTGTGCGACACGCTCATGGCCGCTGATCAGTTCGTTTTCGAGTACCGCATCCCTGCCGACGACTGACGCTCACTCAACTTCTTACAGCCCGTCGCGAGTTCTTCTTCGCGGCGGGTTGACTCATGTACAGGAGTCATGCACTCTTCTTCATGTCACTCATGTACATGAGTGTCGAAGTTCGGCATCTATAGAGGAGTGCTCCGCTATGCGTCAGATTCCCGTCGACACCTCCGCCGCGATCGTGATGGTCGCCAAGACTCCGCAGCCCAAGGTCAAGGACCGCCGCACGGGCGAGATCGCCATGGACATCGAGTCCGGCGCGAAGCTGATGACGGTTGACGTGATGTTCGCGGCGAACGAGGAGGTGGAGATCCTGTCCATCACCGTCCCGGAGCCCGGGATCAGCGGTGAGCTGGCCATGGGCACGCCGGTCGCGCTCACTGGCCTGGTTGCCCGGCCGTGGGAGAACGACTTCAACGGTCAGAAGCGGCACGGCATCGCGTTCCGTGCGGTCGCGGTCACCTCGCTCGCTGACGTCAACGCCGCTGCAGGACCGAAGGCGGCCTGATCATGACCGGCTTCACGGTCGCTCTGGTGCTGGTCGTCGCCGCCGCGGGTCTCCTGCGGTGGCGGCGTCCCGCCTGGTACTGGCTGGCCTTCGGGATCATCCTGGCCACGCTGCGGGTTCTGGTCCGGTACGGCTCCGTCATGGACGCCTGCGGGCTGACCGTACCGCCTGCGAGATGGCGGCTCGCCCTGGCACGGGTCACCAACCGCCCTATGCCGGAGTCCCGTCCACCGCGCATCTTGCGGCTGTGGCCGACTCGCACCGGCCTGGTCCTACGGCTCAAGCTGCGCCCCGGACAAGACGCCTTCGACGTCGCCGCCGCCTCGGACCGGCTGCGGCACTCGTTCTCGATGTACGGGGTCACCTCGCGTGAACTGCGGTCCGGCGTCGTGGAAGTGCGGATGACCGGCTACGACGTCCTCAAGCGGGTGCAGATGCCCGCCACGACCGAGACCCGGCCCATGCGGGTTCCCGTCGCCCTGCGGCAGGACGGCTCGGTGCACTACCGCGACTACCGCGCCGTCCCGCACGCCCTCACCCTCGGCGCCACGGAATCCGGCAAGTCCGTCTACCAGCGCAACCTGGTCGTCGGACTCGCCCCCATGGATGTCGCCCTGGTCGGCATCGACTGCAAACAGGGGGTCGAGCTGTTCCCGCTGGCCCGCCGGTTCTCCGCGCTGGCCGACAATCCCGACACCGCCGCCGAACTGCTCGACGCGCTCGTGACTCGGATGGCAGACGTCTATCAGCTCATCCGTGCCCAGCAGCGGATCACGGTCGACGTGCCGGACGCGGAGATCGCCGCCGACATCTGGGACCTGCCCGAGCATCTGCGGCCGGTGCCGGTCGTGGTCCTGGTCGACGAGGTCGCCGAACTCGCCCTGTTCGCCAGCAAGGAGGAGGAGAAGCGGCGGGACCGGATCATCACCGCGCTGGTCCGCCTGGCCCAGCTCGGCCGTGCGGCCGGCATCTACCTGGAGATCTGTGGGCAGCGCTTCGGCTCCGAGCTCGGCAAGGGCATCACCATGCTTCGCGCCCAGCTCACCGGCCGTACCGCCCACCGCGTCAACGACGAGACCTCCGCCAACATGGCCTTCGGCGACATCTCCCCGGATGCCGTCCTGGCCGCCATCCAGATCCCCGCCGAACTGCGCGGCCTCGCCATAGCCGGAGACTCCACCGGCGGCTGGCACCGCATCCGCGCCCCACACACCTCACTCCGCCAGGCCGTGAACACCTGCAACCGGCACGCCGACCGCACCCCGGCCCTGCCCGAACTGGCACCGTTTCGGCCCGCCCTCGCCGGACCCGCCGCCGCTCCCGTGCCGTCGGCCAAGCCTTCTCCGGCCACCGCCTGATCTCTCGCTCGTCCCATCGGCCGGCGCGACCGTCCCTCGCGCCAAGTCCCTACCCCCGCCATGCCTGATGAAGGGAGAACCCGCGTCATGTGTCCCGACTGCGAGGACTTCGCCCGCACCGTCCTGCTCCTGGGCCAGCTCGCCCTCTACGCCGACTCCACCGGTGCTGACCTCGACTTCGTCGACATCGTCAGCCCCTCCCTGGCCGCCTCGCTCCCCGAGCCGCCGACCGGTGAGGAGTGCTGATGGCCGCCCGTCACGGCCTGCGCGTCGACGCCGTTCTGGTCCAGGCCGTCATCGCCGGGGCGCTGTCCTTCGCCCACCTGCACGACCTGGCCGCCGCTGCCGGACAGGACGGCTGGAAGGCCTGGGCCTACCCGGTCTCGGTGGACCTGCTCCTGGTTGCCGCCTGGCGACGCCTGCGCAGTGAGGGGCCGTCCCGGCTGGCCTGGTGCTGGTTCCTCATCGCCCTGTTCGCCTCGCTCGGCGCCAACGTCGCCACCGCTGGATTCCTCGACCTGGCCGACCCGCCCGCCCTGCTCCGCCTGGGCATCGCCGGATGGCCCGCCCTCGCCTTCCTCGGCGGCACCCTTCTCGCCCACTCCGCCGACCACCGCACACCCACTCCGCCGGCACCCGCCCCGGCCCCCGAACCCGACCGCGCCGACGACCGCACACCGGACCCCGACCCCGTGCCGGACCCGGAACCCGACCTGGCCCCGGCCCCGGCCCCGGTGGAGGAACCCCCGGCCCTTCCGCCCGCCGACCCGGCGCCCGCGGTTCCCGCCGTCCTCGTCGACCACGCCCGCAAGGTCGCCGCCGACTACCGCGACCGCACCGGCGCCCCCATCGACACCGACACCCTGCGCGCCCGCCTCGGCGTCCCGCCCCACCTCGCCGACGCCATCGCCGCCCACCTCACCTGACCGGCAAGAAAGGCACACCGATGACCTGCGACCCCGCCGACCTGACCGCCGCCGACTACCTCGACAGCGCCCGCGAGATGACCGCCGCCGACCGGCCCTACCTCGCCCACCTGCTCGCCGAGGAAGCCGCCCAGCGCACCACCAGCCCGGCCACCGCCGCCGCCATCCGCGCCAGCTTCCCCGACCCCACCACCCGGAAGGACTGACCGCCATGCCCGCCCGCGACCACTTCCACTCCGTGATGCGGCATCGGCCCCGTACAGATCGGCACCCACCGCGACCGCCACGGCCACACCGCACACGCCGCCGTCTGCACCGCCGACCGCTGCGGCTGGTCCGCCGACTACTCCAGCCAGACCGCCGCCCAGCTCGCCGCCCGCACCCACCGCTGCCGCGTCCGCTAGGAGACACCCGACATGCAGGTCCCCCTCTGGTTCGCCCTCGCCGCCGTCGGCTACCTCGGCTGCAAGCTCTTCCGCCCGCCGCTCTGGCTGGTCCTGGTGCTGCTCCTCGGCGGCTACCTCCTCGCCGACAGCCTCCTCGCCCCCGTCATCGACACCGCCATCACCAAGTAGGGAGCCCTGCCATGCTCCGCCCGAAGATTCCCACCATGCCCACCCCCACCGGGCTCGTCACCCCGCCCGCCGTCGTCGAGCCGACCACCGTGGTCCAGCATCACCCGACGTCCACCCCGGGCCCCGCCGCGTCGACTCGCCCTACGGTCCAGCTCACCCCCGGCACCGCCCTCGCCCTCGTCGGCGCTGGCACCGCCGCCGTCCTGGTCGTCGGCGCCGTCCTGGTCTCGATGCTCCTGGCCGTCGCCATCACCGGCGCCTCGGTCGCCGTCTGCGCGGTCGTCCTGCGCTCGCTGCTCGCCTCCGACGCCAAGCGTCGCTGACCGGCCCCCGGGCGGCCCTGATACCGCCAAGCATCCGCCGCCCGGGAGCCGTCCCCACCGATCGATCTCGCAACCGGAAGGAACCTCCAGCATGGCCCACCGGGCCTCACCCGCGACATCCAAGGTGACCACGTCCGCCCACCTGCTCGACCCGATCATCCTCGGAGACATCCTCCGGGTGGCCTCGGCTGCCGACTACACCCGCTGGGAGGACCAGATCCGCCGTACCGGCGGCTGCTCCGACCCGATCCACCTGACCGGCTGGACACTCACCAAGGACAAGACCACCGGCGAGACGCTGCACCACTACTCCACCGAGAACGAGCCGGGCGGACGCCTCCGCCTCGCCTGCGGCAACCGCCGGGCCTCCCGCTGCCCGTCCTGCGCCTGGACCTACGCGGGCGACACCTACCACCTGATCCGCGCCGGCCTCGCCGGGGACGACCGCCGCGACATCCCCGCCGACGTCCGCGATCACCCGCGTGTCTTCGCCACCCTCACGGCCCCCTCGTTCGGCCCGGTCCACAACCGGCCCGATCACGGCGGCCCCTGCCGCTGCGGCGCCCGGCATGCGTCCGACGCCCCGGAGCTGGCCACCGCCCTCGACCCGGACGCCTACGACTACGCGGGCGCCGTCCTGTTCAACAACCACGCGGGACAGCTCTGGCAGCGCTTCACCACCCGGCTCCGCCGGGAACTCGCCGCCCGTGGCGGCCTGGCCCGCCGAGAACTCGCCGACCACCTGCGCGTCTCGTACAGCAAGGTGGCCGAGTTCCAAAAGCGCGGGGCCCTGCACTTCCACGCCGTCGTACGCCTCGACGGCCCCGACGGACCCGGCACCCCGCCGCCCGTCTGGGCCACGGTCGATGTGCTCACGGACGCGGTACGGGCCGCCGCCGCGCACTCCTACACCTCCGTCTCCGTCCCGGCCGCCGCCGATCAACCCGCTCGGACGTTCCGCTGGGGCCGACAGCTCGACGTCCGCCCGGTCAAGGCCTTCGGGGACGGCTCCGACATCACGGAACAGGCCGTCGCCTCGTACGTCGCCAAGTACGCCACCAAAGCCGCCGAGAACACCGGCACCCTCGACCGCCGCATCGGCGAACTCGCCGAACTCGACCGCCACGGCGTCCCCGACCACACCCGGCGGCTCATCACCGCCTGCCGCGACCTCGATGCCCTGTACCCGGACCGACGCCTCTGGGCCTGGGCGCACATGCTCGGCTTCCGCGGCCACTTCTCGTCCAAGTCGCGCGCCTACTCCACCACCCTCGGCGCCCTCCGCCAGGAACGCGCCGACTTCCGCGCCGCCCAGGAGCACGCCGCCCTCGGCCTCGACGACCGCGAGCCGGACACCGTCCTCGTCCTGACCGACTGGCAGTACGCCGGCCACGGCCACACCCCTGGCGAAGCCGCCCTCGCCGCCACCATCGCCCGCGACCTCCAGACCAACCGCGAGACCGCCCGCGACGCCCTGCGTGACAGCTTCACCGAGGAGGGAGCCGCAGCATGACCACCGCCACCGCTACCGCCGAACTCCTGACCGTGCCGGAGGTCATGGCCCGGCTCAAGCTCGGGCGTTCCAAGGTCTACGACCTCATCCGATCGCACCGCCTCGCCTCCATCAAGATCGACGGCGCCCGCCGCATCCCTGCCCACGCCGTCACGGACTTCGTCCTCGGACAGATCGAGGAGGCTGCCTGATGGCCAGTCAGCGCAAGCGCAACCCGAACGGCGCCGGCACCATCACCAAGCGCAAGGACGGCCGCTTCCAGTGCGCGGTCTACGTGCTCCAGCCGGACGGCACCCGTGCCCGCAAGTTCGCCTACGGCAAGACGTGGGCCGAGTGCGACGCCAAGCGCCGGGAGCTGCTCGACAAGGTGGACCAGGGCGTGCCCGTGCCCACCAAGTCGGCCAAGCTCTCCGAATGGCTGCCGTACTGGCTGGACAACGTCATCAAGCCCCGGCGCAAGCTCAGCACCTTCGACAAATACGAAGCACACGTCCGCCTTTACCTGGTGCCCCTCCTCGGCAGCAAGCGGCTCGAAAGCCTCGGCGTCGCCGACGTCCGCCGTTTCCTCGTCCGCCTGGAGAAGGAGACGACCGCCGCAACCGCCAAGGAGTCGCACCGGGTTCTGCGCTCGGCGCTGACCTCCGCCTGCCGTGAGGAACTCATCACGCGCAATGTCGCCAAGCTCGTCGAACCGCCGCGCACGGACAATCGGGAGTTGCAGCCCTGGAGCCTCGACGAGACGCTCGATTTCCTCGCCGCCTCTCGTAAGGATCCGCTCTACGCGGCCTTCGTCCTCGCTATCGCCATGGGGCTGCGTCGGGGCGAGATCATCGGTCTCCGCTGGTCCGACCTCGACCTCGACAACCGCGTCCTCTACGTCCGCCAGCAGACCCAGCGCCGTCGCGGTGTCCTCTACGACGACGACCCCAAGAGCCGGCGCCGGCGTGTCGTCCCGCTGCCCGCGCTCTGCATCGCGTCCTTGCGTTGGCACCGGATGCGGCAGGCGGCGGCTCGGACCAGGGCGGGGGAGACCTGGCAGGAGTCGGGCTACGTCTTCACCACCCGTACCGGCCGTCAGGTCGAGCCGCGGAACGTCTACCGCTCCTTCACCCGTGTCGCTGAGTCCGCCGGCCTCCGCGTCATCCGGCTGCACGACGCTCGCCACGGCACCGCGACCCTCCTCACGGCGGCCGGAGTCGCGCCCCGCGTCGTGATGGAGATCCTGGGCCACTCGCAGATCAGCATCACCATGGACGTCTACACGCACGTCGTGCAGGACACGCAGCGGGAAGCCATGAGCCACATGGACCGGCTGCTGCGGAGGCGTCCCGGTCGTCAGTGACCGCCCGCGTTGATGTCAGAAGTGGATGTCAAAGGCCCCGGACCATGATCGGTCCGGGGCCTTTTCCCTTGTGCCCCCGGCAGGATTCGAACCTGCGACACCCGCTTTAGGAGAGCGGTGCTCTATCCCCTGAGCTACGAAGGCGAAGGTGTGACCGTTGGCGCGTGGGTCACAGGCGTCAGCGTACCGGATGTGGTCGGTGGGGGTGGGGGGTCAGGTCAGGGGGACGCGGGTGAAGCGGGCTGCTGTGTGGAGGTCTGTCTCGATGTGGGAGGCGGTCGACTCCAGGTCGGGGAGGATGTCGTGGACGCATTCCTCGACCGTGCGGCGGGCGACGTGGGTCGCCGCGTTCAGGGCGGCGATCACCCGGCCGGTCCGGTCGTGGATCGGGACCGCGATCGAGCGCACGCCCTGCTCCAGTTCCTCGTCGACCAGGGCGTAGCCCGCTGAGGTGTCCACGTCCGGCAGCAGGATCCGGCCCAGCGACGTGGCCCGCGCCGGAAGCCGTGTTCCCACGGTGATGTCCACGCTCATGACGTGGCTCGCGGTCACCCGGGCCGTGTACTGGATCTCGTCGCCCCGCTCACTCAGGACGGCCAGGGACGTCGACTCCTGGATCCGTTCCGCCAGCGTCGTCAGGTGCGGGGTCGCGATCCGGGGGAGGGACGTGCGGGAGAGGGGTGGGAAGCCCAGGGACAGGACGCGGGGGGTCAGGGCGAACCCGCGGTCGGGTGTCGGTGTCACCAGGCCCAGGTGTTCGTAGGTGATCAGTGCACGGCGGGCCGTCGCCCTCGCCAGGCCCGTGGCCTTGGCGACCTCCGTGAGGGTCAGCTCCGCCCTGCCCTCGCCGAACGCCGTCAGGACGGTCAGGCCGCGGGCCAGGGACTCGACGAACTCCCGGCCCAGTTCCTGCTTCGACGCGCCCGTCCAGATCGCCAGCCCCGCGGGGGGCGGTCCGGGTTCTGGGGGTGGCGCCTGGCGCAGTTCCTCCTCCATGGCCGTCACGGCCGTCCGGAGGCGGGGCAGGAGCGTGTCGCGCAGGTCGGCCGCGGTGTGCCGGCTGGTATGGCTCACGACGTTCGCCACGCACGCGATCCGGGCGGTGCGCGGATCGCGGACCGGGACGGAGACCGCCACCAGGCCCGGCTCGATCAGCTGGTCGTCCAGGGCGTAGTTCTCCGTGGCCGCCCGTGCCGTCCTGTGGACGAAGTCCTCGTCCGCTGTGCCGCGTGGCGCCGGCGGTACGGCCGGGAAACCGTGGTGGTGCGGGTCTGCCGCCCGGCGGGCGCGCCACGCCCGCCACTCCTCGTCCGTCCACTCCGTCGCGAACAGCGGGCCCGGCGCGGTGCGTTCGGCGGGCAGCAGGTCACCGATGCGGAAGCTCAGGGACATCGCGCGGCGGCGGGTCGCCTGGTGGATGAAACGGATGCCGTCGCGGTCGGCGACCGCCAGGGACACGGACTCGTCCAACTCGTCGGCCAGGGCGTCCGCCCGGGCGCTCAGCAGTGCGGGCAGGCGCAGGGCGGCCAGGTAGGCGTTGCCCAGTTCCATCACGCGGGGGGTCAGGGTCGCGTCCCGGCCGTCCAGGCGGACGTATCCCATGCGGGCGAGGGTGCCGACGATCCGGTCCACGGTCGAGCGGGCCAGGCCCGTGGCGCGTTCCAGCGCGCTGAGGCTCAGCACTCCGTTCGCCTCGGTGAGCCGGTGCAGCACGGCGATGCCGCGCATCAGCGGGGCCACGGCCTCGGCAGGTGCCGCGGCGGCGGTGGATGACGTCGTGGTGGTGCCGGTCGGTGGCATGGGTGGTGTGTGCTCCCGTGGAGGATCTCGGGGACACCGTAACCGGCAGGGCGGCGGGACGGCGGGGAGCGGTGGGCATGGAGGGAGGAAGCGGTGGGGGGTGGAGGGTAGGACCTGGGGAGGGGGTTCAGGTAGTGCGCAGTGGGTGCCCTCGGTGGTGTGGCACGTGATCGCCTTTGGGCCTTGCCGGACACGGTCCGGTCGGCCTGGTGGGGGAGCCAGTCGGTCTTCATGGCCAAGCTGCGCGCTCCCTGGCAGGGAAGGGCGGTGGACCATGCGCTGGAGTTGATGCTCATGGGGTCGCGCGGGGGTTCGATTCGTGAAGAGATTCGGAGGTCCGGGCGGTCTACCTCCGCGTCACCCGTATCCGGTACTTCCCCTCCAGGTCGGCCGCGGTCACCGAGATCCGCACCCCCCGCTTCGGGTCCTTGAAGGTCTCGCCCGGTACGAAGGGCGCGTCGGAGAGTTCGGCGTGGACGTTGGGGCTGCGGGTGCAGCCGCCGCTGTCGTGCCGGGAGTCGTAGACGGTCACCGGGCCCATGCCCGTGTCGACGTCCGCGTCGACCCGGTAGATGAGGATGCCGGGGCGGCAGACCGCCTCGTCGTTGCCGCCGCGGGTGCGCAGTTCGACGGCGTAGCCGCTGCGGCGGTCGAGCGGGACGAAGACCAGCTTCGGGCCGCCCCGCCGGAAGAGGGGCGTGAGGGCGTACTCCGACGTGCCGCGGGCGGCCGCGCAGTCGATCTGGTCGGCGTCCAGCCAGCCCAGCTTCCACTTGTGCCAGCCGAGCAGGTCGTTGTTGGCGCCCCAGTCCTCGCTCATGATGTCCCAGTGGCCGACCGCGCCTCCGCCCTCCTGGGTGTAGAGGTCGGGCAGGCCGAAGACATGGCCGTTCTCGTGCGGCAGGACGCGGTAGCCGGTCTCGGCGTAGGAGCCGGAGCCGTCGTCCTGGCGGGAGTAGACGAAGGAGGCGTTCGCGACGGGGACGCCGTCGGCCACCGGAGCCTCGGGGTTGCCGGCGAACGTCACCGACAGGACCGTGTCCAGCGCGGAGGGCCCCGCGTTCGGGGTGACCAGCACGTTCAGGAGGTCGTACGCCCGGAAGTCGACGGCCGGGTCGGCGGCGGCCACGATGTCCTGGACGAGTTCCCGGTAGCCGGGGTCGAAGGGCGCGCCGCGCTCTATGCCGTACGCCTTGAACGGCTTGGGCATGCGCAGCCAGTGCCGGACCGGGGTGTGGGGGCGGTAGTCGAGGCGGCCGTAGGAGGCGGTGCGGAACCACTGCTGGGTCTGCGGGAAGAACTCGCGGAAGCGGTCCAGCGCGCTGCCCCTGCCGGGTGCGTCGGAGAAGTCGATCATGAGGGTCAGGGCGCGGACGGTGCCCGTGGAGCGTGAGTAGCCGCCGGGCGTCGGCACCCCCTCGGAGAGGTGAACGGTGGGGTGGCCATTGATCATGCAGGGGGCGAGGGCGGCGGAGCGGGCCAGGGAGATGGGCCCCGCGCCGGCCGGCGCCTTCGGGTGCGGGCCGAGTCGTCCGGAGCCGGCCGACGTGCTGACCGCGAAGGTCAGGGCGGTCACGCACGCGAGGGCGGCCGCGCGGCGCGGGCGTATCCGACGGCGGAGCGGCTCCGAGGGTGTGCCCTGGTGGGCTCCCCGGAGGCGCTCAGGCTGCGGCTGCATGCAGGAACCTCTCGCTCCAGGCAGCCACCGGTCACCGGCTGCACCCTTGTCGTCACCCTCCGTCGGAGGCGGGGGAGGCGCGCGCTGTGGGCGGCCGATCGTGGATTACTCGCGCGTAGAGGTGGGGTGGGGTGGGGCGGGGTGGTGGGTCCGGGGGTGGTGTCGCTCAGGGGCCCGGGGTTGGTGTCCCTCAGTGACGCCGCGGCTTTATGTGACTGAGTTCGCGTCGGGTGCGCCGTACGTGTGCGGCTCCGGTCGCATCGGATGTAGCGCAGGTGTTCGGCTCCGGTCGCATCGGATGCAGTGCGGGTGTGCGGCCCGGTCGCAACCGGCGTGTGTGGCTCAGGTCACATCAGAAGAAGCGGTGGGTGGGAAATAACCGGGGATGGTCTCCCCGTTTAGTCAGGTGTCCGACTGAAACGGGGACGGCATCCCCGGATCGGTTCCCCGTCCGTGTCGCATCGGTTTCCCGTCCTGCTTTCCCGTCCTGAGGAGTACGTCGTGCAGTCCACAGCTTCCGCGCAGCGCAAGACGGCCCGGCCGCGCGCCGACGCCCTGCGCAACCGGGAGCGGATCGTCACCGCCGCCCGCGAGATGTTCGTCGAGCTGGGCCCCGACGTGCCGCTCGACGACATCGCCCGCCGGGCCGGCGTCGGCAACGCCACGGTGTACCGCAACTTTCCCGACCGGGACGCGCTGGTCCGTGAGGTCGTCTGTTCCGTCATGGACCGGACGGCCGAGGCGGCCCGGCAGGCGCTCGCGGAGACGGGCGACGCCTTCGGCGCGCTGGAGCGCTTCGTGCACGTCGCCGCCGACGAACGCGTCGGCGCTCTGTGTCCGATGGTCGCCAGCACGTTCGATGCGAACCACCCCGATCTCGAGGCCGCCCGGCTCCGTGCCGAGCAGCTCGTCGAGGAGGTCATGGAGCGTGCCCGGCGGGCCGGGCAGCTCCGCGACGACGTCGGCTTCGGTGACCTGATGGTCGCCGTGGCCCAGCTCAGCCGACCTCCGGCGGGCACCGCCTGCCTGAACGCGGACCGCTTCGTCCACCGCCATCTCCAGCTGCTCCTGGACGGGCTGCGGGCTCCCGCCCGATCCGTCCTGCCGGGGGCGGCCGTGACCATGGAGGACCTGCGCCAGGCCTGAGCGAATCCGAGCCACCCCAGCCCTCCGGTTCCGCGCGACCGGTCCCGTATTCACTGTGCGGCCGTCGCCGTCGACGCCGTCCCTTCCTCTGGCCCCCAGGCCTTCCTCGTCTCTTCCACCTTTCCCAGCCTCGCCCAGCTCTTCGTCGTTCGTAGTCGTTTCTGGTCGTTCCTGCACGATTCCAGTCGTTCTCCCTGGTTCTCCATCTCCTCCCTCCTCCCTGGTTCTTCCGAGTTCTTCCTGTTCTTTTCCGTCACGAAGTCCCGAAGTGGGTACCTCCATGTCTGAAACAGCCACCAAGGCGCCCGGCGCCGTCCAGGCCGACCCGGCTCGCTGGAAAGCGCTCGTCTTCATCGCGCTCGCCCAGCTGATGGTCGTCCTCGACGCGACCATCGTGAACATCGCCCTGCCCTCCGCCCAGCAGGACCTGGGCATCTCCGACGGCAACCGCCAGTGGGTCGTCACGGCGTACGCGCTCGCCTTCGGCGGGCTCCTCCTCTTCGGCGGCCGGATCGCCGACCTGTGGGGCCGCAAGCGCGCCTTCGTCCTCGGCCTGGCCGGCTTCGCCGCGGCCTCCGCGCTCGGCGGCGCGGCCACCAACGAGGCGATGATGTTCGGCGCCCGCGCCCTTCAGGGTGTGTTCGGCGCCCTCCTGGCCCCCGCCGCTCTCTCGCTGCTCGCCGTGATGTTCACGGACGCCAAGGAGCGCGCCAAGGCGTTCGGCATCTACGGTGCCATCGCCGGTGGTGGCGGCGCCGTCGGGCTGATCCTCGGCGGGTTCCTCACCGAGTACCTGGACTGGCGCTGGACGTTCTTCGTGAACATCCCCTTCGCCGTCCTCGCCGCGGCCGGCGCCTACTTCGTCATCCGTGAGCCGGAGGGCAGCCGCAACCGTTCCGCCCTCGACATCCCGGGTGTCATCCTGTCCACCCTCGGCCTCGTCGCCCTGGTCTACGGCTTCACCCGCGCCGAGTCCGAGGGCTGGGGCGACTCCGTGACCGTCGGCATGTTCGTCGCGTCCGGCGTGCTGCTCGCCGCCTTCGTGCTGGTCGAGTCGAAGGTCAAGGCCCCGCTGCTGCCCCTGCGCGTGCTCACCGAGCGCAACCGCGGCGGTGTCTACCTCTCGCTCGGCCTCGCGATCATCTCGATGTTCGGCCTGTTCCTCTTCCTGACCTACTACCTCCAGGTCGTGAAGGGCTACTCCCCGGTGAAGACCGGCTTCGCCTTCCTGCCGATGATCGCGGGCATGATCACCGGCTCCACCCAGATCGGCACGCGCCTGATGACCCGGGTCGCGCCCCGGCTGCTGATGGGCCCCGGCTTCCTGGTCGCCGCACTCGGCATGCTGCTGCTGACCCGTCTGGAGATCGGCTCCTCGTACGCGGCCCTGCTGCTGCCGGCGATGCTGCTGCTCGGTCTGGGCATGGGTACGGCGTTCATGCCGGCCATGTCCCTGTCCACGCAGGGCGTCGAGCCGCGGGACGCCGGTGTCGCCTCCGCGATGGTCAACAC
This sequence comes from Streptomyces sp. NPDC014995, assembly GCF_043080745.1. NCBI lineage: Bacteria > Bacillati > Actinomycetota > Actinomycetes > Kitasatosporales > Streptomycetaceae > Streptomyces > Streptomyces sp. NPDC014995. The sequence continues at coordinate 14,830 of NZ_JBIBVX010000015.1, forward strand.
CTCGCAGCAGGTGGGCGGCGCCATCGGCACCGCCCTGCTGAACACCGTCGCCGCCTCCGCGACCACGTCCTACATCCAGGACCACACCGCCTCCGCGACCTCCCGGCCGCAGCAGCAGCTGGTCCAGCTGGAGGGCATGGTGCACGGCTACACCAGCGCGATCTGGTTCGCCGTCGGCATCCTGGTCGTCGCCGCCGGAATCGCCCTGACCCTCGTCAACGCCGGCAAGCCGGACATGGGCGCGGTGGGCGGTTCGGGCACGCGGGACGGCGAGAACACCGAGGACGCGGTGCCGGTGCCGGTGGTCGCCCACTGAGTTGCCTGAACCGACTGAGCCGCCTCGGCCAACCGAGTTCACTGGCTCACTGGTTCACCGGCGCCTGCTGGCCCGTCGGTTCACCGGGCCCGTCGGCCCATCGGTTCACCGGCCCGTCGGCTCACCGGCCCGTCGGCCCATCGGTTCACCGGCCCGTTGGCTCACCGAGCCCACCGCGCCTGATGTAGTCCGGAGGTGTGACCCGCCCTAGCGCAGCCAGGGCAGGTCCGCACCCGCTTCGTTCGGCTGGAGTCCCTCGGCGACGATCTCCATGATCTCGCCGAGGGACTTCTGCTGTTCGGGGGTGAGCCGGTCGAAGAGCGCGTTGCGTACGGCGGCCACGTGGCCCGGCGCTGCGCTCTTGAGCACCTCCATGCCCTGGTCGGTCAGTACCGCGAACTGGCCCCGCTTGTCGGAGGGGCAGTCCTCGCGCCGTACCCAGCCGTTCTTCTCCAGACGGGCGATGGCGTGGGAGAGGCGGGAGCGGGTGATCTTCGCGTGCATGGCCAGTTCGGTCATGCGCAGCCGCCGGTGAGGGGCGTCGGCCAGCTTGACGAGGAGGCCGTAATAGACGTGGGGCATGCCGGCGTCCCGTTGGAGCTGGCGGTCCATGTGGTCTTCTAGGAGATAGGTGGCGTGCAGGTAGGAGCGCCAGATGCGCTGCTCCTCTGCGGTGAGCCACAGGGGCTCGTCGGCGGATGCGGCTGCCTTCTTCATGGACTCCACTGTACGGCGCTTGTCCTTGAATTTTAAACAAGTGCCGCCTACAGTTATGAGCAGTAGGAGATTTAGACTTCAAGTAACAGTACGACCAAGAGGGATACGAGGACCTCTCCCAGGCCCTCGGAGGGAGTCATCGCCATGTCCGCCGCCATCCAGGAACCTGCCGTCCCACAGGAGCGCATGCCCGCCCTCTACCTCAGTCACGGTGCCCCGCCCCTCGCGGACGACCCCGTCTGGCCCGGCCAGCTCGCCGCCTGGTCCGCCGGACTGCCCCGCCCCAGGGCGATCCTCATCGTCTCCGCCCACTGGGAGGAGGCCCCGCTCGCCCTCGGCGCGATCGAGACGGTCCCCCTGGTCTACGACTTCTGGGGCTTCCCGGAGCACTACTACCGGGTGACGTACGAGGCCCCCGGCGCGCCCGCGCTCGCCGAGTCCGTACGCAAGCTGCTGCGCGCCCCTGGCACACCCGTGCAGGACATCCCCGACCGCGGACTCGACCACGGCGCCTACGTGCCGCTCGTCGAGATGTTCCCGGCCGCGGACATCCCCGTCCTGCAGATCTCGATGCCCACCCTCGACCCGGTGAGGCTGATGGAGATCGGCCGCAGGCTCGCCCCCCTGCGCGACGAAGGGGTGCTGATCGTCGGCTCCGGCTTCTTCACCCACAACCTGGCCGCGCTGCGCCACACCGGCGGGGGAGTGCCGAGCTGGTCGTCGGAGTTCGACGACTGGGGCCGCCGCGCCCTGGAGACCCGCGACTGGGACGCCCTGCTGGACTTCCTGCACAAGGCCCCGGCGGGCCGGTACGCCCACCCGCGCACCGAGCACTTCGCCCCGCTGTTCGTGACCATGGGGGCGGCGGATGTCTCCGGCGAGCTGGACGCGCAGCGGTCGGTGATCGACGGGTTCTGGATGGGGATGGCCAAGCGGTCGGTGCAGTTCGGCTGAGCCGGACGCGGGCGCGGGCCGCTGCGGGGCCTCCGGGATCGGAAGCCTGCGGGATCGGAAGCCTGCGGGGTCGGGAGCTTGCGGGGTCGGGAGCCTGTGTGGTCGGGAGTCCGCGAGGTAGGGAGTCTGCGAGCTCGGGAGCTTGCGGGGTCGGGAGGCCGGTGGCGGACTGCGTCCTCGGGGGCGCCCGTCACAGCTCCTTCTCGTACCAGGCCACGTCCCAGTACCTGCCGAACTTGCGGCCGACCTCGCCGTACGTGCCGATGTGGCGGAAACCGAAGCGTTCGTGCAGCCGTACGGACGCCTCGTTGGGCTGGGCGATGCCCGCGTACGCGCGGTGCAGGTCCTCGTCGGCCAGGGCCGCGAAGAGGGCCTTGTACAGGAGCGTGCCGATGCCGCGGCGGCCGGCGTCCGGGGCGACGTAGACCGTCACTTCCACCGAGGTCGCGTAGGCGGCCTTCGGCCGGTAAGGGCTGGATGTGGCGTACCCGAGAATCCGCTGTGAGTTCCCCCGCAGGCCGCTCTCCGCGGCAACCATCAGCCGGTACGGCCCGTCTTCAGGGTGGGAGAGCAGCCAAGGGCGGCGCTCTTCCGGAGTGAAGACCGCGGTGTCGAATGTGATGGGCGTCTCACGCACATAGTGGTTGTAGAGGTCGGTGAGGGCTTCGAGGTCACCCTCGACTCCCGGCCTGACCTGCACCTCTGTGGGTTTCGACGACATCACGCCTCCTCGTGTGGCCGGACAGGGTACTGCAAGATCAGAAAAAATGAGGGGCGCGCTGGGAATTCTGTCCTGATTCCAGTCGTTGTTTCCATCGGATGCAGGGCACCCGAGGAGAGTCCCGGTGAGAGTCCCGGGAGGACCCGAGTAGTGGCCCGGTGTCCACGGACCACCCGCTGACCCCACCATCGCAAGGGAGCACGCATGGCAACCCGTGCCGTCGCCCGTCGTAAGTCCGCCACCGGCGAGACGGCCGACGCGGCAAGCAGCGCTCGCGTCCACGGCGGCGAAATCGCCGACCGCGATCTGGTCGGCATGTACCTCGACGAGATCGCGCGCACACCACTGCTCGACGCCGCCAAGGAAGTCGAGCTGTCGCAGATCATCGAGGCGGGTGTGTTCGCGCGGCAGGTCCTCGACGGATTCGAGGAGTCCAAGGCGGACGCCTCCCGTGAGGAGCTCGAGGCGATCGTCGCCGAGGGGGAGCGCGCCAAGGACGTCTTCATCCGTTCCAACCTCCGCCTGGTCGTCGCGGTCGCCCGCCGCTACCCCCGCAGCGGACTGCCCCTGCTGGACCTCATCCAGGAGGGCAACGCCGGCCTGGTCCGCGCGGTCGAGAAGTTCGACTACCGCAAGGGCTTCAAGTTCTCCACGTACGCAACCTGGTGGATCCGCCAGGCCATCACCCGCTCGATAGCGGACCAGTCGCGCACGATCCGGCTGCCCGTCCACCTGGTGGAGGAGCTCGGCCGTATCCGCCGCGTCCAGCGCGAGTTCAACCGCGAGCACGGCCGCGACCCGGAGCCCGCCGAGATCGCCGCCGAGCTCGGCTCCACGCCGGAGCGCGTCATCGACGTGCTCGACTGGGCCCGCGACCCGGTCTCCCTGAACATGGCGGTCGACGACGAGGGCGAGACCCAGTTCGGCGACCTGCTCGAGGACACCTCCGCGGTCTCCCCGGAGCAGTCCGTCCTCACGCTGCTGCGCAGCGAGGAACTGGACGGCCTGATCGACCGCCTCGACCCGCGCACCGCCTCGATCATCAAGATGCGGTACGGCATCGAGGACGGCCGGGAGCGCACGCTGACCGAGGTCGGCAAGGAGCACGGTCTCACGCGGGAGCGGATCCGGCAGATCGAGAAGCACGCGTTGCTGGAGCTGAAGAAGCTGGCCCGGGACACCGGGTTCGAGGCGGCGGCCTAGGAGTGCGGCCCCGCCGGGTCGACGACGCGGCGGCATGGTGCTGTCGGGGCCCATGCCACCGGCGTACGCCGGGTGGCGGAAGTCCGCGCAAACATGGCGGTACAACGCCGCTTCAACCGGCAGGACCGGGGGAACAAGACTTCAGGGCACGGGAGTTCGGGCGCACCGAACCCCGCAGCCTTCGCGAGAGCTCTGTTCCGGTAGCACCCCCGTCCCACCCAGGAACCGCTCCGAACCACCCCGAGCCAAGTCCCGACGCACTCCCCCCGGCGCCGGGACTCTCCCCGAGCCGGGCTTCGGTGCCTCTCCCCCCAGGCGCCGGGGCCCGGCTCCTTCGTTGGCCCCCTCCCTCTACGGCGCGGTGAGGGGCGCGGGCGCGGTTGTACTTCCGGCGGATGGTGGCCCCCGTTTGAGTGGGGACCTGGTGGTGCGTGCCTGGACGAGGTGAGGGGCGGGGCTGGGCGGCCGGTGCGGAGGCGGTGCTGTACGGCGTGCGGAGGCGGCGTTGTACGGCGGTGCGGAGGCGCGCTGTACGGCGTGCGGAGGCGGTGCCGTGTGGTCGGCGGGCGCCGGTCGTCGGTGCGCGGGCATGCTGAGTGGGCGGGTCACCCCGTACCTGAACCCCGGGGTGGCCCGCCCGGATGGCAGATTGTGCCACATGGGCATAGCCTGCCGGTGTGACCAGCTCCACCCCAGTGCCGCCGCCCTCCCCCGGAAACCCGGCCGCTTCGCCCGTCCCGACCTCGCTGACCGAGCGGCGTAAAGCGGCGACCAGGATGGAGATCGCCCGGGCGGCGGCCCGCCTCTTCGTGAGCCGTGGCCCGAGGGCCACCCGCGCGGAGGACATCGCCCAGGCCGCCGGTGTCGCCCCGCGCACCTTCTACCGGTACTTCGCCACCAAGGAGGAGGCCGTCGCCCCCCTGTACGCGGCGGGCGCCCAGCGCTGGGCGGAGGCGGTACGCGACGCCCCGGCGGAACTGCCGCTGCCGGCGGCGCTGGAGCACGCCGTACGGCACACCCTGACGCCCGGCGCCGCGGTCTCGGGTGCCTCCTGGGAGTGGGTCCGCACCCTGATCCGCCTGGCGATGAGCAACCCCGCCCTGCACAGGATCTGGGCCGAGGTCTGCCATGCGTCGGAGGGCGCCCTCGCGGAGATTCTCTCGGGGCGGGGGGACGGGGTGGCGTCGACGCGGGAGGGGGCGGGGTCGTCTCGGGCCTTCGAGGCGGCGGAGTCTGATGCGGAGTTGGAGGCTGGGGCGGAGTCCGATGCGCAGTCGGGGTTGGGGTCGGGGCCGGGGTCGGAGCCGGAGCCGGAGGCCGAGCTGAAGTCCGAGTCGCCGCCCGAGAGCGAGCTCGACAACGTTGCCGAGCCGACCGCTCCCGCGCCCACCTCCCCGCCCACGGCCACGTCCACCCCCGCAGTCACCCCCACGTCCACCCCCATCCCCACTCCCCACGAACGCTTCACGGCGGCGGTCGCGAGTGCCGCCGTCAGGGTGGCCGTGGAGAGCTGGGCCATGACGGACAACCCGCCGCACGGCCCCAAGGGGCCGGCCGAGTTGGCGCTGCGGAATCTCGAGGCGTTGCGGGGCTTCCGGTGGGCGGAGGGGGAGCGGGAGGGCGCTTAGCGGGCGTCGGGTCCCGCACGTCGTGGCCGGACCCGCGGCCCTGGTCAGGCGCCCGCGGCCCTGGTCAGGCGTCCGCGGCCCTGGTCAGGCGTCCGCCCAACCGCCGTACGTACTCGACCAGTTCACCCGGGCCCTGGACCGAGAACTCGCACCCCACCATCGCCAGCCGCACCGCCAGCCACTCCACCGGATCACCGGTGACTCCGCGCAGCGAACAGCCCTCCGCGCCGCCCTCCGTCTCCACCGGCCGCCCGAACCACGCCGGCAACCGCCCCGCCACGAACTCCGCCGACGCGGCGAACGTGACCTCGAACTCGTAGGTCTCCTGCTGCCGTTGGATGGACTGCCGCAGGTACTCCGCCGCGTCCCCCCGCGGCACCTCGCGCGGCGTGAACCGTGCCCCGGTGGCGAAGGGCTCGCGGACCCGGTCGACGCGGAAGGTCCGCCAGTCCTCCCGTTCGAGGTCGTACGCGACGAGGTACCACCGGCGTCCCGTCGACACCAGCCGGTACGGCTCGGTCAGCCGCCGTGACTCCGTGCCGTCCTTCGCCCGGTAGGCGAACCGCAGCCGCTCCCGACCGGCCACCGTCGATGCCATGACGGTCAGCGTCTCGGGCGCGATGCTCGCCCCGTCTCCGCTGGTCAGCGGTGTGGTCGCGGCCTGGAGTGTGGAGACGCGGTGGCGCAGCCGGGACGGCAGCACCTGTTCCAGCTTCGCCAGCGCGCGCACCGACGCCTCGTCCACGCCCTCCACCGCGTGTCCGGCGCCCGCCCGCAGTCCGACCGCGATCGCCACCGCTTCCTCGTCGTCGAGGACGAGCGGCGGCATGGCCTTGCCCGCGACCAGCCGGTAGCCGCCGTCCGAGCCCTTGGTCGCCTGCACGGGATACCCCAGTTCGCGCAGCCGGTCGATGTCCCGCCGGACCGTGCGGCGGGAGACCCCGAGCCGGTCGGCGAGCTCGCCGCCGGGCCACTCGCGGGGCGTCTGGAGGAGGGAGAGGAGGTTCAGCAGCCGTTTGGGAGTGTCCGTCGTCATGCCTTCGAGGATGCCCGACCAATAGGACACGATCTGACCTAGTGCACTCCTAACGTACCGGGCATGACCTCCACCGAGACCACGCCCACGCCCGCTTCCGGGCCCACCGCGGGTGAGAATTCCAAGATCACCGCAGGTGAGAAAGCGGGGGACCGCCGTCGCTGGTTCGCCCTCGCGATCGTGATGACCGCGGCCTTCATGGACCTCGTCGACGTCACGATCGTCAACATCGCGATCCCGTCCATCCGGCGGGACGCCGGAGCCTCCTTCAGCCAGATCCAGTGGATCACCGCCGGATACGCCCTCGCCTTCGCCGCGGGGCTCATCACCGGTGGCCGCCTCGGCGACATCCACGGGCGCAAGCGGCTGTTCCTCGTCGGCATCGGCGGCTTCACCCTCGCCTCCGCGCTGTGCGGCTTCGCCGTGAACCCGGAGATGCTGGTCGCCTCGCGCATCCTGCAGGGTGGCATGGCGGCGCTGATGGTGCCGCAGGTGCTGTCGATCGTGCACGCCACCTTCCCGGCGCACGAGCGGGGGAAGGTGTTCGGGCTCTTCGGCGCGATCGTGGGGCTGGGCGCGGTCTCCGGGCCGCTGCTCGGTGCGTTGCTGACGGAGTGGAACCTGTTCGGGCTGGAGTGGCGGCCCATCTTCCTCATCAACCTGCCCGTCGGTGTCGCGGGTCTGATCCTCGGCAGCCGCTTCATCACCGAGTCCCGCGCGCCGAAGGCGCTCAAGCTGGACATCGTCGGCGTCGCGTTCGTGACGCTGGGTCTGCTGATGCTGCTCTACCCGCTCACCCGAGGCCGCGAGCTGGGCTGGCCGTTGTGGGGGTACGTCTCGATGGCCGGCGCGTTCGGTGTCTTCGGGGCACTCGTGGCGTACGAACGGCGCAAGGGCGCGCGGGACGGCTCGCCACTGATCGAGCTCTCCCTCTTCCGGGTGAAGAGCTTCGCGGCCGGTATCGCGGTGCAGACGGTCTTCGGTATCGGCCTCGGCATTTTCTTCCTGGTCTGGACGATGTACATGCAGGACGGGCTCGGGTGGAGCGCGCTGCGCGCCGGGCTGACCGGGATCCCGTTCTCGCTCGCGGTCTCGACGGCCGCCGGGCTGTCGGTGCAGAAGCTGGTGCCGCGCTTCGGACGCAAGGTGCTCCAGGCGGGCGCCCTGACCATGGCCGTCGGCGTCCTGCTCTACATCTGGGAGTCCGAGCGGTACGGCCTCGGCATCGCCCCCTGGCAGATGGCGCTGCCGCTGGTCGTGATGGGCGTCGGGATGGGCCTGATCGTCGCCCCGCTGACGGACGCGGTGCTGTCGGAGGTGCCGCGCGCGCACGCCGGTTCGGCGTCCGGGCTCATCAACACCGTGCAGCAGATGGGCAACGCGCTCGGCCTCGGCCTGGTGTCCGTCGTCTTCTTCGGGCGCGTCGGTGACGGGTTGAGGCCGGCCGAGGTGGGGCCGGAGTTCGCGGATGCCTTCCAGTACGCGCTGGGGTGGGTGGCCGCGGTGATGGGCGCCATCTTCCTGCTGATGTTCGCCCTGCCGAAGCGGCCGGCACAGCATGTGGAGGGGGCGGAGGAGGAGCCTCCGACGCGACAGCGGGAGCCGGAACTGGTGGGCTGACCGGCGGCGGCCTTGGGCTGACCGGCGCCCACTGCGCAGGCCGACCGCCGCCCACCACAGGCTGACCGTCGCCCTCACAGGGCCGACCGTCGCCCACCGACGAAGAGCCCACCACCGAGATTGAAAGGCCCGCGGGACTACCGAAGAGCCCGCCACCGGACGGCCGACGGCCCCGCTCCTGGACCACCGATGGGCCCACCCCCGGACCACCGATGGGCCCACCCCCGGACCACCGATGGGCCCACCCCCGGACCACCGATGGGCCCACCCCCGGACCACCGAAGGGCCCACCCCCGGACCACCGAAGGGCCCACCCCCGGACCACCGAAGGGCCAGCCCTCGGACCACCGATGGGCCCCCCGGACCACCGAAGGGCCCGGCACCGCCACAGGTGCCGGGCCCTTCGGCCTGCCCGAACAGGGTCGGAAGTCCGTTCATGCCCGGATTGAGCTCGAACCTGTTTACTTTCCGGACATCCGGGCGTAGCCTCCGCAGTGAAACCACAAGTTCGGGCATCGGTCGGAGGCAAACGGACATGTACGCACCGGAGCGGCAGCAGGAGATCCTGCGGCTCGCCCGTGACGGCGGCCGGGTGGACGTCGTGTCGCTGGCCGAGGAGTTCCAGGTGACGGCGGAGACCATCCGCCGCGACCTGAAGGCCCTCGACCGCGCCGGCCTCGTCCGCCGCGTGCACGGCGGTGCCATACCGGTCGGACGCCTCGACTTCGAGCCGGACCTCGCGGAACGCGAGAGCACCTCCGCCGACGAGAAGGACCGCATCGCCAAGGCGGCCCTCGCCGAGGTGCCGACCGAGGGCACGATGATCCTCGACGCCGGTACGACGGTCGCCCGCATGGCCGCCGCCCTCCCGCTGGAGGCCTCGCTCACCGCCGTCACGCACTCCCTGCCCATCGCGGCCCGCCTCGCGGACCACCCCGGCATGCAGCTCCACCTCGTCGGGGGGCGGGTACGCCACCGTACGCGCGCCGCCGTGGACGCCTGGGCACTGCGTGCCTACGGCGAGATCCGCGCCGACGTCCTCTTCGTCGCCGCCAACGGCTTCTCCGCCGAGCACGGTCTGACCACCCCCGACCTCGCCGAGGCCGCGGTCAAGCGGGCGGCGATCTCCGCCGCCCGCCGCGTGGTGCTGCTCGCCGACTCCTCCAAGCACGGCCAGGAGCACTTCGCCCGCTTCGGTGACCTGAGCGACGTGGACCTGCTGATCACCGACAGCGGGCTGAGCCCCGACGACGCGGCCGCCATCGAGCGCGGCGGCACGGAAGTAGTGCGCGCATGATCCTCACCGTCACCCCCAACCCGTCCCTGGACCGCACCTACGAGGTCCCGTCGCTGGAGCGCGGCGAGGTCATCCGCGCCACCGGCGAACGCATGGACCCCGGCGGCAAGGGCGTCAACGTCTCGCGCGCCGTCGCGGCCGCCGGACGGCGCACGGTCGCCGTCCTGCCCCTGGGCGGTGCGCCGGGCGCGCTCGTCGCCGACCTGCTCGACGCGCAGGGCATCGAGGTCGCGCCGGTCCCGGTCGCCGGGGCCACCCGCTCGAACATCGCGCTCGCGGAGTCCGACGGGGTGCTCACGAAGATCAACGCTCCGGGGCCCGAGCTGACGGCCGCCGAGCAGGAACTGCTGCTGGAGACGGTGCGCGAGCAGTCGCGGGACGCGGACTGGATCGCGTGCTGCGGCAGCCTTCCCCGGGGGCTCGCGCCGTCCTGGTACGCCGATGTGGTCGCGCGGGCGCACGCCGGCGGCGCGCGGATCGCGCTGGACACCTCGGGGCGTGCGCTGCTCGAAGCGCTGCGCGAGCGGCCCGACGTGGTGAAGCCGAACGCCGAGGAGCTCGCGGAGGCCGTCGGGCGCCCCCTGGCGACCGTGGGCGACGCGGTGAAGGCGGCCGAGGAACTGCGCGAGATGGGTGCGCGCGCCGTGCTCGCGAGCCTGGGCGCCGACGGGCAGCTCCTGGTGGAGGACTCGGGTACCTGGTTCGCCTCCGCGCGGGTCGACGTCGTCCGCAGCAACGTGGGAGCGGGTGACTCATCCCTCGCGGGCTTCCTCATCGCCGGCGGCAGCGGCCCGCAGGCGCTGGCCTCCGCCGTCGCGCACGGCGCGGCAGCCGTCCAGCTGCCCGGCAGCGTGATGCCGACCCCGGCCGACCTGGACCCGGCGGCGGTGACGGTCACGGACCGGGTGCCGGTAGACCGCGAACTGAAGGAGCCGGTGTCATGACCTTCCTGGTACTCCCCGACATGCTCACCGCACCGGGTCCCACCGCACCGGACGTCACCGCACCGGACGTCACCTCACCGGACGTCACCGCACCGGGTCTCACCGCACCGGACCCCACGTCACCGGACCGCGAGCGGCGAGGCTCCCCGTTACTCGCCGCGCAGGATGGCCGGCAGGGCAGCCTGAGCCGCTCTGCCGGCCGGCGGAGGCGGGGTTTCCCCGGCCCCGCCTCCGCCACACCCGCGTTCCCGGCAATCCCCCACTGCACCCCCGTCCCCTCCCCCGCCCACCCCACACTCCGGGCGATATGCGTGCGAAGGAGCCCGCGATGAGTGACATGATCACCGCGGATCTGGTCGACCTCGACCTGTCCGCCGAGACCAAGGAAGCGGCGGCGCGATCCCTCGCCGAGCGCATGGTGGCCCAGGGCCGGGTGACCGACCTGGAGGGCTTCCTCGCCGACGTGGCCGCCCGTGAGGCCCAGATGCCGACCGGCCTCGACGGCGGCATCGGCATCCCGCACTGCCGCAGCGAGCACGTCACCGAGCCGACGCTCGCCTTCGGGCGCAGCGCCGCCGGGATCGACTTCGGCGCCGCGGACGGCCCCGCCGACCTGATCTTCCTGATCGCCGCCCCCGCGGGCGCCGACGACGCCCACCTCACGATCCTGTCGTCGCTGGCCCGCCAGCTGATGAACGCCGACTTCACCTCCGCGCTGCGGTCCGTGCGGGACGCGGGGGCCGCGGCGGCGCTGATCCGCGGGGACGAGGCGCCCGCCGAGGGCGCGCAAGGTGCGCAGGGTGCGCAGGGCGCCTCCGGGAGCCCGAGCGGCGCCTCCGACGGCGCGAAGGCCGCCGCGAGCGCCACCGAAGACACCGCCGTGGCGTCGGGGGCGGCCTCCTCCGACGCCACGGCGGCAGACACGACGCCCGCGCCGGCCGCCGGCACCACCGCCGGCTCCGGCGAGCGCCCCTTCCGTATCGTCGCCGTCACCTCCTGCCCGACCGGCATCGCCCACACCTACATGGCGGCCGAGTCCCTGGAGAACGCCGGCCGCGAGGCGGGCGTCGAACTGGTCGTCGAGACGCAGGGCTCGGCCGGCTTCGCCCGGCTCGACCCGGCCGTCATCGCCGCGGCGGACGGCGTGATCTTCGCCCACGACGTCCCCGTACGCGACAAGGACCGCTTCGCCGGCAAGCCCACCGTCGACGTCGGCGTGAAGGCGGGCATCAACCGTCCCGCCGAGCTGATCACCGAGGTGCGCGGCAGGGCCGAGCGCGGGGAGGTCACCGCCGGGTCCGCGCCGGGCACGCCGGTCGACCGCGCGGGCGAGTCCGGCGAGGGCTACGGCACCAAGCTCCGCAAGTGGCTGATGTCCGGCGTCAGCTACATGGTTCCGTTCGTCGCCGCGGGCGGTCTGCTCATCGCCCTCGGCTTCGCGATCGGCGGCTACGAGATCAACAAGGCGCCGTCGGTCATGGAGCACTTCGTGTGGAGCCAGACCGACAGCTGGGCCGCGCTGCTCTTCCAGATCGGTGTGGTCTCCTTCGGCTTCCTGGTCCCCGTCCTGGCCGGCTACATCGCGTACGGCATGGCGGACCGGCCCGGAATCGTCCCCGGCTTCGTCGGCGGCGCGATCTCCGTCACCATCAACGCGGGCTTCCTCGGCGGCCTGGCGGCCGGTCTGATCGCCGGTGGCGTGGTGATGGCGATCCAGAAGGTCAACATCCCGGCGGCCCTGCGCGGCATCATGCCGGTGGTGGTGATCCCGCTGGTCTCCTCGGCGATCGTCGGGTTCCTGATGTTCGTCGTGATCGGCAAGCCCATCGCCGAGGCGCAGAAGGCCCTGACCGACGGGCTGAACGGCCTCACCGGCACCAACGCCGTCCTCCTCGGCGCCCTGCTCGGCCTGATGATGTGCTTCGACCTCGGCGGCCCCGTCAACAAGGTCGCGTACACCTTCGCCACGGCGGGCATCGCGGTCGCCACCCCGAGCGACTCCGCGATGAAGATCATGGCCGCGGTGATGGCGGCCGGCATGGTCCCGCCGCTGGCGATGGCCCTGGCCACCACCGTGCGCGGCAAGCTCTTCACCCAGACCGAGCGGGAGAACGGCAAGGCCGCCTGGGTCCTGGGCGCCTCCTTCATCTCCGAGGGCGCGATCCCGTTCGCCGCGGCCGACCCGCTGCGTGTGATCCCCTCCTCGATGGTGGGTGGAGCGGTCACCGGCGCCCTGTCGATGGCCTTCGGCGCCACGCTGCGCGCGCCGCACGGCGGCATCTTCGTGGTCCCGCTGATCGGCAACGCCTTCCTGTACCTGGTCGCCATCGCGGCGGGCGTGTGCGTGACGACGGCCCTGGTCGTCGTCCTCAAGGGTCTGCGCAAGCCGGCCGCCGGCGCCACGGCGCCCGGGACGGGGAAGGGTGCGGCCGCCACGGCGGCGGAGCGGAAGCAGCCGGTGGCCGCGTAACGGGCCGTTTCTGCCGGAGCGGCCGGTCGTATCCCCGCGGGACGGGGCGCGACCGGCCGCTCGTCCTTTCCCCGCGGGACGGGGCTGCGACCGGCCGCCCGCCCTTCCCGGCCCCTCGTCCTTCTTCTCGCCCTTTTCGCAAGGATTCACAGGACTTGTGCCGCATGCGATGTACGTCACGGTCCGGGGTCAAAGACCCGGACCGTGATGTCTACTGTTCCGCATGTCCGAGCACCTCTCGACCCCCCGACTGGCGGGTGCGGTCGCCCTCGCCCTGGCCTGCGCCGCCTCGCTGATCGGCGTGACCCGCGTCCGGCGCCGCAGCCGTCGCGACGCCGGCGCGCGGGGCTTCGGGGAGGGGTTCGCGTCCGACTCCGGGGCCGGCTCCTTCCGGGCCTTGCGCGGTGTGCTTCCCGCCCTCCCGCGCCAGCGGCAGGCCGGCCCGCACGTGGAGGCCGTGCGCCTGACCCCGGCGGAGCGGGCCGCCTTCGCGTGCCTCGTACGCCGGCTCAGCGGCGGACGCTGAGCGCACGCCCACCGGCGTGCTCCGGGGCGGCCGTCAGGAGACCTGGGCCGCCCGCCGTTCCATCGCCTCCCGGGCCGCGTCCTCCGACGGATACACCTCGCACATGTGCCGCCCGTCGGGCGTCGCCGTGTGCTCGACCTCCCACAGGGAGATCTCCCGGCCGTCACGGAGCAGGAACGCGTGCTCGTAGAGGGCGAATCCCAGACCGATGCGCCCCGCCCGGCACGGCCGCCCGAAGGCCTGCGTGATCTGGTGCGCGAACGCCGTCCTCAGCAGTGTGGCCGTGTCCGCGCCGGGCCGGTCGGCGTTCTCCGCGCGGCGCAGGAGCCGGCGGGCGTGGTCCGCCGAGTCGTCCGGCACGTACACATGCCGTGGCGCGGGGACCGGCGACAGCTGCACGAACACCGGCAGTTCGAAGTCGGGCGCGTCCGGCGGCAGCGGCAACCGGGCCGTGGCGGCGCGCAGCTCCTCCTCGTCGACGTACACCTCGTGCTGCGGCTCGCTGTCCGGCTCGGGGTTGTGGACGAGTTCCCACAGGGTCAGCGCGGAGCCGTCGGCCAGCAGCCAGGTGTGCCGGTAGGTCTCGCGGTGCAGCCCCGCGCTGTGGTGCGCGGAGTGCAGCGAGCTGTCGTGCGCGAGCGCGCAGTCGAGCCGCCTTATCGTGTCGTCGGGCAGCTCGAACGAGTTCAGGGCGCGACCGAGGAGCCGCGCGAGGTGCTCCTCCGGAGTCTCGGGCGACTCGGCTGGTTCGTGCGCTGCCGTCTCGTACGGAACGCTCAAGGTTTCTCCCGGCGTTGCTGCATGTCACCTTGTGGGTGCATACCGTAGCCCCTCGGTCGGACATCATGTCCGGGATCCGAGAAAACGTACGTCGGGAAAACGCGGGGGCCGCGCGAGATGTTCCCGCACGGGCCGATGATCCGTCAGAAACCGCCGGTCAACGGCCGCTCCCGCCGAAACGGCCGGACCCGCTCCCGCCGAAACGGCCGGACCCGCTCCCGCCCGCGCCGACGGAGCCGCAGCGCCTCACGGCGTACCGTCCGCCCCGTCGGACGGCGCTCCCGCCGATCCACGCGCTCCACGCCGCGTTCCCCCCTGTTGATCACCTGGCGGAACCGGGGCAATCACCCACGCGGTGCCCGCTCGCGGCCGCTATCTCCCGCCGTACAACTCCGTGTACGACGGCCACACCCCGCCCACGGCCTCCACCGACTCCGCGGCGCGCACGGCCCGTACGATCGCGCGGGTCACCAGGTCCGCGCCCGCCGCGAGGACGTCGTTCAGCGCCAGCGGGTGCTCGGGGGTGAGCGGGCGAGTGCCCGTCGCCAGCGCGAACACCGTGTCCCCGTCGTGAAGCAGGTGCACCGGCCGTACCGCGCGTGCGATGCCGTCGTGCGCGGTGCCCGCCAGCTTCTGCGCCTGCGCCTTCGTCAGGTCCGCGTCGGTTGCCACCACCGCGAGCGTCGTGTTGAGAGGAGCGGGCGCGTTCTTCGCGGCGCTCTCCGCCAGGCGCCGGAGGGCGCTGTCGTGCACGCGCGCCTCCGGGTACTCCACACGCCCCTGGAACATCTCCCCGTACAGCACTCCCGTGCCGGGATCCGTCACCGACCCCACCGCGTTCGCCACGACCAGCGCGGCCACCGTGATCCCGGAGTCGAGCACCGTGGCGGCGGTGCCCACCCCGCCCTTCATCGCCCCGACCGCGGCGCCCGTCCCGGCGCCCACGCAGCCCTCCGGCACGCGCGCGCCGGGCTCGCTCGCCGCGGCCGCCTCGACCGCCGCCCGGCCGGTGGCCGCGTCCGGGCGGGCCCGGAAGTCGCCACCGCGGCCCAGGTCGAAGACGCAGGCGGCCGGCACCACCGGCACGACGTGCGCCGGAGCCGGACCGACCGGCACCCCGCGCCCCCGCTCCTCCAGCCAGGCCATCACCCCGGACGCCGCGTCGAGCCCGTAGGCGCTGCCACCGGTCAGCACGATCGCGTCGATCCGCTGCACCACGTTGCGCGGGTCGAGGGCGTCGGTCTCCTTCGTGCCGGGGCCGCCGCCCCGCACGTCCACGGCGGCGACCGCCCCGCCCTCCGGCGCGAGGACGACCGTGGTGCCGGTGAGCCAACCGTCGCCGGTGCGCGTGGCGTGGCCCACCCGCACACCGGGGACGTCCGTCAGAGCGTCAACTGTCATGGCAGCCAGTCTCACCCAGCGCGCCGCGCGGCCGGCGGGACTTACCCCGCCGCGTCCGAAGCCCGCTGCGCGCTCGCACGTGCGGCCCGGCGCGCCGTCAGCGTCGTCCCGGTCGCCACCGACAGTGCCGACACCAGGCCGGCCGCGAGGACGGCCCACTCGCCCAGGAAGGTGCAGCAGATCACCAGCAGCGCGGTGACCGGCAGGACGAGCTGCTGGGTCAGGCCCACCTTGAAGTGGCGCGCGTGCAGCGCCCACACGGTGAGCAGGTACAGCGCCGTCGGCAGGGTCACCGCCGCCGACGCGGCGAGCGTGGACAGATGCGCCTTGCCGACCGCCTGCTCGACGGCCACCTCCAGGCCCGCGCCGATCGCCGCCGCCGAAGCGAAGACGACGTAGTGGCCGTAGCCCCACACGAACGCCTCCCGGCTGGAGCGCAGATGCCCGTGGATCGGCACCACGAAGTAGATCCACCAGGCGGCGAAGATGATCAGCAGCCCGCCCGCGGCGATCGGCAGCAGCTCGTCCAGCGCCTGGTTCTCCTCGAAGCCGGACTTCACGGCGACCGTGGCCGCGGCGATCGTCTCGCCGAGCACGATGATCGTGAACAGCCCGTAGCGCTCCGCGATGTGGTGCGGGTGCCAGGCGGTCGGGCGGTCCTTCTCGGCGTAGACCGGCACGCACATCTCCAGCAGGGCCATCACCAGGAACAGCCACGCCCTGCCGCCCTCGGGCAGGAGCAACAGCCCCACCCAGCCGATCTGGCAGAGCACGACACCACCGGCGTACCGCAGTGCCATGGCCCTCTCCGGGCCCTCGCTCGACCGCGCGGCACGCAGCCACTGCGCGGTCATGGCGAACCGCATGATGAGGTAGCCCAGCCAGACGGCCAGGAAGTCGTGCTCCTCGAACGCCGGGGACACCCCCGCCGCGAGGACCAGGACGCCGGCGATCTGGATCAGCGTGACGACCCGGTAGAGGACGTCGTCGTTGTCGTACGCCGAGGCGAACCACGTGAAGTTCATCCACGCCCACCAGATGGCGAAGAAGACCATCGCGTAGTTGATGAGCCCCTCGCCCGTGTGGGACTCCGCCACGGAGTGCACCAGTTGGATGCCCGCCTGGGCGACGGCCACGACGAAGCAGAGGTCGAAGAAGAGCTCGAGCGGCGTGGCGGCCCGGTGGACATCTGCGCGCCCGCGCGCGGTGAGTCTGCGTACGGGTCTCGCGTGGGCGGGCGTGCCGGAGGGGGAGGGCGGGGGAGTGGAGGAGGGTGGGGGAGTGGGGCTGCTCGTCATGGGTCCCAGCACAGCAGATGACCGCCGGGAAACCTTGCCGGACAGTGCACGGGAATCCCAGGTCAGACCCTGGGCATGGGCTGGCGTCCGGCCACCGCCGGGCCCTTCGGGCGGCGATCGGGGGAGCCCCGGCGGCGTCGGCCCCGGGGTCGACGCCGTGGTCGACGCCGTGGCCGGCGCCCCCGGGGCCGTACCCGCGGGGGCCGTACCCTGGAGGCATGAGTACCCCCTCCGCCCCCGAGCCGCGTGAGCCGAAGGCCGCGCTGATCTTCGACGACCCGTTGGACCAGCAGTCCTCGGACGACACGGACAGCGGGTGGGGCGAGCGTCCGGCGGCCGGCGCCGACAGCGCGGCCGACCTCAAGCGCTTCCTCGACGAGAAGCCGCCCCACCACCTCTGAACCTGCCGGCCAAGAGGCGGCAGAATCCGTCGGGCAAGAGGCGGCAGCACCCGTCGGGGAAGAGGCGGCAGAAGCCATCGCGCAAGAGGCGGCTGAACCCGCGCCGCCCGCAGGGCGGTCCGGAGAGGGCCCGTTACGGCTCGTTGTGACCCGCGCCCCGCTGGGCGACCAGCGCGTCGCGGATCTCCTTGAGCACCTCCAGCTCGGTCACCTCGATGACCTCGTGCGCGCCCTCCCGCGCCTTCCGGCGCTCCTCCTGCCTCGCCAGGTACCTGGACATGGGCAGCACCATCAGGAAATAGACCACCGCCGCGGTGATCACGAAGGTGAGCGTGGCGCCCAGGACGGAGCCCCACAGGATCCGGACACCCGTCGCGGCGTCGCCCGTGCCGGTGCAGGGACCTTTGAGGCAGGAGCTGTAGCTGTCCAGGTTCTTGGTGCCGAACGCGCCGACCAGCGGGTTGATGATTCCCTTCACCACCGCGTTGACGATGTTCGTGAAGGCCGCGCCGATCACCACCGCGACTGCCAGATCGACGACGTTCCCGCGCATCAGGAAGGCCTTGAAGCCCTGCAAGACGCTCGGTTCCTTCTTGTTCTCGCTCACCTCGGGGACACTCCTCGCATGCGCAGGTGGTGGAACGGACAGTTCCGCAACCTACGTCGGGGCGAGACCGAGGCGTCCGAGTGGACAGCCCGACCCAGGGACTCGACAGCACGCCGCGCAGGAAGCGGACAACGAAGCTCACCATAGGGTCACCGCCAGACGGCCCGTCGCACCGGCTCCCACCAGGCGTGCGGCGGTCGACCGGGGCACCGACAGCACGACCAGCGCGCCCCCGTCGACCGCACCGGCCAGGTGGTCCATGCCGCTCGTGCCGTCCATGCCGTCCATCCCGTCCGAGCCGCCCGTGCCGCCCGAGGCGGTCGCCGTGAGCGTCCCGTCCAGCGGTTCCGGCACCCTCGTCACGAGCGCCCTGCGCGCGACGACATGGGCCTCGCCGCCCGTGGCCGTCTGCTCGGCGGCGATGACGTCGACCCGGTCACCGGGCCGCAACAGCCGTACGGTGGCCGCGTCGGTGATCCGCACCGGCGCCTCGACGGTCTCGACTGCGGGGCGTCGGCGTACGGGATCGCCTGTCGACGACCCTGCGCGCGCCTGGGCCTGGGTGTCCTCACCGGGGTGCCCGCGGGCACGGTCGGCGTCCCCCGGTCCCCGTCCGGCCGCCACGAACGCGGCAGCGGTGACGACGAGGCCGAGTGCCAGGGCACGCCTGCGGCTGCGGACGAGCCGCCGCAGCCGATACCGCCCGCCGCGTACGCGCACGGGAGCGAACGGCGGCACCTCGCACGTGGCCGGGACGTCCGCGCCCGGCGGACGCGGGGCGGACGGGAAGACGAAGGGAGAGACGGAAGGGCGAGAGGCGGAAGGGCGAGAGGCAGAAGGGCGAAAGACGGAAGGAGTGGACGGGATGGGCGGGGGAGAGGGAGGCACGGAGTCACCACCTGCGACGAGGGATCGGCTTGCGAAGCCACGATGGGCCTTCTCGCCGCCGCCCGCAGGAGCAGGTGGACTACCAACAGGTTGTGGACAACTCCCTCACCCGAATGATGAGTTCCGCCTCCTAACCCTCATCTCCGAACCCGCATCTCCTCCGAACCCGCATCTCCTCCGAATCCCGTCTCGGCACCCGTCGGCACCCCAGCTCCGCATCCCCTCCCGGCATCGCCATCCCCGCGCCGCCATCCCGGCGCCCCCATCCCCGCGCCCCCACCTCCGGCCCCCGTTACGGCAGGGCGAACCCCGGATCCATCCCGCCCAGCGCGTTCGTGCACAGGCAGTCCCGTTCAGCCGTCGTGGGCAGTGCGGCCACCGCGTCGAAGAGCACGCCCCGCAGCCGGTCGACGTTGGCCGAGAACACCCGCAGCACCTCCTCGTGCGAGACGCCCTCGCCGGTCTCGGCGCCCGCGTCCAGGTCGGTGACCAGCGTCAACGACGCGTAGCACAACTCCAGTTCGCGGGCGAGCGCCGCCTCCGGGTGGCCCGTCATGCCCACCACCGACCAGCCCTGGGCCTGGTGCCACAGCGATTCGGCACGGGTCGAGAACCGCGGGCCCTCGATCACGACCAGCGTCCCGCCGTCCACCGGCTCCCAGTCCCGGCCGCGCGCCGCCTTCAGCGCTGCCGCGCGCCCGGCGGGGCAGTAGGGGTCGGCCAGCGACACGTGCACCACGTTGGGCAGTGAACCGTCGGGCAGCGGCAGCCCGTCGAAGTACGTCCCGGCCCGTGACTTCGTCCGGTCGACCAGCTGATCCGGCACGAGCAGCGTGCCGGGCCCGTACTCGGGACGCAGGCCGCCCACCGCGCACGGTCCGAGGACCTGCCGCACCCCGACCGAGCGCAGAGCCCACAGGTTGGCCCGGTAGTTGATGCGGTGGGGCGGCAGATGGTGGCCGCGTCCGTGCCGGGGCAGGAAGGCCACCCGCCGGCCGGCGATCTCGCCGAGGAAGAGGGAGTCGCTGGGCGGTCCGTACGGGGTGTCCACCTGGATCTCGGTCACGTCGTCGAGGAACGAGTAGAAGCCCGAGCCGCCGATTACGCCGATCTCTGCGTTCGCCATGACCAGCACAGTAGCCGGAATCGAACACGCGCTGGTCCCGGCTTCGCGAAGGCGGGAGGACACTCCGCGACGCCGAGGACCCCGGCGTCGTACGACACCGGGACCCCGACGTCGTACGACGTCGGGGTCCCGGGAAAGAGCCTTACGCGGCGGAGGTGCCGGCCGAGGTGCTGGAGCTCGACGACTTCGTGTCCGAGGACGACGAGGACGACGACGAGGTCGAGGCCGACGAAGCAGACGAGGACGTCGACGACGAGGACGACGCCGGCGAGCTGCTTGACGAGGAGCCGCGGCTGTCGTTGCGGTAGAAGCCGGAGCCCTTGAAGACGATGCCGACCGCGGAGAACACCTTCTTGAGGCGGCCACCGCAGCTGGGGCACTCGGTCAGGGCGTCGTCGGTGAACTTCTGCACCGCCTCGAGGCCCTCGCCGCACTCGGTGCACTGGTACTGGTAGGTCGGCACTGTCTTCCTCCTGGCACTCTCACTCAATGAGTGCTAACGACGATCCATACTGACGTATTCCGGAGCATCAGTCCACTGCCACCGGCACGCGGTGACCGACGCCACGTGCGACGGTACGGCCTCGGGACCCCGCCATCAGCCGGGAGCGCAGGGCCACCAGGGTCGCCAGGGCCAGGACGGTGCCGCCCATCGGCACCAGGAACCCGGCGCCGCCCCAGAGGCGGTCCTCCAGTTGTCCGGCGACCGTCACGGCCGCCGCCTGGCCGAGCGCCACCGCGCCGGTCAGCCAGGTGAACGCCTCGGTCCGCGCCCCGGCCGGGACCAGGCTCTCGACCAGCGTGTAGCCGGTGATCAGCGCGGGCGCGATGCACATGCCGACCAGGAGGCCGAGGCCGGCCAGGACGAGCACCGAGTGGGCGGCCCACAGGCCGGAGGCTGCCAGCGCCAGCGCGGCGTACCCGGCGACGAGGCGGTGCTGCGGGGCCGCCTTCCAGGCGATGGCGCCGCAGACCAGGCCGGAGATCATGTTGCCCGCGGCGAACGTCCCGTACAGGACGCCGTTCAGACCGGGCTCGCCGATCGACTCGGTGAACGCGGCCAGCGACACCTGCATGCCGCCGAAGACGGAGCCGATGCCCAGGAACGTCACGATCAGCACGCGCACGCCGGGGACGCTCAGGGCCGAGGTGCGCTCCACGCGCGCGTGCCCGGCGCCGGCGACGGGCGGCTGTGTGCTCTTCCGTGCCGCGAACAGCAGGCCGCCGAGCAGGGTCAGCGAGGCCTCGGTCACCAGGCCGGCGGCCGGGTTCACGGTGGTGCACAGGGCGGTCGCCAGCAGCGGGCCGACGACGAAGGTCAGCTCGTCGGTGACAGACTCGAAGGCCGCCGCGGTGGTCATCAGGGGCGAGCCCTTGAGCGCCACGCCCCAGCGGGCGCGGACCATCGGCCCGATCTGCGGGACCGAGGCGCCCGTGGGCACGGCCGCCGCGAACAGCGCCCACAGGGGGGCGTCGGCCAGTGCGAGGGCCGTGAGGGTGAGACCCGACAGCGCGTGCAGGAGCACGCCGGGGATCAGCACCGCCCGCTGACCGTAGCGGTCCGCGAGACGCCCGCTGTAGGGCGCGCACAGTGCCATGGAGACGCCGGTGACGGCCGCGGCGGCGCCCGCCGCGCCGTAGGAGCCGGTGGTGTGCTGCACGAGCAGCACGATGGAGAGGGTGAGCATCGCGAACGGCTGGCGCGCCGCGAAGCCGGGCAGCAGGAACGTCCATGCGCCGCGGGTGCGCAGCAGCTGCCCGTATCCCGGGCGGGAGGACGCCGGCGATTCCTTCGCCGGCTCGGAGGTGACCGTGGACGCCACGGCCCGTGCCTTTCTGCCGCCTGGTAGCGCGGCCCCTTGGTGCGTCGTCCGGGGGCGCCGAGAGCTGTCCTCTTGCGCGTACTGCGGTAGATACCGGCGCCCACTGCGGGGGCGTCGCGGCCGCCATACGGTCGCGCCAGCTCTGCGTCAGGCAGAGTTGGTTCGATCAACGTGCGCCTTCATCGTACAGGGATCGCCACCCACTGGGCCTGTGAAAACGAGCACCACGGGGCCGGTCACCTGTGAATGAGGGCCGTGTGAACGGTAGGAAACACGCACTTAACGCCCGTTGCCGTTCATGCCGAGCCAGCCGGCCAGCTTGCCGCCGCGTCCCACGGCGCGCAGGCGTCGTTCGGCCGCGTCGCGCACGGGGTCGGTGGCGACGACGAGGAGTTCGTCGCCGCGCCGCAGCACCGTCGTCGGCAGCGGGACGAACGAGGTGCCGTCGCGGACGACGAGGGTGACGGCGGCCCCCGCGGGCAGGCGCAGCTCGTTGATCTCGACGCCGTGCATCTTCGAGCCCTCGGGGATCGCGACGGACAGCAGGTGTCCGCGCAGCCGCTCCAGGGGCGCCGACTCGATGCCGAGGTCGGCGGCCTCGGTGTCCTTGCCCAGGTGGAGCCTGCGGGCCAGCCAGGGGAGCGTCGGTCCCTGGATCAGGGTGTAGGCGACGACCAGGATGAAGACGATGTTGAAGATCCGGCGGCTGGCCTCGACGCCCTCCACCATGGGGATCGTGGCCAGGATGATCGGTACGGCTCCGCGCAGTCCGGCCCAGGACATCAGCGTCTGCTCCTGCCACGACACCCGGAACGGCGTCAGGCAGAGCACGACGCTGAGCGGGCGCGCCACCATGGTCAGCACCAGTCCGATGACGAGCGCGGGCCACACGTCCTCGATCAGCTCGTGCGGGGTGACCAGCAGGCCGAGCAGGACGAACATGCCGATCTGGGCGATCCAGCCGAGCCCGTCGGCGAACCCGCGCGTGGCGGGCCAGTGCGGCAGCTTCGCGTTGCCCATGATCATGGACGCCAGGTAGACGGCCAGGAAGCCGCTGCCGTGTGCCAGCGCGCCCGCCGCGTACGCCGTGACCGCGATGGCCATGACGGCGATCGGGTAGAGGCCGGAGGCGGGCAGCGCGACGTGGCGCAGGCCCCAGGAGCCCAGCCAGCCCACCGCGAGGCCGACGGCGGCGCCGATGGCCAGCTCCAGCGCGATCTCGCCCAGCAGCAGGTACCAGTGCTCGACGGGGCCCGCGGCGGAGAAGGCGACGACCAGGATGACCACGGGGGCGTCGTTGAAGCCGGACTCGGCCTCCAGTGTGCCCGTCACGCGCGCGGGCAGGGGGATCTTGCGCAGGACGGAGAAGACCGCCGCCGCGTCCGTCGAGGACACCACCGCGCCGACGATGAGCGCCTGCCGCCACTCCAGCCCGACCAGGTAGTGCGCGCTCGCCGCCGTGACTCCGACGCTCACCGCGACCCCGGCCAGCGCCAGCGTGGAGGCGGCCGGCAGGACCGGCCTGACCTCCTTCCACTTCGTGCCCAGGCCGCCCTCGGCCAGGATCACCACCAGGGCCGCGTATCCGATGACCTGGGTCAGTTCGGCGTTGTCGAAGTGGATGTCGCCGATGCCGTCCTGGCCCATGAGGACGCCGATGCCCAGGTAGACGAGCAGGCTGGGGAGCCCGCTGCGCGAGGAGATCCGGACCGCCGCGACGGCGACGAGCAGGACGAGCGAGCAGACGAGCAGGAGCTGGTTGAGGTGGTGGACAGTCAGCGGCGGTTCCCTTTTCCTGGCGCACGCTCCGCGCGCGCGGGTGCACATGTACATGGGACACGAAGCGGCACACTCCGCACCCAACTACTTCGTTACCTTACCTAACTCTTGACGATTTCTTGACGTTCACCGAGGCAAGATCGAAGCTCCCTCCGTGCTGGTTGCCGACTCCGCGTCAAGTGCCGCGGACCCCTGCGCCTATGGTTGCTCCAGCACTCCAGGACCGCCTGCCGCTCGCGTTAGGACAGCAAGGACAGCGATGCCCCCCAACACCACCGCCACAACGGGTGACAAGCCCGGCAAGTCCGGCAGGAAGAAGGGGCGCAAAGCCCGTCTGATCGTGCTCGTACTGGTGCTGGCGCTCATCGGCGGCATCGCCTACGGCGCCTTCTGGTCCGTCAGTACCGTCCGTGCCTCCTTCCCGCAGACCAAGGGTTCGATCACGCTCGAGGGCCTCTCGGGACCGGTCGACGTGAAGCGGGACGGCAACGGCATCCCGCAGGTCTACGCCTCCTCCGACGAGGACCTGTTCATGGCGCAGGGCTACGTCCAGGCGCAGGACCGGTTCTACGAGATGGACGTGCGCCGGCACATGACGTCCGGGCGCCTGTCGGAGATGTTCGGCAAGGGCCAGGTCGACAACGACGAGTTCCTGCGCACCCTGGGCTGGGACCGCGTCGCCAAGCAGGAGTACGACACCGAGCTGTCGGCCGCCACGAAGAAGTACCTCCAGGCGTACGCCAAGGGAGTCAACGCCTACCTGCGCGGCAAGGGCGCCGAGGACATCTCGCTGGAGTACGCGGCCCTCGGGTTCACCAACGACTACAAGCCCGCCGAGTGGACCCCGGTCGACTCGGTCTCCTGGCTGAAGGCGATGGCCTGGGACCTGCGCGGCAACATGCAGGACGAGATCGACCGCGCCCTGCTGACCAGCCGACTCGGCCCCCAGCAGATCAAGGACCTCTACCCCGAGTACCCGTACGACCGCAACCAGGCGATCGTCCAGGACGGCCGGTACGACGAGTCGGCCGGGACGTTCGAGCAGGGCGACTCGGGCGAATCCGACGGCACCTCCGCGGACGGCACGGCGGACGGCACGGACACGTCCTCGGGCACCTCCGCGGGCACCTCCTCGGGCACCGACGGTTCGGCCCTCCAGAGCCAGCTCTCGGGCCTCTACGACGTCCTGGACGACCTGCCCACGGCCGTCGGCGTGAACGGCAACGGCATCGGCTCCAACTCCTGGGTCGTCGCCGGGGAGCACACGATCACCGGCAAGCCGCTGCTGGCCAACGACCCGCACCTGTCGGCCTCGCTGCCGTCCGTCTGGTACCAGATGGGCCTGCACTGCCGCACCGTCTCCAGCACGTGCCAGTACGACGTCTCCGGCTACACCTTCGCGGGCATGCCCGGCGTGATAATCGGCCACAACCAGAACATCTCCTGGGGCATGACCAACTCCGGCGTCGACGTCACCGACCTCTACCTGGAGAAGCTCTCCGGCGACGGTTACCAGTACGACGGCAAGGTGAAGCCCTTCACCACGCGCGAGGAGACGATCAAGGTCGCGGGCGGCACGTCCAAGAAGATCGTCGTACGGCAGACCGAGGACGGGATGCCCCTGCTGTCGGACCGCGACGACGAACTCGTGAAGGTCGGCAGGAAGGCGACCGTCGACACCGCGGCCCCCGACCGCGGTGACGGCTACGCCGTCGCGCTGAAGTGGACCGCGCTGGAGCCCGGCACCAGCATGGACGCCGTCTTCGCCATGAACAGGGCGGCCGACTGGGACGACTTCCGGGCCGCGGCCGAGCTTTTCGACGTGCCCTCGCAGAACCTGGTCTACGCGGACACCGAGAACCACATCGGCTACCAGCTGCCCGGAAAGATCCCCACGCGCGCGAAGGGCCTCGACGGCTCGATCCCGGCGCCGGGCTGGCTGTCGAAGTACAAGTGGACCGGCTACATCGACTTCGACGAGCTGCCCTACGAGTACGACCCGGAGCGCGGCTACATCGTCGCCGCCAACCAGGCGGTGATAGACCCGGACAAGTACCCCTACACGCTCACCACGGACTGGGGCTACGGCACCCGCAGCCAGCGCATCACCGACCTGATCAAGCTGAAGATCAAGGGCGGCGGCAAGATCTCCACGGACGACATGCGCCAGATGCAGCTGGACAGCGACAGCCAGATGGCACGGATGCTGGTGCCGGCGCTGCTGAAGATCAACCTGGACGACCCGGACGTCCGCGAGGCGCAGGACCTGCTGCGGGGCTGGGGCTACACGCAGGACGCCGACTCGGCCGCGGCCGCCTACTTCAACGCGGTGTGGCGCAACATCCTCAAGCTGGCCTTCGGCAACAAGCTGCCCAAGGAGCTGCGGGTCAAGGGCCAGTGCCTGTGGGTCGAACCGGTCAACAGCACCGGCCCCGTCGACGACACCGGCAAGGTCCGCGAGTGCGGCCAGCGCGATGGCACCCAGGCGCAGCCGGACGGCGGCGACCGCTGGTTCGAGGTCGTGCGCGAGCTCATGCAGAAGCCGGACAGCGACTGGTGGACGACGCCCGCGACGGGCACGCGCCCCGGCGCCGACCACAACCGCGACAAGCTGTTCGCGCGTGCCATGATCGACGCCCGCTGGGAGCTGACCGCCAAGCTCGGCAAGGACATCGACACCTGGAGCTGGGGTCGGCTGCACCGGCTGTTCCTGAAGAACAACACCCTGGGCACCAGCGGCCCCGGCTACCTTCAGTACATCCTCAACCGCGGCCCGTGGAAGCTCAGCGGCGGTGAGGCGGCGGTCAACGCGGCCGGCTGGAACGCCGCCGGCGGCTACGACGTCGTCTGGGTGCCGTCGATGCGGATGGTGGTCAACCTCGACGACCTCGACAAGTCGAAGTGGATCAATCTGACCGGTGCCTCCGGGCACGCCTTCAGCGCCCACTACACCGACCAGACCGACAAGTGGGCCAAGGGTGAACTGCTCGACTGGTCCTTCTCGCGGAAGGCGGTCGACAAGAACACCAGCGACACCCTCGTGCTCAAGCCGTGAGCCGGTGAAAGGGGCCCTCCACGCGCGCGTGGAGGGCCCCTTTCCGTGAGGCCACGGGTTTCCCTTTCCATGAGGCCACGGTTTCCCTTCCCGTGAGGTCCAGGGGTTTTCATGAGGTCCACGGGCTCGTTCCGGCCGGCCTCAGCTGAAGCGGCGCACCCCCGACGGTGTCACCACGGCGTGCACAGGCCGGTCGTGGGCCTCCTCCGGGACGCGCTCCACGACCTCGGCGTCGTACAGCAGCACCACCAGCGTGGGGCGCGCGCCGGCGCGCTCCAGTCGCGCCAGCACACGGTCGTAGGAGCCGCCGCCGCGCCCCAGGCGCATGCCCCGCGCGTCGACGGCGAGGCCCGGCAGCAGGACCACGTCGGCGTCCGTCACGGCGTCGGGGCCCAGGCGCTCGCCCACGGGCTCGAAGAGGGCCATCCTCCCGCCGTGTTGGATCCGCGCGAGGGAGCCCTCACCGGCGTAGGCGCCCCAGTCGAGATCGTTGTCGGGCAACAGGGCGGGGAGCAGGACGCGCACCCCCCGCTCGCGCAGCGCGTCCAGCAGCGCGAGCGTTCCGGGCTCGCTCCCCACGGAGACGTACGCCGCGACCGTCCGCGCGTGGGCCAACTCCGGGAGTTGCAGGGCGTGCTGGGCCAGCCCGGTGGCCGCCTCTCGCACGTCATCCGTCGTCAACCCGTTTCTCACCGCGAGGAGCTCTCGCCGCAACATATGTTTGTCAGGCTCGGGTCCGCCTTTGAGGTGCCTCATGTGTCGCTCCCGCACTTTTCCCATACGTTCATATGATCACGAATTAACCGGAGCTACAGATTCCTCTCAAATCCACCGGATAAGGTTGCCGACATGACTCAGTCGCACCCCAGGATCAGCAAGGCTGTCATCCCAGCGGCCGGCCTCGGCACCCGGTTCCTGCCGGCGACCAAGGCCACTCCCAAGGAGATGCTGCCGGTCGTGGACAAGCCCGCGATCCAGTACGTGGTCGAGGAGGCCGTCTCCGCGGGTCTCGACGACGTCCTCATGGTCACGGGCCGCAACAAGCGTCCCCTCGAGGACCACTTCGACCGCAACTACGAGCTCGAGTCGGCACTGCAGAAGAAGGGCGACGCCCAGCGGCTCGCCAAGGTCCAGCAGTCCAGCGACCTCGCGACCATGCACTACGTGCGACAGGGTGACCCCAAGGGCCTCGGGCACGCCGTCCTGTGCGCGGCTCCGCACGTCGGGCAGGAGCCGTTCGCCGTCCTGCTGGGCGACGACCTGATCGACCCCCGCGACCCGCTGCTGCGGCGGATGATCGAGGTGCGGGAGCAGCACGGCGGCAGCGTCGTCGCGCTCATGGAGGTCGCCCCCGAGCAGATCCACCTCTACGGCTGCGCCGCCGTCGAGAGCACCGCGGACGGCGACGTGGTCAAGGTGACCGGCCTGGTGGAGAAGCCGGACCCGGCGGACGCCCCGTCGAGCTACGCCATCATCGGACGCTACGTCCTCGACCCGGGCGTGTTCGGCGTGCTGCGCCAGACCGAGCCGGGCCGGGGCGGCGAGATCCAGCTCACCGACGCCCTCCAGCAGCTCGCGCAGGACGAGAAGGTCGGCGGCCCGGTGCACGGCGTCGTCTTCAAGGGCCGCCGCTATGACACCGGCGACCGCGGCGACTATCTGCGTGCCATTGTCAGACTCGCGTGCGAACGTGAGGATCTGGGTCCGGACTTCCGGTCCTGGCTTCGCCGTTACGTCACCGAGGAGATGCAGCAACTTTGAGCACCGCCGCGCCCCGCCCCGCCGGCCAGGACCCCCTCTGGTCGGTGGAGGAGCACCTGGAGGACATCCTCGCCACCGTCCGCCCCCTGGAACCCATCGAGCTGCAACTGCCCGACGCCCAGGGCTGCGTCCTGGTCGAGGACGTCACGGTGCCGGTCTCGCTGCCGCCGTTCGACAACAGCTCGATGGACGGGTACGCGGTGCGGGTCGCGGATGTCGTGGGCGCGAGCGAGGAGTTCCCGGCGGTCCTGGAGGTCGTCGGGGACGTGGCGGCCGGGCAGGCCGCCGACCTGCTCCGGGTGGGGCCGGGACAGGCCGCCCGGATCATGACCGGCGCCCCGCTGCCGCCCGGCGCCGAGGCCGTCGTCCCCGTGGAGTGGACCGACGGGGGGCTCGGCGAGGGCCCGGTCGACGGGATGCGCGCCCGCAGCCTCGCCCCGGAGCAGGCCACGGGGCACGTGCGCGTCCACCGGCCCGCCGAGGCTCGCGCGCACGTGCGCGCGAAGGGAAGCGACGTGAAGGCCGGGGACCGCGCCCTCGAGGCGGGTACGGTGCTCGGCCCGCCGCAGATCGCCCTGCTCGCCGCCATCGGACGCGGCACGGTCCGTGTGCGCCCGCGCCCGCGCGTGGTCGTCCTGTCCACCGGCAGCGAGCTCGTCCAGCCCGGCGAGGAACTGGGCAGCGGCCAGATCTACGACTCCAACAGCTTCGCCCTCACCGCGGCCGCCCGGGACGCCGGAGCCATCGCCTACCGGGTCGGCGCGGTCGCCGACGATGCCGAGACCCTCCGCTCCACCATCGAGGACCAGCTCGTCCGCGCCGACCTGGTCGTCACCACGGGCGGCGTCAGCGTCGGCGCGTACGACGTGGTCAAGGAGGCGCTGTCGCACGTCGGGGACGAGGACGAGGCCGGCAGCGGGATCGAGTTCCGCCGGATCGCCATGCAGCCGGGCAAGCCCCAGGGCTTCGGCTCCATCGGCCCCGACCACATCCCCCTGCTGGCCCTGCCCGGCAACCCGGTGTCGTCGTACGTCTCCTTCGAGCTGTTCGCGCGGCCCGCGATCCGCACCCTGATGGGGCTCCAGGACGTCCACCGGCCCACCACGCGCGCGACGCTGACCGCCGACACGGCGCTGACCTCGCCGAAGGGGCGCCGGCAGTTCCTGCGTGCCACGTACGCCGACGGCACCGTGCGCCCCGTCGGCGGCGCCGGCTCGCACCTGGTCGCCGCCCTCGCGCACGCCGACGCGCTGATCGTTGTCCCCGAGGACGTGGAGTCCGTCGAGCCGGGCACCGAGGTCGAGGTCGTCCTGCTCGGCTGAGCCCACACGCGCGTGCCCGTCCGCAGGCCGATCCTGGTCCGCTGCACGCCCCGACTTGGGGGTACCGTGTCGCGCACAACAGGCCCGTGCGCCGCACCGCGCGGGCCCGGACCGGGAGCGGCACACGAGCATGAGTACGCAGGACCGACTGACGCACCTCGACGACGCGGGCGCCGCCCGCATGGTCGACGTATCCGGCAAGGACGTGACCGCACGCACCGCGCGCGCCAGCGGACGCGTCCTCGTCTCGCCCCGCGTGGTCGAGCTGCTGCGCGGTGAGGGGGTCCCCAAGGGCGACGCGCTGGCCACCGCGCGGATCGCCGGGATCATGGGCGCCAAACGCACCCCGGACCTGATCCCGCTGTGTCACCCCCTGGCGGTGTCCGGTGTGAAACTGGACCTGTCGGTCGCGGACGACGCCGTGGAGATCAGCGCCACCGTGAAGACGACGGACCGCACGGGCGTCGAGATGGAGGCCCTCACCGCGGTCTCCGTCGCCGCGCTCACCGTGATCGACATGGTGAAGGCGGTCGACAAGGGAGCGGTCATCACGGACGTGCGGGTCGAGGAGAAGACGGGCGGCAAGTCGGGCGACTGGAGCCGGGCATGACACTTGACGCGTCGATCGGCGGGGCGCTGGTCGCTCCGTACAGCGCGCTGGTCGTCACGGCGTCCAACCGGGCCGCCGCCGGCGCCTACCAGGACAAGGGCGGCCCGTTGATCGCCGACGGTCTCAAGAGGTTCGGGTTCGCGGTCGACGGCCCCCAGGTCGTCCCGGACGGCGCCCCCGTCGAGGCCGCCCTGCGCGCCGCCGTGGAGGCCGGGTACGACGTCGTCGTCACCACCGGCGGCACCGGGATCTCACCCACCGACCGCACGCCCGAGGCGACCCGCGCGGTGATCGAGTACGAGGTGCCGGGCATCGCGGAGGCCATCCGGGCGTTCGGCCGGGAGAAGGTGCCGACCGCGGCGCTCTCCCGGGGCCTGGCCGGAGTGGCGCGGGGCACCCTGATCGTCAATCTGCCGGGTTCCGCCGGCGGGGTGAAGGACGGGCTGGCCGTCCTGGAGCCCCTGCTGGTGCACGCCGTCGACCAGCTTCGCGGCGGCGACCACCCCAGACCCGGCGCCGGCAGTGGGGGTGCGCGCTGAACAGCCCGTCCTGGCCCGTGGAACTCGCGGAGGGCGATGTCGTCCTGCGGCCGATAAAGCTGCGTGACCAGCGGGCGTGGCGCGAAGTCAACCGGCGCAACCGGGACTGGCTGCGCCCCTGGGAGGCGACGATCCCGCCGCCCGCGCCGACCGGGCCGATCGCGCACCGGCCGACCTACCGCCAGATGGTCCGGCATCTGCGCTCCGAGGCGAACGCGGGACGGATGCTGCCGTTCGTCATCGAGTACCAGGGGCGGCTCGTGGGGCAGTTGACGGTCGCCGGGATCACCTGGGGATCCATGTGCTCGGGGCACGTCGGCTACTGGGTGGACGAGGCGGTGGCCGGCCGCGGGGTGATGCCGACGGCCGTGGCGCTCGTGGTGGACCACTGTTTCCGCACCGTCGGGCTGCACCGCATCGAGGTCTGCATTCGCCCCGAGAACGGGCCCAGCCGCCGGGTCGTGGAGAAACTCGGATTCCGTGAGGAGGGGCTGCGGCCGCGTTATCTCCACATCGACGGGGCCTGGCGCGACCACCTCGTCTTCGCGCTCACCGCGGAGGAAGTGCCCGAGGGCCTGCTGAGCCGCTGGCGACGCGCGCGGGCTCGTGGCGGCCCGCGGGACGCGCAGAACATGCCGGGGGAATCCCACCGACCGGGAAATTGAATAAGTGTTCGAAAATGATCGGCCGGTGACCGTCCGGGGCCTTCTTCGGGCCTTGAATTTCGTGGCTTCGGCGACCTGCTGATCGCATGGGTCACAAAAAAAGCTCGAAATATCAGCCAGATCGTGCGACACACCGGCCCAATTGGCGGATGGCCTCACGTAAACCCCTCTACCGTGTGAGGCGTGAGCAGCAGCGGCCTCATCTACGCAGTCATTGTCGGGGCCTGGGCCGCCTACTTGGTGCCGATGTGGCTCCGTAGGCAGGACGAGCTGAACGAGGCCCGTCCGACGGAGCGCTTCAGCACCGCCATCCGGTTGCTGTCCGGACGGGCGGGCATGGAGCGCCGGTACGCCAAGGACCTGCGGGCGCGCTCCGCCGAGGAGGCGGAGCCCGACGCCGGAGTTCCGGACGCCGTCACCGAATCGGTGGACGTCCGGGCCTTCGCCATGCCTCCGGACCGCCCGCAGGCCAGGGCGACGGTCCAGGAGCGCGAACAGGAGCACGAGCGGGAACGCCCGGACGCGGCGCGGGAACAGGCGGCCAGGACCGCGCGCGAACAGGCGGTCAAGGCCGCGCGGGAGCAGGCGGCCAGGGTCGCGCGGGAGCAGGACGCCATGCCGGTGCGCGACCACGCGCCCCAGCCCGGGCACGAATCGGCTGCCGCGTCGGCGCACTCGCGCGGGCCCGACGCGCGGCGCTCGCCCGCGGCCGCCTCCGCGGCCGTCTCCACGCCCGCCTCGACCACCGCCTCCATCACCGCCTCCGAGCAGGCGGCCGCTGCGCGTGCCCGGCGCACGAAGGTGCTCGCGCGCCGTAGACGCACCACCGTGGTGCTCTTCCTCGCGTTCACGCTGGGCGCGATCGTCGCCGCCGTCGGAGGGCTCGCGTTCCTGTGGGCGCCCGGCGTGCCCGCCGTGCTGCTCAGCGCGTACATCGCGTACCTGCGCTCCCAGGAGCGCCGCCGCTTCGCCTACCAGATGGACCGCAGACGCGCCGAGGTCGCCGCACAGCGGCTGCGGGAGCGCCAGCCGCGCCGGCGGGCCTCCGCCTCGGCGTCCGCGTCGGCCGACGGCGGCCCCGACGCCGGCGCAGAGGAGCCGCACGAGGGCCCCGAACCCGAGACCGACCCCGGGCTGCTGGCGCTCGCCGCGGACCGCAGGGCGCTCGTCGAGCAGACCGACCACGCGGAGTGGATCGACCAGCAGCGTGAGCGGCAGCGGCGGCCGGGGCACGGGGACAGCTGGGACCCGGTGCCGGTGCCGCTGCCGACGTACGTGACCGCGCCGGTCGCACCGCGGGCCACGACCGATGTGGACCTCGGCGCACCGGACACCTGGAGCTCGGCCCGGTCGAGCTCCGTCGCGCCGGAGCAGGAGGCGACGGACGCGGCACGGGACCGGGGCGGCGGCGACGCCGCCGGGACCGGCGCGGCGAGTGAGGAGCCGGGGGAGGCGGCCAGGCCCGAGGACGACGAGCGCTGTGACGCGCGGCGCGCCGCGTCGGCCCGGCGGTCGCGGGAGCGGGGCCGTACGCCGTTGTTCGACCAGTACGAGGACGGGGAGCGGCCGCGGGCCGCGAACGAGTGAGCGGTCCCGCACCCACAGGGCGCCCTGGTCGGAGCCCGGGAACGGATTTCCAAGCAGCCCGACGGGGGTGCTAGAGTTTCACTCGTTGCAAGGGCCTGTGGCGCAGTCCGGTAGCGCACCTCGTTCGCATCGAGGGGGCCAGGGGTTCAAATCCCCTCAGGTCCACGCAGCTCGAAGCCCCGGTCGGGATTCCCGACCGGGGCTTTGACATGCCGTACAGCAGCGAAGTAGAGCAACTACTTCGGATCTTGCTTCCCAAGGTGCTTGCCCAGCTTGCGCAGTGCCCGGCGGGTGGCCTCCGACCACAGCTCGCCGGCCGCCCGCTTGGCCAACTGACCAGTCCCGCCACGTTCTTTGAGATCAGGTCCTCCGTCATGGCGTTGGTCGGGGCCGACCGCAGGACCGCGCGAGCGTCCTGCACTGTGCGGCGGGACGGGATGCGCTCGCAGCGGTCGCCGGCGGCGCAGCAACGGGGCCTGTCCCGCTTCGCGTCGAGGCCCTCGGCACAGCACTGGCACTGTTCCGGCAGGGTGTTCACCCAGTGGCCTTGCTGCCCAGTCGAGCGCGGCGGTGGTCTCAGCGCCAGTCGTCGATCACGTACGCGTCGGGGTGGCTGTACCCGGGTTCGTTGGGCCTGTGCATGGTCACGCCCTGCAACCAGGTGCGGAAACCACGGTCGATCATGCGCCGGTAGGCATCCGGGCGGCCCAGGTTCACGCCGGCGTCCAGTTGGCCCAGCCCGCGCTCCGCGGCCAGCCGCTCGCACGCGTCGAGCAGTCGCTCGAACCGGTCGGCGGCCTCCGGACCGGGACGTACGGCGCCGAATTTGACGAAGCACACGTCCGCGCCGGCCTCCGACCCGGCTCCGCAGTGGCAGACGGCCAGGCCATCGAGCTCGGAGCCGGCGCCAGGGAGCAGGATGGTGTCACCGAGTCCCTGCGCGTGCGCGGCCGCGATCTCGCGTTCCAGGCTCAGGCCCTCGTACACGGCTCCTGTCAGTGCGCGACAGAGACCCAGCGCGTCAGTCCGCTCGGCAGCGGGCAGTTCGCCGTAGAGCACTCTGCCGGGGACTGCGGCACCGTCTGTGACCTGCTTCTTCATGATGGCTGTGAGGAATCGAGGCCAGAAGCCGTACCGGCGGTAGAGCTCGAGATGCTTGGGACTGTGCGCGAAGGTGAACAGGCCGAGGTGGCGGTTCCCCCAGGCGTCGAAGCAGTCCATGACCGGCTCCATCAGACGCCTGCCGATGCCCTGGTCCCACAGGTCCGGACGTACGGTCAGCGGTCCGAAAAACCCGACGCTGCCCCAACTGGTGGCGAAGTTCGATCCCACTAGTTCCTCGTCGACCGTCGCCGCGAATGCCGCCCGCGGATCGGCCGCCCGGCGCGTACGGACATAGTCGACGGTTCCGAAAGGGTCAGGGGCCCCCAGGAAGGTCCCGAAGGCGAGCCTGCAGATCTCATCGGCCCGATCCAGGTCCGCCTCACCCAGCGGGCGGACTGATACCGAGGCCGCGCCACTCTTGCGCTCCGCTGCTGGTGGGATCATCACTCTGTACCTCCGTCGCCCCTTTCCATCGCACCACGGAGGTGCGCCGCAGGCGAGGCGAGCGGTCGATCGCGTGGGCCCGCACCAGCAGGCCGGTCGTGCCTGCGCCGCCGGACTCCTCGACTCCGGCGACGGCACCGGCGTCGGAGTCGGAGTCGAGGAGTTCGTGGACGCGTCCGCCGCCGCGATCCGCCGTCCCGCCTCACCTCGCGCGAACGGGGGTCCTGGCGCTGGTCGCCGAGGGGAAGGCCAACGGCGCGACAGCCAGGGCGCTGGTCGTCTCCGAGGCGGCCGTCGGCGAACACATCGGCGGCATCCTCACGAAGCTGGACCTGCCCCCTGCGGACGACACCCACCGCAGGGTGCCGGCGGTCCTGGCGTACCTGAGAAGCTGAGGAGCCTCAGGAGCCGAGCGGCTTGGCGTAGCACCGGCTCGACTCGTGGAACCGGTAGTACCCGAACTTGGTGCACGGCTCGTACCCGCTGGACGTGTACAGCGCGATGGCCTCCGGCTGTTCGGTGCCGGTCTCCAGCACCATCCGCCGACGGCCCGCCGCCCGCGCGTCCTCCTCCAGCGCGGCCAGGATCCGCCGGGCCAGTCCCAGCCCGCGCATCTCCTTGATCACGAACATCCGCTTGAGTTCGGCGTCCCCGTCCTGGTTCCCCTCGCCGTTCTCGTCCTGGCTGCGCCAGCCACCGGTGGCCACGGGCCGTCCCAGCTCGTCGTACGCGATGAGGTACACGCCACGCGGCGGAGCGAAGTCGGCCGGCTCCAGGACCGTGGCGTCGCCGCCGTCGCCGTAGCGCTCGTGGTACTCCGCCTGGACCTCGTCGTTGAGCTTGACGGCGTCGGGGTGGTCGAAGGAAACACGACGTATATTCATTCGGGTCAAGGTACATCCATGCAGATAGTCGGGGCGACGGTCGGATCTGGACGTCGTCCAGTGTGCAGGTATCGTGCCCGGGTGCTGACCGTGACCTCCGTGAACGTGAATGGGCTGCGCGCCGCCGCGAAGAAGGGCTTCGTGGAGTGGCTGGCCGAGACCTCCGCCGACGTGCTGTGCCTGCAGGAGGTGCGCGCCGAACCGCAGCAGCTGCCCGAGGAGGTCCGCGCCCCCGACGGCTGGTACGTCACGCACGCCCCCGCCGCCGCCAAGGGCCGCGCCGGCGTCTCCCTCTACACCCGCCGCGAACCCGACGCCGTCCGCATCGGCTTCGGCTCCTCGGAGTTCGACCCCAGCGGCCGCTACGTCGAGGCCGACCTGCCCGGCGTCACGGTCGCCTCCCTCTACCTCCCCTCCGGTGAGGTCGGCACCGACCGGCAGGACGAGAAGGTCCGCTTCATGGGCGAGTTCCTCGCCCACCTCAAGGACCTGCGTGAACGCGCCGCCGCCGACGGCCGGGAGGTCCTGGTCTGCGGCGACTGGAACATCGCCCACCAGCAGGCCGACCTGAAGAACTGGCGCTCCAACACCAGGAACTCGGGCTTCCTGCCGGAGGAACGGGAGTGGCTGACCCAGGTGTTCACGCCGGAGGCCGGCGGCTACGTGGACGTGGTCCGCGCCCTGCACCCCGACATGACGGGGCCGTACACGTGGTGGTCGTACCGGGGGCGGGCCTTCGACAACGACTCGGGATGGCGGATCGACCTCCACGTCTCCACTCCCGGCCTCGCCGCCAAGGCCGTCAAGGGCTACGTGGAACGGGCGGCCACGCACGCCGAGCGCTGGTCGGACCACGCGCCGGTGACGGTGGTCTACGACCTTTAGGCGTCCACGGACGCCGGGTGCGGCTGCGGGCTCCGGGTGTCCACGGCCTCCGGGTCTACGGCCTTCGAGCGCCTACGGCCTTCAGGCGGCTACGGCCTCCGGGTGCCTGCGACCCTCAGGCGTCCTTCCTCAGCCGTCGGTCCAGCGCCAGGGAGAACTCCGCCTCCACCACGCTCCTGGCCAGCGGCCTGAGGCGGGGCAAATCCTCCTCGGCGGCGTGGCGCAGGACCAGGTCGGTGAAGAGTTCGGCGAGGGCGTCGGCGTGTTCGCGGACCCGGGCGCCCGCCGTCAGGACCTCGGCGAGGGGGATGCCCTCGCGGACCAGGGCGGCGGAGACGTCCAGCAGACGCCGGCTGATGTGGACGATCTCCTCGCCGTCGGTGCCCAGGTAGCCCAGGTCGAGGGCGGCGGCGAGGTTCTCGGGGGTGACCTGGCCCTCGAAGCGGGCGGCGAGTTCCTCGGGGGTGAGGCGGACCGGCTCCTCCTCGGTGGGGGTGCCGACGCCCAGGAGGTCGGCGACGTCGCGTCCGTGGTCGAAGGCCTCGGCGAGCTCCGCGATGCCGTTCAGGGTGTGGCCGCGTTCCAGCAGCGCCGCGATCGTGCGCAGGCGGGCCAGGTGGTGGTCGTCGTACCAGGCGATGCGGCCCTCGCGTCGGGGTGGCGGGAGCAGCCCCCGTTCGCGGTAGAAGCGCAGGGTGCGCACCGTGATGCCGGCCTCCCTGGCCAGCTCCTCCGTCCGGTATTCCCGCTTGTCCGCCACGCCGGAAGCCTATGTCGTACTCCCGGTAACTTTCCTCCGTCCGGCCCCTACCCATCAGTACGGAGCTGTTCTAACCTCCCATCGTGCCAGTGTTCACTGGCGCGGTCGCAGCATCGGCAACAGCATCGGCAGATTCGCAGTGTGGCGAAGCAGGGAGGCGTCGGATGACCGAGCGCGAGCAGGGGCACGAACACGTGCGGGTGGCGGTGATCGGGTCGGGGTTCGGCGGGCTCGGGGCCGCCGTACGGCTGCGGCGTGAGGGGATCACCGACTTCGTCGTCCTCGAACGCGCCGGCAGCGTCGGCGGCACCTGGCGGGACAACAGTTACCCGGGGTGCGCCTGCGACGTGCCGTCCCACCTCTACTCCTTC
Organism: Streptomyces sp. NPDC014995; assembly: GCF_043080745.1. Lineage (NCBI taxonomy): Bacteria > Bacillati > Actinomycetota > Actinomycetes > Kitasatosporales > Streptomycetaceae > Streptomyces > Streptomyces sp. NPDC014995. The sequence goes on from NZ_JBIBVX010000015.1 coordinate 52,352, forward strand.
TCCTTCGCACCCAACCCCGACTGGCCGCGCACCTTCTCCGGGCAGGAGCACATCCGCGCCTACCTGGAACACGTCACGGACGTCTTCGGCCTCCGTACCCACCTGCGCTTCGACTCCGAGGTCCGGCGGATGACCTGGAACGCGCAGCTGCTGCGCTGGGACATCGAGACCGCGAGCGGTTCCCTCTCGGCCGACGTGGTCGTGTCCGCCACCGGGCCGCTGTCCGACCCGAAGATTCCCGACATCCCCGGCCTGGACTCCTTCCCCGGCAAGGTCTTCCACTCGGCCCGCTGGGACCACGACTACGACCTCACCGGCAAGCGCGTCGCCATGGTCGGCACGGGCGCCTCCGCCATCCAGATCGTGCCCGCCATCCAGCCGAAGGTCGGCCGTCTCACCCTCTTCCAGCGCACCCCGCCGTGGGTGATGCCCCGCGTCGACCGGGGCATCAGCGGTGCCGAGCGCTGGGTGCACCAGCGGCTGCCCTTCACCGGCAAGCTCCGCCGCGGCCTCCTGTGGGGCATCCGCGAACTCCAGGTGCAGGCCTTCACCAAGCACCCGAACGAACTCGGCTTCGTCGAGCAGCTCGCCAAGCACAACATGGCCCGCGCCATCAAGGATCCGGCCCTGCGCGCCAAGCTCACCCCGGACTACCGCATCGGCTGCAAGCGGATCCTGTTGTCGAGTGAGTACTATCCGGCGCTGGCCCGGCCCAACGTGGACGTCGTCGCGAGCGGGCTGCGCGAGATCCGCGGGAACACGCTCGTCGCGGCCGACGGCAGCGCGGCCGAGGTCGACGCGATCGTCTTCGGCACCGGCTTCCGCGTCACCGACATGCCGATCGCCGAGCGGGTCGTCGGCGCCGACGGGCGGACCCTCGCCGAGTCCTGGAAGGACGGCATGGCGGCGCTGCGCGGCGCCAGCGCGGCCGGCTTCCCCAACTGGATGACGATCATCGGCCCCAACACCGGCCTGGGGAACTCCTCGATGATCCTGATGATCGAGTCCCAGCTGAACTACATGGCCGACTACCTCCGCCAGTTGAACGTCCTCGGCGGCCGTGCCGCCCTCGACGCCCGCCCGAGCGCCGTGCACGCCTGGAACCGGCGCGTCCAGGAGCGGATGGAGCGCACGGTGTGGAACACGGGCGGCTGCACCAGCTGGTACCTGGACGCGAACGGGCGCAACTCCACCATCTGGCCGGGTACGACGAGCGAGTTCCGCCGCGCGACCCGTCGGGTGGACCTCGCCGAGTACGAGGTCCTGCGCGCGCCCGCGCCCGCCCCCGAGCAGCCGGCGAAGAAGACCGGCCGGCAGACGGAGCAGACGGAGCAGAAGACCGGCCGGCAGACGGACAAGACGGAGGCGACCGCGTGACGGCGACCCCTGCCCCCGCCCCCGTCCCCTCCCGCACCCTCACCGCCCTCTCCGCCGACGGCGCCCGCCTCCACGTCGAGGTGCACGGTCCCGGCACCGCCCCCGCCGTCGTCCTCTCCCACGGCTGGACCTGCTCGACCGCCTTCTGGTCGGCCCAGATCCGCGCGCTGGCCGTCGACCACAAGGTCATCGCCTACGACCAGCGCGGCCACGGCCGGACCCCGGCGAGCCCGGCGTGCGGCACGGACGTACTCGCCGACGACCTCGAAGCCGTACTCCAAGCCACCCTCGCGCCCGGCGAGAAGGCGGTCATGGTCGGGCACTCCATGGGCGGCATGACCCTCATGGCCGCCGCCACCCGCCCCGCCTTCCGCGCCCACGCGGCGGCCGTCCTGCTGTGCAGCACGGGCAGTTCGCGCCTGGTGGCCGAGTCGACCGTCCTGCCCCTGCGCCCCGGCCGGCTGCGGACCTGGCTGACCGCGCACGTCCTCGGATCGAGGGCACCGCTCGGCCCGGTCACCCCGCTCGCCCGCCGGATCCTCGAGTACGCCACGATGGGCGCCGGTTCGGCCCCGCACATGGTCGACGCCTGCGCCCGGATCGTGCACGCCTGCCCGCGCCGGGTGCGCCACGCCTGGTCGCAGGTCCTGCACCTGCTCGACCTCGACCACGGCGTACGGGAGTTGAGGGTGCCGACGGCGGTGATCGTGGGCACGGCCGACCGTCTGACGCCGCCGGTGCACGCCCGCCGGATCGCTGCCGCGCTCCCGGACTGCGTCGGCGTGACCGAACTGCCCGGCCTCGGCCACATGACCCCGGTCGAGGCACCGGACCTGGTGACCGGGAAGATCCGTGAACTCGCCACCATCCACGCACCGAAGCTCAAGGAGGGCGCATGAGCAGGGTCAGTCTCGAAGGACAGGTCGTGGTCGTCACCGGCGCGGCACGCGGCGTCGGGGAACTCCTCGCCCGCAAGCTCTCCGCGCGCGGGGCGAGGATCGCGCTGGTCGGCCTGGAGCCGGAGGCCCTCAAGCAGGTCGCGGAGCGGCTGCACGGCGACAGCGCCCACTGGTACGCCGACGTCACCGACCACGAGGCGATGAGCCGGGTCGCGCAGGAGGTGAAGGAACGCTTCGGGAAGGTGGACGTCGTGGTCGCCAACGCGGGCGTGGCCACCGGCGGTCCCTTCGCCGACTCCGACCCCGAGGCCTGGCGCCGCGTCATCGAGGTCAACCTCATCGGCTCGGCCGTCACCGCCCGCGCCTTCCTGCCGCTGCTCACGGAGAGCCGCGGCTATCTGCTCCAGATCGCCTCGCTGGCCGCGATCACCCCGGCGCCGATGATGACCGCGTACTGCGCGTCCAAGTCGGGCGTGGAGGCGTACGCGCACAGCCTGCGCGCCGAGGTCGGCTACAAGGGCGTGCGCGTGGGCGTCGGTTACCTGTCCTGGACCGACACCGACATGGTGCGCGGCGCCGACCAGGACGCGGTGATGCGGGAGTTGCGGCAGCGGCTGCCGTGGCCGTCCAACAAGACGTATCCGCTGGGTCCGGCCGTGGACCGGATCGTCGCCGGGATCGAGCGGCGGTCCGCCCATGTGTACGGACAGTGGTGGCTGCGCGGCATGCAGGGCGTGCGGGGATACCTTCCCGGGCTCATCGGGACGGTCGGACAACGGGAGATGAGGCGGTTCGCACCCAGGTTGCGGGGAATGCGGACGGGGCTCGTCGGCGCAGGTGGGGCGGCCGACGAGGAGGCCCGTGCTACGCAGCGTAGTTGATCGAAATGCGCGCCATGTCACTCCGTGTGAATCTGGTCGAGGCCCGACCAAGGGCCAATCCCCTCACCCTCTACGGGAGTGAACCCACATGGGTATGAAGGACAAGTTCCAGGACCAGGCCGAGCAGTGGCAGGACCAGGCCAAGCAGAAGATGGAGCAGGCCAAGGAGCAGGCTCAGCAGCGTGGCCGCGGCCGCCGCGAGCGGGACGAGGACATCCCGGAGCGCGAGCGCGAGCGCACCCAGCGCGAGCGCGAGGAGCAGGACCGCCTCGACGCGGACTATGACGTCTGACGTCCCGCGCTGAAGGCAGAGGAACGGAAAGGGTGCCCCGGCTCGGGGCACCCTTTTTCCCTCGCAAGCTCCTGCGTCTCACGTGTTCCGCGGCGGGAGCTTCGGGCGGGACCGGTCGGGGATGTGCGAGTGGTCCGGGGGAGAGGCCGGCGGGTTGGTCTCCAGGAGGTCCAGTGCCAGCCGTACCGCGTCGTCGAGTTGGGCGTACCGGCCCTCGGCCCAGTCCAGGGGGGTGCGCAGGGCTTCGAGGTCGGGGGCGACGCCGTGGTTCTCGACGGACCAGCCGTAGGCGTCGAACCAGGCCGCGTTCATCGGTACGGTGATGATCGTGCCGTCGCCGAGCTGGTGCCGTCCGGTCATGCCGACGACCCCGCCCCAGGTCCGCTGCCCGACGACCGGGCCGAGCTTCAGCAGCTTGAAGGCCGCGGTGATCATGTCGCCGTCGGAGGAGGTGGCCTCGTCGGCGAGCGCGACCACCGGACCCCGGGGCGCGTTCGAGGCGTACGACACCGGCTGGGCGTCCCGTGTGAGGTCCCAGCCGAGGATCGTGCGCGTCAGCTTCTCCACCACCAGCTCGCTGATGTGCCCGCCCGCGTTGCCGCGCACGTCCACGATCAGCGCGGGCCGGGACATCTCCATGCGCAGGTCGCGGTTGAACTGGGCCCAGCCGGAGCCGCCCATGTCGGGGATGTGCAGATAGCCGCACCGCCCGCCGCTCAACTCCCGTACGACCTCGCGCCGTTTGGCCACCCAGTCCTGGTAGCGCAGCGGCCGCTCGTCGATGAGCGGGACGACCGCGACGCGACGCGCGTGGCCCGCGTCGCCCTCCGCCGGGGTGAAGGTCAGCTCGACCGTCGTGCCGCCCGCCTGCGCGAGCAGCGGGTACGGCCCGGTCACCGGATCCACCGGCCGCCCGTCGACGTGGGTGAGCACCGCGCCCTCCCGGATCCCGGTGCCCGCCAGCGGCGAACGCGCCTTGGAGTCCGAGGAGTCGCCGGGCAGGATCCGCTTGACCGTCCAACCGCCGTCGCGCCGGACGAAGTTGGCGCCCAGCAGGCCCTGCCGGCGCTGGTAGTGCGGCGGTCCCTCGTTGCGCCGGGCGGCGCTGACGTAGGCGTGCGAGGTGCCCAGCTCGCCGAGCACCTCGCGCAGCAGGTCCGCGAACTCGTCGGGCGTGGCGACCCGTTCGACGAGCGGCCGGTACTGCTCCAGCACCGCGTCCCAGTCGATCCCGCACATCCCCGGGTCCCAGAAGTAGGCGCGGATCAGCCGCCCGGCCTCCGCGTACGCCTGCCGCCACTCGGCGCCGGGGTCGACCTCGTGCATGATGCGGCGTACGTCGATCCAGACGGTCGAGTCGAGGTCGCCGGACTCCGTGGAGGGCACCGCCCGCAGTTCGCCCTCGTCGACCACGACCAGCCGGGTGCCGTCCCCGCTGACCGTGAACCAGTCCAGGTGCCCGACGAGTTCCGACTTCTTCGCCTTGCTGATGCTGAAGTACTCCAGCGTCGGCCGCCCGCTGGTGTCGTCCGGGTTGGCGAAGGTCTCGCCGAGCGCGCCCGAGATCGGCCAGCGCAGCCACACGAGGCCGCCGCCCGCCACCGGGAACAGCGCCGAGTACTTGGAGGCGGCCACCGGGAACGGTGTCACCCGGCTCTCCAGCCCCTCGATCTCGACGGTCACCGCGCCGTCGGCGCCCTCGTCCTCCTCCAGGGGATCCAGCCCGCCGGCGGCCGGCCGCCCCTCCGGGTTCAGCGCGAAGGGGGAGGGGGTGGCGGAGGACAGGGGGACCAGGTACGGCCGGCAGCCCAGCGGGAAGGACAGGTCGCCGGTGTGGACGTCGTAGACGGGGTCGAAGCCGCGCCAGGAGAGGAAGGCGAGATAGCGGCCGTCCCGCGTGAAGACGGGGTTCTCGTCCTCGAACCGGCCGTTGGTCACGTCGACGATCAGCCGGTCCCCCTTCCCGATTCCGGAGATGCGGGCCATCTTGATCTGCCGCAACGACCGCCCGATGCCCGGATGCGACCAGGTCAGCCACGCCCCGTCCGGCGAGAACGCCAGATCCCGCACCGGCCCGTTGATCGACCGGATCAGCTCGGTCACCTCGCCCTCGGAGCCGCCGGAGCTCCCGGGGTTCCCGGAACTCCCGGAGTTCTCGGAACCCTCGGCGCCACCCTCGGAGCCCTCGGCGCCACTCTCGGAGGCCGCGGAGCTCCCTGGGCTCTCGGAGCCCTCGGAGCCCTCGGAGCCCGAGGTGGCCTCGGTGTCCAGGGCGCCCTCGGCGATGACCGCGTCGCCGGACACCGTGAGGAGCAGCAGCCGCCCGTCGTGCGAGGCGATGGCGAGCCGCTCGCCGTCCGGGTCGGACACCATCTCCAGCACCCGTCCCAGCCCTCCGGACGCCAGCCGTCGCGGCGGGCGGTCCCCGGTCGCGCGCGGCAGGTAGGCGATCTCGACGGCGTCCTCGCCCTCCGCGTCCGTCACATAGGCGACCTGCCCGCCCGGGCCGAGCATCTCCGGGAGACGGATCCGTACCCCGGGCGGGTCGGTGATGGTCCGTGCCGGGCCGTCCCGGTGCGTCAGCCAGTACAGGCTGCCGCGTACGACGACCGCGCTGGCCCGGCCGGTCTCGTCCACCGAGATGCCGTCCACGTGCTGCGCGGCCGGGATCTGGTACGGCCGCCGCCCGGCGCGCGGACCGCTCAGCCGTACGTCGAGCCGGCGCGGCCCGGAACCGGCGGACAGGTCGTCGACGATCCACAGGTCCCCGGCGCACTGGTACACCACCCGGGTGCCGTCGCTGGAGGCGTGCCGGGCGTAGAAGGCGTCGTGGTCGGTGTGTCGGCGCAGGTCGGAGCCGTCGTGGGCGCAGGAGTAGAGGTTGCCGACGCCCTCGTGGTCGGAGAGGAAGGCGATGCGTCCGCCGACGAACATGGGGGAGTGCAGATGGCCGCCGAGGTCGGCGAGCAGCCGCTGACCGTGCAGCCAGAGCCGGCCCGTGGCGCCGCCCCGGTAGCGCTTCCAGGCGGCCGGCTCGTGCGGCGGGGTGCCGGTGAGCAGGAGGGTCCGTCGTTCGCCCCCGAGGTCGGCGACCTGGAGGTCGGCGACGGGTCCCCAGGGGAGTTTGCGGCCGGGGTCGCCGTCGGGGGAGACCTTGTAGGCCCAGGTGAAGTGGGAGAAGGGCTCGCCGTGGGAGGCGACGGCGAGGATGTCGGTGTGGCCGTCCTGGTCGGGGGGCGTCCACCCGCACACCTGCGTGTCCGGACTGCCCCAGTACGTCAGCCGCCGCCCCGGCCCGCCGTCCACCGGCACCAGGTGGATCTCCGGGACGAGACTGCGCCAGCTCGTGTACGCGACATGGCGGCCGTCGGGCGAGAAGCGGGGATGGCCCGCCTTGGTGCGGTCGACGGTGAGCCGCCAGGCGCGGCCCGGCCCGTCGGGTCCGTCGAGGGGGGCCAGCCAGAGGTCGTCCTCGGCCACGAAGCACAACAGGTCACCGCTGAGGTGCGGCAGGCGCAGATAGGTCACCTCCCCATGCTTTTCCTCTCGGGAGGGCCGGGCAACTCGTGAAAAACCCCCCCCGCATCGGATCGGGGCGGACCGGAGTGACCCACAGCACGTACGAAACAGTTTCGTTTCGAATGTGGGTGCGCTACATTCGTCACGTACGAAACAGTGTCGTTCGGAGCGGGAAGGAGAGCGGAATGACCGAGATCGCGACGGCGCGTCGCAGCCGGATCACTCCCGAGCGCGAGGCCGAGCTGTACGCGGCCGTGCTCGACCTGCTCCGCGAGGTCGGCTACGACGCCCTCACCATGGACGCCGTGGCCGCCCGCACGAGATCCAGCAAGGCGACGCTCTACCGCCAGTGGGGCGGCAAGGCCGAGCTGGTCGTGAAGGCCATGCGACACAACAAGCCGGGCAGCATCGCCGAGGTGGACACCGGATCCCTCCGGGGCGACCTGCACGCCCTCCTCGCCCACGAGGACGACTGCGCCATGGAGCGGAGCTCCGACCTGATGCGGGCGCTGGCGATGGCGGCGCACTCGAACCCCGACCTGATGCGGGCGTTCCGGGAACTGCTCGTCGAACCGGAGATGGCCGAGTTCCAGCGGGTCGTGCAGCGCGCGATCGACCGGGGCGAGGTCCGGGCCGACCGCCCGGCGCTCCAGTACATCGTGCACATGATGGTCGGCGCGTTCGCGACCCGCACCATGATCGACGACCAGCCGCCCACGCAGGAGTTCCTGCGGGCGTACACCGACGCCGTCGTCCTCCCCGCCCTCGGCGTCGCCACCTCCTGACCGTCCCCGCGGTCCACCCTTCCTGACCGTCCCCGCGGTCCACCCTTCCTGACCGTCCCCGCGGTCCGCCCATCCTGACGTCCCCGCTCATGTCGTCGGGCCGATCACCCCTGCCTCCCCGCCGGGTTGATCACCCCTGCCCCGAACACCCCACGACTGACCGGGAGTACGCCTCCGTGGCCACGTTCCTCTACAAACTCGGCCGGCTCGCCTTCCGGCGACGCCACTTCGTCGCCCTGCTCTGGGTGGCCCTGCTGACCCTCGCGGGCGTCGGCGCCGCCTCGGCGCCCACCGCCGGCAACACGTCGTTCTCCATCCCAGGGACGGAAGCGCAGAAGGCCTTCGACCTGCTGGAACAGCGCTTCCCGGGGATGAGTGCCGACGGCGCCACCGCCCGCGTCGTCTTCAAGGCGCCCGCCGGCGAGAAGATGACCGACGCCGCCCACAAGGCCACCGTCGAGAAGACGGTCCGGGAACTGTCCGACGGCTCCGAGGTCGCCTCCGTCACCGATCCCTACGAGGGCCGGGCCGTCAGCAAGGACGGCACCATCGCGTACGCCTCCGTGAAGTACGACGTCTCCGGCATGGAGCTGGAGGAGTCCTCGCGCGAGGCGCTGACGGAGGCCGGGAAGGAGGCGCGGGACGCGGGCCTGACCGTCGAGATCGGCGGTGACGCGCTCCAGGCGACCCCCGAGACGGGTGCGACGGAGATCATCGGCATCGCGGTCGCCGCGGTCGTCCTCGTCATCACCTTCGGCTCGCTGATCGCGGCGGGCATGCCCCTGCTGACGGCCATCGTCGGCGTGGGCATCGGCGTCTCGTCGATCACGGCGCTGGCGAGCACGCTGGACCTCGGCTCCACCACCTCCACCCTGGCCACGATGATCGGCCTCGCGGTCGGCATCGACTACGCCCTGTTCATCGTCTCCCGCTACCGCGCCGAACTCGCCGAGGGCCGCCCCCGCGAGGAGGCGGTCGGCCGGGCCGTCGGCACCGCGGGTTCCGCGGTCGTCTTCGCCGGTCTGACGGTCGTCATCGCCCTCGTCGGCCTCTCCGTCGTCAACATCCCGATGCTGACGAAGATGGGTGTCGCGGCGGCCGGCACGGTGGCGATAGCGGTCCTGATCGCCCTCACCATGGTCCCCGCCCTGCTCGGCTACGCGGGCCGCAAGGTGCGCCCGGCGGGCGAGAAGAGCAGGCTGCTCGGCGGTGGCCGTGCCACGTCCGCCGAGAAGGCCGCCAAGCCCAACCTGGGCACGCGCTGGGCGAGCTTCGTCGTCCGCCGCCCACTCGCCGTTCTCCTGCTGGGCGTGATCGGACTGGGCGCCGCCGCCGTCCCGGCGGCGTCGCTGGAACTGGGCCTGCCCGACGACGGCTCCCAGCCCACCTCCACCACCCAGCGCCGCGCCTACGACCTCCTCTCGGAGGGCTTCGGCCCCGGCTTCAACGGTCCGCTGATGATCGTGGTCGACGCGCAGGGCAGCGACGACCCGCAGGCCGCGTTCACCGAGGTGGGCGACGAGATCAAGGGTCTGAAGGACGTCGTCACGGTCACCCCGGCGGCCCCCAACAAGGCCGGTGACACGGCGACGATCACGGTCGTCCCCGACTCGAAGCCGTCCTCGGTACCGACCGAGGACCTGGTCCACGCGATCCGCGACAAGAGCGCGGAGATCACGTCCGACACCGGCGCCGAGGTCCTGGTCACCGGCTCCACGGCGATGAACATCGACGTGTCGCAGAAGCTCAACGACGCGCTGATCCCGTACCTGATCCTGGTGGTCGGCCTGGCCTTCCTGCTCCTGATCGTGGTCTTCCGCTCGATCCTGGTCCCGCTGAAGGCGGCCCTGGGATTCCTGCTGAGCGTGACGGCGGCCCTGGGCGCGGTCGTCGCGGTCTTCCAGTGGGGCTGGCTGGCCGGCCTGCTGGGCGTGGAGGAGACCGGCCCGGTCATGTCGATGATGCCGATCTTCATGGTCGGCGTGGTCTTCGGCCTCGCGATGGACTACGAGGTCTTCCTCGTGACCCGCATGCGCGAGGCGTACGTCCACGGCGAGAGCCCCGGCCAGGCCGTCGTGACCGGCTTCCGGCACGGCGCCCGGGTGGTCACGGCCGCCGCGGTGATCATGATGGCGGTGTTCGCCGGCTTCATCGGCTCGAGCGAGTCGATGATCAAGATGATCGGCTTCGGCCTCGCGATCGCCGTCTTCTTCGACGCGTTCGTCGTCCGCATGGCCATCGTCCCGGCCGTCCTGGCCCTGCTCGGCAAGAAGGCCTGGTGGCTCCCGAAGTGGCTGGACCGCGCCCTGCCCAACGTGGACGTCGAGGGCGCGGGCCTGCGCTCCCGGGGCGACAGGGACCCGGACGGGGAGCGGGAGTTGGCACGGGCGTGAAGCGCCCGGTGACCTGAGAGACCGCCGGTGAGGGCTCCGTGGGGACGGGGCGCCCTCACCGGCTTCTCCTTTCGGGCCCGCCAGCGGCTGTCACCCACTTTCGGGTGAGGGCCCGGGGCTGGCGGAGCCGCGCGGGCCGGTGGGCGGCCAGTTCGGGGCATTCACCGCATAGATGGACATTGAAGGCGACTGTCACCGTTATGTGGAGGATTGGTAACGCAGGGCGTCAAGCGGGCGCGTGGTCCGCGTCCGGTGGTCAGGTGTGGGTCCTGCGGCCGACCTCCGGCCGTAGCCCGCACCATCCAAGGAGACCTAGTGTCCGTTTCCACTGTTTCCGCCCGTCGCCTGGCCGCCGCCTCGCTCACGGCCGCCGCCCTGATCGGGGCGGTGGCGCTGCCGGCGTCCGCCGCGGGCCACCACCCGCGTCCGGACCGGCCGAAGGTGGAGATCAGCGCCGTGCAGTACGACGCACCGGGCCGCGACACCCGCTCCAACCGCTCCCTGAACTCGGAGTGGGTGCAGCTGACCAACACCACCCGCCACGCCGTCGACCTGAACGGCTGGACGCTGTCGGACGAGGACGGCGAGACCTACACGTTCGACCACTACCGTCTGCCCGCCCGCAGCACGGTCCGCATCCACACCGGCGAGGGCCACGACACCCGCACCGACCTGTTCCAGGACCGGCACCACCACGTGTGGGACAACCGCTCCGACACCGCCACGCTCCGCAACGGGCGCGACCGCTTCGTCGACGAGTACTCCTGGGGCGACGACCGCCGTCACCACGACGGAGACCGCCGCGACGGTGTGGAGGGGCGCCTCGGTGTGGACGGGCACCTCGACGGTGACCGCCACCACGGTGGCGACCGGCACCACGGCGGGGACCGCCACCACGGCGGCCGCCACTGACGGCAGCAGCGGACTCGCATAGACGGTGACGCGTCCGGCCCTCCCCTCCCGGGCCGGGCGCGTCGGCATGTCCGGGTCCGTGCACCCCGGCGTCACGCCCTCCTTCGCACCTCGGCCCACACCGTCTTCCGCGGGAACGGATCCGGCACCACGCCCCACCGGTCGGCCAGCGCGTCCACGAGGAGGAGCCCCCGGCCGGAGGCGGAGCCGGGCCCGGGTCGCCCGAGCCGGGGAAGACGGTCGCCCCGCGTGTCCGTCACCTCGATGCGCAGGGTGTCCGCGATGACGTACAGCGTCAGGCGGAAGTCCCGCCCCGGAACGCGGCCGTGCGTCGCCGCGTTGGCCGCCAGCTCGGCGACGATCTGCGGCGCGGCGTCCAACGGCAGCCCCCAGTCCCGGAGTTGTTCGGTCGCCAGCAGACGGGCCAGACGGGCGCCGCGGGGTGTCGGGGACAGGAGGACGGTGAAGTTGCGGAAGTGAGCGCGGAGGTCGTTTTCAGGGGCACGCGTCTCGTGATTCATGTGACTCAGCGTGGCCGCTGTTGCTTACTTGGGTGAGCGGCGACGCCTGTGCGTAGCGTGACTGTCCCGGCCCTGTCCTGCGCTGTCTCGGCTGTCTCGGGTGTCGTACGGGTACGACTGCGCGTTGGAGGTGGGTGAGCGTGAACGAGGCTGCGGACGAGACGGGTTGGGATGTCCAGCCCGGTGACGAGATCGCACAGGTCGTGGAGACCGTGGGGCGACTGCTGAGGCTGCACCGGGAGGCGGCCGGGATGCGGGTCGCCGACCTGGCCCAGACCCTCAGGTACGGCGAGGACATGATCCGGAAGATCGAGCGGGGGGTGCGGATCCCGAGACCGGAGTTCCTGGAGAAGGCGGACGAGGTGGTCGAGGCGCGGGGGGCGCTCAAGGAGTTCAAGGAGGACATGAGGAAGGCTCGGTACCCGAAGAAGGTGCGGGGGTTGGCGGACCTGGAGGGGAAGGCCGTCGAGTTACTGATGTACGGCAACCACAACATCCACGGGCTGTTGCAGACCGAGGAGTACATGCGGGCGCTGCTCTCGACGTGGCGTCCCGCTTACTCGCCCGACGAACTGGAGCGCATGGTCGCGGCGCGGATGGCTCGCAAGGCCCTGTTCGAGCGGTCACCCGGGCCGGAACTCAGCTTCGTCCAGGAGCAGGTGACGCTGGAGCGGCCTGTCGGGGACACAATGGTTCTACGCCGACAGCTCGAACACATGCTGGAGATAGCTCGGTTGCCGTTCGTCGAACTCCAGGTCATGCCGACCCATCGTGCGAACCACCCCGGTACAGGAGGCCGGATCCAGGTGCTGAAGTTCAGTGACGGAACGGCGTTGGGACGTACCGATGGCGACTTCGGAGGCCGTCCGGTCTCGGATCCCAGGCAGCTCCGGGTCCTTGACCTGCGGTATGGCATCATCCGGGCTCAGGCGCTCACGCCAGGGGAATCCCTGGCCTTCATCGAGCAAGCGCTGGGGAGACTATGAGCACGCCGGAACTCCACTGGTTCAAGAGCACCTACAGCGACAGCAGCAATGGAAACGACTGCGTCGAAGTGGCCACCACCCCCGCCATCATCCACATCCGCGACTCCAAGAACCCCCACCACGGCATACTCACCCTCTCTCCCGAGGCCTGGGCCGATTTCCTCACGCACGCCACCAGGGCTTAATGCATGTTTCACTTGGTGAGTCGGCGACAGTTGATCAGGCTGGTGGCTATGGCTGTGCAGGCGAACTAGGAGCGAAGCGACCGTGATCCGGCAAACCAATCCGTCGACAGCTGAGCCGAGCCCCGGGTGCTCTGGACGTTCTGAGGTGGGCCTGCCGGTCGTCCGGACCAGTGTGCGCACCCCGGCAGTCACGCAATTCCGTCAGCAGTCCACAGCAGCCACTTCCTGATGTCGGGCGTCGATCGTTCGGCGACGAGCGCCGCCATGTCGCCCGGTCAGGGGCGCGGCCGGAATCCGCCCCAGTTCGCGAGGGGTCATGGGGACACGGCATAGGCGGCCATGAACATGTCGAGTAGGCCGTCGATCGCCGCTTCGTCGACAGGGCGGGTGGACAGCAGCCCTCGGTAGTAGAGGGCGCCACACAGCACCTCGGTGGGGTAAGTGAGGTCGGCGTCCGCGATGAGCTCGCCGTCGCGCTGGGCGCTGGCCAGGCGGTCCAGGGTGCGCTGTTCGATCGTGGCGAGGAACTGCTGATAGAGCCGCTCGCGCAGTGCGTCGTCGTCCTGGGCCGCGATGATGACGGCGCGGTAGACGGGCCAGATCGCAGGGCTCAGTAGTGCAGCACTGGAGCGGACGAACTGCTCGCGCAGATCGGCGCGGACGTCGCCGGTGTCGCGGTAGTCGAGGTCGGAGCCGAGGGCACGGTGAAGCGCATCCAGGAGCAGCTCGGACTTCGTCGGCCAGCGCCGGTAGATCGTGTGCTTGCCGACGCCGGCACGGCGGGCTACCGCGGCGATCGTCAGGTCTGAGTAGCGGACCTCCGCGGCCAGTTCGAAGGTGACGCGCAGCAGCTCCTCGGTTCGCACCGCGCCACGGCGGCGGGGCTCGGCGGCCTTGTCGGCGGTCATGCTGCCGATCCTATCGGCACATATAGTGCCGTTGACAGTCGGGGCCTCTCCAGGCAACCTGATGTCCCGGCATCGGCACAAGGTGTGCCGATGTGATGTGGTACTCCGACTGCCCGGAGGACCTCATGTCCGGTAATCGAAGAGGAGAGGCACCCTGCAGCGGGGTGATCGTCAGTTCGCCGAGTGGGCCGCCCCCGTCCGGACCGGGGAACACCTGGCAGTGCCCATCACGTCGCCTTACGTCCGGTCCCGGCAACGTACGGTCCGGACCATGCATGTCATCCCGCAGCCCGGCAAGAGACCGAGACCATGTCACCTGATCCGACCTCCGTTCACCCACTGCCCGCCCACGACCGCGTGGTGTTCCTCAAACCGCTGGTCACCTCGCCGAACATCGTCGTGGGTGAGTACACCTACTTCGACGATCCGGACGGCGCCACAAGCTTCGAACACTGCAACGTCCTCTACGCCTACGGGCAGGAGCGCCTCGTCATCGGCAAGTACTGCGCCATCGCCACCGGCACCACCTTCCTGATGGCCGGCGCCGAGCACCCGACGATGGGCGTCTCGACGTACCCGTTCACCATGTTCGGCGGCCGGTGGGCGGAGCAGACCCTGGACATCGTCACCGGCATGCCCAGCCGCGGCGACACAGTCGTCGGCAACGACGTCTGGTTCGGATACCGGGCGACCGTCATGCCCGGCGTACGGATCGGCGACGGCGCCATCATCGCTGCCGGCACCGTGGTCACCGCCGACGTCCCGCCCTACACGATCGTCGGCGGCAACCCGGCCCGGCCGATCCGGCAGCGCTTCGACGACGCCGACATCGAGCGGCTGCGGCGCGCCGCGTGGTGGGACTGGCCCGCCGACCTGGTCACCGAACACGCCCGCACCATCATGGCCGGAACCCCGGCCGACATCGAACGCATCGCCGCCAAGCACGCAACGGGCAGGCCCCTGTGAGTCATGCGACCCGGATGTTCATCGAAGAGCACACGGTGGCCGACGGCGCGGCGGGGCCCTACGCCCTCACCACGGGACCGGACGGCGCCCTGTGGTTCACCCTCGTCCACAGCGGCCGGATCGGCCGCCTCGTCCCCGGCGAGGAGCCGACGAGTCATCGGCTCGATCCCGACTGCGGGCCGACCGTCATCACCCCCGGCCCGGACGGTGCGCTGTGGTTCACCGAGTACCGGGCGGACAGGATCGGGCGGATCACCACCAACGGCGTGATCGACGAATTCCACGCCCCCACACCTGGTTGCGGGCCGTTCGGCATCGTGGCGGGGCCCGACGGCGCGTTGTGGTTCACCGAGACCGCTGCCGACCGCATCGGCCGCATCACCGTCGACGGCCGCATCACCGAGTTCCCACTGCCCGTCACCGGCGCTTTCCCCTCGGCGATCACCGCCGGCGGCGACGGCGGGATGTGGTTCACCCTCAACCAGGCCAACGCCATCGGGCGGATCGGCGTGGACGGTACGGTCACCCTCCACCCCCTGCCGACGCCGGAGGCGGCACCGGTGGGGATCGCCGCGGGCCGCGACGGCGTGCTGTGGTTCACCGAAATCGCCGCAAGTCAGATCGGCCGAATCACACCCGACGGGCACATCACCGAGTTTCCGCTGCCCGACCGCGCCGCCCGACCGCACGCCGTCACCGTCGACGGACAGGGCACCGTGTGGTTCACCGAATGGGGCGGCAACCGGGTCGGCGCCCTCACCGCCGACGGTTTTGTCACCGGCCACGACCTGCCCACCCCACGTGCCGAACCGCACGGCATCGCCATCGGGCCCGACGGCGCCCTGTGGGCCGCACTGGAGATCGGTTCACTCGCCCGCATCGCCTCAGCCGACAGCACCGCCTGAAAGACCATCCCCTCCCACACCATCAGCAGCGGTCGCCCGTGGGACGACCGGAGAGGAATTCCCATGAAATTCGCACTCGTGATCTTCGAGACGGACGAGTCGCGACGTCGGATCCAGGCCGACCGTGCCGCATACCGCAAGGAGTACGAAGGCTGGATCGGCGGACTCGCCGCAGCCGGTAAGCTGGCCGGCGGCGACGCCCTGGAGACCGAACACACGGCCCCCGCGACAGTACGCAGCGCGGCCGACGGGACATCGATCGTGACCGACGGACCCGCGTACACCGGCGAGGAGACCCTCGGCGGCTGGTTCATCGTCGACGTGGCCGACCGCGAGGAAGCCCTCGAACTGGCCATGAGCCTCCCAACCCCGGAGACCGTCGAGATCCGCCCGATCCTCGAATCCGCCTGAACAGAGCGGGAAACCGGCCTGATGGCACACGTGCGGCCGCAGGGGCACCAATGCAGTGCCGCCTGGCCTCGCCTGATCAGGCCGTCTGGCCGCAGCCGTCGGCGCCAAGGATCTCGCCGCACAGCGGGCTGAAATCGACTCCAGCGACGTCTGAAACACGTTTTCGACGAGCTTTAGACGGCGCTTCTGATCGCGGAATCGCTCGTTGAGCCGTGCATGACGGATCTGATCGAGCGGTTGGTGCCGGACGAGTTGTGGACGATGTTCCGGCGGGTGGTCCCGCCGACGGAGGTCATACGCCCGCAAGGTGGCGGGCGACGGCGGGCCGGAGACCGCGAATGCCTGGCGGCGATCGTCTTCGTGGCCAGATCGGGCTGCACGTGGCGGCAGTTGCCGCCGGTGTTCGGGCCGGCCTGGCCCACGGTTTACCGACGCTTCGCCCAGTGGAGCCGGAACCGGGTCTGGGCCAGGCTGCACCGGCTCATCATCGACGAGCTCGGCGCTCGGGGTGAGCTGGACTGGTCGCGGTGCGCGATCGACTCCGTCAGCGTCCGAGCTGCAAAAGGTGCCTCTATGGGCTTCGTCAAGCTGTAGCAGGGGTGGGTGGCTGGTAGAAGGTGCCGTCTCGGAGCATGGCGAAGAGGACGTCGACGCGGCGTCGGGCGAGTGCGACGAGGGCTGCGACGTGGTGTTTCCCTTCGCGGCGTTTGCGGTCGTAGTAGGCACGGGACTCTGGTTGGGAGAGCGAGGCGAACGCGGCGAGGTAGAAGGCCCGTTTGAGCTGCTTGTTGCCGCGTCGTGAGGGGTGTTCGCCGCGGATGGAGGAGCCGGAGTTCCTGGTCACGGGTGCCAGGCCGGCGTAGGCGGCGAGGTGGCCGGCGGTGGCGAAGCCGCTGCCGTCACCGACGTCGATGAGGATGCGGGCTGCGGTCCTGACCCCGATGCCGGGCATCGAGATCAGGACCTGGGAAAGAGGGTGGGCCTCCAGGAGTTCTTCGATCCTCGCAGCGAGGAGTTTGCGCTGGTCAAGGACGGACTGGAGGGAACGGGCGAGGCTGGGGACGATCAGCGCGGCCGCGTCGGTGCCCGGGACGACGACGGTCTGTTCGTCGAGTGCGGTGAAGATGTCCTCGACCAGTCGTTCGGCCATCCGCGGTGCCTTCGGCCGTATCAGGGTGACCAGTCGTCGCCTTCCGGCTTTGCGGATCTGGGCCGGGGAACCGAACTGGTCCAGCAGCCTGAGCACGGCCGGGTGCTGGATTCGTGGGCCCAGGACCCGTTCCAGCGACGCATGGATCTGGGTGAGCAGGCCGCGGAGGCGGTTGGCGATCCGGGTGGACTCGCCCGCCAGGTCGTCGTCGAAGCCCGCGATCATCGCGAGCTCGGCGACCGTCTCATCGGCGGGGTCGACCGCCCGCAGGGTGTGGGGCATCGCTCTGGCAGCGTCCGCGATGACGAACGCGTCGCGGGCGTCGGTCTTGGCCTCACCGGGGTAAAGGTCGGCGATCCGCCGCATGGTCAGCCCGGGCAAGTAGGCGACCTGGCAGCCCGCATCCCGGGCGACTGCCAGGGGCAGAGCTCCGATGGAAGCTGGCTGGTCGACGACCATCAGCACGGTCCCGTGCTTGGCCCGCAGCTTCTCGAACAGTTCCCGCAGCCTCGGCTCACTGTTGGGCAGCGGCTTGTCGAACACCTTCTTCCCGGCACGGTCGACGGCGGCGGCGTGATGTTCGCCCTTGCCGACATCCAGCCCTAGATAGACGCTGATGTCTGTTTCGCCCGTCACGACCGTCACTCCCGCCCTCGCCTGTTCCCCGGCCTCACCTGCGGCATCAGCGTGCCGGCATCCACGTTACGAAGAGACTGCCGTACCCGGTTGAGGGATTGGCGCTCGTGCCTCTAATCAGCGGTCTGCCAATGCCTCCGGCACCGGCGACACCACCTTTTCGATCATCTCGACTGGGGGCGCAAGTCATACCGGGCCGAAGGCCGGGAGCCTCCTTGCGAGGCCACGAAGAAGGTAACGGGGCCACTGACTGGACCGAATCCGACCGACCGTGGCAAGCAGGGGTCGAAAATTCACCTGATCACCGACCGGAATGGCATGCCGCTGTCGCTAGGGATCTCCGGCGCCAACATGCACGACAGCCTCGGACTGCAGCCGCTCGTTCGCGGAATCCCGCCCATCCGCTCCCGCCGCGGACCCCGTCGGCGACGTCCGGCCAAGCTCCATGCCGACAAGGGCTACGACTACGACCACCTGCGGAAATGGCTTCGCGGGCACAGCATTCGCCACCGCATCGCCCGCAAGGGCATCGAGTCGTCCACGCGGCTTGGCCGACACCGCTGGGTCGTCGAGAGAACGATCTCCTGGCTCGCCGGATGCCGAAGGCTGCACTGCCGCTACGAGCGCAAAGCCGAGCACTTCCTGGCCTTCGTCGGCATAGCCGCAGCCCTCATCGGCTACCGCCGACTCACCAAGTGAAACAACGTCTTAACCACTCGCCCGTCTTCTCCACGCACCGCTAGCGTGCCTGTCCATGACGACGACCGGCGCCCACCCCCGTTTCGCCGATGCCCTGGACGCACTCGGCCTCGGTGACCTGCACACCCGTATCCGCCGCTTCCCCGACGCGACGCGTACCGCCGCCGAGGCCGCTGACGCGATCGGGTGCGAGCTGAGCCAGATCTGCAAGTCGCTGATCTTCGCGGCGGACGGGGTGCCGGTGCTGGTGCTGATGGACGGGGCGTCCAGGGTCGACGTCGAGCTGGTGCGCAAGGAACTCGGGGCCGAGAAGGTGACGAGGGCCGACGTCGACGTCGTACGGGAGACGACCGGCTACGCGATCGGGGGCGTGCCGCCCTTCGGGCACCGTACCCGCACCCGTGTGCTCGCCGACCGCGGGCTGCTCGCGCACGACGTCGTGTGGGCCGCCGCGGGCACCCCGTACACCGTCTTCCCCATGGCACCCGGGGAACTGGTCGACCGCGCCGGCGCCACTCTCGTGGACGTGCGCGAGCGCACCGCGTGACGCCGCTGGTCACGGCTGCCGTCCTGCTGGCCGCCGTCACGCACGCCGCCTGGAACGCGATCGCCCACCGCATCACCGACAAGCTCACCGGCTTCACGCTCATCTCGGGCGGCGGCCTGCTCATCGGTCTCGCGATGATCCCGTTCACGGCGTTCCCGGCGGGGGCGGCGTGGCCGTACCTGCTGTCGTCGGCGGCGATCCACATCGCGTACTACGCGCTGCTGATGCGGTCGTTCCGGCTGGGCGACTTCGGCCAGGCGTATCCGATCGCGCGCGGTTCCGCGCCGCTCGTCGTCACGGTCCTCGCCGCCGTCTTCGCGCACGAGGTGCCGGACGGCTGGGCGGCCGCCGGCGTCGCGCTGTCCTGTGCCGGTCTGACCGGCGTGGCGCTGTGGGGGCTGCGCGGGCACCGGCCCGACTGGGCGGCGATCGGCGCCGCGCTCGCGACCGGGCTGACGATCGCCGCGTACACGGTCGTGGACGGCCTCGGTGTCCGCGCCTCCGGTTCCTCCCTCGGCTACATCGCCTGGCTGATGGCCGTGCAGGGCACCGTCCTCCCGGCGTACGCCGTCACCCGCCGGCGCGGCGAGACCCTCGCCGTGCTGCGGCCGTTCGCCGCCCTCGGTCTGCTCGGCGCCGCCCTGTCCGTCACCGCCTACGCCCTCGTCCTGTGGGCGCAGACCCGTGCCGAACTGGCCCCGATCGCCGCGTTGCGCGAGTCGTCGATCATCGTCGGCGCGGCGATCGGAGCCGTGTTCTTCAAGGAACGCTTCGGCGCGCCCCGCATCGCCGCGGCCGGACTCCTCGTCATCGGCATCGGACTGATGCTGCACGCCGGCTGACGCCTACGGCCGCACGTACGGCCGCGTCATGATCTCCATGTTGTGGCCGTCCGGGTCGTCGAAGTAGGCGCCCCGGCCGCCGAACAGCCGGTTCACGCGGCCCGGTTCGGTGTGCCCGGGGTCCGCGTAGTACGTGACGCCGAGGGCCTCCAGGCGGTCGATCATCGCGTCGAACTGCTCCTCCGGCACGAGGAACGCGTAGTGCTGGGGCTGGATCGGCTCGTCGCGCTTCTCGTAGAAGTCCAGCGTGACACCGTTGCCGAGGTCCACCGGCAGGAACGGGCCGAAGGGCGCGCCGACCGGCAGGCCCAGGATCGCGGCGAGGAACTCGGCCGACAGTTGGCGGTCGCCGGCGTAGACGGCGGTGTGGTTCAGCTGTGCGATGGGGGTGTGCTGCTCAACAGGCATGGGTGTGAAGTTCTCCGGGTCTCGGGTCTTGGGCCTCAGGGAAGAGGAGGAACGCGGACACGGAGAGACGGCGGGGCCCTCGCCCGCCTCGCGCTCACGCCGAGGCCGGGATCCCCACTCGTGCGTGGCCCATGGCCGACCCGGCAGTCACCCGCCCGACGGTAGTGGTCCGTCGCGGGCGGCCGCAACCAAGATCCCGGCCACACCGCCGGCCGCCCGGGGACCTACGACCAGCGCACGAGTCCCGCCCGGCCCGCCGTCCGACGACACCCCTGCCCACCCGTGACTACGGTGAACTCATGTCTGAGACAGCGCGGTTGAGCCCCGACGACCTCGACGCCTACTTCCGCCGCATCGGCCGGGAGGCCGGGCGGCGTGCCGATCCGGAGACGCTGCGGGGCGTGCACCTGGCCCACATCCGCTCGATCCCCTTCGAGAACCTCGACCCGGTGCGCGGCACCGTCCCCTCCCTCGCCCCCGCCGACCTGATGGCCAAGCTGGTCCGCGGCCGGCGCGGCGGCTACTGCTACGAGCAGAACACCCTGTTCGCGGCGGTCCTGGAGGCGCTGGGCCTCCGGGTGACGCGGTTGGGGGCACGAGTGGTCGTCGGCGCGGAACGGTTCGAGGACCGGCCCCGCACCCACATGGTGCTGCTCGTCGAGGTCCCCGGCGACCCGCGGCCCTATCTCACCGACGTCGGCTTCGGCGCCCCCGGCGCTCTCCTCGAGCCGGTCCCGCTGACCGCCGGCGCCGAGTTCCACGTCGGGGGCCGCCGCCACCGCCTGGTCCACGCCCCGCACCGCGGCCCCCTGGAGCTGTGGGTCCTGGAGACGTACGGACCGGAGAAGGAGACGGAGGAGAAGGAGACGGAGGAGAAGGAGAGTGAGGAGAAGGGGACGCCCGGCGGGGAGGCGGGGGAGGCCGGGGGGAGCCCCTGGCAGGCCCAGTACGCCTTCACCCTCGAACCCTTCGAGCACGCCGACTTCGAGGTGGTCAACTGGTACATCGCCACCAGTCCCCGCTCTCCCTTCAGCCGCCGCCCGTACGCCCAGCGCGTCACCCCCGACCGGCACCTCCTCCTCAACGGCACGCACCTCACCGAGACCCGCGCCGACGGCACCGTCACCGAGCGCGAACTCACCGAGGAGAGGGAGGCCCGGCGCGTCCTGGAGGAGGAGTTCGACATCGCCGTACCGGCGGACACCACCCTGTTGTCCTGACCCGCGTGGGTGCGTCCGCCCGCCGGGAGGAGCACCCTGGAAGCAGATGTTCCGGAGGTGATCGCATGAAAACCGCTGTGGGATGGCACATCGAGCTGGAGTTCCAGGAGGACGACCAGCACACGCGCGCGGTCGCGATGGTACGGCTGCCCGACGGGACCGAGGTCAGGGCCAACGGGCACGCCAGCCGCCACCGCGTCGACGCCAACCAGCCCCGGGTCGGTGAGGAGATAGCGGGCGCCCGCGCCCTGAACGAGCTGGCCATGCAGCTCCTCACCAAGGCCCACACGGAGATCGACGAGGCGTCGGGGCGTACGTCGCACCCGATCCACGTCTGAGGGCGCTCCTGGTTGTGGGGCGAGCCGTCGCGGCGGCTCGGCCCACGGCCGCCGTGCGCCCCGGCGACGCCTCAGCCGGCGATCGCCGTCCGCACCGCCCGTGCCAGCGCCTGCGCCCGCGCGTCCGCCGTCACGCTCGACCGGAAGCCGTTGGTGACGTACCCGAAGGCGATGCCCGACTCGGGGTCGGCGAAGCCGAGGGGGCCGCCGCGGCCGGGGTGGCCGAAGGAGGTGGGGGACAGGAGCGGGGAGGCGGCGCCGTGCAGCATGTAGCCGAGGCCGAAGCGCGTGTTCACCACCAGCACCCGGTCCGCTCCCGCCGACCGCTCGCCGCGTGCCGCCTCCACCGTCCCCGGTGTGAACAGGCGGGTGCCGCCGCCCTCCACCTCGCCGATCAGTGAGGCGTAGAAGCGGGCCAGGCCGTCCGCCGTGGCGATGCCGTTGGAGGCGGGCAGGGCGGCGGCCCGGTAGGCGGGGTCGTTCTCGTCGGGCATCGGCGTGATCGCGGCGAAGGCGCGGCGGGTGAGGGAGGCGGGGTCGGCGTAGGCGTCGGCGACGGCCCGCTTGGGCCGGGTCCTCAGCCCGCCGGCCGGCGCGGGCGCCTCGGCCTGCCCGACGCGGCCCACGCGCGCGGCCCGTTCCGCGGGAAGTCCGAGCCAGAGGTCCGCGCCGACCGGTCCGGCGATCTCGTCGGCGATCCACTCGCCGATCGCCCTCCCGGTCACCCGCCGCACCAGCTCGCCCGTCAGCCAGCTGTACGTCTGCGCGTGGTACCCGTGGTCGGTCCCCGGCTCCCACGCCGGTGCCTGCGCCGCGACCGCCGCCGCGCCCAGGACGGGATCGGCGGCCTCGGCGGGTGTCAGCGGCCGGTCCAGCACGGGCACGCCCGCCCGGTGCGCGAGCAGGTCCCGCACGAGGGTCCGCTCCTTGCCGGCCGCCTTGTACTCCGGCCAGTAAGCCCCCACGGGGGCGTCCAGGTCCAGCTTCCCGCGCTGCCACAGCAGCAGCAGGACGGCGGCGGCGACCCCCTTCGTCGCCGAGCGCACGATCTGCGCGGTGCCCCGCTCCCAGGGCGCCGTGCCGTCCACGTCCCGGCTGCCGCCCCACAGGTCGACGACCCTGCGCCCGTCCCGGTAGACGGCCACCGCCGCGCCCCGGTCCCCGAGCACCTCGAAGTTCCGTACGAACGCCTCCCGGACCGGCTCGAAGCCCTCGGCCACCGCACCGTTCACGTCCACGCCCGCACGTCCTCTCGACTCGACCCGCCTTCGACTCCGGCGGGAACACCGGCCGCGCGCCTGCGATTCCTGCGTCCCGCTAACCGAGAAGAATCGTTACGTCGATGTTGCCGCGCGTCGCGTTCGAGTACGGGCACACCTCGTGCGCCGCGTCCACCAACTTCGTGGCGACATCGGCGTCGAGGACGGGCAGCGAGACGCTGAGCGCGACGGCCAGCCCGTAGCCCTTGGTCTTGTTCGGGCCGATCCCGACCTTCGCGGCGACCGTGGAGCCGGTGAGGTCGTATCCCGCCCGGTTGCCGACCAGGATCAGCGCGTTGTGGAAGCAGGAGCTGTACCCGGCCGCGAACAGCTGCTCCGGGTTGGTTCCGTTGCCGTCCCCGCCCAGCTCCGGCGGCATCGCCACCTTCAGCTCGATCTGCCCGTCCTGACTGGTGACGTAGCCGTCGCGACCGCCGTGGGCGGTGGCTTCGGCGACGTACACGATCTTCGACGGACGGGTGTCGACTGCGGTGTCGTCAGTCATGGCCGGCCTCCCCCGGGAAAGGTGCGCACACATACATCGCGCACAAGGTACTGGCTGGTAGGTCAGTTGTGGTGACCAGGGGGTGGCAACCGTGGGTAACCCGGGCTCAGCGCCTGCGGTCCGCGGCCTCCTCGGCCCGCTGTGCGAGCCGCCACAGCTCCTCACGCAGGCGGGCGGCGTCCCTCCCGTCGAGTCCCGTCGCCGAGAGCAGGGCGCCCGGCACCCGCGCCGCGCGCTCCCGCAGTTCCTCCCCGCGCCCGGAGCAGGCGACCAGCACCGAGCGCTCGTCGTGCGCCGCGCGCTCCCGGCGCACGAACCCCGCGCTCTCCAGCCGCTTCAGCAGCGGCGACACCGTGCCGTAGTCGAGCCGGAGCGCGGCGGCCAGCTCCTTGACCGTGGTCTCGCCGCGCTCCCACAGGACGAGCAGGACGAGGTACTGCGGATAGGTGAGGCCCAGCTCGTCGAGGAGCGGGCGGTAGGCGGACGTCACCGCGCGCTGGGCCGCGTACAGCGCGAAGCACAGCTGGTCGTCGAGCAGCAGCGAGCCCTCGGTCTCCTGGTTCGTCACGCGCCCATTGTCACGGACCGCGGGTCGAACCCGAAGGGCAGCTCCAGCCGGTGGGCGCGCATCAGCTCCTCGTCGGAGAGCAGCTCACCGGTCGGGCCGTCCGCCGCGATCACGCCCTCGCTCAGGATCAGGGAACGCGGGCACAGTTCGAGGGCGTACGGCAGGTCGTGCGTGACCATCAGGACGGTGACGTCCAACGAGCGCAGGATGTCGGCGAGTTCGCGGCGCGAGGCGGGGTCCAGGTTGGAGGACGGCTCGTCCAGGACGAGGATCTCCGGCTCCATCGCCAGCACGGTGGCGACGGCGACCCGGCGGCGCTGGCCGAAGGACAGGTGGTGCGGCGGGCGGTCCTTGAACTCCGCCATGCCGACCCGCTCCAGCGCGCGGTCCACGCGCTCCTCCAGCTCGGCGCCCTTCAGCCCGGCCGCCGCCGGCCCGAACGCGACGTCCTCGCGGACCGTCGGCATGAACAACTGGTCGTCCGGGTCCTGGAAGACGATGCCGACCTTGCGCCGGATCTCGGCCATGTGCCGCCTGCCCACGGGCAGTCCGGCGACCGTCACCGTGCCGGCGCCGGCGCTGAGGATGCCGTTGAGGTGCAGCACGAGGGTGGTCTTGCCGGCGCCGTTCGGCCCGAGCAGCGCCACCCGCTCCCCGCGCGCGAGGGAGAAGTCCACGCCGAACAGCGCCTGGTGCCCGTCGGGGTACGCGAAGGCCAGTCCGGCCACTTCCAGGGATGCGGTCACATCGGTCACAGGGCCCATCCCAACACGCAGACGACCAGGGCGGCGAACGGCAGGGTCAGCGCGTACGACCACTGCGCGCGCGAGGCGGTCACCTCGTCGATCACCGGCATGCTCCCGGCGTACCCGCGGCTGATCATCGCCAGGTGCACGCGCTCCCCGCGCTCGTAGGAGCGGATGAACAGGGCGCCCGCGGACTTCGCGAGCACCCCCCAGTGCCGCACCCGCCGCGCCTCGAACCCGCGCGACTCCCGCGCGATCCGCATGCGCCGCATCTCGTCCGCGATGACGTCGCCGTAGCGGATCATGAACGACGCGATCTGCACCAGCAGGGGCGGGAGCCTGAGCCGTTGCAGGCCGAGGAGGAGTTCGCGCAGTTCGGTGGTGGCGGCCAGCAGCACCGACGCGGCGACGCCGAGGGTGCCCTTGGCGAGCACGTTCCACGCGCCCCACAGACCGCTGACGCTGAGCGACACCCCGAGGACGTCCACCCGCTCGCCCTCCGCCACGAACGGCATGAGCACCGCGAACGCGACGAACGGCACCTCGATCAGCAGCCGCTTCAGCAGGAAACCGGCCGGCACGCGCGAGCGGAACGCGACGAGGGCGAGCAGGGCCGCGTACAGGCCGAACGCCCACATCGCCTCCCGCGGCGTCGACACCACGACCACCACGAAGGCGAACGAGGCGGCGAGCTTGGTGTGCGGCGGCAGGGAGTGCACGGGCGAGTGCCCGTGCCGGTAGAGCTTGTGCGCGTGCCCGGCGCCCATCTCAGACGTTCTCCACCGAGGACGGCGACACGTCCGCCGTACGGCGCCGGCGCACCGCCCAGAAGACGGTGCTGCCCGCGACGACGGTCACCCCGACGCCGATGACGCCCGCCAGCCCCCCGGACAGGCGGGCGTCCTCGACATCCTTGACGCCGTAGTCGGCGAGCGGGGAGTCGGCGACGGCGTGCTCCTCGGTCTTCCGGTCGATGCCCTTGTCGGCGGCGACCTTCTCCAGACCGTCGGGGTCGGCGGAGGCGTAGAAGCTGACGAAGCCGGCGAGGACGAGGGAGGTGACCAGGCCGGTCACCCACAGCGTGCGGCGGGAGGTGCGCGCCGTGACGGGCGCCGGACGCGCCCCCTCGGCCGCGGGCACGTCGACGAGTTCGCCGTTCACCCGCAACCGGAGCCGCTGCCCCAGCCCCCGCGCCCCGTGCACCAGGTCCGGCCGTACGGCGATGACGGCGCCCACGGTCAGCGCGGTGATCGCGGCCTCGCCGATGCCGATCAGCACGTGCACGCCGATCATCGCGGTGGCGACCTTGCCGATCGCCACGTCGGTGGTGCCGCCGATCCAGTACAGCAGCGTGAAGGCGAGGGCCGCCGCCGGCACGGACAGCAGCGCGGCGACGAAGGACGCGGCGGTGACGGACCGGCGGCCGCGCGGCAGCACCGTCACCAGCCCGCGGAAGACGGCGTACGCGACCACCGTCGTCACGACCGCCATGTCGGTGATGTTCACGCCGAGCGCGGTCAGCCCGCCGTCGGCGAAGAGGATGCCCTGCATCAGCAGGACCACGGACACACACAGGACCCCCGTGAAGGGGCCCACGAGTATCGCGGCGAGCGCGCCGCCGAGCAGATGGCCGCTGGTCCCCGCGGCGACGGGGAAGTTCAGCATCTGCACGGCGAAGATGAAGGCGGCCACCAGGCCGGCCAACGGCGCCGTCCGCTCGTCGAGTTCGCGGCGCGCGCCGCGCAGGCTCACGGCGACGGCGCCCGCGGCGACGACTCCGGTCACGGCGGAGGTGGGGGCGTTGATGAATCCGTCAGGTACGTGCACCCGTCGATGATAGTGGCTTAATGCGAACAGCTTGCAAGAGCGAGTGCGTCCCGTATTGCACGCGTGTATCGCACATGTGAGATAGCCCGGCCCCGGGAAGCGCCTCCGGGAAAATATGCGACATTGGAGGGGGGTGGACGCACAGCTTCCGCACAGGTCACCCAGCGTGAAGGGGTCGGTCGATGTCCGTAGTCGAGCAGTACGCGCGAGCCCACATCGTCACCGACGCCGACCTCCTGGACGAGGAACAGGCGGCCGTCCCCGTCGTCCTGCGGTACGACCCCGAGGACGATCCCCGCTCGGTCCGGGTCGGCCTGCCCGGCCGGCGCGAGTGGACCCTCGCCCGCACCCTGCTCGAACAGGGACTGCGGGCCCCCGCCGGGAGCGGAGAGGTCCGCGTGTGGCCGTGCGGGCGTGTGCAGGCCGTGGTCGAATTCCACACCTCGCAGGGCGTCTCGGTGGTGCAGTTCGAGTCCAAGACGCTCCTGCGCTTCCTGCGCCGCACCTACACGGCGGCGGCGCAGCCCGTCAGGCGCTGACCCCGCTCGGCCCGGCATGGGCCTGCCCCGCTCGGCCCGTCACGGGCCGACCCCGCTCCGCCGTCACCCGTCGGCGGCCGTTCGGCCGTCACCCGCAAGGCGGTCGCTCAGCCGGCCGCCTTCAGCATCGCCGCCACGATCGGCCCGGCCGTGTCGCCGCCGTGGCCGCCCGCCTGGACGACGCCCGCGGCCGCGAGGTCGCCGCGGTAGGCGGTGAACCAGCCGTTGGGCTTCTCCTGGTTGTCCACCTCCGCCGAGCCGGTCTTCGCGCCGTAGTCCGGGCCGAGCCCGGACATCGCCTCGGCGGCCGTGCCGTACGCGGCGGTGTAGTTCATCAGCTCCCGCAGCTGCGACAGCGTCGACGACGACATGGTGCGCGCGGCGGTGGCGAGCGTGCGCTTGTCGACCTCCGGGGCCACCAGGTACGGCTGGTGGAAGGTGCCCGACGTGACCGTCGCGGAGACCGACGCCATGTTCAGCGGGTTCATCCGCACCCCGCCCTGGCCGATCAGCGACGCGGCCATCTGGGCCTTCGACTGCACGGGCACCGAGCCGTCGAAGGTCGGCACCCCGACCGACCAGTTGTTCAGCGACAGGCCGAAGACCTGCTGGGCCTGCCGGGTCAGGCTGTCGTTGTCGAGCTCGCCGGCCTGGCTGATGAAGGCGGTGTTGCAGGAGCGGGCGAAGCTCGCCTTGAAGGTGCCGTTCTTGATCTCGAACTTGTCGTCGTTCTGGAACTTCCAGCCGCCGTACGTGAAGTACTTCGGGCACGGATGCGTCTCGTCCGCCGACGCCAGCCCCTTCTCGATCAGCAGCGACGCGGTGATGACCTTCATCGTGGAGCCGGGCGCCAGGGAGCCCTGGAAGGCCGTGTTGAAGCCGGGGTTGCTGTTGGCCACGGCCAGGATCTCGCCCGTGGAGGCGCGCATGAGGACGACCGAGGCGCGCGGGCGGCTCGCCACCTGCCGCTCCGCCTCGGCCTGGAGGGTGGGGCTCAGCGTCGTCTCCACCGTGCCCGGCGTGCCCTTGCTGAGTTCCAGGAGCGTCTTGTCCGAGGCCTTCTTCGCCTTCGACGCCTCGCCGCGCACCACGCGCAGCTCGACGCCCGCCGTGCCGCCGGCCTTCTTGCCGTACTTCTCGCGCAGGCCGTCCAGCACGGTGGCCAGCGACGGGTACTTCTTGGCGGTCAGCTCACCGCCGTGCTTGTCGAGCGCCTTGATCGGCGGGGTGCCGGACTCGCCGGTCACCAGGGTGTCCCCGTCGGCGAGATCGGGGTGGACCACGGACGCGTGCCAGTCCACCAGCGGCTTGCCGTCCTGTGCCCGCCGCACGACGGTCAGCGCGCTGGAGTACGCCAGCGGCTTGCCGGCCGTCTTGTAGGTGACCGTGCCCTTCACGGAGAACGGGACCCTGTCCCCCGCGCGCGTCCCGGCGGTGAGGGTCACGCCGGTGATGTGGGCGTCCTTGGTGTAGCCGGTCAGCAGGGCGGTGGCGGCCGTCGGGTCGTCGGTGGCGGCGGCCGCCCGGGCGACCTTCCCCTGCTGCCAGGCGGTGAGGAAGGTGCGGGCCGCGGTGGTGACCTCGGTGGCCGACAGCGGGCCGGTCCTGACCGTCGGCTTCTTCCCGGCGGCCGTGCCGGACCCGTCCTCGGCCGCCGCACCGCCGCCGTACAGCGCGTAGGCGCCGAGGCCCGCGCCGGCGACGACGACGGCGATCATGCCGGCGACCACGACGGGCCGCTTGTTCCGTCGCTCGGCGACGCGCCTTCTCTTGCCCACTCCTGCGTTCCTCCGCGATCCCCGGGGGCCGCCCCACTGTCCCCGCTGGTTGCCGTTGCCCTCATCGACCCCAACGACGGCGACCAGCCTAGAGTCCCCTCCTGTGGAGTGACGTCACGTGTGACGTCAGCCACCCCACGAGAACCGCCCCCGCAGCGCACGCACGCGCGTGTGCGGCTCAGCCGCCCGCGAGCAGCACCGCCGCGACGATCGGGCCGGCCGCGTCGACACCGTGGCCGCCGTCCTGGGTCATGGCCGCGGCGGCGACGTCGTTGCGGTAGCCGGTGAACCAGCTGTTGGACTTCGCCTGGCCGTCGACCTCGGCCGAGCCGGTCTTCGCGCCGATCCGGCCGCTCAGCCCGGACATCACATCGGCCGCCGTGCCGCTGGTCGCGGTGCGGTTCATCATCGACCGCAGCTGCTCCACCGTGCTCGACGACAGCCCGCGGGCCCGGGCGAGTTCACGGTCGTCGAGGCTCTGCGGCACGATCACCGGCTGCCGGAAGGTGCCCGTCATCGCGGTCGCCGTCACCGACGCCATGTTCAGCGGGTTCATCTGGACCTGGCCCTGGCCGATCAGGTTGGCCGCGGTGTCCGGGCCGCCGGACGCCGGGACGCGGCCGTCGAAGGACGCGATGCCGGTCTTCCAGTCGTTGCGCCCGAGCCCGAAACGATCCTGTGCCTCCTTGGTCAGCGAGTCGACCTGGACCTCGTCCGCGAACTTCACGAACGCCGTGTTGCAGGAGCGCGCGAAGCTCTCCGAGAGGGTCGCGTTGTCGTTCGGGGCCAGGTTCTCGATGTTGTGGAAGGTCTGGCCCTCCGACATCGCCTCGTCGGGACAGGGGGCCGGCCCGGTCGCCGTGGTGAGCTGGTTGTCGATGAGCGTGGCCGCGCTGATGATCTTCATGGTGGAGCCGGGCGCCACGGTGCCCTGGAAGGCGGCGTTGAAGCCGTCGGCACGGTTGTTGGCGACCGCCAGCACCTCACCGGTGCTCGGCCGGACGGCCACCACCGAGGACTCGGGGTACTTCTTCACGGCCTTCTCGGCGGCCGCCTGCACGCCCGCGCTGAGCGTGGTGGGCAGCTTGCCCGGCTTGCCCTCGGCGAGGGTCAGCAGCGGGGTGTCGCCGGTGTCCGGGGTGGCGTGCCGGATCGCCAGTTCGATGCCGGCCGTTCCGCCCGTCCGGTCGCCGTACTTGGCGCGCAGCTCGTCCAGGATCGTCCCGAGCGAGGGGTACTTCTCCTTCGTCAGGACCGTGCCGTCGCGGTCCACGGCCTCGATCGCCGGCGCCGCCGACTCGCCCGTGACCAGCGTGTCGTCCATGCTCTTCAGCTCGGGATGGACGACCGACGGCTGCCAGTCCACCAGCGCGCGACCGGTGCTCACCCCGCGCACCACCGTCAGCCGGCTCTGGTACGTCAGCGGCTTGGACGCCCCCTCGTACGACACGGTCGCCTTCACCGTGAACGGCACCGCGGCCCCGCTCCCCGCCCCCGGGGTGATCCTCACGCCGGTGATGTGCGCGGCCCGCCCGTACGAGGTGAGGAGCGGCTCCGCCTTCTCGGCGTTGTTGGTCAGGCCGGCCGCCGTGGCCGCGTCGCCCTTCTCCCAGGCCGCGAAGAACTTGGTGGTCACGTCCTTCACCTCGGACGCGCTGGGCGGCCCGCTCTTCTTCACGACCGCCGGCTCACCGGCCCCCACCGCGCCCTCGCCACCCCCGTTCAACGCGTTCACGAAGTTGTACGTGCCGTACCCCGCCCCGCCCACCATCACGGCGAACACCGAGCCGACGATCGCCGCCTTGGCCCCCTTGCGCATGCTCCGAACCCTCCCCGTTCACTCCCCGTCGGCCCGCGGGGTTCTCCCCCGGGCCTCGTGCGCCTCTCCGAGCATTTTCTGAACGCGTTCAGAAAGGCCGGTCATGTTCGCACTGTATGCGGAAGCGGCGCCCGCTGTGGCGGGAGTTTGCGGAAGTTGTCCGAACGGAGATCAGGTCATGGGGGTGAAAGGCCGGTCAAAGGGCTGAATCAGACCCAGGTATCCAGCCACATACGTGAACGCCAGGAGTCGATCGGGATCGCCTGGCCCGTGTACAGCGGCCAGAAGTAGATGAAGTTCCACGCGATCAGCAGCACCAGGACGCCCGCGCCCGTCGCCCCGACCACCCGCCGGGTGTCGCTCGACCCCGGCCGCCCGACGATCGCCCCGATCATCATCGCCACCGCCAGACACAGGAACGGCAGGAAGACGACCGCGTAGAACAGGAAGATCGTGCGCTCCTGGTACAGGAACCACGGCAGGTAGCCGGCCGCGATGCCGCAGGCGATCGCGCCCGCGCGCCAGTCGCGGCGGAAGAGCCAGCGCCACAGCACGAACAGGATCGCGAAACAGGCCGCCCACCACAGCATCGGCGTACCGAGCGCCAGCACCTCCCGCGCGCACTTCTCGCCCGCGTCCACCGGACAGCCGTCCTTGCCGGGCGCCGGGGACTCGTAGAAGTACGAGACCGGACGGCCCAGGACGATCCAGCTCCACGGGTTCGACTGGTACGTGTGCGGAGACGTCAGGTGGGTGTGGAACTCGTACACCTCGTGCTCGTAGTGCCACAGGCTGCGCCACCAGTCCGGGAACAGCCAGGTCCAGCTGCCGCCCTTGCCGTCGGTGGCCGCCCAGCCGCGGTAGTAGCCGCCGGAACCGTCGTCGGCGGAGAGGATCCAGCCGGTCCACGACGCGACGTAGGTGACGAGCGCGACCGGGACGGTGGCCAGGAACGCCAGGCCCGTGTCGCGCTTCAGGACCGTCAGGTACGGGCGGCGCGCACCGGCCACCCGGCGCGAGGCGACGTCCCACACCACCGTCATCAGGCAGAACGCGACCATGATGTACAGGCCGTTCCACTTGGTGCCGATGGCCAGGCCCAGCGTCACACCGGCCGCCCAGCGCCAGGGGCGCCACCCCAGGCGCGTGGTCTCCGCGATGTGCGCGTCCGGGCGGTGACGCCCGTCCGCGTCCGGCGGCAGGGCGGCCGCGAGCCGCTCACGCGCCTTGTCCCGGTCGACCACCAGACAGCCGAACGTCGCCAGCACGAAGAACATCAGCACCCCGTCGAGCAGCGAGGCGCGGCTCATCACGAAGTGCAGCCCGTCGACCGCCATCAGGGCGCCCGCGAGACACCCCAGGAACGTCGACCGGAACAGACGGCGGCCGATCCGGCACAGCATGAGCACGGACAGGGTCCCCAGCAGGGCGGTCATGAACCGCCAGCCGAACGGGTCGAACCCGAAGAGCAGCTCGCCCAGCCCGATGACGTACTTGCCGACCGGCGGATGCACCACGTACGCCGCGTCCGCCGGGATGGTGACGTGACCGCCCGAGGAGAGGATGAGGTCGTTGGCGTTCTTGTCCCAGTTGACCTCGAAGCCGCGGTGGACGAGCGCCCAGGCGTCCTTGGCGTAGTACGTCTCGTCGAATATCACCGCCTTGGGGCTGCCCAGGTTCCAGAACCGCAGCACGCCCGCCACCAGCGTGATCAGCAGCGGACCGCCCCAGCCCGACCAGCGCGTGAGGCGCTCGGCCGTCGTGGGCGGCACACCGAGCGCATGCCACAGGCGCGGGCTCGGCTCGGCGAACGGCGGCACCAGCCGCTCACGGACGTCGCCGGCCGGCTCCGCCGTGTATCCGAAACGGCGCAGCCGCTGCCGCCACGACGGCCGCTGGTCCCGCGGCGCCTGTTCCTGCTGCCGATGGTCCGTGGAGTCCGTGGAGTCCGTGGAGGACGCGGTACTGGTCACCGCGCCATCGTAGGGAACCCTTCTGTGGGATTCCCCTGCCTCACCCCTGCGAGACTGGAAACGTGACAGTCGCACCCGGAACCCTGGTCCTTGCAGGCACCCCCATCGGGGACATCGCGGACGCCCCGCCCCGGCTCGCCGAGGAGTTGGCCGGCGCCGACGTCGTCGCCGCCGAGGACACCCGCCGGCTGCGCCGGCTGACGCAGGCGCTGGGCGTGACGCCCAAGGGGCGCGTCGTGTCGTACTTCGAGGGCAACGAGTCCGCCCGGACGCCCGAACTGGTCGAGGAACTGCTCGGCGGCGCGCGGGTGCTGCTCGTCACGGACGCCGGGATGCCGTCCGTCTCCGACCCCGGCTACCGGCTGGTCGCCGCTGCCGTGGAACAGGACGTCCGGGTCACCGCCGTGCCCGGCCCGTCCGCGGTGCTCACCGCCCTCGCCCTGTCCGGGCTGCCCGTCGACCGCTTCTGCTTCGAGGGGTTCCTGCCGCGCAAGGCGGGGGAGCGGCTGTCGCGGCTGCGGGAGGTCGCGCAGGAGCGGCGCACCCTCGTCTACTTCGAGGCCCCGCACCGGCTGGACGACACCCTCGCCGCGATGGCCGAGGTGTTCGGCGGGGAGCGGCGGGCTGCCGTGTGCCGCGAGCTGACCAAGACGTACGAGGAGATCCGGCGCGGTCCGCTGGCCGAGCTGGCGGCGTGGGCGGCGGAGGGCGTGCGCGGCGAGATCACCGTCGTCGTCTCCGGGGCGCCCGAGCGCGGGCCCGGGGAACTCGACGCGGAGGAACTGGTGCGGCGGGTGCGGGTGCGCGAGGAGGCCGGCGAGCGCCGCAAGGAGGCGATCGCGGCGGTGGCGGCGGAGGCGGGACTGCCCAAGCGGGAGGTGTTCGACGCGGTGGTCGCGGCGAAGCACTCGACTGGTTGAGCGGCTCCGGGCGCGTCGTCGGGGTGGGGTGTGTGCCGCGGGCCGCGGGCCGCGGCCCGGTGGGGGCACAGGGGTACGGCCCCGCGCCCCTTCGGGGCGCGTGTCCCACCGGACGGTAAAGAAGTACCAGCGAGTGCAAAGCTCAGGACTCACCGCCCGTACCGCTTCGGCAAGGGACGCCCAAATCGGGCCCAACACTCGACAGGTCGGCTGCACTCGCCCCGGCGGCGCAGTCCACTGGACGCAGGGACGCACCCGTCCCTCGCCCTCACAGGGATTCCGGGGGGAATCCCCTCGCCGAGGGCGACAGTCCAGCGGACAACAGGAGCTGGCATGAGCGAGACAACAGGGCACACCGGCCTGCGCACCGAGGCGATCCCCGTCGTGCACGAGTCGTACTCCTTCGCCTGCATGCGCTGCGGGCACGGCTGGGAACAGTCGTACGAGATCGAGCACCACACGGACGCCGACGGCCACGAGTTCGTCGTCTACGTGGCGAACGGCCGGATCGTCCCGTCCCCCCTGAGCCACCCGAGCTGCCAGAACTGCGACGGGCACCTGGTGCGCATCATGCGGGCGGGACAGGTCTCCTCGGTGCTCAGCGCGGCCCGCCGGCCCCGCCAGGCGCCCCCGTCCGGACCGGTGCAGGCACCGGCGACCGCCGCGGAGGGGCACGAGGGGCACGAGGGTTCCGGGGTTCACGGCGAGCAGCCGCGGGAGTCCCACCACTGGCACCTGTCCGACCTCCTGCACCCCTTCCAGCGCAAGGCGGGCTGAGCCGGTCGGCGACCGGCGGGCGGCGCCCGGCGGAGGTCCGCCCCTTTCGTAGGATCGGGGCATGCCTTCGAACGCCGACAAGAACGCGGCGCCGCCGCTCCCGGCTCCCCTACGGGTGCCGGTCGCCGACTCCCACACCCACCTCGACATGCAGTCCGGCACGGTGGAGGAGGGCCTCGCGAAGGCCGCGTCGGTCGGGGTGACGACGGTCGTCCAGGTCGGCTGCGACGTCCGCGGCTCCCGGTGGGCGGCCGAGACGGCGGCCGCCCACGCGAGCGTCCACGCCGCCGTCGCCCTGCACCCCAACGAGGCCCCGCGCATCGTGCACGGCGACCCCGACGGCTGGTCCCGGCAGGGCGCGCGCGAGCCGGGCGGCGCGGCGGCGCTCGACGAGGCGCTCGCCGAGATCGACCGCCTGGCCGCGCTGCCCCAGGTGAAGGGTGTGGGCGAGACGGGACTGGACTACTTCCGTACCGGCCCCGAGGGCAAGGAGGCGCAGGAGCGCTCCTTCCGTGCCCACATCGAGATCGCCAAGCGGCACGGCAAGGCCCTCGTCATCCACGACCGCGACGCCCACGCCGACGTCCTGCGCGTCCTGAAGGAGGAGGGCGCCCCCGAGCGCACCGTCTTCCACTGCTACTCCGGTGACGCCGAGATGGCGGAGATCTGCGCCCGCGCCGGATACTTCATGTCCTTCGCCGGCAACGTGACCTTCAAGAACGCCCAGAACCTGCGGGACGCCCTCGCCGTCGCCCCCCTGGAGCTGGTCCTCGTGGAGACGGACGCGCCGTTCCTCACCCCGGCGCCCTACCGCGGACGGCCCAACGCCCCGTACCTCGTACCGGTCACCGTCCGTGCCATGGCCGCCGTCCGCGGCATCGACGAGGACGCCCTGGCGACCGCCCTCGCCACCAACACGGCCCGCGCCTTCGCGTACTGACTCACCCGAACACAACCGTCCGTAGCCGCGTCGCTTTGGAGAGTGACGATCGCTCCGCTAGGTTCTGGGGGCCCGATCCGGACCCCTCTGGACCCCCTCCGGCCCCTGGAGCGTGTCGGCGTGAGCAACTCCCAGTACCAGACGTTCGAGCCGTACGGCTCGCTCGACCCGAGTGATCCGTACGGCGCGGACCCGGCCCCCGAGCCGTCGGCGTACGCCTCGCCCACCGATCTGCACAGCGCGGAGACGCTGTACTACGGGGTGTACGCGGCGCCCACGCCGTACGACGACACGTACCGGCCCGCCTACGAGGCGCCCCCGTACGAGGCGCCCCCGTACGAGCCGTCCGGGTGCGAGGCGCCGCCGTACGAGCCGCGTCAGTACGAGCTGCGTCAGTACGGGCCACCCCTGTACGAGCGGCCCCCGTACGAGTCCCCCGGGCCGGTGCTGCGGCGCGGGACGGAGGACGTGCACGGCGCTGACACGCACGGGGCTGACGCGTCCGCACCCTTCGCCTCCGCACCCTTCGCCTCCGCACGAGTCGCCTCCGCGTCCGCCCCGTCCGCACCCGTCGCGCGGAAGCCCGTCACCCCCGTCACCCCCACGCTCGTCGCACCCGCGGGCACCGGGCGGCGGGCCGCGCGGCACCGGGCGCGCTACGCCGAGCGCCCGGACTCCACCATGCGCCGGCTGCTCCCGCAGGCGCTGGTCGTCGCCTTCCTCGCCGGCGGCACCACCGCGTTCGTCGCCGAGGACAAGGCGGTCGAGCTGACCGTCGACGGCAAGCCGCGCGTCCTGCACACCTTCGCCGACGACGTGACCGAGCTGCTGGCGGAGGAGGGCCTGCGGGTGGGTACGCACGACGTGGTGGCGCCCGCCCCCGGCACGGCACTCGCCAGCGGCGACGAGATCGCGGTGGGGTACGGGCGTCCCGTGCGGCTCACGCTGGACGGACACCGGCGCGAGGTGTGGACGACGGCGCGCACGGTGGAGGAGGCGCTCGACCAGCTGGGGGTGCGCGCCGAGGGCGCGTACCTTTCCATCTCGCGCTCCCAGCGCATCGGACGGGCGGGGCTCGCGCTGGACGTACGGACCGAGCGCGCCCTGACGATCATGGCCGACGGCCGGGCCCGCACGGTCCGCACCAACGCGGCGACCGTGCGCGAGGTGGTCGAGGAGGCCGGGATCACCCTGCGCGGCCAGGACACCACCTCCGTCCCGCCCGGCAGCTTCCCGCGCGACGGACAGACGGTCACCGTGCTGCGGATCACCGGCAGCCGGGAGGTGCGGGAGGAGGCCATCCCCTTCCAGGTGCGGCGGACCGAGGACCCCTCGCTGTTCAAGGGCACGGAGATCGTCGAGCGGGCCGGGCAACCGGGGCTGCGGCGGGAGACGTACCTGGTGCGCACCGTCAACGGCGTCCGGCAGAAGCCGAGGCGGATCAGGAGCGAGGTCGTGCGCGGGCCGCGGGCGCAGGTGGTGAAGGTGGGCACCAAGCCGCTGCCGGCCTCCGTGCGGGGCGCCGACAACCTGAACTGGCAGGGCCTCGCGGCCTGCGAGTCCGGCGGACGGCCGGACGCGGTGGACCCGTCGGGGACGTACGGGGGGCTGTACCAGTTCGACACCCGCACCTGGCAGAGCCTCGGCGGCAGCGGGCGGCCGCAGGACGCGTCGGCGGCGGAGCAGACGTACCGGGCGAAGAAGCTGTACATGCGCCGCGGCACGAGCCCGTGGCCGCACTGCGGTTCGCGGTTGCGCGGATAGTCCTGGTTCCGCTCGGCCGGTCCGTCCCCGCGAGGTCGGCCGCGGGGGAGGGGCCGCCGCTACTTGATCAGGGCGTTGGCCAGGATGATCACCAGGCCGATCAGCATGTCGGTGGCCCCCGCCCGGAGCGAAGCCGCCCGGCCACGGCCCGCCCGGTGCGCGGTCCACACCCCCCAGCCGGCGAGCAGCACGGTGTTGAGCACCAGCGCGGTGTTCACCGCCGCGGCCTCCGTCCACCACGCGGGCACCGCGGTCAGCAGCAGCACGACGGTGGGGGCGGCCGCCGCGACCACCGGCCACTCGGCGAGCATCGCGCGCAGCCCGACCCCGGCGTCCCCGCCGTCCTCCGACACCCGGTGGGCCACGACGTGCGCGTAGCCGTGGGCGGCCGCGGAGGCGAGGGCGGTGAGCAGGACCCACAGGGCGTCCGATCCAGGGTCGGACGCCTCGCCGGGAGCGTCGAGCGCGGCCGCCAGCGCACTGGCCAGGACGAGCCCGTAGACGCCGCTGAACAGCGCCGTCTCCGACGGCTGCCGGTCCGGTGCCCACCGCGGGGAGGCCGGCCGGGGGAAGTGGTGGGCTCGGTGGGCTCGGTGGTGCATCGCTACGGCCTCCGCCGGGACGGTACGGGACACGGGAACACAGCACGACGCGCGAGAGCGGCGCCCGACCATGCTCATCCAGAGCCGCGCGGAACGCCGCAGTACGCGCTGGGAAGCGTCTGAGTGGCGCCGTAGGAAGGACACCCGCGCCGCCGCGTCGCCTGTGTGCCGCCCGGGGCGGCACGGGCGGGAGCGGGCGGGAGCGGGCGGTACCCGCGGGCGCCGGGCCGCGCGACCCACTCCCCCCGCGCACCGGCGCCCGGCAACCGACAGGAGGGCCACCCGCGGCCCCGTACCCTTGTCCCGTGAGCAGCCCCACCCCCGACGCCCTGCTGGGCCCCGCCGACATCCGCGAACTGGCGGCCGCCCTCGGCGTGCGTCCCACCAAGCAGCGCGGCCAGAACTTCGTGATCGACGCGAACACGGTCCGCCGGATCGTCCGTACCGCGCAGGTGCGGCCCGACGACGTGGTCGTCGAGGTCGGGCCGGGGCTCGGCTCCCTGACCCTGGCGCTGCTGGAGGTCGCCGACCGGGTCACCGCCGTCGAGATCGACGACGTGCTGGCCGCCGCGCTGCCCGCGACGATCGCGGCGCGCATGCCGGAGCGCGCGGAGCGGTTCGCGCTGGTGCACTCCGACGCGATGCACGTGACCGGCCTGCCGGGCCCCGCCCCGACCGCGCTGGTGGCGAACCTGCCCTACAACGTCGCCGTGCCCGTGCTGCTGCACATGCTCGAGACCTTCCCGAGCATCGAGCGCAGCCTCGTCATGGTCCAGTCGGAGGTCGCCGACCGGCTCGCCGCCGCGCCCGGTTCGAAGGTCTACGGCGTGCCGTCCGTCAAGGCCAACTGGTACGCCGACGTCAAGCGCGCCGGCGCCATCGGCCGCACCGTCTTCTGGCCCGCGCCGAACGTCGACAGCGGGCTCGTCTCCCTGGTCCGCCGGGCCGAACCGCTGAAGACCACCGCCTCGAAGCGCGAGGTCTTCGCCGTCGTCGACGCGGCGTTCGCCCAGCGCCGCAAGACCCTGCGGGCCGCGCTCGCCGGCTGGGCGGGATCCGCCGCGGCCGCGGAGGCGGCCCTCGTCGCGGCCGGGGTGTCCCCGCAGGCGCGCGGCGAGTCGCTGACCGTCGAGGAGTTCGCCCGCATCGCCGAGCAGCGGCGGAAGGACTCCGAGTGAGCGTCACCGTGCGCGTGCCCGCCAAGGTCAACGTCCAGCTCGCCGTGGGCGCCGCCCGCCCCGACGGCTTCCACGACCTGGCGAACGTCTTCCTCGCGGTCGGCCTCTACGACGAGGTCACGGTGACGCCGGCCGAGAAGTTGCGCGTCACCTGCGAGGGGCCGGACGCCGGCCAGGTCCCCCTGGACCGGACCAACCTCGCCGCGCGGGCCGCCGTCGCGCTCGCCGAGCGGTACGGCCGCACGCCCGACGTGCACCTGCACATCGCCAAGGACATCCCCGTCGCCGGAGGCATGGCGGGCGGCAGCGCGGACGGCGCGGCCGCGCTCCTCGCCTGCGACGCGCTGTGGGGCACGCGCGCGTGCCGCGACGAACTGCTGGACATCTGCGCCGAACTCGGCAGCGACGTCCCCTTCAGCCTGGTCGGGGGCGCCGCCCTCGGCACCGGGCGGGGCGAGAAGCTGACCGCCCTGGAGGTCGGCGGCACCTTCCACTGGGTGTTCGCGATGGCCGGGCGAGGACTGTCGACCCCGGCCGTGTTCCGGGAGTTCGACCGGCTCACCGAGGGCCTCGACGTCCCCGAGCCCGTCGCCTCCGAGGAACTCCTCGACGCCCTCGCCCAGGGCGACCCCGAGGCGCTCGCCGCCGCCGTCCACAACGACCTCCAGCCCGCCGCCCTCTCGCTCTTCCCCGAGCTGGCCGACACCCTCGCCGCCGGACGCGCGGCGGGCGCGCTCGCCGCCCTCGTCTCCGGTTCGGGCCCCACCACCGCCTTCCTCGCCCGCGACACCGCCGCCGCGGCGGAGGTCGCCGGGGCGCTGCGGGCGTCCGGCACCTGCCGGACCGTTCGCACCGCGTCGGGGCCGGCGCCGGGGGCGACCGTGCTCGGCTGACCCGCGGTGGACCGGCCACCTACCCGCGCGCATTACGCTGGGAGGCTGACCGATCCCCCCGGGCAGGAGAAAAATGGCCGTCAACC
Source organism: Streptomyces sp. NPDC014995 (assembly GCF_043080745.1). Taxonomy (NCBI): domain Bacteria; kingdom Bacillati; phylum Actinomycetota; class Actinomycetes; order Kitasatosporales; family Streptomycetaceae; genus Streptomyces; species Streptomyces sp. NPDC014995. Next base: position 92,306 of record NZ_JBIBVX010000015.1, read on the forward strand.
TGGTCAATGTCGAGAACGTCAGCAAGGTGTACGGCACGCGTGCCCTGCTCGACGGCGTCTCCCTCGGCGTCTCCGAAGGGGACCGCATCGGCGTGGTCGGCCGCAACGGCGACGGCAAGACGACGCTGATCCGCCTGCTCGCCAAGCTGGAGGACGCCGACACCGGGCGGGTGACCCACTCCGGGGGCCTGCGGCTGGGCGTGCTGACCCAGCACGACTCCCTCGACCCGAAGGCCACCGTCCGGCACGAGGTCATCCGCGACCTCGCCGACCACGAGTGGGCGGGCAACGCCAAGATCAGGGACGTCCTCACCGGCCTCTTCGGCGGCCTCGACCTGCCCGGCTTCCCCCAGGGGCTGGACACCGTCATCGGCCCCCTCTCCGGCGGTGAGCGGCGCCGGATCGCGCTCGCCAAGCTGCTCATCGACGAACAGGACCTGATCGTCCTCGACGAGCCCACCAACCACCTCGACGTCGAGGGCATCGCCTGGCTCGCGCAGCACCTGCGCGAACGGCGGTCCGCGCTGGTCTGCGTGACACACGACCGCTGGTTCCTCGACCAGGTCTGCACCCGCATGTGGGACGTCCAGCGCGGGGTCGTCCACGAGTACGAGGGCGGCTACTCCGACTACGTCTTCGCCCGCGCCGAGCGCGAGCGCATCGCGGCCACGGAGGAGACCAAGCGGCAGAACCTCGTCCGCAAGGAACTGGCCTGGCTGCGCCGGGGCGCCCCCGCCCGCACCTCCAAGCCCCGCTTCCGGGTCGAGGCCGCCAACGAGCTCATCCAGGACGTACCGCCGCCCCGGGACAGCAGCGAGCTGATGAAGTTCGCCTCCTCACGGCTCGGCAAGACCGTCTTCGACCTCGAGGACGTCACCGTCCAGGCCGGCCCCAAGGTGCTGCTCAAGCACGTCACCTGGCAGCTCGGCCCCGGCGACCGCATCGGCCTGGTCGGCGTCAACGGCGCCGGCAAGACCTCCCTGCTGCGGGCCATGGCCGAGGCGGCCCGCACCGAGGGCGAGACGCAGCCGGCCGGCGGCCGGATCGCCGTCGGCCGGACCGTCAAACTGGCCTACCTCTCCCAGGAGGTCGGTGAACTCGACCCCGGCCTGCGCGTCCTGGAGGCCGTCCAGCGGGTGCGCGAGCGCGTCGACCTCGGCAAGGGCCGCGAGATGACCGCCGGGCAGCTGTGCGAGACGTTCGGCTTCAACAAGGAGAAGCAGTGGACGCCGGTCGGGGACCTGTCCGGCGGTGAGCGCCGCCGCCTCCAGCTCCTGCGCCTCCTCATGGACGAGCCCAACGTCCTCTTCCTCGACGAGCCCACCAACGACCTCGACATCGAGACGCTCACCCAGCTCGAGGACGTCCTCGACGGCTGGCCCGGCTCGATGATCGTCATCTCCCACGACCGCTTCTTCGTGGAGCGCACGACGGACCGGGTGTTCGCCCTCCTCGGCGATGCCACCCTGCGCATGCTCCCGCGCGGCATCGACGAGTACCTGGAGCGGCGCCACCGGATGGAGGAGGCGGCCGCCGCCGCGGCTCCCGTCCCGGCCGCCCAGAAGCCCGCCTCCGAGAAGAGCGCCGCCGACCAGCGCGCCGCCAAGAAGGAACTCCAGAAGATCGAGCGCCAGCTGGACCGCATCTCCGAGAAGGAGACCAAGCTGCACACCCGGATCGCCGACGACGCCACCGACTTCGAGAAGGTCGCCCGACTCGACGCCGAGCTGCGGGAGCTGGCGGGCGAGCGCGAGGAACTGGAGCTGCGCTGGCTGGAGCTGGCGGAGGACGCGTAGCGCGGTAGGACACGTAGCGCTGAGGACGCGTAGCGCGAAGGCGCGGTACGTGGGGCGCCCGGTACGTGGGGCGCCCCGGTACGTCGGTCGCCCGGTACGTGGGTCGCGTACGCCGTGAGGCACGGCGTGCGCGGCCATCGCGCGCGCCCGCTTCCCGCGGCATGCGACGCCGCACGCGAACTCCCTTGCGCCCGGCGTGAATTGGACACTCCGCGCCCCCAACTCCCGGCGCGAACCGTTCCCCCATCCGCCGCCGCCCACCTCCACGCCCCCGCGCGCGACGACAGCGCGTGCGCCGCGTGAAGGGGGAGTGAAGGCGCGTAACGACGGCATCACGGGGTGATGCGCCCTTGGGAACAGGCGCGGATCCGGGCCCGTGTGCTGTCGGTCCCGGGTGATAGAAAGAGCCGTCTGAGAACTTTCTGAGTACGACTCTGGGTCCGTCACGAACCTCAGGGCGTGGCTAAAAATCAGTGACATAGGGGGAACACGCTGATGACTCAGCCGCCCAACCAGCCGCCGCAGCAGGGCGGTTCCGGAGCACCACAGCAGCCCCAGGACCAGCCGGCGCAGCCTCCGCAACCTCCGCAATCTCCGCAGCCTTCGCAGGGCGGCTTCGGCGCGCCGCAGACGCCGGCCCAGCCGCCGCAGGCCCCGCAACCGCCGCAGCCGGGCTACGGCTACCCGCAGCAACCGCCCGCGCAGCCCGGCCCCTACGGTGCCCCGGCCGCGCCCGGCCCGTACGGCCAGCCGCAGCAGCCGGGCCCGTACGGCCAGCCGCAGCAGCCGGGGCCGTACGGTCAGCCGCAGCAGCCGGGGCCGTATGGTCAGCCCGGTGGGCCCTACGGGCAGCAACCCGGTTACGGGTACCCGCCCGGAGCCCAGTTCCCCGGCGCCCCCGGCACCCCGCCGCCCGGCTCGCGCAGCCCCTTCAAGGGGAAGCCCGCCCTGGTCGTCGGGGCGGCGGTCGCGGCGCTGCTGGTGATCGGCGGGACGGTGTTCGTGGTCACCGGCGACGACGGCGGGAAGAAGAAGCCGGTCGCCGGACCGAGCGACGACGGCAAGGCGACCGCGAGCGAGAGCCCGGTCAATCCCGGTGACGGTGACGGAGACGGCGGCGAGGAACCGCAGGACTTCAACGCGGGCCGCAAGGCCGGCGAGGCCAAGGTGCTCTGGTACAAGGAGGCGCCGGACGCGCCCGCCTCCGGCGCCGACGCCCCCGGCATGTGGGTCACCTCCAAGACCGCGGTGAAGGCGGCCTACAAGGACCTCGTCGCCTACAACGTCGGTGACGGCAGGCCGGCCTGGGACGCCATCACGTTCCCGCAGAAGATCTGCGCGGTCACCCCGCAGAAGACGGCGGACGACAAGGTCGTCGTGGCGTACATGAGCGGCACCAGCGACCGCGCCAAGTGCAACCAGCTCCAGCAGGTCGACCTCAACACCGGCGCCCGGGGCTGGAAGGCCGTCGTGGCGGACGGCGCGCTGTTCGACAGCGCGATCACCATCGAGCTGTCCCTCACGGGCAACACGCTGATGGTGGGCCGTTCGCAGTCCGGCACGGCGTACGACGTCCGTACCGGCAAGACGCTGTGGGAGAAGAAGAAGTACGGCGACGCCTGCTTCCCCACCGCCTTCGCGGGCGGCGCCAAGCTCATCGCGGTGGCTTCCTGCGACGCGACCGGCGCGAACGAGCACGACGAGATGCAGGAGCTGGACCCGGCGACCGGCAAGGTCAGGTGGACCCAGAAGTTCGACAAGGGCTGGACGGTCGCGCGCATGTACTCCGTCGACCCGCTCGTCGTCTACAGCACCAACAAGGACGAGAACGCCTGGAACATCTCGGCGTTCAAGGCGGACGGCACGTTCCGTTCGCAGGTCGCCTTCGACGAGGACTTCCTGCCCGAGTGCGGCTGGGCCGTCCTGCAGCGCAACCTGACCGGCTGCGACGGCACCGCCGCCGACGCCAACACCCTGTACCTGCCGACCGAGGCGACCAGCGGCCCCAACGAGATCGTCGCGATCGACCTCGCCACCGGCAAGGAGAAGTGGCGCGTGAAGTCCCCGGCGGAGGAGTCGATGATGCCGGTGCGGATGGACGGCGGGAACCTCGTCGCGTACGTCGAGCCGTCGTACGACGCGGCCGGCCGGGTCGTGTCGATCCCGACGGCCGGCTCCGCGCACACGCCGACGACGCTGCTGCAACTGCCCGAGAGCACGATCGACCTCGAGGACGGCTTCTTCTCGCGGGACACCGCCTGGGTCGACGGGCGCTTCTACCTCTCCTCCACCCGGCTGACGGGCAAGGACGACTCGAAGGAGAAGCTGATGCTCGCCTACGGCAAGTGAGGCGGGCGATCCCGGCCGCGGCGGCGGCAGTACCACCGGCTCACGCCGGCACCCCCGCCGCCAGGCCACCCCGGTCTCCCCGGCCCCGTCGTCCCGGCACCGTGCCCCGTCTCCCCGAGCGTTCTCCCGAGGTACCCACACCATGACCCAGCCGCCGCCCCCGCCGCCGAACCAGCCCCCGCAGGGGACACCCCAGGACCAGCCCCCGCAACAGCCCCAGCAGCAGGGCGCCTTCGGCGCACCCCAGCAGCAGCCGCCGTCGCAGCCACCGCACGCTCCGGCTCCCCAGGACGCCGCTCCCCAGGACGCCGCTCCCCAGGACGCCGCTCCCCAGGACGCTCCGCCCCAGGGTGGTTTCGGCGCCCCGCAGTCCCCGCCGCCGGCCCCGCCCACGGCACCGCAGGCCCCGCAGCTCAGCAAGTCGCAGGCGGCGGGCCCGCCCCCGCAACCCGGCCGGCCCCCGCAGGGTCCCCCGACCCCGCCCCAGTCCCAGCCCCAGCCTCCGCAGCCTCAGCCGGGCTACGGCTACCCGCAGGCGGCCCCGCCCGCCCAGCCGCCCCAGCCCCCCGCCGGCCCGGGCTACGGCTACCCGGCCCAGCCGGGCCAACCCGGCCAGCCCGGTCAGCCGGCCCAGCCCGGTCAGCCGGCCCAGCCCGGCCAGCCGAACCCCTACGCCCAGCAGCCCGGTTACGCCCAGCAGCCGGCGTACGGTCAGCAACCGGCGTACGGCCAGCAGGCCCCGTACGGCCAGCAGCCCGGCTACGGCTACCCGGGGCAGCCGGGCTACCCGGGCGGTTACGCCGGCCAGCCCCCCACCATGCCCATGCACCCCCAGCCCGGCGGGCAGTCCGGCACCGGCCGCAAGATCAACGCCCAGGTCGCCATCATCGTCGCCGCGGTCGTCGCGATCGCGCTGATCATCGGCGGTGGCGTCCTCTACGCGAAGTCGGGTGACAGCGGCAAGAAGGACGACACCGCCAGCTCCGGCGGCACGAACGGCGGGGGCGGCGACGACAAGGGCACCGGCGGCACGTCCTCCGGCGGTAGCGAGAAGGTGCCCGCCGACCCCGACGCCAAGGTCCTCTTCCAGATCCCGTCGCCCGCGGTCGCCAAGGACGACAGCGTCGTCGTGACCGGTTCCTGGCTGACCGACAAGGCGTACGTGAAGTCGGGCGTCGCCGAGGTCGTCGGCTACGACCCGGTCAAGGGCACGAAGCTGTGGACGATCAAGCTGCCCGGCCCGGTGTGCACGGCCAGCGAGTACGCCACCGACGACGACAGGACGGCGATCGTCTTCCAGCCGAAGATGCCCGCGAAGGACTCCTCGGCCGGCTGCACGCAGGTCGCGGCGATCGACCTCGCCGCGGGCAAGCAGCTGTGGACGAAGACCGTCTCGTCGGGCGACTACCCGGTCACCATCGACAACGTCACCGTCAGCGCGCGCACGGTGGCCCTCGGCGCGACCGAGGGCGGCGCGGCCTTCGACATCGACAGCGGCAAGCAGCTGTGGGCCCCGAAGCCGGCCGACACCTGTTACGACGCCGGCTACGGCGGCGGCGCCAAGCTGGTCGCGGTGCGCAAGTGCGGTACCTACGACGCGCGGCAGTTGCAGATCCAGACCATCGACCCGGCCTCCGGGAAGGTGCTCTCCGAGTACAAGATGGCGACCGGCATCGAGTACGCGAGCATCGTGTCGACGGACCCGCTGGTCGTGGCCGCCGACGTCGGTGACAGCGCCCAGGACGGCAGCGGCATCTCGGACTTCTTCTCCATCGACAACAAGACCGGCAAGCTGAAGACCCGTATCTCCGCGCCGGGCGAGCAGTTCGCGGCCCGCTGCGACGGCATCACCAGGATGGAGTACTGCTCGGGCCTGGCGGTCGGCGGCAACCGGCTGTACATCCCGACGGAGGAGCACGACGGCACCGGCGACTACGGCCAGACCAACGAGATCGTCGCCTTCGACCTGACCACCGGCAAGCAGACCGGCCAGCGCGCCGACGCCGGCGACGGCTACGAGCTGGTCCCGCTGCGCATGGACGGCAGCAACGTGATCGCGTACAAGCGGGCGCCGTACGACGAGGGCGGGCAGATCGTCAGCATCGACGGCGGCTCGTTCAAGCAGACGACCCTCCTGAAGAACCCGGACACGGAGTCGGTGCGGGACGCGGAGTCCAACATGTCCCCGGAGTACTCCGAGATCCTCTACTCCCAGGGGCGCCTGTACATGTCCGAGGTGTATGCGGACGATTCCGGTTCGGGCGACCAGGAGTACCTGGCGCTCGCCTTCGGCACCAGCGGCTGATCATCCCACCGGTTGCCGTGACGGCCCCGCCCCTGCTCAGGGGCGGGGCCGTTCACGTACCGCTCATCACCCTCGAATGCGAGGAATTTCGGCGATCCGGGCAGTTCTCGCCGGTAAGGGGAGCGCAACGTCGAACAAGCGTGTAGCTTCCGGGGGCATGAAGGGCGGGGTGCCGGGGGGCACCTTTTGTCTGTCTGGGTCTGGTTGTGTCCGGCGTTGCCTGTTTGTCCGTGTGGGCATCCATGGGGGGACTGGGGGGTTGCTCGATGGGAGTGCGGCTCATGGTGGTCGACGACCACCGACTGCTGGCCGAGGCGTTGGCCTCGGCGTTGAAACTGCGGGGGCACCGGGTGCTCGCCGCGGCGGCGCCCGCGGCGGGCGCGGCGGAACTCGTGATCACCCGGGCACCGGAGGTGTGCCTGCTGGGGACGGCGACCCCGGCCGAACCGGGGATCTTCGACCCCGTGGTCCGGATCAAGCGGGAGCGGCCGCAGGTCGCCGTCCTGGTCCTGGGCCCGGTCCCGAGCCCGCGTGGCATCGCGGCGGCCTTCGCGGCCGGCGCCTCGGGGTACGTACGGCACGACGAGCGCATCGAGGGCGTCGAGCGGGCGATCATGAAAGCGCGGTCGGGTGAGGCGGCGGTCGCCCCGCAGCTCCTCCAGGGCGCCTTCGGTGAACTCCTCAACCCCGCCGCGCAGCCCGACGACGAGGGCCAGCGTCTGTTGCAGCTGCTCACCCCGCGGGAGGTCGAGGTCCTCGTCCGGGTCGCCGACGGCGAGGACACCCGCCTGATCGCGGCCGGCATGGGCATAGCGCCCTCCACGGCCCGCACCCACGTCCAGCGCGTCCTGATGAAACTCGGCGTCGGCTCCCGCCTGGAGGCGGCGGCGCTGGCGGCGAGAACGGGACTGCTGGACCGGGCGGGCCCCCTGCCGCACGGGCCCCGCGACACGGCGACGGGGCCGGAGTCGTAGGACTCCGGCCCCGTGAGGGCTTCCCGCGAAGCGGTACCGAGTGGCAGGCGGGGCGCCGGTCAGCCGAAGGCCAGCTTCGTCGTCATCCACTCGCTGGTCGAGCTGATCACCGCCGTTCCGGTCCCGATCACCGTCGCACCACCCTTGTAGAAGTAGATGCTTCCGGCGCTCGACGGCGCCCAGATGTCGGGGATGCCGTCCTGGGTGACGTCCGGGGTGCCGCGGAGGTGCGTGACGGGCACGGCGGTCGTCGACCAGCCCTCGGCGTACACCTCGTCGGCGCCCGTCTTCGAGTCCACCGCGGTGGACAGCGAGGCGATGGTGGAGCCGCCCGCACCGTCCTTGACGCCGTACCGCAGGTAGAGGCGGCTGGAGGAGCCGGAGCGCCACAGCAGGTCGGGGGCGCCGTCCTTGTCGTGGTCGCCGACCGAGACGAGGTCCCGCTCCAGCCACGCCGTCGAGGCGATCTTGGTGACGGTCAGGAAGGTGGCGCCGGTGTAGCCCTCGAAGGCCCACATCTCGCCGCCGGTGGCCGTGGCGAACAGGTCGGCGCGGCCGTCGGCGTCGTAGTCGCCCACGATGATCTGGTCGAACGTCGCCGGGTCGGGTGAGCCGGCCGGCAGCCGGACGGTGCTGCGCTGGGCGATGTCGACGCTGCCGTAGCCGTCGCCCGGGTAGACGTACAGCTTGCCGTCGGGCATCCGGGCGAAGAGGTCGCCGACGCCGTCCGCGGCGATGGCGTCGCCGCCGTGCGCGATCAGCGCGGGCTTGCCGTCGCTGCCCATCCAGTAGCCGGGCCGGTGGTCCTCGCCGTCGAGGTCCGGGTCGGAGAGCAGGCCGATGCCGTTGTCGTGGGCGGCCTCCAGGCCGACGTGCAGGTCACCGGTGGTCATCGCCGGGTACATCAGCAGGTTGCCGTTGGAGCTGATCGCGTACAGGTCCGGGATGCCGTCGCCCGTGGTGTCGCCGGGCTTGTCGGCGGCGTCGCGCGGGGTGACGTAGAACAGGTACTTCGTGCCGAGCGAGGGGTTGCCGGAGCTGTCCACGGCCCGCACGTACAGCACGTTGGGGCCGGCCGTCGGCGGGTACAGCGCAACGGTCGTCGACGTGCCGGCGGTGACGGTCTTGTTCTTATCGTAGGTCGTGGTGTTGAAGGACCACTCGAACTTGGTGACGTCGGTGTCGTCGTCCGGCGCGAAGGTGAAGTTGCCGGAGGAGCCGAACTTCACCGTCGACCAGATCGAACCGTCCTCGTCGGCCGCCGGGAACGCGGTGGACGACACGAGCGGCTCGTTGGGCTTGGCGCTGTCGAAGATGAACCGGCACACGTACGGGTCGGAGGTCGGCGCGTACGGCGAGGCGGCCCCGCTGGAGTCGATCGCGCGCACCCGCCAGGAGTAGGTGTAGCCGTTGGTGAACTTGTCCTTGGTGACCGTGGCCGACGCCTTGCCGGTGCTGGTCACCGCGACGTTCTTGTCGAGGATCTTGGTGTCGCCGTAGCCGGTGCGCCACAGCTCGAAGTCCAGGTACTGGAGGTCCTGCCGGGTGGAGGTGTCGTCGGCGTCGGAGGAGACCGCCGAAAGCGTCAGGTCGCGCTTGCCGATGTGCATGTACGGCGTGGTCTTGTCGCAGTTGCCGCCGGGGGACTGCGCCAGCGAACTGGGCGTCCTGGGCTTGCGGTTGTAGACGACGGTGAGCTTGGGGGCGCTGTCGCCCTCCGCCCGGAACTTCTTCCAGGAGTACGCCGAGTCCTCGGTGGTGGCGCGCAGCCCGATCGTCATCGAGTACCAGCCGCCGTCGGCCGCGTCCTGGGCGACCGACTTGGCGTCGTAGCTGACGTAGGCGTCCGGACAGGACGAGTTGTAGCCGTACGCGAAGGACTTGGTGCCGATCTCCGTCTTCCAGTCCGGCTGGTTGTTCCAGGTGGTCTTGGAGGAGATGCCCCCGGTCAGCCACAGCTGCATCTCGCGCGAGGAGCAGGACCAGGAGTACGTCTCGCGCAGCTTGATGGAGGCGGAGGAGACATGGGCGCCCTTGATGCTGGTGGACCAGCCCAGGCGGAAGAAGGAGCGCGACAGACCCCAGGTGGTCGACTCGAAGCCGACGCGCGCCTCGGTGGTGCCGCTGTTGTAGTTGGCGCCGTCGTAGAAGCTGGAGCTCGGGTACTTCTTGTACGCCGTGGTCCAGTTCTTCGTCTTGCCGTAGATCGTGGGGTCGATGAAGACCGGGTAGACGGTGTCCGCGTCGGCGAGCAGGTCGGCGTCCGGGACCAGTGACAGCAGGGTGGAGGCGGCGCCGGGCGCGGTCAGCTTCGCGCCGGCGACGGCCAGGTGGGTGCCGGGGTCGGGACCGGCGAGTCCGGGCAGGGCGAAGACCTGCTCGTCGGAGAGGGCGGCGGGGACGGCGTCGCGGTGGGCGGCCTGCCGGAAGACGGCCGCGCCGGCCCGCGCGGTGCCGCGGAAGGCGGCCGGGTCGGCGGTCGTGGCGCTGCCGGAGGAGGACTCCGCCGGCGCGTCCGTGTCCAGCCCGTCCTCGGGTACGGCGTTCTCCTCGGGGGCCGGGGCGCCCGGCTCCTCGGAGTACGAGGGGGCCGGCTCCGTCTCCTCCTCCGTCGGCTCGGGGTCGCCGCCCTCGGTGGTGGCGGTGCGGCCCGCGGAGTCCCACAGGTAGGGGGTGGGGGAGACGGCGATCTCCTGGCCGTCGCGGTCCTTGCCGCTGACGACCTTGGTGACCGGGTCGAGGTGGAAGGTGAGGTCCGGCGAGGACAGCCCGTACGACAGCCCGGAGAGCGCCGCGTCCTTGGCCGCCTGCGCGTCGTGCACGATCAGCACGTGGCTGAAGCCGCTGGCCTGCGCGGTCAGCAGCAGGTCGACCCCGGTGAGGACGTCCCGGTACAGGGCGCTCGGTCCGCTGACGACCGGCTCGGGCAGCGCGCCCGGCCAGCTCAGGGTGATCTCGTGGCCGCCGCTGGTCATGGTGGCCAGCTCGGTGTAGCCCTCGGTGGCGTCGGCGGCCTGCACGGCGGTGCCGCCGCGCGCGACGGTGAAGACGGCCGGCTGAACGGTCGTCACCCCACGGCCGCCCTTGCGGGCGACGGCCCCTCGGACGCCGCTGCCGGCGCCGGCACCGCTGTCGCCGCCTGCCGAGAACACCACGGGGTCCACCGCGGCCCTGGGCGCCCAACCGCCCCCGGCCGCCTTGGTGAGCGTGGTGTCGATGGGCTTCCAGACCCCGTTGACCTCGGCCCGCACCGGCGCGCCGTGGGCGACCAGTTCGAAGCTGCCGTCCGGGCGCGCGTACGTCGTGGACGTCTCGTCGCGCAGGGCGGTCACCTCGACGCGCTTGCCCGTGGAGACGGCCCGCTTCTGCGCGGTGTCCTGGGTCAGCGGGCCGGTGGCGGCCTTCTTCGTCTCGGCGGGTGAGTCCGCGGGGCCCGCGTCGCCGAACAGCGGGACGGTGAGCAGGCCGACGCCGAGCGCGCCGGCGACTAGTGCGCCCACCCCTGCCCGCCCGCGTCTGGACGCGGGCAGGCCGAAGCGACGACGTTCCATGGTGCTGCGTCCCTCCCCCGGGAATTCCGGGACCCCCGGAATCCTGTGAACTGCTCTGTGGCGCCCCGGTCCGTAATTCCGTGTTCGGTGGTCCGGGAAGGCGAGCACAGAGCATGGCCGATGCGAAGGGATTGCGCCAGATCGCTCGATTCCCTTTGCCGTTCCGTGACCTGGCGGCCGGAGCGAAGTGGCTCGCCCATACGTCTAACCAGTAGGAGTGGCCTGCCGGTTCACTACTCGGGCGGTGTACCGCAAAAGATCACAAGTTGCCCATCGTTGGCGGATGATTGACCTCCGTTTGGCTGGATCTTGACGGTAATAAACCGCCGAATCTCATTTCTTATAAACCGTGGGAATTCGCTCTGTGAGCTAAATCACCCCCCATATTTCGCTTGTTGACTTTCCGTGAACGCGTGCCCCAGCATTCGTGCTCGTCAATGGACGGAACTGTGTGCACGGGGGCTGCCGCTGTGTGGGTATCGCTGTCATGGAGCGGCAGGACGAGGCACGTGAGCACGCGTGCCGAGCGCCGCAGACGGGCGCGGATGCGCGCCGGCATCATCGGCTCGGTCGTGGTGGCCCTGATGGTGGGCGCCGTGCCCGCCGCGTCGGCGCTGCCACCGGGTGACGACCGCAGCGGGGTCGAGCTGGTCGACCTCCCCGACGCCGAGCAGGCCGACGGCGAGGAGGGTGGCCAACTCGCCGAGCTGACCACGGCCGAGGCCGCACAGCCCACCGAGTACGAGCCGAGCCAGGTCGTCGTCCCCGAAAGCGGCACGGCCACCCAGGACCTCACCGGCCTCACCCCCGGCGACCTGGTCCCGCTCACCCAGGCCGACGGCACGGCACTCCCCGTCGAGGTCGGCGCCCCCGAGACCGCCACCACGACCGAGGCCGCCGCCCTGGAGGGCCAGTGGCAGGTCTCCCTCGTGGGCCAGGACGAACTCGCCGCCACCGCCATCGAGGGCGTGGCCCTGAAGGTCGCCCCGCCCACCGAGGCGAGCGGCGACGCCGTGATCGCCCTGGACTACACCGACTTCTCCGAGCTCTACGGCGCCAACTGGGCGGACCGGCTGTCGTTCGTGCAGTACCCGGCGTGCTTCCTGACCACCCCGGACACCGCGGGCTGCTCCGAGCCGACCGAGGTCTCCACGGACAACGTGGTCGCGCAGACCGGCACCGACGCCGACGGCGACCCGGTGTACGAGCGCCGCATCCTGGCGACCGTCGCCACCGAGGCCCTGGCGGCGGGCGGCACCAGCACGGCGTCCACCGCCTCCACGGCCTCCGCCGCCCAGGAGGGCACGGTCACCGACGCGGTGTACCGCGAGCCGAAGACCCGGACCGGCACCCGCATGGCCGCGCTCGCCGCGGCCTCCGACGGCTCCGGCTCCTCCGTCCTCCTCGCCACCGACTCCGGCTCCGGCTCCAAGGGCGACTTCGGTGCGACCCCGCTGGTCAGCGCCGGATCCTGGTCGGCCGGCGGCAACTCCGGCGCCTTCACGTACTCGTACACCCTGCAGACCCCGAGCGTCCCGGGCGGCCCGTCCCCGTCGGTGTCCTTCGGCTACAACTCGCAGGTCGTGGACGGGCGGACCTCCGCCTCCAACAACCAGCCCTCCTGGATCGGCGACGGCTGGGAGTACAACGCGGGCTCCATCACCCGCACCTACAAGAGCTGCCGCGACGACCAGACCGACGGCAACAACACCAAGAAGACCAGCGACCTCTGCTTCGGCTCGTACAACGCGACGCTCACGCTCGGCGGGACGACGACCGAACTGGTCCTGCCCGACAGCGCGACCAGCCCGTACGGCGACAAGTGGGTCACCGCCAACGGCGACGGCTCGCGCGTGGAGCTGCTGAAGAACACCGGCCTGGACAACGGCGACCAGGACGGCGAGTACTGGCGGGTCACCACCCGGGACGGCACGCAGTACTACTTCGGCCGGCACAAGCTGCCCAACTGGCAGACCGGCCAGCCCGTCACCAACTCCGTCCTCACCGCGCCGGTCGCCAGCAACCAGAGCAATGAACCCTGCTACAAGGCGGGCGACTTCACGGGATCCTTCTGCGCCGAGGCCTGGCGCTGGAACCTCGACTACGTCGTCGACGTCAACGGCAACGCGATGACGCTGTGGTGGGCGAAGGAGACCAACCACTACGCGAAGAACCAGAAGTTCAAGACGCCCGTCCCCTACGACCGCGGCGGCTACCTCAAGCGCATCGAGTACGGCCTGACCACGGCCGACCTGTTCGCGGCCCCGATCTCCAAGGTCACCTTCGAGGTCGACGAGCGCTGCTTCAAGGAGGGCGAGCTCGCCTGCACGACGGAGAGTGACACCAACGACCTCTTCGCCTCCGGCGACTTCGCCAAGAACCGCATCTGGTACGACACCCCGGCCGACCTGTACTGCGCCGCCGGCAAGGAGTGCTACGTCCCCGTCCCCACCTTCTGGTCGCGCAAGCGGCTCGCCCAGGTGACCACGTGGACCCAGCGCACCCAGGGCTCCACCGAGCTGACGAAGCTGGACAGCTGGACGCTCCAGCAGTCCCTGCCCGCCGACCTCACCGACGAGGGCACGGCCCTGTGGCTGGAGTCGATCACCCGCACCGGCTACGGCACCGACGGCGAGGCCATCGCCCTGAACCCGGTGCAGTTCCTCGCCAACAGCGTCTCGATGCCCAACCGCGTCAAGCGGGGGGCGAGCGACCCGAACCCGGCCTTCGACCGGCTGCGCATCGGCCGGGTCGTCAGCGAGTACGGCGGCGAGACCGTCGTCCACTACAAGACCGACTCCTGCAAGGTGGACGGCGCGTTCCCCAAGCCGGAGTCGAACGTCGGCCTGTGCTTCCCGTCCTACTGGCACCCGGATCCGGACAAGGAGACGATCGACTGGTTCCACAAGTACGTCGTCGACAAGGTCCAGGAGCTGCCCGCCCTCACCGGCGTCGACCCGGTCACCACGACGTACGAGTACCTCGGTGACGCGGCCTGGGCCCTGAACCAGGCGGAGTTCTCCAAGAAGAAGACCCGCACCTACGACCAGTGGCGCGGCTTCGCCCGGGTGCGCACCTACACCGGCGCCGACTCCAGCACCGCGTACATGTCCACCAAGCAGGGTCTGACGGAGACCCGCTACTTCCGGGGCATGGACGGCGACCCGCTGCCGGGCGGCGGCACCCGCTCGGTCATCGTGAAGGACACCGACGGCGCCACGATCGCGACGGACGAGGAGCCCTTCGCCGGCCGCGTCGCCGAGTCCCTCACCTACGACTCGGCCACCGCGTCCACCTGGCTGACCCGCACGGTCGACAAGCCGAAGGCGGTGAAGCTCGCCTCCCGCAGCCGCACCGGCGGCATCCCGGACCTCAAGGCCTGGCGGGTCCTCACCCCCGAGTCCCTCACCTACACCCGCTCCTCCGGCCAGGGCACCGACAAGCGCACCCTGCGCGTCCTGCGCACGGTCACGGAGTACGAGGACACCTACGGCCTGCCGACGCAGGTCACTGAGTACAACGACTGGTCGGCCGACACCACCGTCAACAACGCGGACGACGACACCTGCACGGTCATGTCGTACGTCCACAACACGGACAAGCACCTCATCGGCCTGGCCAAGCAGACCCTGACCACCGCCGGCACCTGCGCCCAGGCGGCCACCGCGACCGCCGCCGACTGGATCGACGGCTCCCAGGTCGCCTACGACGGCCTCGCCCTCGGCGCCACCCCGACCACCGGCAACGCCACCACCACCTGGGCGGTCACCGGCACCGGCGGCGGCTGGGTCAAGGACGGCGAGATCACGTACGACGCGTACGGCCGCACCACGTCCACCAAGAACGCCCTGGCCATCGCGAACGCCGAGACCACCAAGGACGTCACGACCTACATCCCCGACAAGGGCCAGGTCTTCCAGATCACCACCACCAACGCGCTGAACCAGAGCGAGACCACCACGCTCGAACCCGGCCGCGGCGTGGCCCTGACCGACGAGGACGTCAACGGGCGGGTCACCACGTACACGTACGACGCCCTCGGCCGCACCACCCAGGTGTGGAACCCGAGCCGCCCCACGTCCAAGTCGCCGTCGGCGAAGATCACGTACGACACCACGATCGGCCAGCCGGTCTCGATCACCACCGAGTCCCTCACCGACAACGGCGACTACGGCGTCTCCACCGTCATCTACGACGGCCTCGGCCGCGAACGCCAGAAGCAGGAACCGGCGGTCGGCGGCGGACGCCTCATCACGGACACCCTGTACAGCGCCAACGGCACCGTCAAGCAGACCAACAACGCGTACTACGACAAGGACGACCCCTCCACCGTCCTGTTCGAGCTGGCCTCCGACTACCAGGTCCCCAACGCCACGCTGTACGCGTACGACGGCCTGGGCCGCACCCTCACCGAGACCCCGTACCTCAACGGCACCGAGGTCCCGACGAAGGCGACCCGCTACGAGTACGGCCTCGACAACTCCACGGTGATCAACCCGACCGGCGCCGCCGCGCAGCGCACCTGGTCGGACGCCATGGGCCGCACGGTCCGCGTGGACACGTACACGGACGCGCTGCGCGCCGCGTACCGGTCGACGACGTACAAGTACGACGAGCGGGGTTACCGCGTCGAGGTGAAGGACCCGCAGGGCAACCTCTGGACGTGGAAGTACGACGCCCGGGGCCGTCAGACCGAGGCCGTCGACCCGGACACGGGCACGACCACGACCCGGTACGACCTCCTGGACCGGCCGGAACTGGTCACGGACGAGAACGCGGCCGTCCACACGGTCTACGACAAGCTGTCCCGCCCGATCGAGCAGCGCGAGAACTCCGCCACCGGCACCCTGCTGATGAAGACCACGTACGACACGCTGATCGGCGGCGTCGGCCTGGCCACCTCGCAGACCCGCTACACGGACGGGCTGGCGTACACCACGGCGGTGACCGGCTTCACGGCCGACTACCAGCCGACCGGCCAGAAGATCTCCATCCCCGAGTCGGTGGCGCTCTCCTACGGCCTGCAGAAGGATTACACCTACAGCTTCGAGTACTCGGAGTCGGGCGCCATGGAGGCGGTCAACCTGCCGTCCGTGGGCACCCTGCCCGCCGAGAAGCTGGTGATCCGCTACAACGACGACGGCATGCCCGTCTCCACCTCGGGCCTGGCCTGGTACACCGCGCAGACCTCCTACTCCCCGTACGGTCAGGTCCTGCGCACGGTCAGCGGCGAGAACCCCAACCGCGTCTGGACGACGAACCTGTACGACGAGGCGACGGGCGAACTCACCCGCAGCATCGTCGACCGCGAGTCGACCAGCGACACCACGGCCGTCACCGGCCACCGCGTCAACTCCCGTGCCTACGCCTACGACCCGGCCGGCAACGTCACGTCGATCGCGGACACCGCGAACTCGACGACCGACCGCCAGTGCTTCACCTACGACGCGCTGGGCCAGCTGACCGAGGCGTGGACCGCTCCGACCAGCTGCACGGCCACCGGCAAGACGACGGCGGCCCCGAAGTACTCGGACGGCACGACCAACGTCACGGCGGCGAACAGCGGCTACTGGCAGTCGTACACGTACGACGCGATGGGCAACCGCAAGAGGCTCGTCGAGCACGACCCGGGCCTGGACACCACCAAGGACGCGACGACCGACTACACGTACGGCAAGGCGGACGGCACCCGGCCGCACACGCTGACCGGCATGTCCTCCTCCTACCAGGCGGACTCGGGCGCTCGCGTCACCAAGGCGACGACGCTCACGTACGACGACGCGGGCAACACCCTCACGCGCACGTACGACGGCTCCGAGCAGGCGTTGTCCTGGACGTGGGACGGCCAGGTCGAGACGGTCACCGGCTTCGGCGAGAACGGCTCCGGCGCCTGGAAGGGCCTGGCGGACAAGTGCCTGGACCTGGCCAACGCGTCGACGACGGCCGGCACGCCGGTCCAGCTGTACACCTGCAACGGCTCCAAGGCGCAGAAGTTCCGCATCGACCCGGCGTCCTCCGCGACCCCGTCGACGGGCGCGCTGAAGGTCCTGGGCAAGTGCGTGGTCCCCAAGGACGCCGGCACGGCCAACGGCACGCTGGCCGTCATCGCGGACTGCACTGGCACGGCGGCCCAGCAGTGGACGGCGACGTCCACCGGCACCCTGAAGCACATCTCGTCGGACAAGTGCCTGGACGTCCCGAGCTCCAACTCGGCCGACAGCACCGACCTCCAGATGTACACCTGCAACGGCACGGCGGCCCAGTCGTGGGTGCCGGACAAGCAGACGAAGTACATCTACGGCGGTGACGGAGGCCGCCTGATGGCGATCTCCGCCACCGAGCGCACCCTGTACCTCGGCGAGTCGACGATCTCGGTCAACGCGGCCGGCGGTCCCGCCTACACCGAGCGCTACTACTCCCAGCCGGGCGCGCCGACCGTGATGCGTCACGCGCAGGGCACGGGCGCGGCGGAACTGTCCGTCCAGGTCACCGACCAGAACGGCACCGCGTACATCAACGTGGCGCTGACCTCGGGCAACAGGGTCAAGTTCTCCAAGACGGACCCGTTCGGCGTCGAGCGGTCGGAGCCGGGTACCTGGCGCTCCCACCGGGGCTACGTCGGAGGCGGCGAGGACGCGGGAAGCGGTCTGGTCCACTTGGGCGCGCGGGAGTACGACCCGAACACGGGCCGCTTCCTCTCCCCGGACCCGGTCCTGGACCTGGCCGACCCGGTCCAGATCAACGGCTACGTGTACTGCGAGAACAACCCGGTCACCTTCGCCGACCCGTCGGGTCTGGCGTCGGAGGGCGGCAGCTCGGAGTACGGAGGCCCGTCGGCGTCGGAAGAGGCGGCGGCGAAGAAGACGCTGAACACGTCGGTGTCGGATGTGATCCTGTCCATCGGCTGGGCGGCTCTGAAGGAGTTCGTCGGCTGGAACAGCGTGGTGGGCTGCTTCTCACGGGGCGACGTCTGGGCGTGCGGCGAGCTGTTCCTCAACGCCATCCCCTGGACGAAGGCGTACAAGGCCCTCGGAATCGCCAAGGCGGCGTACCGGATCGCGAAGGCCGTCAACGCCTTGATGAAGGCCAAGGAGAAGGCCCGCAAGATCATCGAGCTGGCCCGGAAGGCCCGTGAGCTGGCCCGCAAGGCGGCCGAGGCCAAGAAGAAGGCAGCCGCGCTGGCGGCACAGCTGAAGAAGAAGGCCAAGGAAGCGGCTACCCGGCAGGCGAAAAAGGCCGCGCAGAAGACGGGTAACGCGATCCAGAAGGCACGGAAGACGGCGGCGAAGAAGGCCGAGCCGAAGCCGCAGCAGGCGAAGGCGAGGAAGCAGTCGTCAGGAGGAGGCGGTGGCGACAGCGGCGCGTCCGGTGCCAGCTGCCCGATCAACAACAGCTTCGTCCCCGGCACCCGGGTCCTGATGGCCGACGGCACCGCCAAGCCGATCGAGGATGTCAAGAACGGTGACAGGGTCCTGGCGACCGACCCGGAGACCGGTGAGACCGCCGTTGAGACGGTCACCGCCGAGATCGTCGGCGAGGGCGTCAAGCACCTGGTCAAGGTGACCGTCGCGGTCGGCGACGGCGAGAAGACCGCTCAGGTGACGGCCACCGAGGGACACCCGTTCTGGGTCCCCGAACTGGGCGAGTGGGTCGACGCCACGGACCTGAGGACGGGCGAGTGGCTGCGCACCAGCGCCGGCACCTACGTCCAGGTCACGGCGGTCGAGCGCTGGACGACCCAGCGGGCCACCGTCCACAACCTCACCGTCGGTGACCTGCACACCTACTACGTGCTGGCGGGCGGAGCGCCGCTGCTCGTCCACAACTGCGGCACCGGCGGCGGCGACATCGACCACCTCACCGACATGGTGGACGACATCACGGACGCGGCCGGAGCCGGAGCGGGCTGGCGCACGATGGGTGCTCTCCACGCCGATGTGCCCGGCAGCGCCCAGGGACTGGACATCGTCGCGGTCGGTGCTCGCGCGGACTTGACGGCCGGGCAGTGGCAGCGGCTCCCGGACCTCGGGGCCGGAACGCTCGCCATCCGGGTTCCGCAGCCGTTGAAGACGGTCAAGAAGGAACACCTCTGGCACGCGGAGACCAAGATGTTCTTCGAGGCGGCCGGAATCCTCCAGATCAAGCCGAGACTTCTGGTGGTGAGCCGGCCGATCTGCCCCGCATGCCAGAACTTCCTCTCACGGGTGGGAGCCAGGATCACATCGGACACAACGGCCGAATGGCCTTAAAGATAGAATGCGGGTTGTGCTCGGGCTGCCTCGCTCCGAGCACAACCCCATCGTCCTGGAGGTGAGTTCTGCCCATGCCGTCCCTGAATGGTGAGAAGGCGGTGCTGTTCGGCTGTTCCGCGGCTGCTCGTGTGGGCGGGGCCGTCTTCGTCATCGCTTCCGACGAGGAACGTCTCCAGCAGCTCTACTACCGGGTCGATGCGGGAGTCAGCGCCATCTGGCGGGCGTTTCGCGGTTACGAACTGAGGGAGCGCCT
This sequence comes from Streptomyces sp. NPDC014995, assembly GCF_043080745.1. Classification (NCBI taxonomy): domain Bacteria; kingdom Bacillati; phylum Actinomycetota; class Actinomycetes; order Kitasatosporales; family Streptomycetaceae; genus Streptomyces; species Streptomyces sp. NPDC014995. The sequence continues at coordinate 111,786 of NZ_JBIBVX010000015.1, forward strand.
GCTGGCGGACGCGGCATCGGCGAACGAGAAACTCTCGGGCGAGTTTCCGCCCGCATTGTTGCCGCGTGACTTCGTGGCCGATTACTCGCGGCTGGTCAGAAACCTTTTCCGGGCGTTGCCCGCGGCGGAGAGCACGGCAACCGAGGCGGATTTCTCGGAGATCGCTCTCCGTGCGGCGGAATGTCTGGCGGAGAGCGTTCCCGCGGCCCGGGGGGCCGTCGAGTTCGAGCAGTCCTGTCAGGACGAGGCGGCGCGCATTCTCTCCGGTGAGGGCCCTGTCGAGGAGAGCGTCGTGAGAGAGATCCGCAAGCGGTCCGGCGTATGGGCACTGGAGTACCAAAGACTCGTACGTCCGAGGTGACGACGGTCCCGCGCCCAGGAGAACCGAGGGGTGGAGTGAAGGAGACTCGGATGACGCGACAGCGTTCGGCAACCACTGCCGTCGTGCTGTGCGCGCTGTTGTCGGCCTGCGACGTGGCGAGCGGTGGCGGGGGAAGCGGCACCGACGGCCTGCTGAAGCCCACCGCCCAGCCGGGCGCCACGGCCAGGGCCGGAGGCCTGGGCGGCGCGGCGCTCGCGTCCCGCGACGCGGACGGCTTCACGGTCTCCACGCCGGCCGACGGCCGGTCGGTGAAGGTCACCCAGAACGCCTGCGCCCCGCTGGCCTACGCCCTGTCCGGCACGCCGGTCGGCAAGCCGACGTCCACGGTCGTACGCGAGGCGTCCGGCGAGGGCGCGGTGGTCACCGTCGTCCTCGCCGAGTACGAGTCCGACCAGGCCCAGACGGCGATGGACGCGATCGGCACGGCCCTCGACGAGTGCGCGGCCGGCTTCACGGCGACGGTCGACGGGGAGGAGCACAAGGCCGGCAAGGTCGCCCCGGAACTCGCCCCCGAAGGCACGGACCAGGCGATGGGCCTGGGCGTCACGGTGGAACGGTCCGGCAAGAAGACCCCGACCAAGGCCGTGATCCTCCGCTCGGGCAACACGGTGGCGTACCTCAGCGGCACGCCGTCGATCCCGGCCGCCGTCGTCGACGCCCAGCTCATCAAGCTGAGCTGACGGTCCCGCCGCCCGAACGTATGCCTGCGAGCAGGTGGGCGAGGGCGGTGGGGGTGGTGGTGAGGTGCGTGGCGGGGGTGTCGCCTTCGCGGAGGTGGACGGCGTTGGGGGAGGCGGCGAGTTCGACGCAGGCGTTGCCTTCGGCGCCGCCGGAGAACGTGGACTTCTGCCAGTGCAGGGCCTGGGTCATGAGGACGCCTCACAGTTCCTTCGACAAGCGGTGGATGAAGTCCCGGGACGCGCTGGGATCGAGCGTCGCCTTCTCCACCTTACGGAAAAGCGTTCGAAGCGTTCTCAGTTGGGGCTCAGCATCGATGAACGCCGTGCCGGTTGCCCCTTCTCGTAGCCCGGTGTCGAGTTGGGGTACCGCACCGCCCATGTACATCATCGAGGCGCCGGCACCGCCGAAACCGTCCTGGTCGGTGGGGATGACGCGCACCGTGACGTGCCCCTGCTCGGTCTGCTCCAGGATCCGGTGGAGTTGAGCACGGGAGACCGGGCGATCGGCGACGCGGATGCGCAGGGCGAACTCGTGGACGATCGCGTCGTACGGGGTGGGGTCATCGCCCTCAATGACAGTGCGCCGCCGCATGCGATGCTCCACCCGGGGCGTCAGCTCGCTCTCCGGTAGCTCCGGGCGCATGAACCCGAAGACGGCCCGTGCGTATTCCGGTGTCTGGAGGAGCCCGGGAACGTAAGTGATGACGACCTCGCGCAGAAACGTCGCATGATGCTCCGCCTCGGCCAGGTCCAGGTTCACCGGTGGCAGGACTCCCCGGTACTCCTCCCACCAGCCTCGCGTCCGATCGGTCGCCATCGCGACCAGCGCCTCGATCAAGGCCTCGTCCGTGCAGGCGTAATGGGCCGCCAGTCGACGTACGCGTTCCGCGCTCACCCCCGCGACGCCGGACTCGATCTGGCTCATCTGGACTCCGTCGGCGCCGAGCAGCGCCGCAGCTTCCCGAGCCCTCATGCCCGTCGCCTCGCGGAGTTTGCGCAGCTCGGCGCCCAGTCGCACCCTGCGGGCCGTGAGATGCCGCTTCGGTGGCACCGGGCGCCTCCTCGTCTCAACTGCCGTGAGCACGTACCTCGTTCGAGGGCCAGGATAGGGCAACGGCTTGCGCCTTCCTAATGTTAGGAAATACCGTCAGTGACGCGAACCTCACCCAGCGGAAGCGCACCGCCCCGTCCTGCCACGACGGCCGCGGCACTGCCACCGCGCCCTCAACCTCCCCCGTCGCCGAACGGAGTTCCGCCATGCCCAAACCCTGGGAGTACTCCCTCTACATCCCCAACGACCCCAGAGCCGTTCCCGTCTCCCGCCGCACCCTCCGCCTGATCCTCACCCTCCACGGGCTGATCCACCTGGCCGACACCGCCGAGCTGATCGCCACGGAGCTGATCGCGAACGCCGTGCGGCACACCACCGGCCCCGCCGCCCTCCGCGTCCGCTACGCCGACGGAGTCCTCCGGGTCGGAGCCTGGGACGCGGACCCCGAACCGCCCGACCCGCCCGCCAAGTTCGAGGAGCTGGCCGACGCGGAGGACGGCCGGGGCCTCGCCCTGGTGCGGGCCTGCGCGGACGTCTGGGGCTGGCAGCCGCTGTCCCGGTTCGGGCACCGGGGCAAGTACGTGTGGTGTGACCTGGCCGCCGCGTAACTTGTTTTGGCCGTTCGTCCTGGGGCCGGACAACGTGCCCGTGATCGCCGACCAGCAGGGGGCCGTGGACGACCCGCCCCTTGCGGTGCTGTCGGCCATGACGCACGGCCGGGGACCGAAAGCCGCAGCCATACTGGAATCCCTGGCAACTGCCCTGCGGACCATCGACGCGGACAGTGCCGCGGTCTTTGCTCACTCGTCGACTCGTGCCTGGCAGACCCCCAGGCCCAGCAGATGTGGAGGGACCTGATGACGGCGACTCAGTACTTCTGGCGGCACCCGCTCGCCGAGCAGGTTCGCGAACAAGGCCGCGAGGAAGGCAGGGAAGAAGGCCGGGTTCAGGAGAGGGCGGAGAGCATCCTGCGCAACCTCCGGTGGCGGCGGATCGACGTCCCCGACTCCGTCCGCGACCGCGTCCTCTCCTCCACCGACATGGACGAGCTGGGCACCTGGCTCGACCGCTCCTACCAGGTCACCGACGCGCGGGACTTGTTCGGCGAGGGGCCGGCCTGACTACTCAAGGGGACTCCGCCATGGGCCTTCATCCTGACGTGGCCGTACTGCTCGATCTGGTGTCGGCGGACTTGGCAGGTGGCGAGCGGATCGACTGGGATGCGGCTGAAGCCGCGCTGGGCACCAAGCTGCCGAGTGACTACAAGGCTCTGCTGGACACGTACGGCGTGGGCGATATCGGAGACCTCGTCATTCTGCCTCCGCTCCCGAGTGACGTGCGCGGGTGGGAAGCGTGTCACATCGGAAGCATGACAGTCGGCCTGCGCGGGCTCTGGGACGAGGACGCAGGTGTCCCGGGCGTGACGCTCGGTGCCGATGCCGTTCTGCCCTGGGGGTCCGGGATGAACGCCAACGAGATGGCTTGGCTGATGAACGACCCCGATCCGGACAAGTGGCCTGTCGTGGCCTGGCGTCGGCACCACTCATGGGACGAGTCGCCTTGGGCCTTGTTCGACTGCGGCATGGTCCGATTCATCACCCGCATGATGCTGGGCCGGTTCGACGCCTGCCCACTCGGCGATGCGTCCCTCTGGAAGCGGACAGACACGTTCGTCAGCTGGCGCGAGCAACGCCGACGGCTAGTGGCGGGCCTGGACCCGCGAACCGGCGAGCCCGACCCCTATGCCGACATGTACCCGATCGCTGACGACTGCTGAGGTTTTCGGTTCGGGTGATGGGAGCTCGCTGGTGGGTGTATCCCGGTCATGCGGTATCCCGATGGGGGCGGCCTGACCGCGAAGCAGCGGGCTCAGCGGAAGCAAGTACGGTTCGAGGCCGTCGAGTTATTCGCGCAGGGGGTGCCGCCGCCGCAGGTCGCGAGGCGGTTACGGGTCTCCCGTGAGTCCGCCTTTGCCGACGGAGGTTCCCACCCGCTGTCCTGTCGTGTCGCCGACGCGCTCGTTCGGCGTCTCGGACGCCACCGCCCTTACTGTGCGCCCTCCGTGCACTCGGCTGACCTCTCGACGGCCTCGGTGAAGGAGAGAATGAGACGCTTCATGGCTGCGGCATCCCGGTGTTCTGAGCCCTCTGCCTGGATCACGGTGTACAGCTCCTGCTTGTACTTCATGTCAACGCAGCCACGAGTCTTGCCGAACGCTTCGTGTCCCGAATACCTAAACCGTCCGTCCTCTGCTGATTGGTCGGGGGTGTCAAAGGACTGTCGGGCCGCAACATACGCCGTTGTCCTGCCCTCTTCCAGCCACATGCGCGCAGCGGTCACGATCAGCTTGTCGTCGACGACGACCTGGCAGCCCTCGGCTCCCGAGTAAGCCTTGCCCTTTACGGTGATCTTGCTTCCTGGCGGAAGGAAGGAAGTGAGAGCGTCGCTGTCGACAGCTGTTCCACACAGTGCTCCGGGAACCGCGTACTCGCGCTTCTGCTGCTCGTCGCTGCACCCCGTGAGGAGGAAAGCAAGGGCCGTGAGCACGGTGGCGGAAACCGCGCTGGCCTTCCTTGGGATCGCTCGGTGAGAGTTCATCGGTGTCTTTCTGTGGGGGTGAACGGAATCAGAAGTCCGTCATGCTGCCGGGGGCTGCTCCCTCAACAATCGCTCGCGAATTCAGATAACCTTGCTGGGCGGCCGTGCGGGCAATCATCCCGGCATCGCCTACATCCACCGATCCGTACTTCTCGGCCGCAGTTCGCGCTCCGCCTTCCGCGATCACCGTGTTTCTCATCTGGCCTTCCTGCCAGAATTGCCCACCATCCTTGCGGGCATCCTCCAGGGCGTGTCCTTCGGCGTCCTGGAATACCGATTCCAAGATGACGCTGGTCGCCGTCCCAGCAGCTCCGCCGGTCAGTGCTCCCACCCACGGGGTAGCGACGAAGGAGGTTCCGACGCCGACAAGGGTGCCCACCCCACCGGAAATCCAGTTCTTGCGCTGGGCCACCGAGTGTTCGTACGCCTTGTCCTTGTCCGAGGCTTCGGATCCGATGGCCTCTCGGGCACCCAGGTTGAGGGTGCCGGATACTTCACCCGACTTCGACGCGATTTGCTCGATGATGAGCTTGTGGTCGTCGGAGACGCGCTGAGCTTCGGGCAGGCTGGGATCCAAGTGGTAGTCCATCAGCTTTCCCATGTAAGCCTTCTGGCCGACCTCGACGGCGGCGTAACCCTCTGCGTTCTGACCGACAGCGAAGAGCAGCTTGGTCACGTCCGTGTGCTGGAGCTCGGCCTCGGAGCCGGCGACCGGGTACAGCTTCTCGATGTCCCGCCACTGATCCGTCACCTCCCCGTTTTTGTCCTGTCTTGGTACGTCGCTCATGGCTCGGTTCATATCGGGCAGATACTCCGAGGTGATCTGACCGATGCTGTCGGACATGTATCCGTGCTTGGTCAGCCGCTCGGGATCGTCCCCGATCGAGGCCACCAAGCTCTCCATGAGCTTCGCCTGCCCGGCATTGTGAGGTGGCGCGTCCGCCGTCGGCATTTCCCCCGCCGGATGCCCCGTGGTCGCCGCCTCCAGGGCGAGGGCCAGATTGTTCCGTCCGGCGATGCTGTCCTCGCCCTTGTCGTCCTTGTCCTGGGGCCAGTCGCGTTCCTCGAAGAGGTAGTCGAAGTTGCTGAGGGTTCGCTTGCCCTGCTTGCCGTCGCCGTCCGTGTCGTGGGTGAAGTCGTGGTCCTCGTCCTTGGTGACGAAGGTGTCGTTGAAGAACTGGGTCGCCGCGTCCGGACTGTTGGACAGGGCTTTGAGGTAGCCGGTCATCGGGTCATGGCCCGAGTCGGTGCCCGTGTGGTTGAGGAGTTGGTCGGCGCCCGTGCGGCTCCAGGCGCCGTGACGGCCGTTGCTGGTGAACTTCTTCTCCGTCTGGATCAGCTTGTCGCCGTAGTCGACGAGGAAACGGTCGTCGTAGTCACCCCACCGCATGAGGTTGGACATGACCTGGCCGCCGAGCGGGAAGCCGCCGCCTCGGCCGGCCGGCTTGTCGACCAGGTCGACCATGGTCGACTTCCATGCCGTCATGTCGGCGGTGTCGCTCTGCGAAGCCGTGGCGAGGGTGAGGCTGAGATTCTTCTGCAGGTCGTCGTACTGGTCGGCCCGCGCCTGCCCGACCTGCCAGGCGCTGTGCCGGTCGTTGATGCCGGTCCAGAAGTCCAGGGTTCCCTGTGCCCCCAGGCGCGTGGCGAAGCGTTCCGCGAACAGTTCGTCGCCGGCGTGGTCCTTCAGACCCTTGTTGAGCCGGTCGAACTCCGCGGGCGACAGGTCCTCCGGCTTCTGCCTGGCCAGGTCCGCCAACTCCTCGGCGTTCTTCAGAGCCTTGGCCGCGGAGTCCCGGTCGGAGTAGTCGACGTCCGAGAACCCCAGCTTGCTCCGGTCGGCGATGGCCATGAGGACAGTGCCGGCCGTGGTGTCGCTCTCGGTGGCCTTGTCCAGGATCCCCTGGATCTCGTCACGCAGCGCGGTGATCTCGCCCTGGCTGTCCTGGTTCTGCTGGGCGCGGCCCTCCGGCGGGACGTTCGTGGTGACGGTGAACCCGCCCTCGTAGCCGATCACCGTCACATTCTTCTGACGGCCCCGCTCGATGGCGTCGTTCAGCTGCCCCTTGTAGAGCTTCAGCTCGTCCCGGGTATCACCGAGGATCTTGTGGATGGACGACGCCTGGCTGTGCGCGTCCGCGAACTCCCCGGCCGTCTTGCCGATGAACTCCTTCGACACGGCGGCGTTGACACCCGCCCAGTTCGCCTTGTTGGCAGCGCCCCGCAGCCCCTTCTCGGCGGCGTCCATCAGCGTTTCGAGGTCATCGACCATCTTCGACCAGTCATCGACGGCGTCGTCCAGCAGAGCTAAGTCGGCGTTGCGAAGGGCATCGAGATCCATCAGTCCTTCGTGCCCTTCTTCTCGTCCTTCTCGCCGTACACCGCGTTGGGCTTGCCGGGTTCACCCACCCGTTCGTCGAAGCCCGCGTCCAGCACGTCGATACTGCTCATCTGCCGACGGATGTAGTGGTCATCACCGACGTGCAGCTTCTTGGTGACCGTCATGTGGTTCGAGATGTGCGCGCACGCGTCCCTGAGGGACCCCAGCTGCTCGTCCCAGCGCAGCGCGACGTGCCGGAGCGCGCCCCCCAGGGCGAAACCCCCCTTGCTGAGCGTGCCGGCGGCACTCTCACTGGTGGGGACGGCCCTGCGGCCCTTGTCCCAGAGATCGTTGTACAGGTCGAACGCGTGAGTGCCGATCTTCGCCAGATCACCCTGGTTCGCCTTCAGCTCGCCGTACTGACCGGGATCCGGCGCGGGACGTACCGGACCGCTCCCGGGATCCAACTGGTTCAGCCGCATGCGGGACGAGCCCCCCGCGGCCGCCTCCGACTTCAGCTGTTCCCATTCGTCCCACGCCATGCGCGAACCCCTCCCCTGTCCCCGTGAAGCCGGCACATCGAGCGGGCCGGTCCCAGCAACTGTCAACAGCCTTGATCTGTAACACGATTCAGGTGTATTCGACGCACGTCACCATACTTTCGGCGAGTCACGCTGTACCCACCACCAGTACGTTGCCCAGCCACGCCCACAGCCGCCAGAACTTGGTTGCCCCCACCGCCCCCACCGCCTGCTTTCCCCTCATGCTGCCCCCGGTCGGGACAGACGAGGAACGGGACGTGATCGTCCCCGACGAGACGGTCATGCGTCCCGGCGCGGAAGCCCGCGCCGCCCGCCCGGGGGCCCGCCGGTGCCCCGCTCACCCGCTTCCCGGACGGCCCCCAGCCGGTCCACGCCGTCGGCGACGGCCACGTCCCCGAGCTGTTCCCCGGGGCCGCCGCCGAGGACGGCATCGCGGAGGTTCCCGGCCTCGCCAGGACTGGTTCGGGACCGTCTGACGCAGGCGGAGGGAGATCCGTCCGGGGCTGGACCCGCCGTGGACTCCAGCCCCGGACGGCACGGATGCACCGTTATTCCGCCCGAGGCGGTTCCCCCGTGGCCGGTCCCGCCGGTCCCGCCGGTCCCGCCGCCTCCGGCGGTACCGGCGGCAACGGCGGTGTCGGATGCGCCATCGGCCTCAGCTTCAGCCAGGCCAGGAAGAAGATCCCCAGCAGCAGCATTCCCAGGCCCGTCCAGAGGTTGATGTTGATCCCCTGGGCCTTGTCGATGGCCGCGTCGCCGTCCGTGAGGCCGGCGATCGTGACGATGACGCCGTAGACGACGAACAGGCCGCCGATGATGCGGCGCAGGTCGAAGATGCGGGCCGCGGTCGCGGACTTCTGTTCCAGCTCGGTGACTTCCCGCTGGACGTCGGCCTCGGAGTACCCCGCGTGCCGCAGCCGCTCGGCTGCCTTGGCGCGCTCGTCGGGTTCGTATTGCTCGGACATGGTCCTTCCATCCTCCCGCGATCAGCGTCAGCGGGCTCAGAACGAGAACGGGATGTAGCAGGCGGCCGCCAGGATCACCGCGCCCCAGCCCAGCAGGGCCGGCTTGCGGTACCAGGCGTCGTCGCCCGCCGCGGGTGGCTCGGCCATGCCGGGGGAGCGGGTGCCGTAGACCAGGCCCTGGAGTTCCTCGTCCGGTTTGGGGGCGGTGAAGAGGGAGACCGCGACCATCACCACCGCGCCCGCGACGAAGCCCGCGATGGCCGAGACGAAGTTCGCGCCCTGGTCGGAGGGGATGTCGATGATCTGCTGCTTGTAGAGGACGAAGTAGTTGACCATCGCCGCCGTGGTGCCGGCCAGCAGACCCCAGAAGCCCGACTTCATCGACGCCCGCCGCCAGAACATGCCGACGATGAAGACGACGAACATCGGCACGTTGAAGAAGGAGAACAGCGTCTGGAGGTAGGCCATGATGTTCGAGAACGACGACGCGAGGAACGCCGTGCCGATCGACGCCAGCACACCGATCGCGGTGATCAGCCGGCCGAAGCGGACGTAGTACGCGTCCGGCCGCCCCACCATCACGTACCTCGCCCAGATGTCGTTGGTGAACACCGTGTTGAAGGACGAGACGTTCGCCGCCATGCCCGCCATGAAGGCCGCGAGGAGACCGGTGACCGCGATGCCCAGGACGCCGTTGGGCAGCAGTTGTTCCATCAGGTACGGGATCGCGTCGTTGTACTGGAGGTCCGAGTCCGCGGTGCCGATCCTCGGGACCAGGACCGCCGCCACCAGACCCGGGATCATCACCAGGAAGACGATGAAGATCTTCGGGAACGCGGCGATCAGCGGCGTGCGCTGGGCCGCGGAGAGGTTCCTGGCGGACAGGGCGCGCTGCACCTCGGCGAAGTTCGTCGTCCAGTAGCCGAAGGAGAGGACGAAGCCCAGGCCCAGCACGATCGTCAGCCAGTTCGCGCCCAGCGGGTTGTCGGTGCCGATGCCGGTGCCGCCCCAGGCGGTGACGAAGTCGTCACCGCGGGTGCTCGTCAGCGAGTCCGTCAGGCCGCCCCAGCCGCCGACCCTCTTCAGGCCCAGCACCGTGAGCGGGATCAGGGCCGCCAGGATGACGAAGAACTGGAGCACCTCGTTGTAGATCGCCGAGGACAGGCCGCCCAGCGTGATGTACGCCAGGACGAAGAAGCCCGCCACCACGATCGCCACCCACTGCGGCCAGCCCAGCAGCGCCTCGACGACGATCGCGAGCGCGTACAGGTTCACGCCGGAGATCAGGATGGCGGCGAAGGCGAACAGCAGGGAACTCAGCAGGTGCGCTCCCTTGTCGAAGCGCAGCAGCAGGAACTCGGGGACCGAGCGGACCTTGGAGCCGTAGTAGAAGGGCATCATCACCAGGCCGAGGAAGACCATGGCGGGGATGGCGCCGATCCAGTACCAGTGGACCGTGTACGCGCCGTACTGAGCGCTGTTGGCGGCCATGCCCAGGATCTCCGTGGCCGCCAGGTTGGCCGAGATGAAGGCGAGACCGGTGATCCAGGCCGGCAGGGAGCGGCCGGAGAGGAAGAAGTCCAGGCTGGTCTTCACCGAGCGGCGGGCGGCGAAGCCGATGCCGAGGACGACCACGAAGTAGATCCCGAGGATCGAGTAGTCGAGCCAGTTCGTGGGGAGCCGTAGCTCCGCAGCGAGATAAGTGGGGGTTCGCATGCACTGCTCGCTTCGTTTGGTGTTCTTTGTTTGGTTGTGAGGGTGACTGCCGTGGGGATTTGTGGTTTGATGTGTTTGGTTCTGTTGAGTGATCTGAGTGGTGTACGGATGGGGAGTCCGGCGTGAAGAAGACTTCGACCCGGCTGGCCGACGGTCGTGAGCTGATCTACTACGACCTGAAGGACGACTCGCTGCGCGACGCGGTGGACCGCCGCCCCCTGGACCCCACGGTCACCACTTCGGAGGTACGCCGCGACCCGCTCCTCGGCGACTCCATCGCCGTCGCCTCGCACCGGCAGGGGCGCATCTACCACCCGCCGGCCGACGAGTGCCCCCTGTGCCCGTCGCAGGGCGACCGGCTCAGCGAGATCCCGGACTCGTCGTACGACGTCGTCGTCTTCGAGAACCGTTTCCCCTCCCTGGCCGGCGACTCCGGGCGGTGCGAGGTGGTCTGCTTCACCTCCGACCACAACGCCTCCTTCGCCGACCTCACCGAGGAGCAGGCGCGACTGGTGCTCGACGCGTGGACGGACCGGACGTCCGAGCTGTCGCATCTGCCCTCCGTGGAACAGGTGTTCTGCTTCGAGAACCGCGGTGCGGAGATCGGTGTGACCCTGGGTCACCCGCACGGGCAGATCTACGCCTACCCGTTCACCACCCCGCGCACCGCCCTGATGCTGCGCTCCGTCGCCGCCCACAAGGACGCCAGCGGCGGAGAGAACCTGTTCGACGCCGTCCTGGAACGCGAGCTCGCCGAAGAGCGGGTCGTCCTCGAGGGTGAACACTGGGTCGCCTTCGTGCCGTACGCGGCGCACTGGCCGTACGAGGTGCACCTCTACCCCAAGCGCCGTGTGCCCGACCTGCTCGGCCTCGACGAGGCGGCGCGCACAGAGTTCCCCAAGGTCTATCTGGAACTGTTGAGGCGCTTCGACCGGATCTTCGGGGAGAGCGAGCCTCCGACGCCGTACATCGCCGCCTGGCACCAGGCGCCGTTCGGCCGGCTGGAGGAGTTCGAGGGCGTCAACCGCGACGACTTCGCGCTGCACCTCGAGCTTTTCACCATCCGCCGTACCTCCGGCAAGCTGAAGTTCCTCGCGGGTTCCGAGTCCGGCATGAACGTGTTCATCAACGACGTGCCGCCGGAGCGCGCGGCCGAGCGACTGCGAGAGGTAGCGAGTTCATGAGCGGCAAGTATCTGGTCACGGGTGGCGCGGGGTACGTCGGCAGCGTCGTCGCCCAGCACCTGCTGGAGGCGGGACACGAGGTCGTCGTCCTCGACAACCTCGCCACCGGCTTCCGCGAGGGCGTCCCGGCCGGAGCGTCGTTCATCGAGGGCGACATCCGCGACGCCGCCAAGTGGCTCGACTCCTCCTTCGACGCCGTCCTCCACTTCGCCGCGTTCTCGCAGGTCGGCGAGTCGGTGGTGAAGCCGGAGAAGTACTGGGACAACAACGTCGGCGGCACCATGGCCCTGCTCGGCGCCATGCGCGAGGCGGGCGTGCGCAAGCTCGTCTTCTCCTCCACGGCCGCGACCTACGGCGAGCCGGTCAGCACCCCGATCACCGAGACCGACCCGACCGCCCCGACCTCCCCGTACGGCGCCTCCAAGCTCGCCGTCGACCACATGATCACCGGCGAGGCCGCCGCCCACGGGCTCGGCGCCGTGTCGTTGCGCTACTTCAACGTGGCCGGCGCCTACGGGGCGTACGGCGAGCGCCACGACCCCGAGTCGCACCTCATCCCGCTCGTCCTCCAGGTCGCGCAGGGCAGGCGGGACGCCATCTCGGTCTTCGGCGACGACTACCCGACGCCCGACGGCACCTGCATCCGCGACTACATCCACGTCGCGGACCTGGCCGAGGCCCACCTCCTCGCCGTCGGCGCCGCCACCCCGGGCGAGCACCTCATCTGCAACCTCGGCAACGGCAACGGCTTCTCCGTCCGCGAGGTCATCGAGACCGTCCGCGAGGTCACCGGCCACCCGATCCCCGAGGTCGTGGCCCCCCGCCGCGGCGGCGACCCGGCGGTCCTCGTCGCCTCGGCGGCCACCGCCCGCGAGCGGCTCGGCTGGAACCCGTCCCGCGCGGACCTCGCGGGTATCGTCGCGGACGCGTGGGAGTTCACGCAGAAGATCGCAAGGGAGCAGTAAGTGGGGGCACAGCAGCAGGTCAGGGACGCCTTCGTCGAGCTGTACGGGGCCGAGCCCGAGGGCGTCTGGTCGGCGCCCGGCCGCGTCAACCTCATCGGTGAGCACACCGACTACAACGACGGCTTCGTGATGCCCTTCGCGCTGCCGCACACCGCGGTCGCCGCGGTCTCGCGCCGCGAGGACGGCCGGCTGCGCCTGCACTCGGCGGACGTCGAGGGCGGCGTCGTCGACCTGGCACTGGACGACCTCGCCCCCGAGTCGGACAGCGACTGGACGGCGTACCCGGCCGGTGTGGTCTGGGCGCTGCGCGAGGCCGGCCACCCGGTCGACGGCGCCGACGTCCACCTCACCTCGACGGTCCCCTCCGGCGCGGGCCTGTCGTCGTCGGCGGCCCTGGAGGTCGTCGTGGCGCTGGCCCTCAACGACCTGTACGACCTCGGCCTCCAGCGCTGGCAGCTGGCCCGCCTGTGCCAGCGCGCCGAGAACGTCTACGTCGGCGCCCCCACCGGGATCATGGACCAGACCGCGTCCGCCTGCTGCGAGGCCGGCCACGCCCTGTTCCTCGACACCCGCGACCTCTCCCAGAAGCAGATCCCCTTCGACCTGGCCGCCGAGGGCATGCGCCTCCTCGTCGTCGACACCCAGGTCAAGCACGCCCACAGCGACGGCGAGTACGGCAAGCGCCGCGCCGGCTGCGAGAAGGGCGCGGCCCTCCTCGGCGTCGACGCCCTCCGGGACATCCCCTACGCCGACCTCGACGCGGCCCTGGCCCGCCTCGGCGACGAGGAGGAGGTCCGCCGCCTCGTCCGCCACGTGGTGACCGAGGACCAGCGCGTCGAGCGGGTGGTGTCCCTCCTGGAGTCGGGCGACACCCGCGCCATCGGCCCGGTCCTCACCGAGGGCCACGCCTCCCTCCGCGACGACTTCCGCATCTCCTGCCCCGAGCTGGACCTGGCCGTCGACACCGCCCTCGCCTCCGGCGCCCTGGGCGCCCGGATGACCGGCGGCGGCTTCGGCGGCTCGGCGATCGTCCTCGCGGAGGCGACCGACGTCGACACCATCACCAAGACGATCCTGGAAGCCTTCGCCACGGCGGGCTTCACCACACCACGCGTCTTCGAGGCGGTACCGGCGGCAGGCGCACACCGACTGAAGTGACACATCTTGCCCAACGGCCCCCCTGCCTGACGGCCCCTGCCCCGACGGCACCCGGCCCGACGACCCCCACATCGGCCCCGTACGCGATCGACGCGTACGGGGCCGATGCGCGGTGCGTCCGAAGTGGCCGATTCGCGCGGGAGGTCGGGGAGCGCCGGGTAGCGTACGCCTCGATCAACGCGGTGTTGCGTACGGGGTACCACGGGACACGGGGAGGGACCACGCATGGCGTGGGAGGAGTGGGAGCAGCTGAAGACCCAGGCGGCCGAGCAGCCCACGCGGATGCAGCTCAACCAGTATCCGGTCGATCAGGGAGGGGACGGCACGCAGGGAGACCTCGTAGCAGGGCAGAAGGACCTCCAGGCGGTCGGCAAGGCGGCCCACGACCTGTTCGAGGACTTCACGATCTACAGCGGGCACGCGCGCGTGGCGTCCACGGCGGCTGCGGGCGGACTCAAGGGGGAGGGCTTCGCCCTGGGGGCCGCGCTCGAGCACGTGACGGAGCGCTGGAGCGAGCAGACGAAGACCTTGCTGGACGCCTGCGCCCACATCTCCAACCACCTGCGCTTCACCAGGAACCAGCACGCCGCCGACGACTCGTACATCGCCGGCGCGGTCAGCAGCATCGCCACGCTCGACGAGGGCTTCGACGACCGGAAGGGCCACTGAAGCCGATGGACCTCGACGCGCTGCGCCACGGCACCTTCGCCAAACTCGGTGAAGCGGTCACCGACTGGGAGCAGATGACGAAGAAGCTGGCGGATCTGAAGAAGGACGCGGAGGGCAATCTCAAGGCCAGGGCGGACAAGGCGAAGTGGGCCGGGGTCAACGCCACGGTGACCCGCGAGTTCATCACCAAGACCGCCGCGGAGTTCGCCGACGCGCACACCCAGGCCGACTCCATCACCAAGATCCTCAGCGACACCCGCGGTGAGCTCATCGGCTACCGCACCCAGCTGAACGACGCCATCGCCCGCGGCGCGAAACAGGGTCTGACAGTGATCGACACGGGCGAGGGCACCTTCACCGTCACCGGGAACACCCGGCCCGACTACACCTCCGACCCCGGCGGAAAAACCGGCGCGACGGACCAGAAGGCGGCCGAAGCCCTCCGCGACGAGATCCAGGGCATCCTGAGCAAGGCCACGGAGAGCGACAACAGTGCCGCGAAGGTCCTGCGGCTTCTCGTCGACCAGGCCAAGTACGGCTTCGCCGACGCTTCCTACGCCGACCGGGACTCCGCGGCCGAGGCCGTCGCAGCGGCGGAGAAGCTGGCGAAGATCGCCAAGAACCCGTCCGACATGACCCTCGACGAGATCGCCGACTTCAATCGCACGATGGAGAAGTACAACGGCGACCCGCTGTTCGCGGAGCAGTTCGCGACCCGTTTGGGGCCCAAGGGGACGCTGCAGTTCTGGACCGAGATGACCCACGCCCACGCCGGTGCCAGGGACTCGGAACTCGAGACGATGAAGAGCCTCCAGGAGAACCTCGGCCTGACCCTGGCCACGGCCTCCTTCTCGGACTCCGACGCCATGCGGGACTGGAAGAAGGACCTCATCTCCGAGCGCAACACGAACTTCCGCGCGGCGGACTCGACGAATCCCGCCGGAGCCCTGGGCTCCCAGGTCATCAGCAGCCTCATGCGGCAGGGGCAGTACGACACCGAGTTCCTCGACGACTACCGGTCGAAGCTTTTCAAGGCGGACAAGGGAGCGGGGGATTCGAACACCGATGCCCTGTGGGTGGAGGGGTACGAGGGCCTGGACCTCGTCTTCGGCGACGGCACCGGTCGGGACCCCCTGGAGGGGCTGTTCGAGGGCCTCTCCCACAACCCCGAGGCGGCGACGAACGCGTTCGAGTCCCAGCCGGACCTGAACCACATGCTGGGCACGACCAGGTACACGGACCGGGGGGAGTCTTTGGGGCGCGCTCTGGAGGCCGCCACGACCGGCATCACCGTGGGCGACTCGACCCAGCAGGCCCTGCCGCACAGCGAGACGCAGGTGCGGATCATGAGGAACGTCATGGAGGCTGTCGCGCAGCCAGGCGGCGGGGATCTCGTGAGCAAGGGGCTGGGAGACAGTTTCGGCAATATGGCGGCTTCCTATATGCCGGAGATCAGTCAGAAGCTGGCTGGTCCCGGTGCGGAATCCGTGTTTCTCACGAATAGCGACGACTCCGATGGTCTGGGGGAGGTTCGCGACGTCGTCAGATTCCTTTCCTCGGTATCTGCGGATCCCGACGGAAGGGCAGGCATCATCCTCGGAGAAAGTATCTACACCAGCTCTCTTCTTGAATCCCACCTCACGGACCCCTCGCTGTTCGACGGCTCCACGGAGCAAGCCATCGCGGACATCGGAAAGAACGCCGGAATTATCGAGGGGATCGTCGCTCATTCTGTGGCGGACGACGAGGTGCGAGCTGCCGTCGCGAGTGAGAAGGAGTACAACGACGCCTTGAAGGCGAAGGGGGACTACGCCAAGACCTGGATGGCGATCGGCTTGGCCAATGTCTCCGTGCCCGCCCAGTACGGAGGGGCGGCAATGGGGGCCGTGGGCGGAGGAATGGTGGGAGCCCTCGCCGGCCTGGCTGTCGACCGTGTGCTTGAAGGCCAGCAGCTCGACGGTGCCAAGGACGAGGCGCTGTACACGAGCGCCCAGGATCTCTACGACTCACGGGATTCCGTGAACCAGCAGACGCAGTGGGCGGCGGCCGACATCATCGACCGGCACAGCCTGGATCTTCCCCAGGGCGGCACCGACGACCTGATCCGTAATGCGGTGAACGACGGCTGGGACGCCAGCAGTGAATTTCTGAGCCGCACGAAGGAGCGTCCCTAGTGGATAAGTCGACGTGGAGTCGAGAAAGAATCGCCACCTGGGAAAGTGGCAGAGGATTCCTGCTCTGCCTCGTGGTTCTGAGTCTTCTGGGTGGTGCCACTTGGCTCTTCTTCATCAAGGGGCTTTACCTGCTTCCGGATGAAATGTGCGAAGGTACGCTCGAGCGGGGAACTGTCACTCGGGTGCTGCCGCAGGCACGATCGGCAGAGGACGGCTCCGATCGTCGGGGCGCCGGAAGTGACTTCACATTTTCCTGCTACGTCACCACCAGCAATGATTCGTCCCTCTCCGGACAGGCGCGAGTCCAGCCCGTCTCCAGCGAGAAGTGGCTCGCGAGCTATCGGGGAAGCGGCGGCGACAACCGGTTCGTCCGCGTCTCCCTCGACGGCATAGAAGCTCTGGCCCGACTCGACACCGGGAACGCCGCGGTGTACGTGCCCTGCGATCCTCCCGTCGTCCCTTCGTACAACGCCTCCGAGGACTACGCGGTCACCACCGAGGCGAGCGTCAGCGGCGACACCAAGGCCACCGGCACGGCACTGCGACAGCTCCTGACCGACGTCGCCTATGAACTCGCCGAGCACGCCTACCAGCGGGCCGGATGCCGGCAGACCGTTGACTTTCCCGAGGAACTGCCCCGCTACGAGGACGGCTGACGAAGGGCGAGGAGATGCTCGCGCACCGGCACGTCCCTCCGCGGGGACGTCTCCCGCACTCAGGCCTCACCCCAACCTCTTCGTCAGCGTGAACTCCGTGATCCCCGGGGGATAGTCCTCGATCACGCACACCACCTCGTACCCGAGCTTGCGGTAGAAGTCCGGTGCCTGGAAGTCCCACGTCTCCAGTCGGACCCGGCGGCAGCCGCGCTCCCTGCGGGCGAGGCGTTCGGCCTCGGTCAGCAGGCGGGTGCCGAGGCCCGAGCCGCGGTGGCGTTCGTCGACCCAGAGGTAGGTGACGTGCAGCCAGGTGGTCCAGGTGTGGCCGACGAGGCCGCCGGCCAGGTCGCCGGCGTCGTCCATCGCCCAGACGTGCAGCGGGGCCTCGCGTTCGGCGGGGGTGCCGCGCAGCGCGCGCAGGACGGGGGAGGCGGCCGTGTTGGTGTCGAGGAGCCGTGAACGGAGCAGTTCACGCCGGGTCCTGTCGACTTCTGTCTCAAGACGAAACATGCGGCACACCATAAACGCGCTGGACGGCCAGTTCTGCAAATCGCCTTCCGCTCCCCGCCCACGGCCCTACCCTGTGAACAGCATCGGTGGGGGCCGGTGCTGATCAGGGGGCGAGACAGTCGGGTACGACGCCCGCGGTGGGGGTATCGATGTCTGCACGGCGGCGGCCGTGCGGTCCGCACCACCCCGCGGGCGTCGTGCCCGCGCCGGTCGTCGTTCTCCGGGCCTGGGGTATCCCCTGCTCCGTGAAGGAGCCTGGGGAAGGGGGTTTCGTGGTTCGCATCCGAGTTCTGGTCGTCGACGACCACCGTATCTTCGCCGAGTCGCTCGCCGCCGCCCTGGCCGCCGAGCCCGACGTCGACGTCTCCGCGGCCGGCAGCGGCCCGGCGGCCCTGCGCAGCATGGAGCGCGCGGTCGCCGAGGGGCGCCGGTACGACGTGCTGCTCGTCGACGCCGACCTGGGCGGCCAACTGCCGGGCGTGCGGCCCGCGGTGCCGGTGCCCGTGCAGGAGGTGGGCGAGGACGGGCTCGTCGACGGGATATCCCTCGTCGCCGGGGTCCGCGGAGCCCATCCGCACGTCCGCGTCGTCGTCCTCGCCGAGAAGGACGACCCGCGTCGCGCGGCGCTCGCCCTCCAGGCCGGGGCGTCCGGCTGGGTCGCGAAGGACTGCTCGCTGTCGCGGCTGCTCACCGTCATCCGCGGGGTGCTGCGCGAGGAGACGCATCTGCCGCCCGCCCTGCTCACGGGCGTGCTCAAGGAGCTGACCGCCGCGCGCAAGCACCGCACCGAGAGCGAACGGCTCGTCGAGTCCCTCACCCCGCGCGAGCGGGAGGTGCTGCGGTGCATGGTGGCCGGGCTGGGCAGGAAGGCCGTCGCCGAACGCCTGTTCCTCTCCCCGCACACGGTCCGCACCCACATGCAGAACGTCCTCGGCAAGCTGGGCGTCCACTCCACCCTGGCCGCCGTCGCCCTGGCCCGCCGGGCGGGCGTGGGGCCCGCCGAGCTGGGGCCCACCGGGCGGATCAGGCCGGAGGAGACCAACAGCGCCTGAGCGACGCGGGATCCGCCGGGCCGGTCCTCAGCCGGGGATGTTGTCGAAGGGGGCGGTCAACTGCCGGAGCAGGCCCGCCAGTTCGCCCCGCTGGGCGTGGGACAGCTCGGCCAGGATCGCCCGCTCCTGGTCGAGCAGCCCGGCGAGTGCCTGGTCGGCGCGGTCCTTGCCGTCGTCCGTGAGGCGCACCAGCACGCCGCGCCGGTCACTCGGATCCGGCAGCCGCTCCACCAGGCCCTTCTTCGCCAGCCGGTCGATGCGGTTCGTCATCGTGCCCGACGTGACGAGCGTCTGCGTCAGCAACTGTCCCGGCGACAGCTGATACGGCGCCCCGGCGCGCCTGAGCGCGGTCAGGACGTCGAACTCCCACGGCTCCAGCTGGTGCTCGGAGAACGCCAGCCGGCGCGCCCGGTCCAGATGCCGGGCCAGTCTGCTCACCCGGCTGAGCACTTCCAGCGGCTCCACGTCGAGGTCCGGGCGCTCCCGGCGCCACGCTGCGACCAGCCGATCGACCTCGTCCTCCATGACGATCAGTGTAGTGGTTGTGTCGATGTGAAGTCTCTTGATGTCGAGTATCTTGACGTCAAGGTATAGCCTCGTCATGCTGGAACCGTCGAACCCGGCCACGACGAGGAGGCCCGATGTCCAATCCCACCTGGGACCCGGCCCAGTACCTGCGCCACGCCGGCCACCGCGCCCGCCCCTTCGCCGACCTCCTCGCCCGCGTCCCCGACCTGCCCGGTGACCCGCCCCGCATCGCCGACCTCGGCTGCGGCCCCGGCAACGTCACCGCCGTCCTCGCCGACCGCTGGCCCACCGCCCGCATCACCGGCTACGACAACTCCCCGCAGATGCTCGACCGGGCCCAGGCGTACGCGGGCGCACACCTCGACTTCGCCCACGCCGACCTCACCACCTGGGCGCCCGCGGAGACGTACGACCTGATCGTCTCCAACGCGGCCCTGCACTGGGTCCCCGGCCACCTCGACGCCTTCCCCGCCTGGCTCGACGGCCTCGCCCCCGGCGGCACCCTCGCCTTCCAGGTGCCCCACAACATCGACGCGCCCCTGCACGCCCTCCTGCGCGAACTCGGCACCACACCCCGCTGGGAGAACCGCGTCGGTCACGTCCTGCGCCACGAGGACTCCGTCCACGCCCCCGGCGTCTACCTCGACCGGCTCGCCCGCCTCGGCTGCGAGACCGACGTGTGGACGACGACGTACCACCACGTCCTCCAGGGTGCCGACCCCGTCCTCGACTGGGTCAAGGGCACCGGACTGCGCCCCGTTCTCGACGCCCTCGCCGACGACCCCGACGCCCGCGACGCCTTCGTCGCCGAGTACCGCGACCGGCTGCGCGAGGCCTACCCGAGCCACGACTACGGCACCGTCCTGCCCTTCCGCCGCCTGTTCGCCGTGGCCCGCAAGGCGTTTGAACCGCACGGAAAAGCTCACTCGTACACGTAGTGACACACCGACGTCGAAACCGGCTTGGAGTGATCGACGGTGGCACGACAGCAGAAGTCCAAGGCGAAGATGGAGCAGGCCAAGGGCAAGGCCAAGGAAGCGGCCGGCCGCGCCGTGGGCAACGAGCAGATGGAGGCCGAGGGCCGCGCCGCGCAGGCCAAGGGTGACGCTCGCCAGACGAAGGAGAAGGCGAAGGACACCTTCAAGCACTGAACACCTGCGAGCACCGACGAGTGCGCGCAAGGGCCCCCGTCCGGCGGACGGGGGCCCTTCCCTGCCCGGTCTTGCCTGCCCGGTCTTGCCTGTCGGTCTTGACTGCCGGGCGTGCCTGTCGGTCAGCTCTTGCGGTGCCCGATCAGCCGCGGCTTCTGCTCCAGCCCGTCCAGACCGTGCCACGCCAGGTTCACCAGATGCGCCGCGACCTCCGCCTTCTTCGGGCGGCGCACGTCCAGCCACCACTGGCCGGTCAGCGCCACCATGCCCACCAGCGCCTGGGCGTACAGCGGCGCCAGCTTCGGGTCGAAGCCACGGCTCTTGAACTCGCGGCCCAGGATGTCCTCGACCTGCGTGGCGATGTCGGAGATGAGGGACGCGAAGGAACCCGTCGACTGCGGGATGGGGGAGTCACGGACGAGGATGCGGAAACCGTCCGTGTACTCCTCGATGTAGTCCAGGAGGGCGAAGGCGGCCTGCTCGCACAGTTCACGGGGATGGCCGGCGGTCAGCGAACTGGTCACCATGTCCAGCAGACGCCGCATCTCCCGGTCCACCACCACCGCGTACAGGCCCTCCTTGCCGCCGAAGTGCTCGTACACCACCGGCTTCGACACCCCGGCCTTCGCCGCGATCTCCTCCACCGACGTGCCCTCGAAACCCTTTTCCGCGAAGAGGGTACGGCCGATCTCCAGCAGTTGCTGACGGCGCTCGGCACCGGTCATCCGGGTGCGACGCGCTCGCCGCGGCTTCTCATTGCTCGGGGTACTGCTGGAGTCGGTCGCCACGGCGTCCATCATGCCGCTTCGGCGGCCGCCTTCCGGCGCCGGGAGCCGTCCCCGTCCGTGTTCCGGCGCGAATCGATACGCGAGCGTGACGGCCAGCGCACGTCGTACGCCCAGCCGAGCATCTCGAACCAGCGGATGAAGCGCGCCGAGGAGTCCAGCTGCCCGCGCTCCACCCCGTGCCGCGCGGACGTCGGGTCGGCGTGGTGCAGGTTGTGCCAGGACTCGCCGCACGACAGGATCGCCAGCCACCACACGTTGCCCGAGCGGTCACGCGACTTGAAGGGACGCTTGCCCACCGCGTGACAGATCGAGTTGATCGACCAGGTCACGTGGTGCAGCAGCGCCACCCGCACCAGCGAGCCCCAGAAGAACCCGGTGAACGCCCCCCACCAGGACATCGTCACCAGACCGCCGATCAGTGCCGGCAGCGCCAGGGAGAGCGCCGTCCACAGGACGAACTGCCGCGAGATCGCCCGGATCGCCGGGTCCTTGATCAGATCCGGCGCGTACTTGTCCTGCGGCGTCTGCTCCTCGTCGAACATCCAGCCGATGTGTGCCCACCACAGGCCCTTCATCAGCGCCGGGACGGTCTCCCCGAACCGCCACGGGGAGTGCGGGTCGCCCTCCGCGTCGGAGAACTTGTGGTGCTTGCGGTGGTCGGCCACCCAGCGCACCAGCGGGCCCTCCACCGCCATCGACCCCATGATCGCGAGCGCGATCCGCAGGGGCCGCCTGGCCTTGAAGGAGCCGTGCGTGAAGTAGCGGTGGAAACCGATGGTGATGCCGTGGCATCCGAGGAAGTAGAAGAAGACCAGCAGCCCGAGGTCCAGCCAGCTCACCCCCCAGCCCCACGCCAGCGGCACGGCCGCGAGCAGCGCCAGGAACGGGACGGTGATGAAGAGCAGCAGCGTGATCTGCTCGATCGAACGCTTCTGCTCGCCACCCAGCGTGGCGGAGGACGTGGAGGAGTCGTCGGGTGCCTTCGAAGGGTCTTCGATCACGTCGGAGCTTGTGGTCATGCGCGTCCCCTGTGGGGTCGTGGATTGAGACAGATGCCGCGGCGGCGGGCAACCGCGGAGTACTTCCTACGGTTCCGTAACCTACGGCGTCGTAAGTATGGCAGTGCGTTGTCCGGCGGCAAGAGCCCGAAAGCCTGCGCGTCCACACGGACACCTATCCTTGGAGTCGGTCGGACAGCGCGGTCCGCTCTGTTTTCTTCCCTCATGTCCGGCCCGTATGCGGCACAGCCGCCCGGCCGGCCTGACGAGTTCCCCTCCCGGACGAGCTTCAACACTGCAAGGAGCCGCACCTGTGAGCAGTGCCGACGACCAGACGACGACCAGCACCGAGCTGCGCGCCGACATCCGCCGACTGGGTGACCTTCTCGGGGAGACCCTCGTCCGCCAGGAAGGCCCCGAGCTCCTGGACCTGGTCGAGAAGGTCCGCCGCCTCACCCGCGAGGACGGCGAGGCAGCCGCCGAACTGCTGCGCGGTATCGAACTGGAGACCGCGGCCAAGCTGGTCCGCGCCTTCTCC
The DNA here is from genome assembly GCF_043080745.1 of Streptomyces sp. NPDC014995. Classification (NCBI taxonomy): domain Bacteria; kingdom Bacillati; phylum Actinomycetota; class Actinomycetes; order Kitasatosporales; family Streptomycetaceae; genus Streptomyces; species Streptomyces sp. NPDC014995. The sequence continues at coordinate 134,411 of NZ_JBIBVX010000015.1, forward strand.
ACCTACTTCCACCTGGCCAATGTCACCGAGCAGGTCCACCGCGGCCGTGAACTGCGTGCCCGGCGCGCCGCCGAGGGCGGCCTGCTGGCCCGTACCGCCGACCGGCTCAAGGACGCCGACCCCGACCACGTCCGCGAGACCGTCCGCCACCTCAATGTCCGGCCCGTCTTCACGGCCCACCCCACCGAGGCCGCGCGCCGGTCGGTACTGAACAAGCTCCGGCGCATCGCCGCGCTGCTGGAGACCCCGGTCATCGAGTCCGACCGCCGCCGCTACGACACCCGTCTGGCGGAGAACATCGACCTCGTATGGCAGACGGACGAGCTGCGCGTCGTACGCCCCGAGCCGGCCGACGAGGCCCGCAACGCCATCTACTACCTGGACGAACTGCACGCGAACGCCGTCGGTGACGTCCTGGAGGACCTCACCGCCGAACTGGAGCGCGTCGGCGTCACCCTCCCGGCGGACACCCGCCCGCTGACGTTCGGCACCTGGATCGGCGGCGACCGCGACGGCAACCCCAACGTCACCCCCCAGGTCACCTGGGACGTCCTCATCCTCCAGCACGAGCACGGCATCAACGACGCCCTGGAGATGATCGACGAGCTGCGCGGCTTCCTCTCCAACTCCATCCGCTACAGCGGAGCCACCGAGGAACTGCTGGACTCCCTCCAGACCGACCTGGAGCGGCTGCCCGAGATCAGCCCCCGCTACAAGCGGCTCAACGCCGAGGAGCCCTACCGGCTCAAGGCCACCTGCGTCCGGCAGAAGCTGGAGAACACCAAGCAGCGCCTCGCCAAGGGCACCCCCCACGAGCCCGGCCGCGACTACCTCGGCACCGGCGAGCTCCTCCAGGACCTCACCCTCATCCAGACCTCCCTGCGCGAGCACCGCGGCGGCCTCTTCGCCGACGGCCGTATGAACCGCACCATCCGCACCCTGTCCGCCTTCGGGCTCCAGCTCGCCACCATGGACGTCCGCGAACACGCCGACGCCCACCACCACGCCCTCGGCCAGCTCTTCGACCGCCTCGGCGAGGAATCCTGGCGGTACGCGGACATGCCCCGCGACTACCGTACGAAGCTGCTGGCGAAGGAGCTGCGCTCGCGCAGGCCGCTCGCCCCCAGCCCGGCGCCCGTCGACGCGGCCGGTGAGAAGACCCTCGGCGTCTTCCTCACCGTCAAGCGCGCCCTGGAGGTCTTCGGACCCGAGGTCATCGAGTCGTACATCATCTCCATGTGCCAGGGCGCCGACGACGTCTTCGCCGCCGCCGTGCTCGCCCGCGAGGCCGGCCTGATCGACCTGCACGCCGGCTGGGCCAGGATCGGCATCGTGCCGCTGCTGGAGACCACGGACGAGCTCAAGGCCGCCGACACGATCCTGGAGGACATGCTCTCCGACCCCTCCTACCGGCGTCTCGTCGCCCTGCGCGGAGACGTCCAGGAGGTCATGCTCGGCTACTCCGACTCCTCCAAGTTCGGCGGCATCACCACCTCCCAGTGGGAGATCCACCGCGCCCAGCGCCGCCTGCGCGACGTCGCGCACCGCTACGGCGTCCGGCTCCGGCTCTTCCACGGCCGCGGCGGCACCGTCGGCCGCGGCGGCGGCCCCTCCCACGACGCGATCCTCGCCCAGCCCTGGGGCACCCTGGAGGGCGAGATCAAGGTGACCGAACAGGGCGAGGTCATCTCCGACAAGTACCTGATCCCGTCCCTGGCCAGGGAGAACCTGGAACTGACCGTGGCGGCCACCCTCCAGGCCTCCGCCCTGCACACCGCTCCCCGCCAGTCCGACGAGGCCCTCGCCCGCTGGGACGCGGCCATGGACGTCGTGAGCGACGCCGCCCACGCCGCCTACCGCCGGCTCGTCGAGGACCCCGACCTCCCGGCGTACTTCTTCGCCTCCACGCCCGTCGACCAGCTCGCCGACCTGCACCTGGGATCGCGGCCCTCCAGAAGGCCCGACTCCGGCGCCGGCCTGGACGGTCTGCGCGCCATCCCCTGGGTCTTCGGCTGGACCCAGTCCCGGCAGATCGTCCCCGGCTGGTTCGGCGTCGGTTCCGGACTGAAGGCCCTGCGCGAGGCCGGTCTCGACACCGTCCTCGACGAGATGCACCAGCAGTGGCACTTCTTCCGCAACTTCGTCTCCAACGTCGAGATGACCCTCGCCAAGACGGACCTGCGGATCGCCCGGCACTACGTCGACACCCTCGTCCCCGACGAGCTCAAGCACGTCTTCGAGCGCATCCAGGCCGAGCACGAGCTGACCGTCTCCGAGGTCCTGAAGATCACCGGCGAGAGCGAACTGCTCGACGCCCAGCCCGTCCTCAAGCAGACCTTCGCCATCCGCGACGCCTACCTGGACCCCATCTCCTACCTCCAGGTCACCCTGCTCAAGCGCCAGCGTGACGCCGCGGCCGCCGGCGAGGAACCCGACCCCGTCCTCTCCCGCGCCCTGCTCCTCACCGTCAACGGCGTGGCGGCGGGCCTGCGCAACACCGGCTGACCCGCCGCCCGCACACGAGGGTGCCCCCGAGCCCGTACCGGCTCGGGGGCACCCTCGTCCCGTACGTCAGCCCCGGCGCGCGCCCCTGCGGCGGTGGAAGACCAGGAAACCGCCCGCGGCGACCAGCACGGCCGCGACCGCGGACAGGGCACCGACCGGGGCACCGTTGCCCGTCTCGGCGAGGTCACCGCCGGTGGCCCCCGCGGCCGGGGACGAGGACGGGGTGGCGGCACCGCCGGCGCTGGGCGACGCCGCGCCGGTCGACGTGGCCGGCTCCGTGCTCGTGCCGGTCGACGGCTCCGCGCTGGTGCTCGACGACGGCTCCGTGCTCGTGCTCGACGACGGGTCGGCGGAGCCGCTCGGTGTACCCCCGGTCACCGGGCAGGTGTGCGAAAGATTGAACAGGTCCAGCTCACCGCCGCGCACCTCGGCGACCGCCGACGTCAGCTCCGCCCCCGGCAGCGACCACACGTAGGCGTGCTTGTCGCTCGGCGGGCCGAAGCTGGTCAGCACCTGCTGCCCGCCCGGCTCGAACGTCACCGTCAGCTTCACGAACTCCGGCTCCTTGCCGGGCAACACGAAATGCCAGCCGTCCTTGCCGTCGGGGACACCGGGGCACTCGTCCCGCGACTCCCGCGGGGCACCCCCGTCGTCGGTGGTCGCGGTCCGCGGCAGCTGCTGGCGCAGCTGCACGGTGTACGTGTCGTCACCCGTGGCATGGGCGGCGGGAGCCAGCAGGAAAACGGCCGAGGAAGCGGCAACGAGGACACCGGCGCGAGGGAAGGTACGCATGGGGCAATCCATCTTCGAGTGACGAAAGGGGAAGATGTGGAGGGGGCGGTTCAGCATCCAGCCCGCGCTGACTCCTGGTCAAGGCACGAACCGGCAACGAATCCCCGCTCCACACATGGGAGAACGGCGCCACCCTCAGATCGTCACGAAAGCCGCCGTCAACAACGCCACACCCGACCCCGCCAGCACCCACCCGGCCCGCGTACGCCCCAGCCCGCCCGCGACCACCACCGACGCCAGCAACAGCGCACCGCCCATCGGGATCCACGCGTACAACACCCCCGCCGGACCCGACCGCACCACCTCGTCACCGTCCGGCTTCACCACCACGGTGTACGTCTGCCCGGCCCGCACCGCCACCGACTTCTCGATCACCACCCGCGCCCGCACCGTCGACCCCGCCGACAGCGGCGCGTACGGCCCCCAGCACATCTCCGCCCCGCACCGGGCCACCTCGATCGTGCCCTGCTCGCGCCCCTTCGTCAGCATCACGTGCTGCGCCGTGCCCCAGGACCCCCACACCCCCGCGATCAGGATGAGTACGGCGACCGTCCCCATCGCCGCGAACCGGCCCAACCGCAACACGGCGGCCGAGGCCGGACGGGAGGACCCCCGGCCCCTGTGCGACGACGCCCGGTGTGACGACGCCCTGCGTGACGACGCCCGACGGGAGGAGACGGCTGTGGCAGGCATGGCGGGGATCATTGGCCATGCCCGAACGGCCCGTCAACCTCGGTGGGTGACAAGTCGGGAGTTGTCCGTACCTTTCCCTGACCGGCCCCCGGCCTCAGGAGTTGTACGTCCCCTGCGCCCGCTCCAACCCCTCGATCACCAGGCACTCCACCGCGTCCGCCGCCCGGTCCACGAAGTAGTCCAGCTCCTTGCGCTCCGCCGACGAGAAGTCCTTCAGCACGAAGTCCGCCACCTGCATCCGCCCCGGCGGCCGCCCGATCCCGAACCGCACCCGGTGATAGTCCGAGCCGAACGCCTTCGTCATCGACTTCAGCCCGTTGTGCCCGTTGTCACCGCCGCCCAGCTTCAACCGCAGCGTCCCGTAGTCGATGTCCAACTCGTCGTGGACCGCCACGACGTGCGCCACCGGCACCTTGTAGAAGTCCCGCAGCGCGTTCACCGGACCGCCCGACAGATTCATGAACGACATCGGCTTCGCCAGGATCACCCGCCGGTTCGCCGGCCCCGGCGGCCCGATCCGCCCCTCGATGACCTGTGCCTGCGCCTTGCCCGCCCGCTTGAACCTGCCCCCGATCCGCTCGGCCAGCAGATCGGCCACCATGAACCCGACGTTGTGCCGGTTCATCGCGTACTCCGGCCCCGGGTTGCCCAGCCCCACGATCAGCCAGGGGGCGTTGGGGTCGCTCGTCACGTCTGTGTCTCCTTGATACGCGCCAGCCGCTGCCCCCAACGGGAACAGCGGCTGACGCACGAACGACGACGGTGAGGATCAGGCCTCGGCGGAAGCCTCTTCGCCCTCGGCGGCCTCGCCCTCCGGGGCCTCCTCGGCCTGCGCGGCCAGGACCTGAAGGACGACCGCGTCTTCGTCGACGGCCAGCTTGGTGCCGTTCGGCAGCGGGATGTCCTTGGCGAGGATGGAGTCACCGGCCGTCAGACCCTCGATGGAGACGGTCACGGACTCCGGGATGTGCGTGGCCTCGGCCTCGACCGGCAGCGCGTTCAGCACGTGCTCCAGCAGGTTGCCGCCGGGGGCCAGCTCACCCTCGGTGTGGACGTAGATCTCGACGTTGACCTGCTCGCCGCGCTTGACCAGCTGGAGGTCGACGTGCTCCAGGAAGCCCTTCAGCGGGTCACGCTGCACGGCCTTCGGAATCGCCAGCTCGCTGGTCTTGCCGTCGATGTCCAGGGCGATCAGGACGTTCGGCGTACGCAGCGCCAGGAGCAGGTCGTGGCCCGGCAGCGTCAGGTGCAGCGGGTCGGAACCGTGACCGTACAGAACGCCCGGGACCTTGTTGTCGCGGCGGATGCGGCGCGCGGCACCCTTGCCGAACTCGGTGCGCGTCTGGACGGCGAGCTTCACTTCGGACATATGGATCACTCCTCGTAGAAACTGGGAACGGACGTGGTCACCCGGCCACGAACGGCCTGCTACGAAGAGCGCGTCGATAACGGACCGCCGAACCCCATCAACGGGAACGGCCTCCCTCGCCGAGCAACTGGAGCAGTCTACTCGGGGAGGGAGGCCCCAGAAAAATCGATCAAGCAGAAGCCCCGACGGCCTACTGCTCGTCGAACAGGCTCGTCACCGAACCGTCCTCGAACACCTCGCGCACCGCGCTGGCGATGGTCGGCGCGATCGACAGCACCGTGATCTTGTCCAGCTCCAGCTCACCCGGAGTGGGCAGGGTGTCGGTGAAGACGAACTCGCTGACCTTGGAGTTCTTCAGACGGTCGGCGGCGGGACCGGACAGCACACCGTGCGTCGCCGTCACGATGACATCCTCCGCACCGTGCGCGAACAGCGCCTCCGCGGCCGCGCAGATCGTGCCACCCGTGTCGATCATGTCGTCGACCAGGACACACACCCGGCCCTCGACCTCACCCACGACCTCGTGGACCGTCACCTGGTTCGCCACGTCCTTGTCGCGCCGCTTGTGCACGATCGCCAGCGGCGCGCCCAGACGGTCGCACCAGCGGTCCGCGACCCGCACCCGGCCGGCGTCCGGCGACACGACCGTCAGCTTCTTGCGGTCCACCTTGCCGCCCACGTAGTCCGCCAGCAGCGGCAGCGCGAACAGGTGGTCCACCGGACCGTCGAAGAAGCCCTGGATCTGGTCCGTGTGCAGATCCACCGTCAGGATCCGGTCCGCACCCGCCGTCTTCATCAGGTCCGCGATCAGACGCGCCGAGATCGGCTCACGCCCGCGGTGCTTCTTGTCCTGACGGGCATAGCCGTAGAACGGCACGATCACCGTGATGCTCCGGGCGGACGCCCGCTTCAGAGCATCGATCATGATCAGCTGCTCCATGATCCACTTGTTGATCGGAGCCGTGTGGCTCTGGATCAGGAAGCAGTCCGCACCACGAGCCGACTCCTGGTAACGGACGTAGATCTCACCATTGGCGAAGTCGAAGGCCTTCGTCGGGACGACCCCGACACCCAGCTGGTGGGCGACCTCCTCGGCAAGCTCGGGGTGGGCGCGGCCGGAGAAGAACATCAACTTCTTCTCGCCGGTCGTCTTGATCCCGGTCACAGCACTGTCTCCTCAGAGGTGTCTCAGCCGGCTGGCGGGAGACCTCGCCGCTGGGCGCGACGGGGCCGTCTCAGCTGGTGGGGGTGCGGGTGTGCACTTATCACGGTACGCCGTGTTTGACGCGCCCGTTTCCGGTCAGTCCTCGCCGCCGGCCTGCTGGGAGGCCGCCTCGGCCGCCTTCGCCGCCGCGCTGCCCGGACGCTTGCGAGCCACCCAACCCTCGATATTCCGCTGCTGACCACGGGCCACGGCCAGCGAACCGGGGGGCACGTCCTTGGTGATCACGGACCCGGCGGCGGTGTACGCGCCGTCCCCGACCGTGACAGGAGCCACAAACATGTTGTCCGAGCCCGTACGGCAGTGCGAGCCGACCGTGGTGTGGTGCTTGTCCTGCCCGTCGTAGTTCACGAACACGCTGGCGGCACCGATGTTCGTGTAGTCGCCGATGGTCGCGTCCCCGACGTAGGAGAGGTGCGGCACCTTGGTGCCCTCGCCGATCGACGCGTTCTTCGTCTCGACGTAGGTACCGATCTTGGACTTGAGCCCGAGGCGGGTGCCGGGACGGAGGTAGGCGTACGGACCGACGGTCGCCTGCGGACCGATCTGCGCACTGTCGGAGACGGTGTTGTCGACCCGGGCCCCCGCCCCGACGGTCGTGTCCCTCAGCCGGCTGTTCGGGCCCACCTCGGCGCCCTCGCCCACGTGGGTCGCCCCGTGCAGCTGCGTCCCCGGGTGGATCACGGCGTCCTGCTCGAACGTCACGGTGACGTCCACCCACGTGGTGGCCGGGTCGACGACGGTCACGCCGGACAGCATCGCGGCGGTCAGCAGCCGCTCGTTGAGCGTCCGACGGGCCTCGGCGAGCTGGACGCGGTTGTTGATGCCGGCGATCTCACGGTGGTCGGCCGCGACGGACGCGCCGACCCGGTGACCGGCCTCGCGCAGGATTCCGAGGACGTCCGTCAGGTACTCCTCGCCCTGGCTGTTGTCCGTGCGGACCTGCTTCAGCGCCTCCGCGAGCAGCTGCCCGTCGAAGGCGAAGACACCGGAGTTGATCTCCCGGATCTCCCGCTGGACCTCGGTCGCGTCCTTGTGCTCCACGATCGCCGTGACCGCACCGGAGGCCTCGTCCCGCACGATCCGGCCGTAACCGGTCGCGTCCGGCACCTCGGCGGTCAGCACGGTCACGGCATTGCCGTCGGTGTGGTGGGTGGCGGCGAGCTGGGCGAGCGTCGCGCCGGTCAGCAGGGGGGTGTCGCCGCAGACGACGACCACCGTCCCGTCGACCCCGCCCCCGAGCTGCTCCAGGCCCATCCGGACGGCGTGCCCGGTGCCGTTCTGCTCCGCCTGGATCGCGGTCCGTACCCGCGGGTCGATCCCGGTGAGGTGCGCGGTGACCTTCTCCCGCGCGTGCCCGACCACGACGACCAGGTTCTCCGGGTCCAACTCGCGGGCCGCGGCCAGCACATGACCCACGAGGCTGCGGCCGCAGATCTCGTGCAGGACCTTCGGTGTGGCCGACTTCATACGGGTGCCCTCACCCGCTGCGAGAACGACGACGGCTGCCGGGCGAATGGCGCTCACGGAGTTGCCCTTCGGCTGTGTAGGGGTGGGGACACCCGAAGGATACCGGGGCGTTTCCCGGGCGACATGGGAGTGGGCCCCGACGGTGCTGTCGGGGCCCACGGGGAGGTCCGCGTGCGGTGGCTCCCCCGCAAGGATTCGAACCTTGTCCTGCTAGATCCAAAATCTAGTGTGCTGCCAGTTACACCACGGGGGAATGTGCATCAGACCTTACCGGAGTCGGGTGTCCGCGCCAGCACGGTGATCGGACGCCGGTGCCCGCCCGAGCGGCCCTCGCGGTCCGCGTACTTGCCCCGTGAATGTGCCCTGTGCCTACCACCTGGCCGGAATGATGGGTTCCGGGATCGAACAGGCGCTGGATCGGCAGTTCGAGGGATACCGGTGGGTTTCGGGGCTGTTCGGTTACGGAGGGTGGAGTGGGCCGCTCGCGGAAACTCGCCGGAAAAGCCGGGGCGGGCGCCCGTAGGCTGGAGGCATGACCACGACGGGGGAAGAGCACGCGACGGCTCGGGGAGGGCCGTTGTGGTGGAGCAGGCGCCGCAGTGCGGTGTTCGACTGGAGCCTCGCGGTGGTGTCCGCCGCGGAGTGCGCGGTGGAGGGGGTTCCGTTCGCGCGGGACGCGGGGATCCCGGTGCCGGCGGGGGTCGTCTTCGGACTCCTCGCGGGGTCGGTGCTGCTGGTGCGCAGACAGTGGCCCATCGCCGTGGTGCTGGTGTCGATCGCGATCACGCCCGCGCAGATGGGCTTCCTGATGGGCATCGTGGGCCTCTATACGCTCGCCGCGTCCGAGCTGCCCCGGCGGATCATCGGGTCGCTCGCGGGGATGCAGCTGGTGGGGACGTTGATCGTGACGTTCGTGCGGGTGCGGCAGGACATGGTGCGGGGGGATCTGGACCTGGGGGACTGGTTCGTTCCGTTCGCGTCGATCGCCACCTCGCTGGGGCTGACCGCGCCGCCGGTGCTGCTCGGGCTCTATGTGGGGGCCCGGCGGCGGCTCATGGAGAGCCTGCGGGAGCGGGCCGACAGTCTGGAGCGGGAGTTGCAGCTCCTCGCCGAGCGGGCGGAGGAGCGGGCCGAGTGGGCGCGCAATGAGGAGCGGACGCGGATCGCGCGGGAGATGCACGACGTGGTGGCTCACCGGGTGAGCCTGATGGTGGTGCACGCGGCCGCGTTGCAGGCGGTCGCGCGGAAGGACCCCGAGAAGGCCGTGAGGAACGCCGCGCTGGTGGGGGACATGGGGCGGCAGGCGTTGACCGAGTTGCGGGAGATGCTCGGGGTGTTGCGGAGCGGGGACGGGGAGCGGCGGGCGACGGTGCCGTCGGCGGCGGTGACCGCGGTGGCCGCGCGCGCCGCGGAGGACGGTGAGGGGCCGTGTCTGTCGGAGCTGGACGAGCTGATCGGGCAGTCGGCGGCCGCGGGAATGGTGGTGGATCTGTCGGTCGAGGGGGAGGTGCGGGGGTACGCGCCGGAGATCGAGCAGACGGCGTACCGGGTGGTGCAGGAGGCGCTGACGAACGTGCACAAGCACGCGGCGGGGGCGAAGACGCACGTGCGGTTGGCGCACCGGATGGCGGAGATCGCGATGCAGGTGGAGAACGAGCCGCCGCCGGAGGTGGGGTCGGCGTCGTCGGCGAGGCTGCCGTCGGGGGGCAACGGGCTGGTCGGGATGAAGGAGCGGGTGGTGGCCCTGGGCGGGGTGTTCGTGTCGGGGCCGACGGAGGCGGGCGGCTTCCGGGTGTCGGCGGTGATTCCGGCGGCGTAGGGCTCGGGTACCGCTGCGGCCTCGGCGCAGGGCTCGGGTGGGTGCGGTTCAGCCCGCGGTGAGGCGGACGGGTTCGGTGCCGGAGACGAGGGCGCCGAGGGCCTGGTCGATGTCGGGGCCGAGGTACCAGTCGCCGGTGTGGTCGAGGGCGTAGACGCGGCCTTCGGCGTCGATGGCGAGGAGGGCCCGGTCGTCGGTCTCGGTGCCGAGCGGGCTGACGTCGGTGCCGAGGGCGCGGCCGAGGTCGCCGAGGGTGCGGGCCAGGTGGAGACCGTGGAGGGGGTTGAGCTCCAGGGCGACCGGGGCGATCTGGCGGCCGGGTCCTGTGGGCGTGATGCGCAGGCCGCCGAACTCGGCCCAGGCCTCGACGGCGGCGGGGAAGACGGCGTGGCGGTGACCGGCGGGGGAGCTGTGGTCGCGGAGGGCGTCGGCCCAGATCTCGGCCTGCTTGATGTCCCAGCGCCCGGGTTGCCAGCCGGCGGCGCGCAGGGCGGCGTCGACGGGCACGGGGAAGCGCGTGGTGGAGGTGCGGTCGGGGTGCATCTGCCCTTCGTCCTTGGAGGTCATGGACCGGCGCGGGGCCGTCGTGCGGGTCTGCCGGGGCTGCCGGGTCTGTGGGGTCTCTCGCGTCCGGCGGGTCCGGCGGTTCTGTCCGGGGTTCAGCCCTCTGCCGCCGTCGGGTTGACGATGCGGACGCCGAAGTGGGCGCTGAGGGCGGTGCAGGCGCGGCAGGGGGTGGCGAAGCTGCCGTGGAGGGGGTCGCCGTCCTCGCGGATGCGCCGGGTGGTGAGTTTGGCCTGCTTGAGGGCTTTGCGGGCTTCGCCGTTGGTCATCGGTCTGCGGGCGGCGCGTTTGCTGCGGGCGGCGTCGACGGCGGCGATGTGGCGGGAGATGAGGAGCGCTTCGGCGCAGCGGCCGGTGAAGCGGTCGCGTTGGGCGCTGGTGAGCGTGTCGAGGAAGTCCTGGACGAGGGGGTGGAGCGCGGGGGGCTGGTCGCCGCGGGCGGCGGTGCCGGTGAGGGTGGCGCCGCGGACGGAGAGGGCGGCGGCGACGGTGGGGAGTATGCCGTCGCGGCGGTGACGGAGGGTGGGGGCATGGGGGGTGTCGTCGTGGCTCCAGCCGATGCGGGGGTCGCCGGAGTGGCTGGTGTGCGGTCCCGTTTGTGTGGCGTTCATGATCGTCTTTCCCCTCCGTGCATCCCCCGGACGACACAGAGTGCCAAATGGCGTGGCTGGTGCGGAAGCTGGGGCGGCGCGACACGCCCGGGCCGGGGCGGGCTGTCACGGCAGGGTGACGGCTGGTCACCGAAGTGGAGGGCCGGTGACCGGTGTCGTCGTACCGCTTAGGCTGTCGGCACCGCCTGGCGCGCGGTTGACGCGCGTTGGAGACCGTTGGAGACAGTCGAATACGGGACGTGGTGGTCGGAACCGGAAGCGGGGCCGGCGGCTGTGGTCCGTACAGAGTGCCGCAGGGGGCAACCGCCATGACGACAGGTCGGCTCGGGCAGCAAGCCGCGCCGCCGAACGCGGCCTATGCCGGGCAGGTCGTGCATTTCCCGGATCCGGTCCGGGCCGCGCGTCACCCGAGAGGGGTACGGGTGGACGAGCGCGGTTACCCCGACTTCTCGCCGTACGCGCGGGCGGCGGCGGAGATCGCGGAGCCGCCGGAGGGTTTCGGTGTCGACGAGTTGCGGTTGACGGACTACGTGTCGGCGAACGCGGCGCTCTCGGCGTCGGGGCACGAGCTGTGGGACACGGTGGTCCATGTGGCGACTCCGCACGGCTGGACGTGGCATCACGTGGCGGGTTCGCGGCGGCTGGAGCTGGTTCCGGTCGAGGTGAAGGCGTTGCTGCGGCATCACGGTGGGATCGCGACGGCCGCGGTGGACCAGTCGAAGCGCGGGACGCGTCCGTTGCAGGAGACGCGGCCGGCGCATGTCGGGCTGCCGAAGTCGGGTGTGGCGGTGACGGAGTCGCAGGTGCAGGGGGTCGAGGAGGACCTCGGGTACCGGCTGCCGGGTGCCTACCGGTCGTTCTTGAAGGCGGCGGGCGGGTGTGCGCCGGTGGGCGCGGCGCTGGACGCGGAGTTGGGGCTGCTGGTGGACCAGCCGTTCTTCACGGTGCGGGACGAGGCGGCGGTCAATGACCTGGTGTACGTGAACAAGTGCCTGCGTGACCACCTGACCAAGGACTACCTGGGGGTCGGTTTCGTGCAGGGGGGTCTGCTGGCCGTGAAGGTGAAGGGCGAGCGGCTCGGTTCGGTGTGGTTCTGCGCCTACGACGACGTGCGGGACGTGGATCCGGCGTGGTCGCCGGCGGAGCGGGTGGAGCGGTTGTTGCTGCCGTGCGGGGAGGATTTCGACGTGTTCCTGTCGCGTCTTGCGGGTCAGCCGCCGGAGTTGGAGACGGTGGCGAACCTGATGGTGGACGGTGGGTTCGCGCGGGCCGTTTCCGTGTCGTCCGTGGCTGTGGGGGAGTGATCCGGCGATGGTGACGTTCGCACAGGCGCAGGAGCGCGGTGAAGAGTGGGTCAACGGGGACGTTCCGGCGTACCAGCATCGTGAGGTGCGGGTACGGGAGTTCGGGCTCGGGTTCGTGGTGTGGGCCGAGGACCGTGCGGAGGGGCCGCGTTCGGACGGCGGCGCTCAGCGGTTGGTGCTCGCCCGGGACAGCGGGGAGGCCTCGTTGTGGCCTTCGCTGCCGGTGGGTGAGGTGATCCGGCGGTACGAGGAGGAGTACGGGCGTCCGGAGGGCGAGGCCGCGGAGCCCGCGCCGGCGCCCGCGGCCCGGGTGGATCTGAACCAGACGTCGTTCCTTTTGACGCCGCCGGAGTGGTTGCAGGAGGCGGCGGACAAGTTGGGGATCGGGGAGCGGCGGGGGGAGGGGGCTGCCGCGGGGTCCGGGGCCGGCTCCTCCGGCCCGGGTTCGGATTCGGACGCTGTCTCGGACGCGGTTCCGGCGGGCGCTTCGGCCTCTTCCGGCGGGGTGGCCTCTTCTGGTGGGCCGGGTTCCTCCGGTGGGGCGGCCGGGGCCGGCGGGTCCGTGACGCCGGATCCCTCGCTGCCTCGGACGCAGGCCGGGGTGCCTGTGGACGCGGGTGCCGGTGCGGGCCCGGGTGCCGGTGCGTCGGCTCCCGCGACGCCCGTCGGGGCCACGCCCTGGGCGGGCACGGACACCAACGCCGATCCCGGCGAGGACCGTTCCGTGCCGTTGCCGGCGACGGTGTTCGCGCCGCCGCTGAGCGGCTCCGACGACGATGCGCCGCCCTCCGCCCTGTCCGACGCCAAGACGGCTCTGATGTCGGGCGGCAGCCGGCTCCCGCCGACGGCGGTCGCACCGGCGCTCGACGACCCGAACGCGCCGGGTGGTGTTCCCGGTTCGCAGGGCGCGGGTGCTCCGGGCGGTGCGCCGGGGAGCACGCCGCCACCCCCGCCGGGTGCGCCGTCCTACGGCTCTCCGCAGGGGCCCGGTGCGCCGGGTGGTCCGGGGACTCCGCCTCCGGGCGGCCCGCACGGCACGCCGCCTCCGCCGCAGGGCATGCCCTCACCGCAGGGCACGCCCCCGCCCGGTGCGGCCTCGTACGGCTATCCGCAGGGTCCGGGCGCGCCGCAGGGTCCGGGTGCTCCGGGTGCTCCGGGCGTGCAGGGTGGTGCTCCGGGCGTCCCGGGGCGGCCGCTCGCGGCGAACGCCGGTGACATCGCCGACGCCGCGACCAGCAAGGCGGCGCCGCCTCCGCGTCGTGGGCGCGGTGGTGGGGCGACTCCGCCGCCTCCGCCGGGTGCGCCGGGGACGCCGGGCGCGCGGCCGGGCGCCACGCCTCCGCCTCCGCCTTCCTCCGGTCCGGGGGCGCCGGGTACTCCGGCGAGCGGCTATGTGCCTACGCAGCTTGTGTCGGCCCTCGGCCCCGAGGGCCTGGCGGGGCCCGGGGCTCCCGGTGCTCCGGGTGCGCAGGGTGGGGCCCCGGGCGCCCCGGGTGCGCCCAACCCGCCTGGCCCGCCGAACGCCCCCGGCGGTACGCCGCCGGGCGGGGTTCACCATGCCGCCACGATGCTGGCCGACCCCGGTCGGACGGGCTCGGGCGGCGGCGCACCGCAGCCTCCGGGCGCCCCGGGGTTCCCGGGCGCCCCGCAGGCGCCCGGCGCCCCCGGTGTGCCCCACACGCCGCACACGCCCGGCGCGCCGGGCGCTCCTGGTGCTCCCGGTGGGCCGCACGCGCCCGCCGCGCCGAACGCTGCCGGTGGTACGCCGCCGGGCGGGGTCCACCATGCCGCCACGATGCTGGCCGGGCCCCCGGCCGCCGGCCCCGGCACGCCCCCGCCGCCGCGCGCCCCCGGCGCGCCCGGTGTCCCGGGCGCCCCTGGGATGCCTCCGGGCCCGCCGCAGCCGATGCCGCAGGGTGCCATGCCGCCGGGTGCGATGCCTCCGGGCGGGATGCCGCCGGGTGCGATGCCGCCCCCGGGTGCGATGCCGCCGCCGGGCGCGCCCGGGCCGGGGCAGCCGCCGGCGTACGGGTATCCGCAGCAGGGGCAGCCGACGGTCGGCCCCGGCTACCAGGCCGTGTTGCGCTACCGCGCGCAGGACGGTTCGGAGCAGCAGCTGATCCGGCGTTCGGCGCCGGGGACACCGCATCCGGAGTGGCAGATCTTCCACGAGCTGCGGGCGATGAACGTGCCGCCGGACCAGGTGCTGGAGCTGCACACCGAGTTGGAGTCCTGCGAGCTGCCGGGTGCGTACTGCGCGCGGATGATCCGGGAGCAGTGGCCGCAGGCGCGCATCACGAGCATCGCGCCGTACGGCACGGACCACGCGAGCCGGCAGCAGGGGATGCAGCAGTTGCTGGCGCACCAGGGCGAGTTGCACCAGGTGGCCGACGGTCCCGCGCGCCCCGCGCCGGTGCGGGCGCCGTTGCCGCCGGTGCAGCCGGTGCCGCCGATCCCGCCGGAGGCGATCGGGCAGGAGCTGGCAGCGGCGTTCGGGCCGGGCCTGTTCCGGTTCGAGCAGGCGGCGGTGTCCCGGCAGGGTGTGCCGCCGGTCGTGGCGCACACGCTGGTGGTGGCGGGTCTGCCGATGGACATGGGCCCGTTCTTCTGGGCGCAGGCCCAGCCGGGGCGGCCGGTGCCGACGCTGGCGGAGCTGGCGGCCGAGCGGGGTGTGCAGCCGGCGCCGGACGCGGGCTCGTACCTCGTCATGGGCAGCGACTTCGGCAAGGCGATCTGCGTGCAGTACGGCACGGCGAACATCGTCGCCGTGCCCGTGGAGGCGGGGCCCGGCGGGGCGCCCGTACCGCCGCAGTTCGTGAACACCGGGCTGCCGGAGTTCGCGCGCTGCCTGGCGCTGCTCGGGCGGATGTGGCGGCTGCGCTTCGGGCTCAACCAGGAGCAGGCGGGCCGGTGGACGGTCGACTTCCAGGCGCAGTTGGCCGCGTTGGACCCGGCGGCGCTCGGTTCGCCGGAGAGCTGGTGGTCGGTGCTGCTGGAGCAGATGTGGGACGGGTTGCTGTGAGGCGTACGCCCCGCTGACGCGAGTGTGCCGAGGGCCGGGCCCGGTCGTGTGACCGGGCCCGGCCCTTTCGCGTGCGCAATTGCCGCACCGTTTGTCCGGAGTGTCGCGTTATGGACCCTTAAGCCCGATACATCAAGATATACGGGAAATCATTATTTCGCGTCTGTCTGGTGGAGAGGGGTTGCAGGATGAGCAGCGCAAAGGTGTCACCGCAGGGGTTCGATACCGTTCGCGGGCGCGGCTACCGGCCCAAGGAGGTCGAGGCGTACACCGGCGCACTCTCCGCCGAGCGCGACGCGGCCTGGGAGCGGGTCGCCCGGCTCACCGTGCTCGTCAAGGAGATGATGGTGGAGGCCGAGCGGTTGCGTGAGTCCGTGAAAGGGCTCGCACCGCAGACGTACGACACCCTCGGCGAGCGCGCCAAGCACGTCTTCCAGCTCGTCCAGGAAGAGGCGGCGGAGGTGGTCGAACAGGCGCGGCGCGAAGCTCGGGAGCATCTCGCGCAGGCCGAGGCGTGCGCTCTCGTCGTCCGCCGGGGAGCGCAGGAACAGGCGGAGACGCTCCGCGCGGAGGCCAGGGAACAGGCCCGGCTGCGGCTGCTCGCCGCGCGTGCCGAGGCGCACGGGATCCGCGTCAGCGCCCGGCGCAAGGTGAAGGAGTTCCGCGGCGAGGCGCTCACGGCGCTGCGCGAGGTGCGGCAGCGCACCGCCGCCATGCTCGTCGAACCGAAGAAGGAGTACGCCGAGCGGCTGGCCGCGGAGGAGCGCGAGGCCGCCGAACGGGTCACCGCCTTCGAGGCGCACCACGCCCGGTCGGTGGCCCGCGCCGAGGAGGCCCTGGCCGAGGCGGAGCGGGAGTTCGCCGAGGCCGAGGAGGCGTCCCGCCGACGCCAGGAGGAGGCCGGCGCGCGTGCCGCCGAGATCCTCGCCGAGGCACGTCTGCGCAAGGACCGCATCGAGCGCGAGACGGAGCGGGTGCTGCGCGAGCACGGTGAGCGGTGGGACCAGGTGCAGGCGCACATGGACTCCGTACGCAACAACCTGAGCGCGCTCACGGGACGGCGGGTGGTCGAGTAGACGGCCGTTGCGTCCTCGGCTCCCTCTCGTCTGCTGCCTGCCTGCTCAACTGCCCGCCTGCCGCCGGCACCCTCTCCGCCTCAGCTCTCCCTCCGTACCGCCCCCGCCAGGATCCACCCCTCCACCGCCTCGTACTCGCGCCGCTGTTCCGCCGCCTCGCGGCGGCCCGAGGCGACCGTCCCGAGCCAGCCGAGGGCGAAGCCCAGGGGGATGGTGACGAGGCCGGTGGTGGTGAACGGGAACCAGGTGAAGTCGGCGTCGGGGAAGGCGGACGCGGGAGAGCCGGAGACCAGGTTGGTGCCCGGCATGAGGAGGAGGACGGACAGGGAGCCGCCGATGAGCGTGCTGAGCAGGCCCGTCCGGGTGTAGCGGCGCCAGAAGAGGCTGTAGACGAGGGCGGGTGCAAGGGCCGAGGCGCCGAGGCAGAAGGAGAGGGTGACCAGCGGCTGGAGGCTGCGGTGCTGGACCTGGGCGGCCAGCAGGATCGTCGGGACGCCGACGGCCAGGGCGGACAGGCGGGCCAGCAGCATCTCGCGGCGCGGGGACGTCTCCCGCGCGCGGGCGGCGAAGACGTCGTGGGCGAGGGAGTTGGCGCAGGCGAGGATCATGCCGGCGACCGAGGCCAGGACGGTGAGGAAGATCGCCGTCGTCACGGTGGTGAACAGCAGCGCCTCGGCCGTGGACAGGTCGGCGCCGAACGCGGCCCGGGAGCCCAGCAGATAGGCGGTGTTGCCCCGAGGGTCGGCCTGAGTGATCGCCGCGCGGCCGACCAGGGCCGTGGCGCCGAACCCGACGACCATCATGACCAGCACGAACAGGGCCACGCCCGACACCGCCCAGGACATCGAGCGGCGTACCTGAGGGGCGGAGGAGGCGGTGTACATGCGCATGGTGACGTGCGGCAGGCACGCGCCGCCGAGCACCACCGCGAGCTGGGAACTGATCATGTCGAGGCCGGGGTACGGGCCGGAGGAGAACTGCAGGCCCGAGTGGAGGAAGGCGTCGCCGACCCCGCTGCCGTCGGCCGCCGCGTCGAAGAGGGCGCCCGGGTTCCAGTCGAAGCGGTGCAGGACCAGGACGGCGACGACGGCGCCGGAGCCGAGCAGCATCACGATCTTCAGCATCTGGATGAGGGCGGTGCCCTTCATGCCGCCGATCGCCGCGTAGCTGATCATCAGCACGCCCATGCCGACCATGCAGGCCGTCTTGAGCGAGTCGCCGGAGAACCCCAGGAGGAACGCGAGGAGTTGGCCGGTGCCCGCGAGCTGGACCAGCATCATCGGCAGGAGCGTGGCGATCGTCACCGCGCACGCCGTGACGCGCACCGCGCGCCCCGGCATGCGCCGGGCGAGGGCGTCGCCCATGGTGAACCGGCCCGCGTTGCGCAGGGGTTCGGCGAGCAGGAACATCAGCAGCATCAGCGACAGGACCGTGCTCAGGGCGAGGACGACACCGTCGTGGCCGTACAGGGCGATCACGCCGCCGGTGCCCAGGACGGTGGCCGCGGAGATGTAGTCGCCGGCCACGGCGAGGCCGTTGCGCAGGGGGGACAGGGAGCGGTTGCCGGTGTAGAACTCGTCGAGGTCGTCGCGGTCGGGGCCCGTCGTCACGCACAGCAGCAGGGTGATCGTGACGACCGCGGTGAACGCGACGAGGGACATCGTCTGGGCGTCGCCGCTGAGTTCGGTGAGGGGCGCGGCCGCTCGCCGTACCGTGTCGGCTGCCGTCATCGTGCCGCCCCCGCGTGCCGGGCCGCGCGCCTGGCGTCGAGCGCGGACTGCTTGCGGATGCGGTCGGCGAGCGGGTCGACATGGCGGCGGGCGGTGTGCTCGTACAGGACGATCGCCAGCCAGGTGACGGGGAGTTGGAGCAGGGCGAGCAGCAGGCCGGTGGGGAGACCGGCGGCGACCCGGTGGGTCATCAGCGACGGGACGAAGGCGGACAGGACTAAGAAGAGGACGAAGTAGCCGAGCGCGGTGAGCGTGGCGACGCGCCGCTGACGGCGGTAGGCGCCGCGCAGGACCCGCAGATCGCTGTGGCGGCCCGACGGCGCGTGGTGGACCGGTGGCCGGCGGGCGGGTTCGGGCGGCGCCGGTGGCGGCTGCCAGGGATACGTCGGAGGGCGCGGGGGCGGGTCGTGGGACATCCCGGCTCCTTGCGTGGCTCGGGTCCATGGCGGCGGACCGCAGGGAGGTGGGGGCGGGCCACGCACGTTACCCGGGCGTACGCCCCCGTGCGAGGGTTTCGCCGAACTGACCGGTCGGTGTGCCGGGGTGACGTCGAACCGTTACTGACCTGGGGGTGTTACCCGGGGTTAACCCCTGGGGTCACGCCGACGCCCGTTCGTCCTCGGTCGCCTGGCTCCCCAGGACCGGGAAGCGGCGCGGCGCCACGCACAGCAGGACCAGGAAGGCGAGCGCGGCGGCGCAGGACGCGCCCAGGTAGACGGCGTACACGGCGTCCGCGACGGCGTGCCGGGTCGCTTCGGGCGCCGGCCCGGCGTCGAGGGCGCGCGTGACGGAGTCCAGGTCGCCCGCGCCGCCCAGCCGGGCGGCCAGGACGCCGTTGGCGACGGCGCCGAAGACGGAGGCGCCGACCGTCTGGCCCGTCTGGCGGCAGAAGAGGACGGACGCCGTGGTGGTGCCGCGCTCCGACCAGCCCACCGTCGACTGCACGCCGACGATCAGCGGCAGTTGGAACAGGCCCAGCGCGGCGCCGAGCAGCAGCATCAGCGCCGCCGGCTGCCAGGCCTGCCCGGGATACGGCAGGAACGGGAACGCCAGCAGCACCAGCGTGGCCGCGCCGATGCCGAGCAGGGCGGTGTCACGGAAGCCGATGCGCCGGTAGACGTGCTGGCTGAGGGCGGCCGACACCGGCCAGCTCAGCGTCCACACCGACAGCACGAACCCGGCGGTCACCGGATCCAGTTCCAGCACCGCCTGGGCGTACGTCGGCAGGAACACCGTGGGGGCCACCATCACCAGCCCCAGCGCGCCCAGCGCGAGGTTGACGGCCGCGATCGTGCGGCGGCGCCAGACCCAGCCCGGGATGATCGGCTGCGCGGCCCGGCGTTCGATGACGACGACGAGGGCGGCCAGCGCGAGGCCCGCGGCGAACAGGGCGAGGGACGGCGCCGACCGCCACGGCCAGGCCACCCCGCCCTGGACGAGCGCGGTCAGCAGCACCCCGCCGCACGCGAACACCGCCAGCGCGCCCGCCCAGTCGACGTCGGCACGCGCGCGTGCGGGCGACGCGACGGCCGACTCCCGTTCTGGCTCGTGCAGGTGACGCACGATCAGCCACAACGCCACGGCGCCGACGGGGAGGTTGACCAGGAAGATCCAGCGCCAGTCCGCGTAGGCCGCCAGCAGGCCGCCCACGCCCGGGCCGGCCACCGCGGACACCGCCCACACCGTGGACAGCTTCGACTGGATCTTCGGCCGCTCCTTCAACGGGTAGAGGTCGGCGGCGAGCGTCTGCACGGTGCCCTGCAACGCGCCGCCGCCCAGGCCCTGCACGACGCGGAACGCGATGAGCGCACCCATGTTCCAGGCGAGGGCGCACAGCAGCGAGCCCAGCAGGAACACGACCGTGCCGGCCACCAGCACCGGCTTGCGGCCGAAGGTGTCGGAGAGCTTGCCGTAGACGGGCAGGGTGACCGTCACGGCGAGGAGATAGCCGGAGAACAGCCAGGAGAAGACGGAGAACCCGCCGAGGTCGCCGACGATCTGCGGGACGGCCGTGGAGACGATGGTGGAGTCGAGGGCGGCCAGCGCCATGGACAGCATGAGCGCGGCGACGACCGCTCCCCGCTTCCCGGTGGCCGTACCCGGTGCGGCATGCCGTGTCGCGGGTCCCACGTCGCCCACCCGAGGCCTCCCGTAGTTCTCGTGTCCCTTGCAGCTATCTTCCGGGCACAGCTTCCCACTTGACCCTGACGCGGCGGCAGGGTGGAGCCTGAGGAGGCGCGAAGGTGGAGCCGACCCCGAGAAGCGCTCCACCCGCCGGTGGACTGCCCCTAGGGGTTCGTACGTACTACGGCGGGGGGAGGGTTCGTACCGCCGGAGGAGGAGACGGGCGGGGGCCCGTCCTTAATCTGGCTTTACGCCGTCGGGGGGCGGCAACCGCGGGTCCGGGGGGTGGGGTTAACCCCCCGGAAAGACGGGCCCGAGCACCAGCGCGCGGGACCTGGTCCCGTCGACAGACTGAGCGACGTCACCAGGAACACCCGCACCGGAACACCCGCACCACCAGGACCGCACGGGGACACCCGCACCGGAACACCCGCACCACCAGGACCGCACGGGGACACCCGCACCGCGAACCGGTGCACCTCATTCGAACCGACATAGGAGATTCACCGTGACTTCGGCTGTAACCATTCCCAGGCACGGGGGCACTGGAGGGCGTACGGCCGTTGCCGCACGGGCACGGCAGGTCGTCAAGGCGTACGGGTCCGGGGAGACCCGGGTCGTGGCCCTGGACCACGTCGACGTGGACATCGCCCGCGGTCAGTTCACCGCGATCATGGGCCCCTCGGGGTCGGGCAAGTCCACGCTGATGCACTGCCTCGCCGGGCTCGACACCGTGACGTCCGGGCAGATCTACCTGGACGAGACCGAGATCACCGGGCTGAAGGACAAGAAGCTCACCCAACTGCGCCGGGACCGCGTCGGGTTCATCTTCCAGGCGTTCAACCTGCTGCCGACGCTGAACGCGCTCGAGAACATCACCCTGCCCATGGACATCGCCGGGCGGAAGCCGGACAAGCCGTGGCTGGACCGGGTCGTGGAGACCGTCGGGCTCGCCGGGCGGCTCAAGCACCGCCCCACGCAGCTCTCCGGCGGCCAGCAGCAGCGCGTGGCCGTGGCGCGTGCCCTCGCCGCGCGCCCCGAGATCATCTTCGGTGACGAGCCGACCGGAAACCTCGACTCGCGCGCGGGCGCCGAGGTGCTGGGCTTCCTGCGCCGCTCCGTGGACGAACTGGGCCAGACCATCGTCATGGTCACCCACGACCCGGTGGCGGCCTCGTACGCCGACCGCGTGCTGTACCTCGCGGACGGCCGGATCGTCGACGAGATGTACAAGCCGACCGCCGAGACCGTCCTGGACCGCATGAAGGACTTCGACGCGCGGGGGCGTACCTCATGACCGTCATGAAGACCTCGATGCGCAACTTCTTCGCGCACAAGGGACGCATGGCGCTGTCCGCCATCGCCGTCCTGCTGTCGGTGGCCTTCGTCACGGGGACTCTGGTCTTCACGGACACCATGGGCACCACGTTCGACAAGCTGTTCGCGGCCACCTCCTCCGACGTCACGGTCAGCGCCAAGGGCGCCTCGGACACCGGTGAGACCCAGGCCGACAACGGCAGGCCGCCGGTCATGCCCGCGTCCGTCCTGGACGAGGTGCGCGAGGTGGACGGTGTGAAGTCGGCCGAGGGCACCGTCTTCTCGACCTCGGTGACCGTCGTCGACGTGGACAAGGACAGCCTCTCGCCCACGAGCGGCGCGCCGACCATCGTCGGCAACTGGAACGCCACCGACGCCCGCACCATGAAGATCGCCTCCGGCAACGCGCCGCGCGGGCCGGACCAGATCATGGTCGACGCGGACACCGCCGACAAGCACGACCTGAAGCTCGGCGACGAGATCGGCGTCATCACGGCGGTGGGCACGCACAAGGCGAAGGTCTCGGGCATCGCCGAGTTCCAGGTCACCAACCCCGGTGCGGCGATCTTCTACCTGGACACGAAGACCGCTCAGGAGGCCCTGGTCGGCGAGAGCGGCGTCTACACCAACGTCAACGTCACCGCGGCCTCCGGCGTCAGCGACGCGCAGTTGAAGAAGAACGTCGCGAACGCGCTCGACAGCGGCTACCGGATCCAGACGGCCAAGGAGGTCGCGGACGCCAACGCCAAGGACGTCGGCGAGTTCATGGGCGTGATGAAGTACGCGATGCTCGGCTTCGCCGGGATCGCCTTCCTCGTCGGCATCTTCCTGATCATCAACACCTTCTCGATGCTGGTCGCCCAGCGCACCCGTGAGATCGGCCTGATGCGGGCCATCGGCTCCTCCCGCAAGCAGGTCAACCGGTCCGTGCTGGCCGAGGCGCTGCTGCTCGGCGTGCTCGGCTCGGTCCTGGGCGTCGGCGCGGGCGTGGGCCTGGCGATCGGGCTGATGAAGCTCATGGGCGCCACCGGCATGAACCTGTCCACCGACGACCTCACCGTCGCCTGGACCACCCCGGTCGTCGGCCTGCTGCTCGGCGTCGTGGTCACCGTGCTCGCCGCGTACCTGCCCGCGCGGCGGGCCGGCAAGGTCTCCCCGATGGCCGCGCTGCGCGACTCCGGAGCACCGGTGGACGCCAAGTCCGGTGTCGTACGGGCCGTGCTGGGCCTGGTCCTGACGGGCGCCGGCGGCTGCGCCCTGTACCTGGCCGCTGAGGCCGACCGGGCGAAGGAAGGCTCGATGTGGCTGGGCGGCGGTGTCGTGCTGTCGCTGATCGGCTTCGTCGTCATCGGTCCGCTGCTCGCGGGTGGCGTGGTGCGGGTCATGGGCGCCCTGGTGCTGCGGATCTTCGGCCCGGTCGGACGGATGGCCGAGCGGAACGCGCTGCGCAACCCGCGCCGTACGGGCGCCACGGGCGCCGCGCTGATGATCGGTCTGGCGCTGGTCGCATGCCTGTCCGTCGTGGGCTCCTCGATGGTGGCCTCGGCGACGGACCAGCTGGACAAGACGGTCGGTACGGACTTCATCATCCAGTCGGACACCGGCCAGCTGATCACGCCGCAGGCGGTGCGGGCGGCGAAGTCGGCGGAAGGCCTGAAGGGCGTCACGGAATACAAGTGGACCGAGGCCGACTTCACCACGCCTGACGGCAGGACGGAGAAGAACACGGCGATCACGGCGGCCGACCCGAGCTACGCGACGGACCTGAGCACCGAGACGGTCGCCGGGAACCTCAAGGACGCCTACAAGCCCGACTCGATGTCCGTCCACGAGGAGTTCGCCGAGGACCACGGCATCAGCCTCGGCTCCGAGGTCTCCGTCGCCTTCAAGGGCGGCTCCACGGCCCGCCTCACGGTCCGTGCGATCACCAGCAGCGACGTCGTCATCGACCAGGGCGCCATGTACACGGCCATCGACACGATGGCCAAGTACGTCCCCGCCGACAAGATGCCGCTCGACACACTGCTCTTCGCCTCGGCGAAGGACGGCCAGGAGGCGGCCGCGTACACGTCGCTGAAGGCGGCGCTGGACGACTACCCGCAGTACAGCGTCCGCGACCAGACCGACTACAAGGAAGCCCTCAAGGACCAGATCGGCCAGCTCCTGAACATGATCTACGGCCTGCTGGCCCTGGCGATCATCGTCGCCATCCTGGGTGTGGTGAACACCCTGGCCCTGTCGGTGGTGGAGCGCACGAGGGAGATCGGCCTGATGCGCGCGATCGGCCTCTCGCGCCGCCAGCTGCGCCGCATGATCCGCCTGGAGTCGGTGGTGATCGCCCTGTTCGGCGCGCTGCTCGGCCTGGGCCTGGGCATGGGCTGGGGCGCCACCGCCCAGCAGCTCCTCGCCCTGGAGGGCCTGAACGTCCTCGACATCCCGTGGCCGACGATCATCGGAGTCTTCCTCGGCTCGGCCTTCGTGGGCCTGTTCGCGGCACTGGTCCCGGCGTTCCGGGCGGGCCGGATGAACGTACTGAACGCGATCGCGACGGAATAGCGACGACGGACGGCACCGACCACCGCACACGGGGGAGCCAGGGGGAGCCCGGCGCCGAGGAGTCACGGGGGACTCTTCGGCGCCGGGCCGCTGTATGTACCCCCTGGGCGTCCAGCCTGTCCGGGGCACCCCCTCCGGGGGAGTTCGAAGGACGAGGCCCGTCCAGGGCCGAAGGGGATCCGGGGGCGCAGCCCCCGGGGACGGGACGGGAAGGGGCGGCGGGGGCGAGAACCCGCCCCCCCACCCCCGGCGTTGTCCACAGCCCCAGCACACCGCCCCGCCCCGTCGTACTCTGGACACCCCCGGCCCGTGACACGCGTCGGGCCCTTCGCGTTGCCCACCTGGGATCCCGGTACGCCCGTACCCCGGACCCTCTGACGGAAAGCCCTCCATGAGCCTGCACGGTCTGCTGGACGCCGTAGTCAAGGACCCCGCCCTCGCGGAAGCGATCCCCGCGGCCGCAGACGGCAACCGCATGCACGTCGACCTGGTCGGCCCCCCGGCCGCCCGACCCTTCGCGATCGCCGCCCTGGCCCGCGAGACCGGCCGCCCGGTCCTGGCGGTGACGGCGACCGGCCGCGAGGCCGAGGACCTGGCCGCGGGCCTGCGCTCACTGCTGCCCCCGGACGGCGTCGTGGAGTACCCCTCCTGGGAGACCCTGCCGCACGAGCGCCTCAGCCCCCGCAGCGACACCGTCGGCCGCCGCCTCGCCGTCCTGCGCCGCCTGGCCCACCCCAGCACCGACGACCCCGAGACCGGCCCGGTCTCCGTCGTCGTGGCCCCCGTGCGCTCCGTGCTCCAGCCGCAGGTCAAGGGCCTCGGCGACCTGGAACCGGTCGCCCTGAGGTCGGGCCAGACCGCCGACCTGAACGAGATCGTGGAAGCCCTCGCGGCAGCCGCGTACGCGCGCGTGGAACTGGTCGAGAAGCGCGGCGAGTTCGCCGTGCGCGGCGGCATCCTCGACGTGTTCCCGCCCACCGAGGAACACCCCCTGCGCATCGAGTTCTGGGGCGACGACGTCGAGGAGATCCGCTACTTCAAGGTCGCCGACCAGCGCTCCCTCGAAGTCGCCGAACACGGCCTGTGGGCCCCGCCCTGCCGCGAGCTGCTGCTCACGGACGACGTCCGCGCACGCGCGCGTGCCCTCGCCGAGGAGCACCCCGAGCTGGGCGAGCTGCTCGGCAGGATCGCCGAGGGCATCGCCGTCGAGGGCATGGAGTCGCTGGCCCCGGTGCTCGTCGACGACATGGAGCTGCTGCTCGACGTGCTGCCCAAGGGCGCCATGGCCGTCGTCTGCGACCCGGAGCGGGTCCGCACGCGCGCCGCCGACCTCGTCGCCACCTCGCAGGAGTTCCTCCAGGCGTCCTGGGCGGCCACCGCGGGCGGCGGCGAGGCGCCCATCGACGTCGGCGCGGCCTCCCTGTGGTCCATCGCCGACGTGCGGGACCGCGCGCGCGAGCTGGACATGATGTGGTGGTCGGTGTCGCCGTTCGCCGCGGACCTCGAGCTGGAGGCGGACACCCTCCAGCTCGGCATGCACGCCCCGGAGTCGTACCGCGGCGACACGGCGAAGGCGCTCGCCGACACCAAGGGCTGGCTGGCCGACGGCTGGCGCGTCGTCTTCGTCACCGAGGGCCACGGCACGGCGGTCCGCACCGTCGAGGTGCTCGGCGGCGAGGGCGTCGCGGCCCGCCTGGACACCGACCTGACCGAGCTGTCCCCGTCGCTCGTGCACGTCTCCTGCGGCTCGATCGACTACGGCTTCGTCGACCCGGCGCTCCGGCTCGCCGTCCTGACGGAGACCGACCTGTCCGGGCAGAAGGCGGCCGGCAAGGACGGCGCCCGCATGCCCGCGCGCCGCAGGAAGACCATCGACCCGCTCACCCTGGAGGCGGGCGACTACATCGTCCACGAGCAGCACGGCGTGGGGCGCTACATCGAGATGGTGCAGCGCACCGTGCAGGGCGCCACCCGCGAGTACCTGGTCGTGGAGTACGCGCCCGCCAAGCGAGGCCAGCCCGGCGACCGCCTCTACATCCCCACCGACCAGCTGGAGCAGATCACCAAGTACGTCGGCGGCGAGGCGCCCACCCTGCACCGCCTGGGCGGCGCGGACTGGACGAAGACCAAGGCGCGCGCGAAGAAGGCGGTCAAGGAGATCGCCGCGGACCTGATCAAGCTGTACAGCGCGCGCATGGCGGCCCCCGGGCACGCGTTCGGCGCGGACAGCCCCTGGCAGCGCGAGCTGGAGGACGCCTTCCCGTACGCCGAGACCCCCGACCAGCTCACCACCATCGCCGAGGTCAAGGACGACATGGAGAAGTCGGTCCCGATGGACCGGCTGATCTGCGGCGACGTCGGCTACGGCAAGACGGAGATCGCGGTCCGCGCCGCCTTCAAGGCCGTCCAGGACGGCAAGCAGGTCGCGGTGCTCGTCCCGACCACGCTGCTGGTGCAGCAGCACTTCGGCACGTTCAGCGAGCGGTACGCGCAGTTCCCGGTGAGCGTGAAGGCCCTGTCGCGCTTCCAGAGCGACACCGAGGCGAAGGCCACCCTGGAGGGCCTGCGCGAGGGCTCCGTGGACGTCGTCATCGGCACCCACCGCCTGTTCTCCTCGGAGACCAGGTTCAAGGACCTGGGCCTCGTCATCGTCGACGAGGAGCAGCGCTTCGGCGTCGAGCACAAGGAGCAGCTGAAGAAGCTGCGGGCCAACGTCGACGTGCTCACGATGTCCGCCACGCCGATCCCGCGCACCCTGGAGATGGCGGTGACGGGCATCCGCGAGATGTCGACGATCACCACCCCGCCCGAGGAGCGCCACCCGGTGCTCACCTTCGTCGGCCCGTACGAGGAGCGGCAGATCGGCGCCGCCATCCGCCGTGAACTGCTGCGCGAGGGCCAGGTCTTCTACATCCACAACCGGGTCGAGTCGATCGACCGCGCGGCCGCCCGGCTGCGCGAGATCGTCCCCGAGGCGCGGATCGCGACCGCGCACGGCCAGATGTCGGAGGCGGCGCTGGAGCAGGTCGTCGTCGACTTCTGGGAGAAGCGGTTCGACGTGCTGGTCTCGACGACCATCGTCGAGTCCGGCATCGACATCTCCAACGCCAACACCCTGATCGTCGAACGCGGCGACACCTTCGGCCTCTCCCAGCTCCACCAGCTGCGCGGCCGCGTCGGCCGTGGCCGCGAGCGCGGCTACGCCTACTTCCTCTACCCGCCGGAGAAGCCGCTGACGGAGACCGCCCACGAGCGCCTGGCCACCATCGCCCAGCACACCGAGATGGGCGCGGGCATGTACGTGGCGATGAAGGACCTGGAGATCCGCGGCGCGGGCAACCTGCTCGGCGGGGAACAGTCCGGCCACATCGCGGGCGTCGGCTTCGACCTGTACGTCCGGATGGTCGGCGAGGCCGTCGCGGACTACCGGCGCCAGCTGGAGACCGGCGGGATCGAGGAGGAGCCGCCCCTCGAGGTCAAGATCGAGCTGCCCGTCGACGCGCACGTCCCGCACGACTACGCCCCCGGCGAGCGGCTGCGCCTCCAGGCCTACCGCGCCATCGCCTCGGCCAACTCCGAGGAGGACGTCAAGGCCGTACGCGAGGAACTCGTCGACCGCTACGGCAAGCTGCCCGAGCCGGTGGAGAACCTGCTGCTGGTGGCCGGCCTGCGGATGCTCGCGCGGGCGTGCGGCGTCGGCGAGATCGTACTCCAGGGCACCAACATCCGCTTCGCGCCCGTGGAGTTGCGCGAGTCGCAGGAGCTGCGGCTCAAGCGGCTCTACCCCGGCAGTGTCATCAAGCCGGCGGCCCACCAGGTCCTCGTCCCCCGCCCGAAGACCGCGAAGGTCGGCGGCAAGCCGCTGGTCGGGCGGGAACTGCTGGGCTGGGTCGGCGAGTTCCTGACGTCGGTGCTGGGCTCGTAGGACGCCGGGAGCCGGCCCCGGCCGCGGGGCGCCGAGCGCCGGCTTCCCCGGCCTTGGCCGGCTTCCCCGGGGCACCGGCCGGCTCCGTCCGCCGGTGGACTCCTTATGCCCGCCGTGACGCGAGGCCGCCCGCGCGACGACCGCCCGCGCGACACGAAGTCGCCCGCGGGCGGTCGGCCTCGCGGGCGGCTTCGTGTCCGAGTGACGATCCCTCGGGCTACGGCTGCTGTTCGGGGCGGTCGGGCCGGTCCTCGTCCATGCCGAGCCGCCGCTCCGCCTGCTGCTGGGCGGAGTCGACCTGGGACTCGTACTTGTTGCCCGTCCGCTCGTTGGCCTTCTTCTCCGCGGCATCGGACATGTGCTTGGCCTTGTCCCGCCCCTGGTGCCTGAACCTGTCGAAGATGCCCATCCCGAGCTCCTTCCGGAGGTGACTCACCACCGACGATATGCGCGGTTCACCCTGAATGCCCACTTGGAACCGGCGTGGTCTGGACCTCCCGTACCCCCTTACGCGCCCCTCGCCTACGGTGTACCCGAGCCCGGCGGGGGAAGCCGCCCTGTGCGGGGTGGCAGCGGTCGGGCAAGGGGAGGGGCGCACGTGAGGCGTCTGAGGGGTGGGGCGGCGGTCGCCGTCGCACGGATGGGTGCCGCGGCCGGCTGCACCGTCGGGGCCGCAGGAGCCGGAGGCGCCGGAGGGGGCCGGGCCACGGGCGGCGGAGCGGCCCTCGCCGCCGCCGAGTCGTCGCCGGTGAAGGGCCGGGCCCCAGGACCGGCTACGACCGCGACAGGGTCGGCACCCCTGGGCGGACACGTACTCCAACGACTGCGGCACCCGGGTCCCCTCTGTGCTCCGGCGGGCGATGGGCACGTTCGCGCGGCTCACGCGGGGAGGGGTGAGCCGTGCTGACTGAAGGGCATGTGCGTCACAAGGGGGCAGGGAACGCCCGCTTCCTCCACGCGGCGGCGATGGCGGCGGCTGCCGTGCTCCTGGTCTCGGGATGCGAGGGCCTCGGCGAAGCCGGCTCCTCCGCGGGATCCGGTCCGGCTGCGCCGGACGGGCGGGCGACCAGTCCGCTCAAGAATCCGGACGGTACGGAGCCGGGGCTCGCGCCCGTGACGACGGGCGCGGACAGGGCCGCGGCCCGCAAGCTCATCGGGGAGCTGTCCACGAAGGGGCGGGGGCCGAGGACGGGCTACGACCGCGACGAGTTCGGCTACGCATGGATGGACACGGCCGACGGGGTGCCGCTCGCGAGGAACGGGTGCGACACCCGGAATGATCTTATTCGTCGTGATGGTCGGGATCTCCGTTTCCGAGCCGGTTCCGACTGCGTGGTGATCGCCATGACGCTGGACGACCCGTACACCGGGACGACCATCGAGTGGCGCAAGCAGCAGGCCGCCGAAGTGCAGATAGACCACGTGGTGCCGCTGTCGTACAGCTGGCAGATGGGCTCCTCCCGCTGGTCGGAGGGCAAGCGCGAGCAGCTCGCCAACGACGTGCTGAATCTGATCCCCGTCGAGGGGCGGGCCAACTCGGCCAAGGGCGATTCGGGACCCGCGTCCTGGCTGCCGCCCAACAAGCAGGTCAGGTGCGCCTACGCGGTCCGCTTCGCCCAGGTCGCCATCAAGTACCGGATGCCGGTGACAGCCCCGGACAAGCAGATGATGCTGCGCCAGTGCGGCGGTTGACGAGCAGTACGGGTGCTCTCAACGGGGGCGGATCGGCCGAGTCCCGGCAGCGGCCGGTGACTGGCCTTTCGTCGCTGGGGGTCTGCGGCCGGACAGTGCCGCCCTGTGGTGGGCGAGGGCGAGCACCGTGAGCAGTGCCACGAGTGCGCACACGCCCCACCACCCGACCCGGCCGTACACCTGCACCCCGAGCCACGACCCTGCGCTGCCGCCCAGGTAGGCGCAGGTCATGTAGGTGGTGTTGAGCCTGCTGCGGGCGTCGGGACGCAGGGCGTAGAGCCGGGCCTGATGGGCGACCATGCCGGACTGCATGGCGATGTCGAGCAGCAGCGTGCCGGCGACCAGGGCAGCCAGCCCCGGCGCGCCGCCCAGGGCGCCCGCGGTCAGGACCGCGGCCGAGACGAGGACCCCCAGCATGCAGACGAGGTTCACCGGGTCCGGCCCACGGCGGTCCACCAGCCGTCCGGCGAGCGGTGTGCAGAGCATGGTTGCGCCGCCGACCAGGGCGAGCAGTCCTACGGCCTGGGCACCCAGGCCGTAGGCCGGACCGGTGAGGAGGAGCGCCAGGCACGTCCACACGGCCGAGAACCCGGCGAAGACCGCTGCCTGGGAGAAGCAGGAGCGTCGCAGGTCCGGCTCGGTGCGCAGCAGGCGCAGTGACTCGGCCAGGAGCGCCGGGTAGGGCTGACGCGAGTGCGGGGTCGTGGCCGGCACCGTGCGGGCCAGGACGCTCGCGAGAATGAGGACCAGGGCCGCGGCCACCAGGTAGGGAGCCCGCCACCCCAGCCATTCGCCGAGTGCCCCGCTGAAGGCGCGGGCCGTCAGCATGCCGCCGATCGACCCGCTCAGCAGGGTGCCGATCACCGCTCCGCGGCGGTCGTCGGCCACCAGTCCGGCCGCCAGCGGGCCGACCACCTGGGCGGCCACTGTGGTGAGCCCGATGACGGCACTGGCGGCGACGAGGAGCGGCAGGGTGGGAGCGCAGCCTGCGGCGAGCAGGCCCGCACCGGTCAAGGAGAACAGGGCCATGAGGAACGAGCGGTGCGGGAGCCGGTCGCCGAGCGGAACCAGCAGGAACAGTCCGGCCGTATAACCGACCTGGGTGGCGGTCACGGACAGGGAGGCGGCATCGGGAGATGTGTGCAGCGCTGCGGCAACCAAGGGAACGATCGCCTGCGGGAAGTAGATGTTGCCCACGGCCACCGCACAGGTCATGGCCAGGAGCAGGGTCGTCCGACGGCTCATCTCAGTCCACCGGTCCGCCGGCGACGTGGACGACCTGACCGGAGGCGAACCCGGCCTCGGGGTGCACCAGGAAGGACGTGGTGTGTGCGATGTCCTCCGGCTCGCCCACCCGTGCGACCGGGACGGACTGGGCCGCGCTACGCCGGTATCCGCCGAAGTCGAGGCCGAGACGTCGGGCGGACGCCCCGGTCGTGTCGCTCACGAGGAAGCCCGGGGCGATGGCGTCGGCGGTGATGCGGTGCCGTCCGAGCCGGAGGGCGAGCGACTTGGTGAAACCGGTCAGACCGGCCTTCGCGCTGCCGTGGTCGACGCGAGCGGCATCGCCGACCGCGGAGATGCCCGACAAGTGGCGCTCATGAGTTGTCCGTGTCATGGGCGGAAGTCCACGGCACCGACGTTCCGCCGCCAATCGATGTAGCGTGCGGCTTAATGATCAGCTTTGTGCTCGGCGTCGAGGACCTCGCGGACACGCGCTTCGCGCTCTCGCCCTTGCACGAAACCCTGTTCAGCCTGCGGGTGCTGCGGGATCCGGGCCTGTCCGCGCTGCACCTGCCCTGGCGCAGGTCCGTGCTCGGCACCCTCGGCACGCTTGACATCGATCTGCTGATGTCCCTGGTTGCCCAGCGGCGTACCCTCCCCGACTTCCTGACCCCGAATCCCACCAGCTTCGCACCGGCCTTCGAGGAAGAACTCGCCGTCGTCCGCCAGGCCGACCCCGCTCAGGTTCGCCACGACCTGCTGCTCGCGCACGCCCCCGACCCGCTCCCCGCGGCCTTGCGCGAAGCCGTGGCCGACGCCCCGCGCGTCGCCGGACTTCGCGACGCCATCTGTGAGGTCCTGCGGCAGTACTGGCGGGTGGCCATCGAGTCGCTGTGGCCGCGGATGCGACTGCTGCTGGAAGCCGACATGACCTACCGCGCACGTCAGCTCGCCCTGGGAGGCGCCCGGCTGCTCTTCGCCGACATGCACCCGAACCTGCGCTGGCAGGGCGGTGAGCTGTACATCGACAAGATGATCAGCAAGCACCGCGTCATGGCGTCCGGCCGGGGGCTGTTGCTCCTGCCGTCCGTGTTCGCACACAAGCCCGCGCCGCCCGTCAGCCCGGAGGAGCCGCCCAGTCTCGTCTATCCCTGCCGGGGAGTGGCCACGCTGTGGGACACCGCTCCACCCACGGACGGAACCGCCCTGGTGTCTCTGCTCGGCGCACCCCGGGCGAGACTGCTCGGTCTTCTCGAAGAGCCGCTGCCCACAGTGGAGCTCGCCCGCCGCCTCAGGGTCACCCCCAGCGCCGTCTCCCAGCACCTGCGCGTGCTGTACGCCACAGGCCTGGTCGCCCGGGCACGCGCCGGACGGCAGGTCCTGTACCGCCGCAGCCCCCTCGGCGACCAACTCGCGACCAGTACCGGCCCCACCCGTTCGTGACCTCTGGAGACGGGCCCCGCCGGCATGCCCGTGGCCGGCCGGAACCGAGGGACGAAGGCCTCACGTGGCAGGAGGCCGCCGCGTGCCGCCTGTTGCACCCGCGACGCTCAAGGACGCGGCGGGCTCGGCCCGTCGGCGGGGCAAAACCCGTTTTCCCGGCTCCGCCGCCCCGCCTACGGTGGCCGCATGGAACCGAAGGTCTCGTCACTCGCCGACCGGCCCGAGATGCTCGGGCCGGTGCTCGACATGCCGGACAGCTGGCCGCAGTTCATCACGCAGGACCCCGTGGGCAACGCCCACTACGGCCGGATCCCGGTCGAGCTCCCGGAGCACGTGCTGTTCGCGGAGGACGAGCGGGGCGAGGTCCTCGCGCACGCCTACAGCGTGCCCTTCGCCCTCCACGCCGAGGGCCGCGGTGAGCTGCCCGCGCGGGGCTGGGACCAGGTGCTGGTGTGGGCCTTCGCCGACCTGCGCCGCGGAGTGCGGCCGGACACGGTCAGCGCCATCTCGATCGTGGTCGCCCCGCACGCCCAGGGCCTGGGCCTGTCGGGACGCATGCTCGCGGCGATGCGGGACAACGCCCGTGCGCGGGGCTTCACCGAGGTCGTCGCACCGGTCCGCCCGAACGCCAAGCACCACGAACCGCACACCGCCGTCGAGGAGTACGCGCACCGGGTGCGGGACGACGGGCTGCCGTACGACCCGTGGCTGCGGGTGCACGCGCGGGCGGGGGCGACCGTCGAGCGGGTGGCGCCGGCGTCGATGACGGTGGCCGCCTCGCTGGCGGAGTGGCGCCGCTGGACGGGGCTGCCCTTCGACACGCGGGGGGACGTCGAGGTGCCCGGCGCGCTGGTGCCGGTGCGCTGCGAACCGGAGCGCGACCACGCGGTGTACGTCGAGCCCAACGTGTGGATGAGACACCGCCTGTGAGTCACGTCTTCACCATCAGGGACACCGACGAGGACGTCTGGGAACCGTCCATCGGCCTCGGCCGGTTGTTCCTGGGGCGGGTCGACACCCTCGGCGAACGCGTCAGGAACGCCGGCCTGATCGCCCCATGACATCGCCCCGGCCGAGCCCGGTGGCGAGGCGGCCGACAGCGCGTGGCACTCCGGTCGGCCGGACCGATGAGCGCGCCTCGCCGACGCGCCCACTACCTACCGGCCGTACGGATACCCCTGCTGATACGGGTACGGCTGCCCGGTCCCGTACGCCGGGACCTTCTTGTCGAACAGGACGAACAGCAGCATCCACGTCGCCATCAGCAACGTCACCAGCACCGCCACGCCCAGGAACGGATCCCCGTCCCCCTCGGCCGTGATCAAGGCCCACGGCAGGGTCAGGACCTCGTACAGCGCGAACGCGGCGAAGGCGCCCCAGTCCGAGGACCGGCCCCGCCGGATCGCCACGTACAGGAACGGCACCCACACCAGCAGGCCCAGGGAGCCCCACACCAGGGCGGTCCAGGCCAGCCGCTGGAAGACGCCGCCCTCCAGTCTCTTCTCCGCGCCCGCCGTCACCGTCGTCATACCGCCCCCCAAGTAGCCAGGGAGCAAGGGTAGGGCATGCCCGCGACAGCGACGGAGCTCCCTTTCTTTACCGCGGCATGAGGGATTCTTGTCGCTCCGAGAGGCATGTGTTTCCCGATCACAGGCCCGCCGCGGGCTACGGTGCGTTGCGACCCAGGGGGATCCGAACAGCCGTACTTGTCGACGATGGGGTGGGGAATGGCCGAGCACCGGCAGTCCAGGAAGCGCAGATACATCACGTGGGGCGTCGCCGGCGCCGCCGTCCTCGCGGGCGCGGGCATCGCCGCGCAGACCTCCATGGCGGCCACCACCTGGCCCGCCCAGAAGACCTTCACCGGCCGCGCCTTCGACACCTGCGCCGCCCCCTCCCTGGCCGCGATGAAGGCCTGGAACACCGGCTTCTACGGCGCCGCCGCCGTCTACGTCGGCGGCCGCAACCGCGGCTGCTCCCAGCCCAACCTCACCGCGTCGTGGGTGAAGTCGGTCAACTCGATCGGCTGGAAGCTCATCCCGATCTACGTCGGCGCCCAGCCGCCCTGCCAGACCGGCTCCAGCCCCGAGAGGATCACCGCCACCACCGCCGCCTCCCAGGGCGCGACCGACGCCGCGGACGCGGTCGCCAAGGCCTCCGCGCTCGGCATGAAGGCCGGCAGCCCGGTCTACCTCGACATGGAGCCGTACGACATCACCAACAAGGCGTGCAACGACGCCGTGCTGACGTACGTGCGCTCCTTCACCAAGACGCTGCGCGCCAAGGTCTACCGGGCCGGTTTCTACGGCTTCAGCAGCTCCAGCGCCAAGGCCATCGCCACCGCGACCGACAAGACGGACCTGCCGGGCAACCTCTGGTACGCGCTGTGGGACAAGCAGAACACCACCACCGCCGACTGGCCGTGGGGCTCCACCCAGTACACGAGCCACAGCCGCGGCCACCAGTACATGGTCAACAGCAAGGAGTCCCGCGGCGGCTACACGATCACCGTGGACCGCGACGCGTGGGACGCGCCGGTCGCGATCGTCGGCTGAGCCGGACCGCGCAGACGGGGCCGGATCACACAGGCGGTGCCGGGCCACACGGGCGACGCCGGGCCGCGCAGACGAGAAGGTCCCGTTCGTCCTCGTGGGCGGCACGTGGGCAGGGGCGAACGCGGCCGTCGTCGGCGCGGACGACGGCCCGCGCGCCGGGGTCGCCACGGCCGTCGAACGCGCGGTCGACGGGGCCGCGCCGACCGGCCAGGGCGCGGCGAAGCCGGAACTCCCGGTGAATCGTTGGTCGAATGGGTTGGCCACAGCCGTACCACTGCCTACCATCGATCACCGCAAGACTTTGTGCACCGTCGCACAATCTCCTCGGGAGGCTTCCTTGCACAGCCGCCGTCGTCGCACCGCGCTCCTGCTGTCCGCCGCGATCGTCGCGGCCGGGCCGCTCCTCACCGCCTGCGGAAGCGAGGCGCATCCCGGCGCGGCGGCCGTCGTCGGCGGCCAGCGGATCACCGTCTCCCAGCTGGAGAACCGGGTCAACGAGGTCCGCGCCGCGCAGCGCGCGGCGGTCACCGACGACACCCAGTACGCGCAGGCCGTCGCCCAGACCGGCAAACTCACCCGCGACACCCTGCACGGCATGGTCCTCGACCGGGTGCTGCACCGCGCCGCCGAGGACGCGGGCATCACCGTCAGCCGCAAGGAGGTCCAGGCGATGCGGGCCGGCCTCGAACAGCAGGCGGGCGGCGCGAAGGGCCTGGAGATGACCTGGCTCCAGCAGTACGGCATCCCGCCGCAGCGCCTCGAGGACAACCTCCGCCTCCAGCTCGAGGCCCAGAAACTCGCGGCCGAGCTCGGCACCGACACCAGCCAGCCCGTCTTCTGGGACGCCCTGTCGAAGGCGTCCCGGGAACTCGACGTCGACCTCAACCCGCGCTACGGCGACTGGGACGTCCAGAAGGTCAGCCGCGTCGACGCGAAGACGCCGTGGGTGCGGGACGTGACGACGGCGGAGAGCCCGCAGACGACGTGACGGCCGGCCGGCGGGGGCCTGCCTGTGGACAACCGGCCGGCCCCCGCGGCCTGCCTGTGGACAACGGCCGGGCTGTCGGCGGCGTGGGTTACGTTCGAGGTGTGAACGCCACCAGCAGCTCCGCAGACGGCTCCCAGGGGAGCGCCCCCGGCCGAATCGTCCTGCTCACCACCAGCCACCGCGTCGCCCCCGGCCTGCTGTCCTGGCCCGCCTGGCAGGCCCTGCGCGCGGCCGACCGCGTGCTGTGCGCGGACGGCGCGCACCCCCAGCTGCCGTACCTGCGCGAGGCCGGCATACGGGTCGAGGAGGCCGCCCCGACCGCCGAGGACCTGGTCGCCGCCTGCGCCGGCGGCCGCACGGTCGTCGTCGTGGCGACCGGCGAGGGCGAGCCGGCCCTGACGGACGGCCTCGCCCGCCTGGCGGGCTCCGGACGCGTCTCCATGCCCGAGCTGGAGCTGCTCCCCGCCTCCTACGACCTGCCCGGCGCCCGCCTCCTCGACCTCGTCCAGGTCATGGACCGCATCCGCGCCGAGTGCCCCTGGTCCTCCCGGCAGACCCACAAGGGCCTGGCGAAGTACGGCATCGAGGAGGCCTACGAACTCGTCGAGGCCATCGAGGACGGCGACCGCGACGAACTCCGGGAGGAACTCGGCGACGTCCTCCTCCAGGTCGTCTTCCACGCCCGTATCGCGGCGGAGGACGAGGAGTCCCCCTTCTCCATCGACGACGTCGCGGCCACGATCGTCACCAAGCTCATCCACCGCCACCCCCACGTCTTCGGCGACGCGACAGCGACGACACCGGAGGAAGTGAAGGAGCACTGGCTCCGCACCAAGGCGGTCGAGAAGCGCCGGGAGTCGGTGACCGACGGCATCCCCCTCCACCAGCCGGGCCTGGCACTCGCGGCCAAGCTCAGCTCACGCGTGCGCTCGGCGGACCTGGACGTCCCGCTCCCGCCGGCCGAGGGCATCGGCCACGAACTGCTGGCGCTGGCGGCCCGGGCGGAGTCGGAGGGGGTCGACCCCGAGGCGGCGCTCAGGGCCGCGGCCCGGGCTTACCGGGATGCGATCCGGGCGGCCGAGGGAGTGGGGGATTAGTACGGTGGGCTCCTGATTCCGGTGGCGGGCGCGGGGGGCGGGTATGGAACGGGAGCCGGGGGAGCCGACGGCTGAGCGGATGGTGCGTTCCGCCGGTGACCGCGTCGACCTGAGCCACGGCATCTTCCACGCCCCCGTGATCGGGGCCCAGTACAACTACGCGCCCGTTCCCCTCCCCGTGACGCCCGCCGACAGCTGGCCCCGCCTGCGCACGCTCCGCCGTCTCGCCCTCGGCATCCGCCCCGTCCGCCGCTTCGGCGACGAGCCCACCCTGCCGCCGTACGTGCGCCGCGACGCCGACGCCGAACTCGACCGGATCGTCGCGGACCGGCTGCGCGCCGGCGGACTGGTCGTGGTCACGGGTGAGCCGTTGTCGGGCAAGTCGCGCACGGCCTGGGCCGCGTTGCGACGGGTGGGCGGCAGGGTCCGAACCCGCGTCCACAACGCCCAGCCGGGCGCCGACCTGCGCGGCCTGCCCACCGCCCTGCGCGGCCGCGACCGCTCCGGACACCACGTCGTCTGGCTCGACGACCTCGAAGGGCACCTCGGCGAGCAGGGCCTGACAGCCGGCCTGCTGGCGGAGTGCGTCCACGAGGGCGTCCTCGTCCTGGCCACCATGCGCGACGAGGCGTACGACACCCACCGCTTCGGGGACGGGCCGGCGGCCCGCGTGCTGAGCGGGGCGGCCAGGGTGGAGCTGACCTGTCGCTGGAGCGGGACCGAACTGGCCCGTCTCGCCGAGGCCGAGGATCCGCGGCTCGTGGACGCGCGGCGGCATCGCGGCTCCCTGGGCGTCGCCCAGTTCCTCGCGGTGGGACCGGAGTTGTGGGAGGAGTGGCGGCGGGCGGGCCGGCCGACCGCGCGGCCGAGCGGGCACCAACTGGTGCACGCGGCCGTCGGCATGGCCCGCTGCGGGGTCACGGCGGCCCTGCGGTTGTCGGCGTTGGAGGCCCTGACGGGCGGACCCGTGGTGGCGGAGGACCTGGCCTGGGCAGCCAGGCCCCGGCTCGGCGTCGTCGGCCTTCTCGTCCCCGGCGCGGAGGTCGGCACCTGGCGGGCGAGCGGGCCCCTGGTGGCAGACGCCCTCCGATCGCCGGACATGCCACCGGTGCGGGCCGACGAGTGGCTGTTCGCGGCCAAACTGGCGCGGCAGCACAGCCGGGGCGACTTCGGCACGGTGGTGCAGGCGGGCCGCGAGGCCCTGCGCACAGGGGGAGAGGTGGGCAGCGAGTACTCCGCGCACGCCCTCGCCAGACTCGCCGCCCTGGCCGGGGACGACACCGACGCCAGGTTCTGGTACCGGAGGCTGGCCGACCTGAACCCGTCCTGGGGCGCTCACGTGTTCGCCGAGTACCTGGTTCAGCAGGGAGAGACGGCCGACGCCGTCTCCCACTACGAGACCGCGGCCCAGGCCGGTAACCGCATGGCGGCAGAGGCCCTCGGCCCCCTCCTCCTCGCCCGGGCCGAACACTGGCTGGCCAGAGCCGCCGAAGCCGGCTCGGAGCCGGCCGCCACCCGGCTCGCGGCCCTCCGCGAGGCCCTCGCCGAAATCCCCGCTACCGTCAAGGAGTGACCGACCAGCCCCACCCCCCGACCGACACCCCACCGGCGCCCGCCCTCTTCACCTGGGAGTTCGCCACCGACCCCTACCCCGCCTACGCCTGGCTCCGCGAGCACGCCCCCGTGCACCGCACGAAGCTCCCCAGCGGTGTGGAGGCCTGGCTGGTCACCCGGTACGCGGACGCCAAGCAGGCCCTCGCCGACCAGCGGCTGTCCAAGAACCCCGCGCACCACGACGAGCCCGCGCACGCGAAGGGCAAGACCGGTATCCCCGGTGAGCGCAAGGCCGAGCTGATGACGCATCTGCTGAACATCGACCCGCCGGACCACACCCGCCTGCGCCGCCTCGTCAGCAAGGCGTTCACCCCCCGCCGCGTCGCCGAGTTCGCCCCCCGCGTCCAGGAGCTGACCGACAGTCTGATCGACCGGTTCGCCCCGCGCGGCACCGCCGACCTCATCCACGACTTCGCCTTCCCCCTCCCCATCTACGCCATCTGCGACCTGCTGGGCGTGCCCCGGGAGGACCAGGACGACTTCCGCGACTGGGCCGGGATGATGATCCGGCACGGCGGAGGCCCGCGCGGCGGTGTCGCGCGGTCGGTGAAGAAGATGCGCGGCTACCTGTCCGAGCTCATCCACCGCAAGCGCCAGGCCCTCCCCGCCGAGCCCGTCCCCGGCGAGGACCTCATCTCCGGTCTCATCCGTGCCTCCGACCACGGTGAGCACCTCACCGAGAACGAGGCCGCGGCCATGGCCTTCATCCTCCTGTTCGCCGGCTTCGAGACCACCGTCAACCTCATCGGCAACGGCACCTACGCCCTTCTCACCCACCCCGACCAGCGCCACCGGCTCCAGGACTCCCTGGCCACCGGCGACCGCGCCCTCCTCGAAACCGGCGTCGAGGAACTCCTGCGCTACGACGGCCCCGTGGAACTCGCCACCTGGCGCTTCGCCACCCGCCCCCTGACCATCGGCGGCCAGGACATCGCCGCCGGCGACCCCGTCCTCGTCGTGCTCGCGGCCGCCGACCGCGATCCGGCGCGTTTCACCGACCCGGACACGCTCGACCTCTCCCGCCGCGACAACCAGCACCTCGGCTACGGCCACGGCATCCACTACTGCCTGGGCGCCCCGCTCGCCCGTCTGGAGGGCCAGACGGCGCTCGCCACCCTCCTCACCCGCCTGCCCGACCTCCGGCTCGCCGTCGATCCGGCCGAGTTGAGGTGGCGCGGCGGCCTCATCATGCGCGGACTGCGCACACTGCCCGTGGAGTTCACCCCCCGTCCCGCCCCCGGATCGTCCGCACCCCCCGCACCCGCCCGCTGACCGACCGTTATGTGCCGGTCCCGCGGAGCAAAGGTGACCATTCCTCAACTCTGTGATCTTCACGTGATCTGTGCGGCATTAACTTGTGACAAGTGATCGTCTGCCTATACGTTCACTCGTCAGCGCGGCGCCCCGGCATCACCCGCCGCGCGGGTCACTGCTGTCTCGAGAAAGGCCCCCCGCATGCTCTCCGGGAACGGTCGTCACCGTCGCCCCCGCCAGGCCCCGGCCCTCCTCGTCGCGGCCGGCGTGACCGGCTCCGCCATCGCCATCCCGCTGCTCGGCGCCACCGGTGCGAGCGCCGCCGACGGCACCGTGTGGGACAGGGTGGCGGAGTGCGAGACCGGTGGCTCCTGGAGCGCCGACGAGGGCAACGGCGAGTACGGCGGCCTGGCCCTGACCCAGGAGGACTGGGAGGCGTACGGCGGACTCGACTACGCCTCGCGGCCCGACCTGGCCAGCCGCAACCAGCAGATCTCCGTCGCCCAGAAGCTCCTCGCCGACCAGGGTGTCGGCGCCTGGGGCACCTGCGGGCTGACGTCGGGGCTGAGTGAGGACTCGGCTTCGGTGGACGTCGACACCGGCGTGGCGGAGGACTCGTCCGACTCCTCCATAACGTCCGGCTTGTCGGATCTGTCCAAGGGGTCGTCCGGCTCCTCGAACTCCTCCGGTTCCTCCGAGGGTTCCGGGGACGCCTCCGCCGACCCGTCCGCCGAATCCTCCGCGGACTCCGCGAATACGCCCTCCTCGCCCCCTTCGTCCTCTTCCTCCTCTACGCCGGACAACTCCTCCACGTCCGATACGTCCACCGGCTCCGGTGCGAGCGGCGTGCAGGCGGGGGGCGGCTCGGCCGCGGCGGCGCCCGAGGCGGACGACTCGGACAAGTCGGGTCAGAGTGCGGGTTCTTGGAGCCTCGTCGACACCGGAGCGGTCGACTCCGGGTCGACGGACAGCGGTTCCGCCGACACCGGTTCCACCGGCTCCGGCCGCCACCGGGGCGGCACCGCCGACGAAAGTGCGACCGACGGCACGTCGGCCGCCTCGTCCGGCCGTCACGCCGCCGGCACCCTCAGCGGCACGGCCGGCGCCTACACGGTCCGGGCGGGCGACTCGCTCACGTCCATCGCCGACTCCCTTGACCTCGACGGCGGATGGCGCGCGCTCTACGCCGAGAACAAGGACCTCATCGGTGCCGACCCGGGCAACATCGTCCCCGGTCAGACCCTTGCCACAGGGGTCCAATAGGGCGGAAAAGCCGAGAAAACGGCGGGAGTTCACGTCGCACTTCGCACTGAATGTCCGGTTTGGTGAAAGTGTGGGATGAGTCTCAGAAGCCCTGATCGTCTTTGAAATTCCGGCGATCGCGTGTCTACGGTCGTGACCGCTCGGCAACCCGAGCCCCGGCTGCCGCAACGCCGAATCCTGCCAGTGGCCGCCCGGGAACAGTCGTCGCGTCAAGCGCCGCAGGCAGGAGCGGGGGACCCAAGGTAAGTGCCGCACCGGGCAGTTGACGGCGGCGGCTAGGGGTGAAGCCACGCCTCCCGTGGAGGAGTGGCCGGGCAACTCAACCGGCCCGAACCCGACAGCTCACCTCGCAGGCGTCGGTGAGGGGATCGATCCATGCTGTTTTCCGTCAAGGGCAAGCACCGTCGTCCGTCCAAGGCCACTCGCGCCCTCGCCATCGCGGGTGTCACCACCGCCGCCGTGGCCGCCCCGCTGATGGCGGCCGGCACCGCCTCCGCCGCCACGGCCTCCGAGTGGGACGCCGTCGCCCAGTGCGAGTCCGGCGGCAACTGGTCCATCAACACCGGCAACGGTTACTACGGCGGTCTGCAGTTCTCCGCCTCCACCTGGGCCGCGTACGGCGGCACGCAGTACGCCTCCACCGCCGACCAGGCCAGCAAGGCGCAGCAGATCGAGATCGCCGAGAAGGTGCTCGCGGGTCAGGGCAAGGGCGCCTGGCCGGTCTGCGGCGTCGGCCTCTCCAACGCCACGTACAACGGCGGCTCCTCCTCGTCCTCCTCCGGCGGTTCCTCCAGCGGCTCCTCGGAGAGCACCCGCTCCACCGAGCAGCAGAGCGCCTCCCGCTCCGCCGAGCGTCCGGCCGCGAGCCAGAAGACGGTCACCACCCCGACCGGCAAGAAGGTCGAGAAGGGCGACGGCGAGTACAAGGTCGTCCAGGGTGACACCCTCAGCATCATCGCCGAGAAGCAGAACGTCGAGGGCGGCTGGGAGAAGCTGTTCCAGCTGAACAAGGACATCGTCGAGGACGCCGACCTCATCTACCCGGGCCAGCAGCTGCACCTCAAGTGACA
This sequence comes from Streptomyces sp. NPDC014995, assembly GCF_043080745.1. Taxonomy (NCBI): domain Bacteria; kingdom Bacillati; phylum Actinomycetota; class Actinomycetes; order Kitasatosporales; family Streptomycetaceae; genus Streptomyces; species Streptomyces sp. NPDC014995. Next base: position 176,710 of record NZ_JBIBVX010000015.1, read on the forward strand.
TCCGGCTGCCAGTAAGGCCGCAGGCCCCTCACGGACGAGGTCCGCACGCTGAAGACCTCGTGAGGGTCCCCCCCGTCCCCACGGGCTCCCCGCCCCGGTGCGTCTTCCCCCGTACGCACCGGGGCGGGGTTTTTCCATCCCGGGCGTGGTCCGCGGTTCGCTCCTTGTTCCCGGGATTCCCCCGCCCTCTTTGTTCCGACCGGGAACAATGTGTACCGTCAGTCTGTCCACGGGACGGTCGGTCGGCTGCCGACGGCCCCGGGACGGTTAGGCTCTAGTCGCTGGGCTCAGCGGGCTCCATCACGGTCCGCGTGCTCCGCACTACCAGCGTCACATCCCAAGAAGGAGATGCTCGTGCCGTCCATCGACGTCGTCGTAGCCCGGGAAATCCTGGACTCCCGAGGCAACCCCACGGTCGAGGTCGAGGTCGGCCTCGACGACGGCAGCACGGGTCGTGCCGCCGTCCCGTCCGGCGCCTCCACCGGCGCCTTCGAGGCCATCGAGCTCCGCGACGGTGACCCGAACCGCTACCAGGGCAAGGGTGTCGAGAAGGCCGTCCTCGCCGTCATCGAGCAGATCGGCCCGGAGCTGGTCGGCTACGACGCCACCGAGCAGCGCCTGATCGACCAGGCCATGTTCGACCTGGACGCCACCGACAACAAGGGCTCCCTCGGCGCCAACGCCATCCTCGGCGTCTCCCTCGCCGTCGCCCACGCCGCCTCCGAGGCCAGCGACCTCCCGCTCTTCCGCTACCTGGGCGGCCCGAACGCGCACCTGCTGCCGGTGCCGATGATGAACATCCTGAACGGCGGCTCGCACGCCGACTCCAACGTGGACATCCAGGAGTTCATGATCGCCCCGATCGGCGCGGAGTCCTTCTCCGAGGCCCTGCGCTGGGGCACCGAGGTCTACCACACCCTGAAGAAGGTCCTGAAGAGCAAGGGCCTGTCCACCGGCCTCGGCGACGAGGGCGGCTTCGCCCCGAACCTCGGCTCCAACCGCGAGGCCCTCGACCTCATCCTCGAGGCCATCAGGGAGGCCGGCTACACCCCCGGCGAGCAGATCGCCCTCGCGCTCGACGTCGCCGCGTCCGAGTTCTACAAGGACGGCTCCTACACCTTCGAGGGCAAGGAGCGCTCCGCCGCCGAGATGACCGAGTACTACGCCGAGCTCGTCGAGGCGTACCCGCTCGTCTCCATCGAGGACCCGCTGTTCGAGGACGACTGGGAGGGCTGGAAGACCATCACCGCCAAGCTCGGTGACAAGGTCCAGCTCGTCGGTGACGACCTGTTCGTCACCAACCCCGAGCGTCTGGCCCGCGGTATCGAGGAGGGCGCCGCCAACGCGCTGCTGGTGAAGGTGAACCAGATCGGTTCGCTCACCGAGACCCTCGACGCCGTCGAGCTGGCCCAGCGCAACGGCTTCAAGTGCATGATGTCCCACCGCTCCGGCGAGACCGAGGACGTCACCATCGCCGACCTCGCCGTCGCCACCAACTGCGGCCAGATCAAGACCGGCGCCCCGGCCCGCTCCGAGCGCGTCGCCAAGTACAACCAGCTGCTGCGCATCGAGGAGATCCTCGACGACGCCGCGGTGTACGCCGGCCGCAGCGCGTTCCCGCGGTTCCGCTCCGCGAATCAGTAGGCGCGGCACGGGCCGGCCCCTGCTCCGAGGGCGGGGGCCGACCCTCACCGGGCTCATCGTCAGCCAGTCGTACGTACGTCCCCGTACTCGGTCCCGTACCGTGTCCGGGGACGTACGCACGTGTGAGACGGGAGGCGGGGACAGATGGCCGTGAAGGACCGGGACCGTTTCTCCACCGCGACGAGGATCCGGTTGCTGGGCGAGCAGACGGCGGCCCGTGTCTACCGCTCCCAGACCCGGCGCCAGGCCCGCCGCTCCCGCCTCACCGGCCGCGCGGCCCTGCTCGCGCTGGTCCTGTGCTCGCTGGTCGTGGCCCTGGCCTACCCCATGCGGCAGTACGTCTCCCAGCGCGCCGAGATCGCCGATCTGGAGCGCGAGAAGGAGCAGGCCAGGGAGCGGGTGGAAGAACTGCGCGACCTCAAGGCACGCTGGCAGGACGACGCGTACGCCGAGCAGCAGATCCGGCTGCGGCTGCACTACGTGATGCCGGGGGAGACGGGCTACATCGTCATCGACCCGGCCGCGGCGAAGCAGACCCGCGCCGACCTGGGGGCCGCCGACCGCCCCTGGTACTCGAACGTCTGGGACGGGGTCGACAAGTCCGACGCCTCCGACCAGTGACGGACAGACGGACAGACAGAAAGACAGCCTGAAGACAGTCATGGAAACGCCCCCGCCGCCCACCCCGCGCACCGAGCCCACCGACGCGGACGTCGAGGCCTTCAAGCAGCAGCTCGGGCGCCCGCCGCGCGGTCTGCGCGCGATCGCGCACCGCTGCCCCTGCGGCCAGCCCGACGTCGTGGAGACGGCCCCCCGCCTCCCCGACGGCACGCCCTTCCCCACGCTGTACTACCTGACGTGTCCGAAGGCGAACTCCGCCATCGGCACGCTGGAGGCGAACGGCGTGATGAAGGAGATGACGGACCGCCTGGCGACCGACCCGGAGCTGGCCGCCGCCTACCGGGCCGCCCACGAGGACTACGTCCGGCGCCGGGACGAGATCGAGGAGCTGAAGGGCTTCCCGAGCGCGGGCGGCATGCCGGACCGGGTGAAGTGCCTGCATGTGCTCGTGGCGCACTCCCTGGCCGCCGGCCCGGGGGTGAACCCCCTGGGCGACGAGGCGCTGGAGATGCTGCCGGAGTGGTGGCGCAAGGGCGCGTGTGTGGGCCCGGGCGCGTCGCGGGCACCCGAAGCGGAGGAGGGCCGGTGACCCGCGTCGCCGCCGTCGACTGCGGTACGAACTCCATCCGTCTCCTCGTCGCCGACGCGGACCCGGAGACGGGCGAACTGGTCGAGCTGGACCGCCGTATGACGATCGTCCGCCTCGGCCAGGGCGTCGACCGCACCGGCCGGCTCGCGCCCGAGGCACTGGAGCGGACCTTCGCCGCCTGCCGGGAGTACGCGGCCGTCGTCAAGGAACACGGCGCGGAGCGCCTGCGTTTCGTCGCCACCTCCGCATCCCGGGACGCGGAGAACCGCGACGAGTTCGTGCGCGGCGTGCTGGAGATCCTGGGCGTGGAGCCCGAGGTCATCTCCGGCGACCAGGAGGCCGAGTTCTCCTTCACGGGCGCGACGAAGGAGCTGACCGGCCGGGAGGACCTGACGAGGCCCTACCTCGTGGTGGACATCGGCGGCGGCTCCACGGAGTTCGTCGTCGGCGACGACCACGTGCGCGCGGCACGCTCGGTCGACGTCGGCTGCGTACGGATGACCGAACGGCACCTGGTGCACGAGGGCGTCGTGAGTGACCCGCCGGGCGCGGAGCAGATCGCGGCGATGCGCGCCGACATCGAGGCCGCCCTGGACCTGGCGGAGCGGACGGTGCCGCTGCGCGAGGCGCACACGCTGGTGGGCCTGGCGGGCTCGGTCACCACGGTCTCGGCGATCGCGCAGGAGCTGCCGGAGTACGACTCCACGGCCATCCACCACTCCCGCGTCTCCCGGGACCGGGTCCGCGAGATCACCGACTGGCTGCTGCACTCCACGCACGCCGAGCGCGCGGCGGTTCCCTCGATGCACCCGGGCCGGGTGGACGTGATCGCCGCGGGGGCCCTGGTCCTGCTGTCGGTCATGGAGCGGATCGGCGCGGAGGAGGTCGTGGTGAGCGAGCACGACATCCTCGACGGCATCGCGTGGTCCGTGGCGTAGGGCGGGCGGTGCGGCCCGGCTCGCGGCGGGTGGCGTGGCTCTCTTTTATTACTGATCAGTAGCCTCTGCTGAGCAGTGCGGATAACGTATGAGCACGCCACAGGGGCCTGTACGGGCCCCTCGGTCGCACCCCGGCGGCACCCCGTCGGAAAAGTTCGTGAAGTTCTTCACAAGGAATTCGGCCCCCTCGGAGGGTGAGGGCGCCCCGGTTGACCCTTCCGGGCGTCCAGTGCCCTGGTGAACGCGTTCAAAAGTGGAAGGCGCGGACGTTTCGCGGAGCCCCGCACGGACGTGTTTCGCGGGCCTCACCCGGACCCTTTGAGCCCGGAGAGGCAGCTCACGCGGCATTGACAACGGGATCCCGTGCCCCCGGGTTCCCGTCCCCCACCATGATGTGGATCACGCGGGCCGCGGAGGATAGCACACCCCCTGCATAAGCTTGTGAAGGGGCGCACGAGCGACCCCCCTGAAGCGGGTGGATACTCGATGGCATGAGCACCACGGAGCGTCCCAGGATCCTCGTAGTAGGCGGTGGGTACGTAGGCCTGTACGCAGCTCGGCGCATTCTCAAGAAGATGCGCTACGGCGAGGCGACCGTCACGGTCGTCGACCCCCGGTCGTACATGACCTACCAGCCCTTCCTCCCCGAAACCGCCGCCGGCAACATCTCCCCGCGCCACGTCGTCGTCCCGCTGCGACGCGTGCTGCCCAAGGCGGAGGTCCTCACCGGCCGGGTCACCACCATCGATCAGGACCGCAAGGTCGCCACGATCGCCCCGCTGGTCGGCGAGGCGTACGAGCTGCCCTTCGACTACCTGGTCGTCGCCCTCGGCGCGGTCTCCCGCACCTTCCCGATCCCCGGCCTCGCCGAGCAGGGCATCGGCATGAAGGGCATCGAGGAGGCCATCGGGCTGCGCAACCACGTCCTGGAGCAGCTCGACAAGGCCGACTCCACCACCGACGAGGAGATCCGCCGCAAGGCGCTCACCTTCGTCTTCATCGGCGGTGGCTTCGCCGGTGCGGAGACCATCGGTGAGGTCGAGGACATGGCGCGCGACGCGGCCAAGTACTACAAGAACGTGTCCCGCGAGGACATGCGCTTCATCCTCGTCGACGCGGCGGACAAGATCCTTCCCGAGGTCGGCCCCAAGCTGGGCACCTACGGCAAGGAGCACCTGGAGAGCCGTGGCGTGGAGATCTACCTCTCCACCTCCATGGACTCCTGCGTCGACGGCCACGTGGTCCTGAAGAACGGCCTCGAGGTCGACTCCAACACCATCGTCTGGACGGCCGGCGTCAAGCCGAACCCGGTCCTGGCCCGCTACGGCCTCCCGCTGGGCCCCCGCGGCCACGTCGACTGCGCCCCGACCCTCCAGGTCCAGGGCACGGACTACATCTGGGCCGCCGGCGACAACGCCCAGGTCCCGGACGTCGCCGCCCGCAAGGCCGGTGTGGAGAACGCCTGGTGCCCGCCGAACGCGCAGCACGCGCTGCGTCAGGCCAGGGTCCTCGGCGACAACGTGATCTCCGGTATGCGGGGCTTCCCGCAGAAGGAGTACTCGCACGCCAACAAGGGCGCGGTGGCCGGCCTCGGCCTCCACAAGGGCGTGGCGATGATCGTCATGGGCAAGATGAAGATCAAGCTGCGCGGCCGCCTGGCGTGGTACATGCACCGTGGCTACCACGGTCTCGCCATGCCGACGTGGAACCGCAAGATCCGCGTCTTCGCCGACTGGACGCTCGGCATGTTCCTCAAGCGTGAGGTCGTCGCCCTCGGCGCCCTCGAGTCCCCGCGCGAGGAGTTCTACGAGGCCGCGAAGCCGGCCCCCGTCGCCGCGAAGCCGGCTGCCGGGAAGACGGGGAAGACCGAGAAGACGGAGGAGAAGGCGAAGGCCTCCTGACCTCCGCCCTCTCAACACCCCGAAGGGGCCGCCCGCCATCCGTGGTGCGGGCGGCCCCTTCGGGCGTTGTCGCACGATTTCCCTCCTGACGGTTGGTGGTCCCCGGAACTCCCTTGACGGGTGGACTGCGGGCGCTGCGCGGGGTGTGGGCCGGTGGCTTCGGGAGACGGGCGGGGGGCGGGCTTCGGGAGGCGGGCGGAGCCCCGGAGGCGGGTGGCTCTCGTCCGACCGAGCCGGACGGGTCGGGTGGGCAGGGGACGGGGTCCGGGGCGGAGCCCCGTGGGGGGACCGGTCCCCGCGTCAGGACGGTTTGCGCAGATGTAACGTGCGTGGGGGACTGCGACCGAGCCCCGCAGGTGTTTACGTGGTGTCAGGACATTCCGGGATCACCCCCACGGAGGTGTGCACCATGGCTGACGCCGCGCCGCGGCTCCATGCCCTCGTCGAACAGTTGCTGGGAGCCCCGTTCCCGATGCGGGTCCGTGCCTGGGACGGCTCACAGGCGGGCCCGCCCGACGCGCCAACCCTGGTCGTACGCAACCGCAGGGCCGTGCGCCGCCTCCTGTTCAAACCGGGCGAACTGGGCCTGGCCCGCGCCTGGGTGGCCGGCGACGTGGAGATCGAGGGCGACCTCTACGCCGCCCTCGACCTCCTCTCCGGCCTCGTCTGGGAGCGCGGCGAGGACGCCCGTACCCTCACCGAGGCCCTGCGCGACCCCCAGTTCCGCGCGGCGGTCCGCGGCCTGCTGAAGCTCGCCGGCCTCCCGCTGCCCCCGGCCCCGCCCCAGGAGGAGGTCCGCCGCACCGGCCACCTGCACACCCGCCGCACCGACAGACGCGCCATCAGCCACCACTACGACGTCGGCAACGACTTCTACGAGATCGTCCTCGGCCCGTCCATGGTGTACTCCTGCGCCTACTGGGAGTCCCCCGACAGCACCCTCGAAGCGGCCCAGCGAGACAAGCTCGAACTGGTCTGCCGAAAACTGGCCCTGACCCCCGGTCAGCGCCTGCTGGACGTCGGCTGCGGCTGGGGCTCGATGGCGATCCACGCGGCCCGCGACCACGGCGTGAACGTCGTCGGCATCACGCTCTCCCAGGAGCAGGCCGCGTACGCCCGCAAGCGCGTCGCGGACGCCGGGCTCACCGACAAGGTGGAGATCCGCGTCCAGGACTACCGCGACGTCACCGACGGCCCGTTCGACGCGATCTCGTCCATCGGCATGGCCGAACACGTCGGCGCCGAACGCTACCTGGCGTACGCGAGGGCCCTCCACGCGCTGCTGAGACCCGGCGGCCGCCTGCTCAACCACCAGATCGCCCGCCGCCCCCAGAGCGACGAGACCACCTACCACGTCGACGAGTTCATCGACGCCTACGTCTTCCCGGACGGCGAACTCGCCCCCGTCGGCACCACCGTCACCCAACTCGAACGCGCCGGCTTCGAGGTCCGCGACGTGGAGTCGATCCGCGAGCACTACGCCCTCACCCTGCGCCAGTGGGTCACCCGCCTGGAGGCCGACTGGGCCCACGCGGTGCGGCTCACCTCCCCGGGCCGCGCCCGGGTCTGGCGCCTGTACATGGCGGCCTGCGCCCTCGCCTTCGAACGCAACCGCATCGGCGTCAACCAGGTCCTGGCCGTCCGCACCCCGGCCGGCGGCGCCTCCGGCATGCCCCTGCGCGCCCGCACCTGGAACTGACCGCACGACACGAGAACACGACACGAGAACACGACACGGGAACACGACACGGGAACACGGCACGGGAACACGGCACGGGAAAAGGGGCCCCGCCGCACACCGCGACGGGGCCCCACCCTTCCCCCTACTCCGACTTGATCGCCGCCAGCATGTTGAGCCGGGCCGCCCGCCGCGCCGGCCACAGCGCCGCCAGGACGCCCACCGCGGCGGCGAGCGCCAGGAACGCGGCCATCCGTCCCCACGGCAGGACCAGCTCGTACGTCGCCATCTTCGTGCCGAGCAGCTCACCGGCCGCCCAGCCGAAGAACACGCCGAGCCCGATGCCGAGCACCCCGCCGAACAGGGAGATGACGAGCGACTCGAGCCGCACCATCCGCTTCACCGACCGCCGGTCCAGCCCTATGGCCCGCAGCATGCCGAGCTCCTGCGACCGCTCGAACACCGACATGGCCAGGGTGTTGATGACCCCGAGCACCGCGACGATCACGGCCATCGCGAGCAGCCCGTAGAGCATGTTCAGCATGAGCGTGAACATCTGCGCGATCTCGTTGGAGAGGTCCTTCTTGCTCTGGACCTTGATGGCCGGGTTGGAGCCGAGGGCCTTCTCCAGCCGGTCCTTCGTCGCGTCGGAGGCGCCACCGGACGTCTTGACCATGACCTGCATGTCGTACGGGTCGTCCTGGTGCGGGGCGAGGGCCGAGGTGTCCAGCATGATGCCCCGGATCAGCTCGTTGCCCTCGTAGACCCCGGCGACCGTCAGCCGCTGCTTCTCGCCGTCCTCGTACGCCACGGTGAAGGCCGAACCCGCCTTCCAGCCGTGGGACTTGGCGGTGTCGGCGTCGACGACGACCTGCGAACCGCCGACCTCGAAGGCGCCGTCGTCCACGGTGAGGTCGGTCAGCTCGCCGATGGCGGAGCCGTTGACCCCGGTGAGGTACTCGGTCGTGCCGTCGATGCGGGCGGGCGCGTTGCGCAGCGGGCTGGTGACGGTGACCCCGTCGGTGGCCCTCAGCTTCTCGTCGACGTCGGTGGAGAGGCCGTTGCCGTTCGCCATCGACACGACGTAGTCGGCCTTGATCGCGGAGGACGCCATCTTGTCGATGGACTTCTGGAGGCTGCCCGCCATCACCGTCATGCCGGTGATCAGGGTCAGCCCGATCATCAGCGCGGAGGCGGTGGCCGCCGTACGGCGCGGGTTGCGCACCGAGTTCTGCCGGGCCAGCTTGCCGGACACCCCGAAGATCCGCAGGACGGGCGCCGCCGCCGCGATGAGCGGGCGGGACAGCAGCGGCGTCAGGATGAACACGCCGATGATCAGCAGGACCGCGCCGAGGCCCATGGGGGCCTGGCCGTCGGAGCCGTCCATCGTCGTCGCGGCGAGGATCACGGCGACGCCCGCCGCCGAGAACAGCGCGCCCAGCGTGTTGCGCAGCACCAGCGACTTGGTGGTCGCCTGGGCGTGCACGCTGCTCATGGCGGCGACCGGCGGGATCTTCGCGGCCCGGCGGCCGGGCAGCCACGCGGCCAGCATGGTGATGACGACGCCGACGACGAGGGCGGCCACGACCGTGCCGGGCGAGACCACCAGGGGCCCGTCGGGGACGGTCTCCCCGAGCGTGCCCATCAGCGACCGCAGCCCCGCGCCGATGCCGATGCCGGCCAGCAGACCGGTCACACCGGCGACCGTACCGACCACGAACGCCTCGATCAGCACCGACCGGGTGACCTGCCGGCGCGAGGCACCCACGGCCCGCAGCAGCGCGAGTTCCCTGGTGCGCTGGGCGACCAGCATGGTGAAGGTGTTGGCGATGATGAACGTGCCGACGAACAGCGCGATCCCGGCGAAGACCAGCAGGCCCTGCTTCAGTCCGCTCATCGAGGCGGCGATCTGCTCGGCCTGGTCGTCGGCGAGCTCCTCGCCGGTGCTGGTCTCGACGAGCTTCGCCGGCAGCGCCTTGTCCAGCGCGGCCTTCAGCGCGGTCTGCGAGGTCCCGGCGGCGGCCTTGACGTCGATCTCGTCGTAGGTGCCGGGCTTGCCGAAGAGCCGCTGGGCGGTCGCCGTGTCGAACAGGGCGAGGCTGCCGCCGGCGGCGACGTTGCCGTCGTCGGTGGTGAAGATGCCGGTGATCCTCGGGGTGAGCACGGGACCGTCGACGGAGAGCCGTACGGTGTCGCCGACCTCGTATCCGGCCCGGCGGGCGGTCTCGGAGTCGATGGCGACCTCGTTGCTCCCGCGCGGGGCGGAACCCTCCTTCAGCGGGTACCGGGGGTCCTTGTCCCCCCAGTAGTTCCCGCCCTGTGACTGGAAACCGCCGCCGATGAGCTTGCCGTCCTTGTCGGCGATGGCGGTGAAGTCGCTGACGACGCCGATGGCGGACGCGGCGCCGGGCACCTCGGCGCTCCGCTCCAGCAGGGCCTGGGTCAGCTCGGGGGTCTTGCTGATGCGGTCGCCCACATCCTCCTGCACCTCGGACGTGACGGCCACGTCGACCTGGTCGAAGCCCTTGGCGGAGCTCTTCTGGTAGGCGTCGGAGATGGTGTTGGTGAAGACCAGGGTCCCCGACACGAAGGCCACGCCGAGCATCACGGCGAGCACGGTCATCAGGAGCCGGGCCTTGTGCGCGAGAACGGTGCGCAAGGCGGTACGGAACATGGGGTCTCTACTCCGAAGGTTCTTGACCGGATGTCAGCCGGACGTCAGCTGGTGCGGCCCTTGGCGTCGAACTGCTTCATCCGGTCCAGGACCGACTCGGCCGTCGGCCCGTACACCTCGTCGACGATCCGGCCGTCCGCGAGGAACACCACCCGGTCCGCGTACGCGGCGGCCACCGGGTCGTGGGTCACCATCACCACCGTCTGCCCGAGCTCCCGCACGGAGTTGCGCAGGAAGCCCAGTACCTCGGCGCCCGAGCGGGAGTCGAGGTTTCCGGTCGGCTCGTCGCCGAAGATGATGTCCGGCTTCGAGGCCAGGGCGCGGGCGACGGCGACGCGCTGCTGCTGGCCGCCGGAGAGCTGCGAGGGCCGGTGGCCGAGGCGGTCGGCGAGCCCGACCATCCCGATGACGGTGTCCAGCCACTGCTTGTCCACCTTGCGGCCGGCGATGTCCATCGGGAGGGTGATGTTCTCCAGGGCGGTCAGCGTGGGCAGCAGGTTGAACGCCTGGAAGATGAATCCGATCTTGTCCCGGCGCAACTTGGTGAGCTGCTTGTCCTTCAGCGAGCCCAGCTCGGTGTCACCGATGCGCACGGAGCCGGAGGAGAAGGTGTCCAGACCGGCCACGCAGTGCATCAGCGTCGACTTGCCGGAGCCGGACGGCCCCATGATGGCGGTGAACTCGGCCTGCCGGAAGTCGACGGAGACCCGGTCCAGGGCGACCACCTGGGTCTCGCCCTGTCCGTAGATCTTCGACAGGTCCGTGGCGCGTGCGGCCACGGCGGTGGTCCGGTCGGCGAGGGGGGTGGTGGGCACGGGAGTGACTCCTGTCGGGACGACGTCGTTGCATCAGGGACGTGAACCATCGTCCCGGCCACATGTCGCCGTGTAGTCAGCCGCTGTTCCGGTTCCGAAGGCAGACTCCGGTCGGACCGCGGACGGCCGTGTCATACCAGGGGATGACAGCCGACCCCGAGAGGGCGTTTCGCCGGAACCGTCAAGAACCGGTGGACCGCCCTTGTTCGGACGGTGAAATTCCGTCATTCCGTATACGCGGCCGCCCGTCGCCCGCGAGCCTACTGGCAAGTGCGGATGGCCGGTTCCCCTGGCTGATGCTCCCTCAGAACTCAATAAAATAAGACAACATCGAGCCACTCTTCCGCTGTTCGGGGGACGCGTCCCGATAGGCTCGGACCCTCGATGCGGAGCCCATGGCCTGCCCGGATGGTGGAATGCAGACACGGCGAGCTTAAACCTCGCTGCCCCTCGCGGGCGTACCGGTTCAAGTCCGGTTCCGGGCACCTCCCACGCCTCCCCCTTCGCTGCACCCTCCATTGAGGCCTTGACGGCCCGCGCGCGAAACCGTTGACACCCCGGGAAAGCGGGCGCACACTCACGTCCAGCGTTGGTGAAAAAAAATTCACCACACGAACACGCGAAGGGAAGCCCGATGCGCACCACCGTCGGCATCATCGGCGCCGGCCCGGCCGGCCTCCTCCTCGCCCGCCTCCTGCACAACGCCGGCATCGACTCCGTCGTCCTGGAGAGCCGCGACCGCGCCTACGTCGAGCAGCGGCAGCGCGCCGGGATCCTGGAGCAGGGCACGGTCGACGTCCTGCGCGCGGCCGGTGCCGGGCGGCGCATGGATCGCGAGGGCCTGCGCCACGACGGCATCGAGCTGCGGTACGCCAGGCAGCGCCACCGCGTCGACTTCCCCGCCCTCACCGGCGGCCGGTCGGTGATGGTCTACGCCCAGACGGAGGTCTGCAAGGACCTCATCGCCCTCCAGCTGAAGGAGGGCGGTCCGCTGCTCTTCGAGGCGGAGGCGCTCGCCGTCGAGAACGTCGGCGAGGAGGCCACCGCCGGCCCGCGCGTGCGCTTTGGGCACCGGGGCGCCGAGGACGTCCTGGAGTGCGACTACGTCGTCGGCTGCGACGGCTTCTGGGGCGTGGCCCGCAAGGCGATACCCGCCGAGCTGACCCGGGTCTTCGAACGGGCGTACCCCTTCGGCTGGCTCGGCATCCTCGCCGACGTGCCGCCCTCCCACGACGAACTGGTCTACGCCCGCCACGAGCGCGGCTTCGCGCTGCTGTCCATGCGCTCCCCGTCCGTCTCCCGCCTCTACCTCCAGGTGCCCGAGGGCACGGACGCCGAGGCGTGGAGCGACGACGACATCTGGGCCGAGCTGGAGCGCCGCTTCGAGACGGCCGACGACTGGCGACTGGAGCGCGGCCCGATCACCCAGAAGTCGGTCACCTCCATGCGCTCCTACGTCCACGAGCCCATGCGGCACGGCCGTCTCTTCCTCGCCGGGGACGCGGCCCACATCGTGCCGCCGACCGGCGCCAAGGGCCTGAACCTGGCCGTCGGCGACGTCGTCACCTTCGCGCGGGCGCTGACGTACGAGCGGGAGACCGGTTCGCCGGAGCTGCTCGACGCGTACTCGGAGACCTGTCTGCGCCGGGTGTGGCAGGCCGAGCGGTTCAGCCACGACATGACGACGCTCCTGCACCGCGCCCCGGACGCCACCCCCTTCGAGGACCGCCTCCAGCTCGCCCGCCTGGAGCGGATCGCGTCCTCCCGGGCGGCGGAGACCGACCTGGCCGAGGGGTACACGGGCTTCCCGTTCGGGTGAGTGGGGGCGAGGTGAGCGGGTGATCTCCGACCGGTTCCGGGCATGTACCGGGTCGGTCATGAATGAGCCCCTCCGGTGCCGGGAATCAGGGAGGGACGTAGCGTGTTGCGCAGCACGACGAGGGAAAGATCCTCCCCAAGCACTAGGGTCAATCCTTTGCCCACCTATTACTCTTGAGCCAAGGCTGCGCTGTGTGGCCATGGAGGAGTGAAATGAGGAGCAGAAACCCGGTCTTCTCGCGACGGGGGTTCAGCCGCGACAACGGCTACGCGGGCTTCAACGCCGCGCCGCAGGCCGGGGGTCCCGCTGTCGGTACGCAGCAGGGCAACCCGTACGCGCAGGGCAGCCCGTATGCCCAGCCGGCCGGCAACCCCTACGCGCAGAACCCCTACGCCCAGCAGGACGTGCAGTACGGCGCCCCGCAGGCCCCGGTCACCACCGCCGGTGTGATGACCATGGACGACGTGGTCGCGCGCACCGCGACGACGCTCGGTACCGTGGTCGTGACCGCCGTCCTGTCGTGGCTGCTGCTGCCCGTCGACGAGGCCAACCTCGGCAAGTCCTACGGCATCGCCATCGGCGCCGGTCTGGTCGCGATGGTGCTGGCGCTCGTCCAGTCCTTCAAGCGCCGCCCGTCGCCGGCGCTGATCCTGTCGTACGCCGCCCTCGAGGGCGTCTTCCTCGGCGTGATCTCCAGCGCGGTGTCCACGTACATCGCGGACGGGGTCGTCGCCCAGGCCGTCCTCGGCACCATGGCGGTCTTCGCCGGTGTGCTCGTGGCCTACAAGGCGGGCTGGATCCGCGTCAACCGCCGCTTCTACGGCTTCGTCATGGCGGCCGCGCTCGGCTTCGTCCTGCTGATGGCCGTGAACCTGCTGTTCACCGTCTTCGGTGGCGGCGACGGCCTCGGCTTCCGCAGCGGCACTCTCGGCATCGTCTTCGGTGTCATCGGCATCATCCTCGGTGCCTGCTTCCTCGCCCTGGACTTCAAGCAGGTCGAGGACGGCATCGCCTACGGCGCACCGCGCGAGGAGGCCTGGCTCGCCGCCTTCGGCCTCACGCTGACGCTGGTGTGGATCTACCTGGAGTTCCTGCGACTCCTCGCGATCCTGAACAGCAACGACTAGCGCGACCGGTCGCACATGAGGAAGGGCCCCGGGGAACCCCGGGGCCCTTCCTCATGTGCGTGTCCGGATGGGGGTGTCGTGCGAGCGCGCTACAGCAACTTGCGCGCGGCCCTCCTCAGGTCGTACTCGTGGATGATCGCCTTGGCGTGGCCGTACGCGAGGTTGTGCTCGTGGCGCAGCCAGCTGACCCTCTCCTCGAAGCGGAGAGCGGGGCCTTCGTGGACGGTGCGCAACCAGTCGGCGACTTCACGACCGGTGCAGTGGGGGATACGGGCTAGCAGGTTGCGATGGGTCTCCTCGGAGAAGACTTGGGACATCGGCGCCTCCGAACGCAATGGGCTGTAAGCCGGTCCTTCAGGTCACGGTGCCTGAGCGTTCGCCCGTTGGCAACAGTCTCGGTGCGACGCGTACGCTCACCGCGTGGTTGATACGACGCCTCTGTCCCGTGCGGTGGATCACTTTGCCGATCGTCTGAGGGCGGCACCCCAGAGCCGGCTCCAGAGAGGGGCCGCCGCCGAGGCCCTGGAACTGGCCAGAGAACTGGCCCGGTGGGCGCAGCGCATCGAGGAGCCCGGGGTCGAGCCCCGGGAGATGCCCGACGCCGGAATGTTCGCCGCCGCCGACCAGATCACCGTCGCCGGACACGACCTCGCGGTGGTGCTGACGAGCGAGGACGAGGTCGCCGAGGCGGTCGCCCGGGTGGAGGAGGCGCAGAAACGGGCGGGGGTATGAGCCGGCGTCCGGGCGCTAGAGGCTCGCTATGACCCGGTCCGCCAGGATGTAGACGCTCTCCTCGCCGCAGGCGAACGTCAGGGCGTACGCGCCCGAGATGCCCGAGCCGCCCAGCAGGTACGGGGTCTCGCCCGCCGTGAGGGCCCTGGCCAGGCGTTCTGCCGTCTCGCGGTGGCCGGGGGTCATGCACAGGGTGGTGCCGTCGGCGAAGACATAGACGTCGAGGGTGCCGAGCGGGCCGGGGCGGACGTCGGTCAGTTCGGTGCGGGAGGCGGCGAGGTCCTCCAGGGCGGCCACCGTGCGTTCGTGGTCGTTGACGACCGGCGACTGGACCGGGACGAAGTCGGGGTGCGAGGGGTGGCGGCGGCGGGCCGCGGCCAGCTCCGGGGACTCCCCGGCGAACTCGTCGGTGTCCGCGGTCGGCTCGCTCACCGGCTCCAGCGGCTCCAGGCCCACGAAGTCGGCCTGGCGGGGCAGGAACAGCTCGCTGTCCGGCAGGCCCAGCAGGGAGGGCGCGTCGGAGACGTCACGGGACTCCTGCGCGGCCCAGAACGCGCGCGCCTCGGCCAGCTCCCGCTCCCGCTCCTCGGCGAGCGCCTCGGCGACCGCGGCGCGTATCTCATCCGTGTCGGCCGCGCCGCGGGCGGCCGGAACGAAGCCGGGCGTCCCGAAGGCGTGGTTCTCGATGAGCTCGGCGCGCAGGGCCGCGACCTGACGGCGCAGCTGCACGAGGGTGCGCAGGACGGCGACACCCACGGCGCCCGTGGCGGCCGTGGTGACCAGCAAGGCGATCGGCATGGCGCTCACTGACGTACTCCCGGTTCAAAGTCGACCCCGACTTCCTACATCAGCTTGAAGGGCGGACTATCCAGCTGTCAGTGCGTAACGTCACGAAACGGACAGGACTTTGGGTCTGGGGTCTGTGGCGCAACGGCTCTGAGCTGGTGAATCCCTGCGGCGAGGGAGATAGGTCACATCCTGGGGGAGATTGGATCACAGAACGGCCCGGAGTCCAGGGGTTTCCCGGACTCCGGGCCGACCGTTCACGGTGGGTGCCGCAGCGGCTACCGAGAGGTCCGCGCGACGGCTGCCGGGTGGCTCAGCTGAGGCGCTCGATGACCATCGCCATGCCCTGGCCGCCGCCGACGCACATCGTCTCCAGGCCGAACTGCTTGTCGTGGAACTGGAGCGAGTTGATGAGCGTGCCGGTGATCCGGGCGCCGGTCATGCCGAAGGGGTGGCCGACGGCGATGGCGCCGCCGTTGACGTTCAGCTTGTCGAGGTCGATGCCGAGCTCGCGGTAGGAGGGGATCACCTGCGCGGCGAACGCCTCGTTGATCTCGACCAGGTCGATGTCGTCGATGGTGAGGCCCGCGCGGCGGAGGGCCTGCTGGCTGGCCTCGACCGGACCGAGGCCCATGATCTCGGGGGAGAGGCCGGAGACGCCGGTCGACACGATGCGGGCGAGCGGGGTGAGGCCGAGCTCGCGGGCCTTGGTGTCGCTCATGATGACGACCGCGGCGGCGCCGTCGTTCAGCGGGCAGCAGTTGGCGGCGGTGACCAGGCCGTCGGGGCGGAACACCGGCTTCAGGCCCTGGACGCCCTCCAGGGTGACGCCGGCGCGCGGGCCGTCGTCCTTGCTGACGACCGTGCCGTCGGGGAGGGTCACCGGGGTGATCTCGCGCTCCCAGAAGCCGTTCTTGAGGGCTTCCTCGGCGAGGTTCTGGGAGCGGACGCCGAACTCGTCCATCTCCTGCCGGGTGACGCCCTTCCAGCGGGCGAGGTTCTCCGCGGTCTGCCCCATCGCGATGTAGGCGTCCGGGACGAGACCGTCCTCGCGCGGGTCGTGCCAGGTGGTGCCCTCCTGCGCGGCGACGGCCGCCGTGCGGGCCTCGGCCTCGGCGAACAGCGGGTTGTGCGTGCCCGGCATGTCCGAGGTGCCGTTGGCGTAGCGGGAGACCATCTCGACGCCGGCCGAGAGGAAGACGTCGCCCTCGCCGGCCTTGATGGCGTGCAGGGCCATGCGGCTGGTCTGCAGGGACGAGGAGCAGTAGCGGGTGACCGTGCAGCCGGGCAGGTGGTCCATGCCCATCTGTACGGCGACGATCCGGCCGAGGTTGTGACCCTGCTCGCCGCCCGGGAGGCCGCAGCCGAGCATCAGGTCGTCGATGTCCTTCGGGTCCAGTTCGGGGACCTTGGCGAGGGCCGCCTGGATGATCGTGGCGGTCAGGTCGTCCGGGCGCAGGTCCTTGAGGGAGCCCTTGCCGGCGCGGCCGATGGGGGAGCGGGCGGTCGAGACGATGACGGCTTCGGGCATCACGGCTCCAGACAGGAAGGGGCGGCGCGCAGCGCCTCGTCGACGGGCGGTGGCCGGGCTGTGGGGCGCTGCGCGAGGGACAACTTCGGACACGGCTGTGTGGGAAGTTACCTGTACGTATGGTCAGGGTCACGGGCCTGACGGTGTGACCCTGACCGCACTTTCTAAGCGCTTGCTTGGTCCTCCGGTGGTCGCGCTGCCGATCGGGCCCCGCCCTCAGACGCCGGACGGACTGGCCGGCGTCGTCTCCGGTTCGGGTACCCGCCGCCGCCTCCTCCTCTTCAGCAGCGCCCACGGGCCCCGCGGCCCCGTCGGCATCGCCGCCGTGACCTCGGTGCCCGCCTCGGACGCCGCCTCGGCCGCGGCCCGGGCCACCGGCAGGAAGCCCTCGCGGCGGAAGACGTCCGGGCGCTCCTCCTCGGCCGGCCACAGACCCAGAGCGGCGCAGACCGTCGGCAGGACCGCCATCGCCGCCGTGGCGTAGCCCTCCGCCGAGGGGTGGTAGTGGTCGGGGCCGAACAGCTCGCGCGGGTTCGCCTCGAACTCGGGGCCCAGCAGGTCGCCCAGCGACACCGTGCGGCCGCCCTGTCCGACGACGCCGATCGTCTGGGCGGCCGCCAGCTGGCGGGAGGCGCGGCGGGCCAGCCACCGCAGGGGCTGGCCGACGGGTTCGATCGTGCCCAGGTCGGGGCAGGTGCCGACGATCACCTCCGCGCCGGCCGTGCGCAGCCGCCGTACCGCCGCCGAGAGGTGACGTACCGAACGGGTGGGCGGCATACGGTGGGTGACGTCGTTCGCGCCGATCATGATCACGCAGACGTCGGGCACCCGGTCGGCGTCGCCGAGGGTCAGCCCGACCTGCCGGTCGAGGTCGTCGGACTGGGCGCCGGGCAGCGCCACGTTCCGCAGCTTCACCGGGCGCTCCGCCACCGCGGCCAGACCGGAGGCCAGCAGCGCGCCCGGCGTCTGTCCCGCCCGGCGGACGCCCTGGCCCGCCGCCGTCGAGTCGCCGAGCAGGGTCAGCCGCAGGGCCTCGATGCCGGGGGCGGCGTAGGCTCGGCCGTAGAGGCCGTCGGCCTGCGGTACGCGTGGGTGGGCGCCGTTGCCGTTGACATGGCGCCGCGCCAGTTGCGCCTCCGCCAGCAGCAGTCCGACGACCGCTGCCCCGGCCAGCCCGATCCCGCCGCCACCGTAGGCCGCGCCGGCCGCGATGCGTCGGGCCACTCTTGCCCTGGACATGCTCGTCATGCCTCGACGCCACCTCCTCGTGTCCGTACACCCACTCCTTGCCCCGTACGGACCGTCCGCCAATCTCGACAGTGAGTGAACGTCACTGCCGGGGCCGTAGGCTGGCGGGACCACTGACGACCACTGTTTTGCAAGCAACCGGAGACAACGGTGCAATTCCACGACTCGATGATCAGCCTCGTCGGCAACACCCCGCTGGTGAAGCTCAACAGCGTGACCAAGGGCATCCAGGCGACCGTCCTGGCCAAGGTGGAGTACTTCAACCCGGGCGGCTCCGTGAAGGACCGCATCGCCCTGCGCATGATCGAGGCCGCCGAGCAGAGCGGGGAGCTCAAGCCCGGCGGGACCATCGTCGAGCCCACCAGCGGCAACACCGGTGTGGGGCTCGCCATCGTGGCGCAGCAGAAGGGGTACAAGTGCATCTTCGTGTGCCCCGACAAGGTGAGCACCGACAAGATCAACGTGCTGCGGGCGTACGGCGCCGAGGTCGTCGTCTGCCCGACCGCAGTGGACCCGGAGCACCCGGACTCCTACTACAACGTCTCCGACCGGCTGGTGCGCGAGACCCCGGGCGCGTGGAAGCCCGACCAGTACTCCAACCCCCACAACCCGCTCTCCCACTACCACTCCACCGGCCCCGAGCTGTGGGAGCAGACCGAGGGGCGGATCACCCACTTCGTGGCGGGCGTCGGCACGGGCGGGACCATCTCCGGCACCGGCCGGTACCTGAAGGACGTCAGCGACGGCGCGGTGCAGGTCATCGGCGCCGACCCCGAGGGTTCCGTCTACTCGGGCGGCTCGGGGCGGCCGTATCTCGTCGAGGGCGTCGGTGAGGACTTCTGGCCGACCGCCTACGACCGGACCATCGCCGACGAGATCGTGCCGGTCTCCGACAAGGACTCCTTCCAGATGACCCGGCGGCTGGCCAAGGAGGAGGGCCTGCTGGTGGGCGGCTCCTGCGGGATGGCCGTCGTCGCCGCGCTGCGGGTCGCCGAGCGGCTCGGCCCGGACGACGTCGTGGTCGTGCTGCTGCCCGACAGCGGACGCGGCTACCTCAGCAAGATCTTCAACGACGAGTGGATGGCCGACTACGGCTTCCTGGAGGACGAGGGCCCCAGCGCCCGCGTCGCCGACGTCCTCAACGACAAGGCGGCCGGCTCCATCCCGTCCCTCGTCCACATGCACCCCGACGAGACCGTCGGCCAGGCCATCGAGGTGCTGCGCGAGTACGGCGTCTCGCAGATGCCGGTCGTGAAGCCGGGCGCCGGCCACCCGGACGTGATGGCCGCGGAGGTCGTCGGCTCGGTCGTGGAACGCGAGCTGCTCGACGCCCTGTTCAACAAGAAGGCCTCCCTGGAGGACCCGCTGGAGAAGCACATGTCCGCCCCGCTGCCGCAGGTCGGCTCGGGCGAGCCGGTCGGTGACCTGATGTCCGTGCTGGGCACGGCGGACGCCGCGATCGTCCTCGTCGAGGGCAAGCCCACCGGCGTCGTCAGCCGTCAGGACCTGCTGGCGTTCCTCGCCAAGGGCGGGAAGTAGCTTCCGGGGCCCGGGAGCGGAACCTCCGGGAAACCTGCGGTGAACCGGGCCCTTCGGCGGTGAACTTCCGTTCGTCCACCGAAAGTCGTGGACTTCGCGGAAGTGGTACGAGCGCGTCACGTCCGCGCAGCACACGCTTAACACGGGTCCGGCACATTGGTGGGTGTCGGCAGGGCGCTGGGGCACCTCCCAGGCGTTAGCACGCAGGAGGCTCTCCGCCCCGGCCGGCACCGAAACGGCGTCACGGACCTCCGGAGCGGCTCCCGGACCTCCATGGACGCCATGGACGCGCAAGCCCGGCCTGACCCGGCCCGCGTCCCTCGCGGGGACCGCCGTCGTCCCGCCCCCCGGTAACGGGGGTGCGGCGGTCCCCGCGCACATCCTCTGAGAGCATCCGGGCATGCCACTGCCCCAGCCCCGAGACCTGACCTCGCTCGTGCTGCGCACCGACTTCACGGACGACGCGGCCTGGAACGCGCTGTGCGCCGCGTCCGACGCGGACCACGCCACCTTCGTCAGCGACCCGCGGTTCGCCGACGTGGGCATCCCGGCGTTGATGGACGAGGACAACGCGGCCGACGAGGACGAACAGCTCGCCCACCTGTTCCTCGCCGACGCCACCGCCCTGGCCGACCCGCAGCACCGGCTGCTCGCCCTCGACCTCTACGACGAGCCCGGCCGGACCTTCCGGGTGCCGGCCGCCTGGTTCCCGGAGGTCTCCGCGAACCTGTGCATCGCCAACCTGGACTTCGAGGACTACGCCGACTGCGCCGACGCCACCGGCACCTTCCGCGGCTTCGGGGACGGCTGACGGCCGGTCAGTCCTCCCAGTCCCCGCTCCGGGAGGACTTGCGGCGCAGGCCGCCGAAGAGACCCGGGGTGGTGCGGGCGGCCTGGACCACGTTGACGCCGACGATGCCCGCCCAGGAGACGAGCAGCCCGGGCAGGTCCGCGGCGCCCACGCCGATCGCGGACAGGGGCACCGCCAGCACCAGCGAGACGATGCCGAAGCCGAAGCGCTCGCCCCAGGAGTCCGTCGCCCCGGACGAGCGGCCGTCGCGGGCCGCCGCCATCTGCTGCTCCGCGAACTGCCGGCGCACCCGGCGCTCCACCGCGCCGTCGATGCGCTGGTCGACCTTCTCCAGGAACGACTCCACCAGCGCGGGCTCGTACTCCTCGCCCAGCTCCCTGCGCGCCTGCAGGGTGGCGTTGAGTTCCTTCTTCAGTTCGGCGTCCCGCGCGTCCATGGTGGTCTCCCGTCCCGTCATGCCGTCCACCGTAGGGACGGGCCGTGGCGGTGGCACTGGGGTTAGCCCCCGTTTCGGCCCGGGGGGTCGCCGACCGGGAGGCGGGAAGGGACGGGCGGGCGGACGTGGGTGGGATGCGGGAAGGGGGCGGGACGGCTTGCCTCGCTGTATAGCGTCATGCAGAGTTCTTGCTGGCTGAATAGGTACCGGTGGAGGGGGAGAGAGGCGCATGAGCGTGGACAGGGATCCGGGGGCCGGTGTGACGGACAGCCCCGCCACACGGCTGCAGGCGCTCTTCGAGGGGCACCGGCTGACGCCGACCCAGCGGCGCATCGCGCACAGCATGGTGCGGCGCGCCGCGGACGTGCCGTTCCTCTCCAGCGTCGAGCTGGCCGAACTGGCCGGGGTCAGCCAGCCCTCCGTCACCCGCTTCGCCGTCGCGCTCGGCTTCGACGGCTACCCCGCCCTGCGCAAGCACCTGCGCGAGGTCGCGCCCGTCGAGCAGACGGCGGACTCCGCCTCGTACAACGAGTACCAGCAGGCCGTCGAGGCCGAGATCGAGAACCTCAAGCACCTGGCGGAGCTGCTCTCCGACCCGCGGCCCGTGCAGCGGGCGGGACGGCTGCTGGCGGCCTCGCGGCCGCTGCCCGTGCTCGGCCTACGGGCGGCCGCCTCCCAGGCGTACGGCTTCGCGTACTTCGCCGCCAAGGTGCACCCGGACGTCCGGCTGCTGCACGAGGGCGGCTCGATGCTGCCCGACCGGATCGACGCGGCCGTGCGCGCCGGCGCCTCCGCCCTGCTGTGCTTCGCGCTGCCCCGCCACCCCCGCGAGGTCGTCGACGCCCTCTCCTACGCCAAGGAGGCCGGGCTGGCCGTGGTGACGGTCGCCGACTCGGCGTTCGCGCCGGTCGCCAAGGTGTCCGACCTGCTGCTGCCGGCCGCCGTCGGCACGGGGCTCGCCTTCGACACCGCGTGCGCGCCGATGCTGCTCGGGCGGGTGCTGCTGGAGGCGATGTGCGACGACCTGCCCGACGCGCAGGCGCGGCTCGAGGAGTTCGACACCAAGGCGGCGGTGCGGGGGCTGTTCGTGGAATGAGGGCTGGTTCTCAGACGGATCTCACGTTCGCTCGCTAATCTGCTCGACCAGAGATTTCGGTGTGTTGCCGAGGCGACGAGGAGGCGGAACGTGGCACGTGGAGGTCAGGGACTGGCTCGGGTGGCCGTCGTCGTACGGGCCGGGGCGGCGCCGCTGTGGTGGCTCGGGGCGTTCGCGGCCGGTATCGGCGTACTGGTCCCGGGTATGACGGGCCGGCGGATCGGGGTGACGGCGGGCGCCGCGCTGTTCGTCGTGGCGGTGGCGGTGGTGGCGCTGACGCGCCGCAGGCGGTACACCGCCCTCGCCCGTGCGGCCGCCCGTGCGGGCAGGCAGGACGTGCTCCAGGACCGCGGGGTGACCGTGCGGGCCTGGCGCCGTGGTCACCGCTGGTGGCTGCTGCTGGCCTTCGCCGCGGCGCTGGGCAGCGCCTTCGCCGTCCCCGCCGCGGGCGGCATGCTGCTCGCCGGGTGCGGTACGGGGCTGCGGCTGAAGGCGGCCTGGCTGGGTCGGCTGGAGCGGGCCGAGGAGGCGCTGCTGTGGGTGCGGGTCGACTGGCTCGCCGGGAACGGCGGCCGTCCGGCCGGCAAGGCGGTCAGGGCGTACCGCAGTACGGGTATCGCGGCGGGCGACGCGGCCCCGGGTGGGGCGCGCCGCCGCACCGCGGCACTCGTGTAGGGCGGTCCTTCGGACCTGGGGGCCGGATCGGTGGTCCTTGGGATCTGGAGGGCCGGGCCGGTGGTCCTTCGGGCCTGGAGGACCGGATCGGCGGGCCTTGGGATCTGGAGCACCGGATCGGCGGGCCTTGGGACCTGGAGGACAGGACCTGGAAGGCCGGACCTGGAGGGACGGGCCCGGTGGGTCAGACCTCCAGGTCCTCCTCGATCCGCTTCAGCTGGTGGCGGGCCATCGCCAGGTTGGCCCGCTTGGCGTCCAGGACGAGGTAGAGGAAGAGCCCGTTGCCGCCGCGGCCGCTGAGCAGACGGATCAGGTGGTACTGGTCGGACAGCGTGATCAGGATGTCCTCGATCTGCGCCTTGAGTCCGAGGTGCTCCATGGTGCGCATCTTGGCGCGCACCACGTCGGTGTTGCCGGCGGCGGCGACGTTGAGGTCGAAGGTCTTGCTGCCGCCCATCGTGCCCAGCGCCATGCCGCTGGTGTAGTCGACGAGCGCGACGCCGGTGGCGCCCTCGATGGAGGCGAGCGCTTCCTTGAGTGCGGTTTCGGTGTTGGCCATGACTGTTCCTCGTTTCCTAACTTTCGGTGGTGGTGCGGGCGGTGGGGGTCGTGGTGCGGGGGCTGTGCGCGCCGGCGGATCCTGCGGGGCCGGTGGTGCTGTCCGTGGTGCTCGGGGTGCTGTGGGTGCTCGGGGTGCCGGTGGTGCTGTCTGTCGTGCTCCGGGTGCCGGTGGTGGCGGGAGCCTTCACCAGGGCTTTCACCGGACCCTTGGCCGGGGTCTTCGCCGGGGTCTTCGCCGGACCCTTGGCCGGGGCTTTCACCGGACCCTTGGCCGGGGTCTTCGCCGGGGTCTTCGCCGGGGCCTGCGCAGCCGGTCCGGCCGGGTTGGCCGCCGGTGGTGCCGCCGCGGCGTCGACGAGCTCCCCGATGCGGGCGCCCGCCCGGCGGCCCTCCAGGTGCAGCCGGCCGACGTTGACGCGGTCCTGTGCGAGCACCGTCAGCACGGCGCCCTCCCCGGCCGCGTACGTCACGACGTAGCCGTACGCGCCCCGTACGAGCAGCTCGCGGAAGTCGCCCCGGCCGGTCGTGTCCGCCATCCGTACGGCGACGGCGAGGGCGGTGGCGGTGAGCGCGGCCACGCCCTCCGGTTCCCCGCCCGGTGTGTCGTGGGCGAGGACGAGGCCGTCCACGCCCGCCGCGAGCGCCCCGGTCAGCTGGGGCACCCGGGCCCGCAGCCGCCGCAGCTCCGCGCGTATCTCCGGCTCGGCCGCCATCAGCGCCCTCCTCTCGGCACGCGGTCGCTGCCGTTCAAAGGGCCTCCAGCGCATCCCTGAGCCTCTTCAGCAAGGTGATGTCGGGGTCGTCGACACGGGGCAGGGCCGGCCCCGGCGGGGGCTGCGGGACGGGCGGCGGGAACCGCGCGGTCAGCAGACCGGCGGCCGCCAGCCGGCGGACGTCCACCAGCGTGGCGAAGGCCTGCCGGCCCAGCGCCCGGGCGATGTCCGACGCGGTGCGCACACCGTCCACCAGTGCCAGCACCGCGCGCTGCCGGGCGGTGGGCCCCGGCGCGGCCACCGGCTCGGCCCGCAGCAGCGGCGCGGAGTCCGGCAGCGGGTCGGGCCACAGACGGTGCAGCAGCTCGCGGCGGCGCAGTGTCTCGCGCTCCACGGCGTCGACCGGGACGGGCCGCAGCGCCCCGAACCAGTGCCCGGTGCCGTACCGGAAGCGGCCCGGTGTGCTGCTGGGGGAGAGGGCGAAGTACGCGGCGTCGTACAGCGCCCCCAGGTGGCACACCTCCAGCGCGCCCCGCCCGATACGGCCCGAGTCGAGCAGCCGCCGGGCGGCGCCGTGCTCCTGGTCGGCCCGCTCCACCGCCTCCCACCAGACGGCGGCGTCGAGTGTGCCGTGGGCCGACAGGAGCACGTCGAGGCCGGGGGAGAGGGGGCTCTCGGCGTGCACCACCCGGCCCTCGGCGAGGTAGAGCGCGCCGCGCTCGCGCTCCAGGACACCGGTGGCCCGTTCGGCGGCGAGCCGTGTCAGCATCGGCGACACCCCGCCGCCCACGCTGTCCCGGGCCGTCACCTTGTCCCGCACCGGCAGCCGGGGCGGCGGGGTCGTCCCCACGACGGTCATCCCAGCACCAGCCGTCCGGCCATCTCGCCCAGCCGTATGCGGGCCAGTGCGAGATTGCCGTCCGACCGGCCCAGCCACACGTGCAGGAACACGCTGCTGTCGAAGGACGTCGGCACGAACCGCAGGACGTGGTAGCTGTCCCGGTTGCTGATGATCAGGTCCTCGACCGGCGGATCGGCGGCCTCCGCGCCGTCCCCGCCGTCGGGCGTGAACGCCCGCTGCTCCGCCGTGAGCCGCGCGACCTCCGCGGCCTCGGCGGCCGCGGCCTCGTGGTCACCGCCCGGGAACTCCCCGACCGTGCCCAGGGCCAGCCCGCTGGTCCAGTCGACCAGCGCGGCTCCCCGGGCCCCGGGCAGTCGCATGGCCTCCAGTAGGCACTCGTCGATTCCGGGCACCGTCAGCTCCCCTCCCGCCTGCGGTTCGGCTGAGTGAGGAAGACGCTACGCAACGTATGCGCGAGGGGTGAGGGTTCTGGCATTTTCCAGCGGAACATGCGCCGAGCTGACTAATGTGGGTCAACTGTCCCTCTTTTCCCGCCCGTTCACACCGTGTCCACGGGTGCGCGCCAGGGTGTGCGGGTGCGGGTGCAGGTGCAGGGTGGCGCGGGTGACCTGTGCGCTCCCCTGTGCTCCGGCTCTGCGGGTCGGCTCTGCGGGTCGGTTCTCGGTCGGTACTCCCCTTCCCTCCGGCGGTCGTGTCGGCGGCGTCCGGCTGCCCGGTCCGTATTGACTAGCTCTATTCAAGAAGTCAGGATGTGAATAACAGCACCACAGTCGCGAGGAGGCAGACCATGTCAGGACCCCGCTCCGTACGAGCGCCGCGTGGTACGGAACTGAGCGCCCTGGGATGGCAGCAGGAAGCCGCCCTGCGGATGCTCCAGAACAACCTCGACCCCGAGGTCGCCGAACACCCCGACAAGCTCGTCGTCTACGGCGGG
The DNA here is from genome assembly GCF_043080745.1 of Streptomyces sp. NPDC014995. Classification (NCBI taxonomy): domain Bacteria; kingdom Bacillati; phylum Actinomycetota; class Actinomycetes; order Kitasatosporales; family Streptomycetaceae; genus Streptomyces; species Streptomyces sp. NPDC014995. The sequence continues at coordinate 202,440 of NZ_JBIBVX010000015.1, forward strand.
ACCGGGAAGGCGGCGCGTGACTGGCGCTCCTTCGACGCGATGGTGCGCACGCTGCGCACCCTGAAGCAGGACGAGACGATGCTCGTCCAGTCCGGCCGCCCCGTCGGCGTCATGCAGACCCACGAGTGGGCCCCGCGCGTCCTGATCGCCAACTCCAACCTCGTCGGCGACTGGGCCAACTGGGAGGAGTTCCGCCGACTGGAACAGCTGGGGCTGACCATGTACGGCCAGATGACCGCCGGCTCCTGGATCTACATCGGCACCCAGGGCATCCTCCAGGGCACCTACGAGACCTTCGCCGCCGTCGCCGCGAAGAAGTTCGGCGGCACCCTCGCCGGCACGATCACCCTCACCGCCGGCCTCGGCGGCATGGGCGGCGCCCAGCCGCTCGCCGTGACCATGAACGACGGCGTCGCGATCTGCGTCGACTGCGACCCGCGCGCCATCGAGCGCCGCATCGAGCACCGCTACCTCGACGTGAGGGCCGACTCGCTGGAGCACGCCCTGCACCTGGCCGTCGAGGCCCGGGACGCGCGCCGCCCGCTCTCCATCGGCGTCCTCGGCAACGCCGCCGACCTCGTCCCGCGGCTCCTCGCCATGGGCGCGCCCATCGACATCGTCACCGACCAGACCTCGGCCCACGACCCGCTGTCCTACCTGCCCACCGGCGTGGACATCGACGACATGGCGTCCTACGCGGCGAAGGACCCGGCGGGCTTCACCACCCGCGCCCGTGAGTCCATGGCCCGGCACGTCGAGGCGATGGTCGGCTTCCTGGACGCCGGCGCCGAGGTCTTCGACTACGGCAACTCCATCCGCGGGGAGGCCCGACTGGCCGGATACGACCGGGCGTTCGCCTTCCCCGGCTTCGTCCCCGCCTACATCCGCCCCCTCTTCTGCGAGGGCAAGGGCCCCTTCCGCTGGGCGGCCCTGTCCGGCGAGGCCTCCGACATCGCCAAGACCGACAAGGCGATCCTCGACCTCTTCCCGGAGAACGAGTCCCTGGCCCGCTGGATCAAGCTGGCGGGGGAACGGGTCCACTTCCAGGGCTTGCCCGCCCGTATCTGCTGGCTCGGCTACGGCGAGCGCGACAAGGCCGGCGAGCGGTTCAACGACATGGTCGCGAGCGGTGAGCTGGCCGCCCCGCTGGCCATCGGACGCGACCACCTCGACTGCGGCTCCGTCGCCTCCCCCTACCGCGAGACCGAGGCCATGCTCGACGGCTCCGACGCGATCGCCGACTGGCCGCTGCTGAACGCCATGGTCAACGTGGCCTCGGGCGCGTCCTGGGTCTCCCTCCACCACGGCGGCGGCGTCGGCATGGGGCGGTCCCTCCACGCCGGGCAGGTGACGGTGGCCGACGGCACGAAGCTGGGCGGCGAGAAGATCCGGCGGGTGCTGACCAACGACCCCGGCATGGGCGTCATCCGGCACGTCGACGCCGGATACGACATCGCCGAGACGGTGGCCGACGAGCGGGGCGTACGGGTGCCCATGCGCGAGGGTGACGACGCGTGAGCCGACGCCAGGGCGAGGACGGCCGGCCGGCCGCGCCACCGGCCGCACCTCCCGCCTCCTTCCAGGAGATGTGGCGCGACCTGCGCCCCATCGGCCGTCACCCCGCCTCCGGCGGCTACCGCCGCTACGCCTGGACCGCCGCCGACGCCGACTGCCGGGCCTGGTTCCGGGAGCAGGCCGAGGCGCGCGGCCTGGCCTACGAGGTCGACCGGAACGGCAACCAGTGGGCCTGGCTCGGGGACCCCGCCGCCGGGGGTGCCGTCGTCACCGGGTCGCACCTCGACTCCGTGCCCGACGGCGGTGCCTTCGACGGGCCCCTGGGAGTCGTGTCCGCCTTCGCCGCGCTCGATGAACTGCGCGCCCGGCGGACGACGTTCGCCAAGCCCCTCGCCGTCGTCAACTTCGGCGACGAGGAAGGCGCCCGCTTCGGCCTCGCCTGCGTGGGCTCCCGGCTCACCGCCGGACAGCTCACCGTCGACCGGGCCCACCGGCTGACCGACGGCGACGGCATCACGCTCCCGCAGGCCATGGAGGCCGCCGGCCACGACCCCGACGCCATCGGACCGGACCCCGAGCGGCTGGCCCGGATCGGCGCCTTCGTCGAACTGCACGTCGAGCAGGGGCGAGCCCTCGACCTCAGCGGCGACCAGGTGGGCATCGCCAGCGCCATCTGGCCGCACGGCCGCTGGCGGTTCGACTTCCGGGGCGAGGCCAACCACGCCGGCACCACCCGGCTCGCGGACCGGCGCGACCCCATGCTGTCCTACGCGCAGACCGTGCTCGCCGCCCGGCGCGAGGCGCGACTCGCGGGCGCCGTCGCCACCTTCGGCAAGATCTCCGTCGAGCCGAACGGCGTCAACGCCATCCCCTCCCTGGTGCGCGGCTGGCTCGACTCCCGCGCCGCCGACCAGGAGAGCCTGGACCAGGTGGTCGACGGCGTCGAGAAGGCGGCCCGCGAGCACGCCGCGGCCCACGGCGTCGACCTCGACGTCGTCCGCGAGTCCTTCACGCCCGTCGTCGAGTTCGACCACGCCCTGCGCGACGAACTCGCCCGCATCCTGGACACGGACACCGGCCTCAAGATCCCGGTCCTGGGCACGGGCGCCGGACACGACGCCGGGATCCTCTCCGGGAGCATCCCGACCGCCATGCTGTTCGTGCGCAACCCCACGGGCGTCTCGCACTCCCCGGCCGAGTCCGCGGCCGAGGACGACTGCGTGGCCGGGGTGCGCGCGCTCGCCGACGTACTGGAAGGGCTGGCCTGCACGTGACCCCCACGCAGCGGACACGGACGTACTGGCTGGAGCACGCCTGGCTCGGCACCCACGTCGAGCCCGGCGTCGTGCTGGAGGTGGCCGACGGCCGCATCACCGCCGCCCGCTCGGACACCCCCGTCCCGCCGCCCGGCGCGGAGGTGCTGCGCGGCCTCACCCTGCCGGGCCTGGCGAACGCCCACAGCCACGCCTTCCACCGCGCCCTGCGCTCCACCGTCCAGGTCGGCTCCGGCACCTTCTGGACCTGGCGCGAGGTCATGTACTCCGTCGCCGACCGGCTCACGCCCGACACCTACCACGCCCTCGCACGCGCGGTGTACGCCGAGATGGCCCTGGCCGGCGTCACGGCCGTCGGCGAGTTCCACTACGTGCACCACACCCCCGACGGCACCCCCTACGCCGACCCGAACGCGATGGGCGAGGCCCTCATCGAGGCCGCCGCCGAAGCCGGTGTCCGCATCACCCTCCTCGACACCGTGTATCTCTCCTCCGGCTTCGGACAGCCGCCCAACGCCCACCAGCTCCGCTTCTCCGACGGCAGCGCGGACGCCTGGGCCGAACGCTGTTCACTTCTCAAGGAACGGGATCACGCACGGATCGGGGCGGCGATCCACTCCGTACGGGCCGTGCCCGCCGGCCAGTTGGCGACCGTGGCGCGGTGGGCCGAGGAGCGGGGGGCGCCGCTGCACGTCCACCTGTCCGAGCAGACCGCCGAGAACGACGCCTGTCGCGAGGCCCACGGGTGCACGCCGGCACAGCTCCTCGCCGAACACGGCGTCCTCGGCCGGCGCACCACCGGCGTCCACAACACCCACCTCACCGACGAGGACATCGCCCTCATCGGCCGCTCCGGCACCGGCACCTGCATGTGCCCCACGACCGAACGGGACCTCGCCGACGGCATCGGCCCGGCGGTCGCCCTCCAACAGGCCGGCTCACCGCTCTCCCTCGGCTCCGACAGCCACGCCGTGATCGACCTGCTCGAAGAGGCCCGCGCGATGGAGCTGAACGAGCGGCTGCGCACCCGCACCCGCGGCCACTGGACGGCCGCCGCCCTGCTGCGGGCCGCCTCCGCCGACGGTCACGCGGCCCTCGGCCGGGACGACACGGGCACCCTGGAGACCGGCGCGGCCGCCGACTTCACGACCGTCGCGCTCGACTCGGTCAGGACAGCGGGCCCGCTGCCCCGGCTCGGCGCCGAGACGGCCGTATTCGCGGCGACGGCAGCGGACGTACGGCACACCGTCGTCGCGGGCCGGCACGTCGTACGCGACGGTGCGCACACGCTCGTCCCCGACGTGCCGCAGGCCCTCGCGCGGGCCGTGGCAGCCCTGCGCGCCTGACCACCGGCCCCGCCCCCACCTGCCCCGGCACCCACGAGGACACGATGAGCAGCAGCACCGTCATCACCAACATCGCCGCACTGGTCACCAACGACCCCTCCCTCGGTGACGGCTCCCCCCTCGGACTGGTCCGGGACGCGGCCGTCGTCATCGACGGCGACCGCGTCGCGTGGACTGGTGAATCAAGCAAAGCACCCGCCACTGACAACCGGTTCGACGCCGGCGGCCGGGCGGTCCTGCCCGGCTTCGTCGACTCCCACTCCCACCTCGTCTTCGCGGGCGACCGGACGGAGGAGTTCAACGCCCGCATGTCGGGACGCGGTTACACGGCGGGCGGCATCCGCACCACCGTCGCCGCCACCCGCGCCGCCACCGACGAGGAACTGGAGGCGAACCTCACCCGTTACCTCGCCGAGGCCCTCCGCCAGGGCACCACCACCTTCGAGACGAAGTCCGGCTACGGCCTGACGGTCGCCGACGAGGCCCGCGCCCTGCGTCTCGCCGCCCGCCACACCGACGAGGTCACCTACCTCGGCGCCCACATCGTCTCCCCCGACTACGCCGACGACCCGGCCGCGTACGTCGCCCTGGTCACCGGCGAGATGCTCGACGCCTGCGCCCCGCACGCCCGCTGGATCGACGTCTTCTGCGAGAAGGGCGCCTTCGACGGCGACCAGGCCCGCGCGATCCTCACGGCGGGCAAGGCCAAGGGCCTCCACCCCCGCATCCACGCCAACCAGCTCTCCCACGGCCCCGGCGTCCAGCTGGCGGTCGAACTGGACGCCGCCAGCGCCGACCACTGCACCCACCTCACCGACGCCGACGTGGACGCCCTCGCCCACAGCCGTACGGTCGCCACACTGCTCCCCGGCGCCGAGTTCTCCACCCGCGCCGAGTGGCCGGACGCCCGCCGTCTCCTCGACGCGGGCGTCACCGTCGCCCTGTCCACGGACTGCAACCCGGGCTCGTCGTTCACCTCGTCCGTGCCGTTCTGCGTCGCGCTCGCCGTGCGGGACATGCACATGACCCCCGACGAGGCCGTCTGGTCGGCCACGGCGGGCGGCGCGGCGGCCCTGCGCCGCACGGACATCGGCCGCCTCACCCCCGGCGCGTACGCCGACCTGACCCTCCTGGACGCCCCGAGCCACGTCCACCTGGCCTACCGACCGGGCGTACCGCTGGTGTCCGGGGTGTGGCGGCGGGGCGTACGCGTGGTCTGAGCGCCGACCCGGGCGGGGCCGAACACGCTCAGGAGCAGGTCGCACGTCTCCTCCAGCGGGCGTGCCGGGTCGTCCAGGAGGGCGAGCAGCGCCGGGCGTCCTGGTCGGCGGACACGGGGAGTTCGTGCGGACGGCGTGCGGGAGGTGGGGGATGGGGGCCGGGAGCGGTCGTGAGGACGATGCCGGGGTCGTCGGACGCACGGAGGCGGAAGGGCGGGGCGGGAAGGCCAGTTCGAGCGTCCGTGTGAACCGGGCCGGGCGCCGCGTGATGCGGAGCCGTGTGGCGGGGGTGTGGCACCGGCCGCCCGTCGGGTGCCGCGCCCCCTCGGCGCGGGCCGGGCGCCGCGTGATGCGGAGCGGTGTGGCGGGGGGCGTGGCACCGGCCCGCCCATCGGGCGCCGCGCCCCTCGGCCCCTGGACCACGCCCGCGCCCGGGTGAGCACACGACGTTGCTCACCCGGGCGCGGACCGCACTGGTCTGCGGTCGGAGGGTGGCTCACTCCTCCAGCGTCAGGCCCTTGCGCAGGCGCACCAGGGTTCGGGAGAGCAGGCGGGAGACGTGCATCTGGGAGATGCCGAGTTCCTCGCCGATCTCCGACTGGGTCATGCCGGCGACGAACCGCAGGGAGAGGATCTGCCGGTCCCGGGGCGGGAGCTCGGCGATCAGCGGCTTCAGCGACTCGACGTACTCGATGCCTTCGAGTCCGTGGTCCTCGTAACCGATGCGGTCCGCGAGGGCGCCCTCGGCGTCGTCCTCCTCGGGCTGGGCGTCCAGCGAGGAGGCGGTGTACGCGTTCGAGGCGGCCATGCCCTCGACGACCTCCTCGTTGGAGATGCCGAGACGTTCCGCCAGCTCGGCCACGGTGGGGGCGCGGTCGAGCTTCTGGGCCAGTTCGTCACCGGCCTTGGCCAGGTCGAGCCGCAGCTCCTGGAGCCGGCGCGGGACGCGCACGGACCACGAGGTGTCGCGGAAGAAACGCTTGATCTCGCCGACGATGGTTGGCATCGCGAAGGTGGGGAACTCCACACCCCGGCTGAGCTCGAAGCGGTCGATCGCCTTGATCAGGCCGATCGTCCCGACCTGGATGATGTCCTCCATGGGCTCGCTGCGGGAGCGGAAGCGGGAGGCGGCGAACTTGACCAGCGCGAGGTTCAGTTCGACGAGCGTGTTACGGACGTACGAGTACTCGTACGTCCCTTCCTCCAGCGACTCCAGCCGCTCGAAGAGGGTCTTGGACAGGGCCCGCGCGTCGACGGGTCCGACCTCGTCGTACGGGGGGATCTCCGGGAGCCCGGCCAGTAGGTCGGCGGGACCGTCGGTGGGATCGATGCCCTGGGTGAAGGGATTCAGTTGGTCCGGAGGGGGTGTCGACGTCGCCCTGTGGGTATGCGGTGCGTCGAGCCGGGATGACATGATGTCCTCCATCGTTCTCGGCATATGGCTGCCGAAGCCAGTGCGTGCACTACGGTGTGCGGCGCCTCCAAAGCCGGCCGTGTCGGGTACGTGTTCCTCTAGCCCTACCCGCTTTACTTGACCGATCGCAAGTGCGATTTGTTGGGTTATGTCCGTTTGTGGGTGATTGTTCGGCTGTTGGAGTGCGTATCGAAGGCGTAGTGTTCGAGGGCGTCAGTAAGCAGTCACGACCTCGGGAGAGACACGGCATGGACCGCGGGACGGTCGGCAGCGCACAGTCTGGCCGGCTTCTGGTGGAGGTGCGGGAAGAGGGCTCCAGCGCCGTCGTGATCCCGGCGGGGGAGCTCGACCACCACACAGCCGATTTGTTGCGTGAGCCATTGGAGGAGTGCCTCGCCAAGGGGCTGAGCCGCCTTGTCGTGGACTGCTCACGGCTGGAATTCTGCGACTCGACGGGGCTCAACGTCCTGCTCGGCGCCCGCCTGAAGGCGGAGGCGGCCGGGGGCGGGGTGCACCTGGCGGGTATGCAGCCCGTGGTGGCGCGGGTCTTCGAGATCACCGGCGCGGACGCCGTCTTCACCGTGCACGACACGGTCGAGTCGGCCCTCGCCGACGGGGACGGCTGACCCTGCGTGCGGCGGTGACCCTGCGTGCGGCGCGGCCCGGTGGCCCGCCCCGACGCCCCCACGACCACGACCCCGCGGGGCCGGCACGTGCCGTGTGTCACGGTCGCGTGCGGTGCCGCGGGACGGCCGGTCGGGCGGGCGGGGGGCGGACGGAGCGGCTCGTGACCGGGGAAACGAACCTGGCGGGCGATCCGGCGCACGATCCGGGCGAACGAGGGGTGTTCCGCCCGTTCCGTCGGGCAGGAGACATCCTGAACATGTCGGTGGCACAGCGCGTGACAGAGCACGACGCGCGAGAAGGGGGCGGGATGAGCGGACCGGCCGTGCGACGGCAGCGGGCCGTGTGTACTGGCTCCTGGGCCCGGTGCACCGGCTCCTGGGCCCGTGACATCTCGTGCACTCTGGAAGTCTCGAATCGTGTGAATCATGAACTGGTGAATCGGTGAGGTGAAGCGCTGATGAGCACCACCCGGCCTTACTCGCCGGGCGACCGCGGCCCGGAGCCCAGCGGCGCTTCCGGGGCGTCGGCGGGTCGTCAGGTCCGCAGGCTGAGCTTCGACGGCGAGAGCGGGGTGGTTCCGCTCGCCCGCGACTTCGCCCGCCAGGCGCTGTACGCGTGGGGCTGGCTGCCCGCCGCGACGGCCGACCAGCGGGCCGCCGCCGAGGACGTGCTGCTCGTCGTCTCCGAACTGGTCACCAACGCCTGCCTGCACGCCGAGGGTCCGGACCAGCTCCTCCTCGGCTGCGACAACAAGGTCATCCGCGTCGAGGTCTCCGACCGCGGCACGGGCCAGCCGGCCCCCCGCACCCCCCACCGCGCGGGCCGCCCCGGCGGCCACGGCATGTTCATCGTGCAGCGGCTCTGCCTGGACTGGGGGGTCGTCCGGACCCCCGGCGTCGCGGGCAAGACGGTGTGGGCGGAACTGGGCGCCCCGGCGTAAGCCACCCCCTGCCCCGACGTGACCTCACTCGGCCACGGGGGCCGGGCTCGCCCCGCGTGTTCCGGCTTGAGCCGAGCGGGCGTGAACAGGGCCGGCCTGAGCCGAGTGAGCCGAGCGGGTCTGAGCCGAGCCGAGCCGGTCTGAGCGAGCCGAGCCGGTCTGAGCCGAGCCGAGCGGGACTGAGTCGAGCCGGCCTGAGTCGACATGGTCCGGCCTGAGCCGTCCGATCCGACGTGCAGCGTCCGTCTTCCCCCAGCCCGCCCCGCGATGCCCCTCGCCCTCAGCCCGCCCCGGTTTCTCCCCCGGTCCGCCGCCCCCCTCCCGCGCCCCTGGCACCCGCCCCGCCGACGGCCTCCCACTGCCTCCCCACCCCCTTCCGCGCCCCCACGCCCACCCGGCCGCCTTCACGCCCCCTGCCCACGCCGGGGCGCCTCCGCACCCCACCCGCGCCTCCAAGCCGTCTCCGGCTCCCACACCCCCCTCTCACCCCCACGCGCGCCTCCAAGCCGTCTCCGGCCCCCGCACCCCCTCCCGCCCCCGCCGGATCGGCACAACTCCGGTGTGCGTCTGCCCTTCCTTCCTCGCGGACCCGGGCGTACCTTGACGGCCCGATCTGATGTGCCGTCAGTAACCGGCGGCGACGAGCTGTCAGGAATGAGGGGACCGTGTCGTACCGGAAGCGAACCGCCGCACTCGCGACTGTCGCGGCCCTGGCCGGCCCGGTGGTGTGGACGGCCGCCCCCGCGGCCAGGGCCGAGGTCGTCGACGTCAACTACGCCTGCAAGACGCCCATCGGCGACAAGAGCGCCGTCTCGCCGATCGACATCAGGGGCGTCGAGAGCGGCGGCGGATACAAGATCACCATGTCCTGGCAGAAGGGTGTCTCCTCCAGCCCGGTCGAACTCGGCAAGGGCGCCATGAACCCGAGCGCCACCATCAAGCTCGGCGGCGCCGACAGCGGCACCCTCGCCGTCTCCGGTCCGGCCAACCAGGAGGCCATCCCGGCCGACACCCCCATCAAGATCAACGACCTGAGCGGCACGTACACCCCGAAGCGGACCGGCAAGGTCACCTTCACGCCGGGTGTGCTCACCATCAAGGCGCTCGGTACGACCACCACCTGCGCTCCCACCAACGACCCCGGCCCCTCGCTCACCCTGGACGTGACGGCCACGGGCGGCACAACGACGAGCGGTGGCGGCACCACCGGCGGCGGCACCGGCGGCACCCTCCCGCAGACCGGCCCCGAGGACTCCGCGATCGCCCTCGCCACCCTCGGCGGCACGGTCCTCCTCGCCGGCGCGGCCGGAACCCTGTGGCTGACCCGGCGGAACCAGACGCGCTGACCGTCACCCCCGTACGACGTCCCGTACGACCGCTGGAGCCGCCGATGCCGTACGCCGCCGCCTGTGCCCTGCTGCTGACCCTGCCGCTTCTGCCGCCCCTGCCGGCCGCCGCGCCCGCCGCCGACGGCTGGTCCGCCGCGCCCTCCGGCGACGGGCGGCCGTCCTTCTACGCGGAGGGCGCGCCCGGCGCGGTGCTCGAGGACACCCTCGCCGTGACCAACCGGGGCGCGCGCCCGCTCACCGTCCGGCTGCACGGCACCCGCCTGCCGGTCACCCTCGCCGAGACCGCCCTGCGCGTCCCCGCCCGCACCCGCGCCGAGGTCCCCTTCACGGTCACGGTCCCCCCGGACGCGTCCCCCGGCGACCGCTCCGGCACGCTCGTCGTACGGGACGCGGCCGGCCGCGAGCGGACGGTACGGCTGCTGCTGCGGGTCGGCGGCCCGCGGCTGCCCGCGCTGACCGTCGAGCACGTGGCCGTGCGCGCCGACCGCATCACGTACGAGCTGGTCAACCGCGGTACCACGGTCGTCGTCCCGCGTCTCGCGGTGCGCGCCGACGGGGTCCTCGGCCCCGTCCTCGACCGTGCCCCGCGCACCCTGCCCGTCCGGCTGCCCCCGGGCCGCCGCCTGCACCTCGACGAACCCTGGCCCGACCGCCCCGCCCTGGACGCCGTCACCGTCCGCCTGACGGTCACCGCGTCCGGCGGCGCGCACGCCACGGCCCGCACGTCGGCACGGTTCGTGCCGTGGGACGCGGCCGCGGGAACGGCGGCCGGCGCGCTGCTGTGCGCCACGGTCCCCGCCGCGCTCGTACGCCGTCGCCGGCGCCGTACGAGCGCGGCGCGGCTCCCGGCCGCGGAGGGGGAGCCGGCGTGAGCGGGAAGGCGCGGTTCGTTGCGCTGGCGGCGGTGCTCGCCGCCCTGCTTCTGGCGCCCTGCGCGGGGTCGGCGTCGGCGGCCGGCACCCCGACCGTGAAGCTGTCCGAGTCCCAGGCGGGCACCGGGGGATCGATCACGGTCAGCGGCAGCGGCTGGCGGCCGCGCGCGCTGCTGATGCTGCTGATCTGCGGGCAGGCCGAGCCGTCGAGGGGCATCGTCGGCGGCACCAACTCCTGTGCCAACGCGGACGGCCGGGCCGTCACCACCGACGCCGACGGCCGTTTCAGCCGGGCCCTGCCGGTGGCCGAGCCGCCGGTGCCGTGTCCGTGCGTGGTGCACGTGGCCACCGCGACCGGGGCTAAGGCGCAGGCCGACGCGGTGTTCCAGGTGGCCGGACACGCCGTCGCACCGCTGCCCGCCGAGCCGGCCGGCGGACGTCTGTCGGTCCTCACCGACACCCGGCTGGAGGGCGGTGACGGTCTGCTCACCTGGTTCGGCGCCCCGCCCGCCCGCACGCTGGCCTTCACCGTCGGCAACGTCGGCACCGCACCCGTGAAGGACCCCGTCTTCCAGGTCGGCACCGCCCACGGGGTGTTCGCCCCCCAGTGGGACGAACGGCAGTGGCGCGGCACCATCGCTCCCGGCGCCAAGGCCCGCGTCGAACTGCCCGTCGAACTCACCGGCGGCGCCCACGGCGACTACACCGTCTCCCTGAAGTACGGCGGGAAGGTCCTCGCCGAGCAGCCGTGGGGCGTGGGCCGCCCCTGGGGCGTGACCCTGTTCTGGATCCTGGTCTGCCTGGTGGTGCCGGCGGCGGTGTTCCGCGTCGGGATGGCGGTGGTGGACCGCGTCCGGCCGCGCCCGGCGGGCGGTCACCCGGCGGGCGGTCACCGGGGTCCGCGGCCGGCGGACAAGCACCGGGGGACGCGCCGGTCCGCCGGCCGCCCACGCCCGTCCGTACGCCTCCCGGGCCTTCCCCGGCGCGGACCCGCCCGGGAGCGGGCGCCCGCACCGGCCTCGACCCTGCCGTGGTTCACCCCGGACTCCGACCCGGGTACGGCGGGCCGGCTCTCCGCACCGCACGACGACCATCCGACGAGTCCCACGACTCCCGGCAGGAAGGGAACCACGTGAGCGAGCGCGAGAGAGCCGAAAGGGCAGACGGCGCGGAGCGGGCCGGCAGGGCCAGGAGCGCCGGCAGAGCGGTGCCCCGCGGGCGGCGCGGCGCGGCCGCCGCGGCCGCCGCCGTGCTGGTCGGCGGAGCCGCCACCCTGCTGGCCGTGGCCGTCCCGCAGGCCCAGGCGGCCGAGGTGTCGTACGCCACCCGCTGCATCCCGCCCTCGGGCATCGGCCTGCCTCCCGTCGACGGCACCACCAAGGTGGAGATCACCGCGCCGGCCATGGCGAAGGTCGGGGACACCGTCGACGTCGTCTGGAAGTTCACCCAGGCCGCCTCCAAGAACCCCGACATCATCGACCTGCCCGCCAACTCGGTGCAGCCGTCCGGCACGCTCAAGGCGGCCGGTGCGCAGACCGCGGACATCGCCATGCGGGGCCCGCGCGAGAACCCGGCGATCCCCAAGGGCGGCGCCATGGTGCTGTCCGCGATGAAGGGCACGCTGAAACTCACGGCGCCGGGGCAGGTGACGCTGACGCCGGACGCGTACGTCGTCAACGCGATGTCGACCGACACCCGGTGCGCGCCGACGGAGCCGGTGCAGCCGGCGGCGACCATCACCGTGACGGCGGGGGAGGGCAGCCCGTCGAGCGGCTCGCCCGACCCTTCGCAGTCCACCTCGCCGAGCCAGTCGTCGTCACCGTCCGGCTCCCCGTCGAGCACCCCGTCCGCGTCGCCCCCGGCGTCCCCCTCGCCCTCCGGAACCGGCGACGGCGGCGGTCCGACGGACTTCACGGGCAAGGTCGTCCAGGTCCCCTACACCTGCGCCTCGCCCATCGGCGAGAAGAAGGCCACCTCGCCCGTGCAGATCAACGCGAGGAAGAACGGCGGCGCCTACGACCTCACCGTGCAGTTCAAGAAGTCGGTGATGGACAGCCCGATCGACATCCCGGCCGACTCCGTCAAGCCGTCGATGCAGGTGGTCCTCGGCGGTGCGGACCAGGGCTCGGTGAAGGTGACCGGACCGACCAACAAGGCGCCCATCAAGTCGGGCGACCCCATCGAGATCCCCGACCTGACCGGCACCTACAAGCCCGGCGCGACCGGCGTGTCCACCCTCGCCCCCGGTGTCCTCACCATCGAGGCCCTCGGCACGACCACTACGTGCACCCCCGACACCTCGGAGGTCTCCCTCACCCTCGACACCACCGAACAGGCGAGCGGCGCGTCCGGCGGCGACGGTTCGTCCTCCTCCGGCGGTTCGTCCTCCTCCGGCGGTACGGCGGCGGCCGGTGGCGGCCTCGCGGAGACCGGCGCGGCTGACCACGGCACCCTGAAGGCGCTGGGGCTGGTCGCCGGCACCGCGGTACTGCTGGGCGCGGCGGTGTTCACCTTCATGCCCGGGCGCGGGCGGCTGCGCTGAAACGCCCGGAGGGCCACCGCGGCCGAGGTCGCGGTGGCCCTCCGGGGGGGAGAGAACGGGCCGGACGTCAGTTGACGTTGCCCATGAGCTCCTTCACGCGCTTGCGGTACATCCAGACCGCCGAACCGGCCACGACGGCGAGCACGGCCTGCAGGGCCACGATGCCCGTCTTGTTGAGGTCGACGCCCGCGATGGAGAGCAGACCGGTCGTGGCGTCACCGGCGGTGACGGCCAGGAACCAGACGCCCATCATCTGCGAGGCGTACTTCGCCGGCGCCATCTTCGTGGTGACCGACAGACCGACCGGGGAGAGGGTGAGCTCACCGATCGTCTGGACGAAGTAGATGCCGACCAGCCACATCGCGGCCGCCTTGTGACCGCCGTCGGCGATCGCCAGCGGGGCGAGGAACAGGAAGAAGGACGCGCCGATCATGAACAGGCCCATGGCGAACTTCGTCGCGGTGCTCGGCTCCTTGCCGCGCCGGGCCAGGGCCAGCCACGCCCAGGCGAAGACCGGGGCCAGCGCCATGATCATGACCGGGTTGACCGACTGGTACCAGGAGACCGGGAACTCCCAGCCGAAGACCGTGTTGTCCGCCGAGGAGTCGGCGAACAGCGACACCGTGGAGCCGCCCTGGTCGTAGATCATCCAGAACACGGCCGCGGCGACGAAGAACCAGATGTACGCGGACATCCTCGACTGCTCGGCGCGGTCCAGCTCCTTGTCCCGCTTGATGCGGGCGATGACCAGGACCGGGATGACGAGGCCGGCGATGGTGATGGGGACCAGCAGCCAGTTCAGCGTGTAGTGGCCGGAGAAGCCGACGATCGCGTAGAAGACGATCGCGACGGCGGCCCACAGACCCGCCTTGCGGAGCGTGGCGGTCTTCTCCGCGGCGGTCATCGGGGTCGGCACGACGTCCGAGCGGGAGTCGAGGTGACGGCCGCCGAGCAGGAACTGGGCCAGACCCAGCGCCATGCCGAGCGCGGCGAGCGCGAAGCCCAGGTGCCAGTTGACGTTCTCGCCGATGGTGCCGATGACCAGCGGGGCGGCGAAGGCGCCGAGGTTGATGCCGATGTAGAAGATGGTGAAGCCACCGTCACGGCGCGGGTCGTCGGCACCCTCGTAGAGGTGGCCGACCATCGTGGAGATGTTGGCCTTCAGCAGACCGGAACCGATGGCGACCAGGCCGAGGCCCGCGTAGAAGGTGCCGGAGTTCGGCAGGGCCAGGGTGAGGTGGCCGAGCATGATGATGGCGCCGGCGACGGCGACGGTCTTGCGGGGGCCCAGGACGCGGTCCGCGAACCAGCCGCCGGGGAGGGCGAGCAGGTACACGAGGGACAGGTACACCGAGTAGATCGCGGTCGCGGTGGCCGCGCTCAGGTGCAGGCCGCCCGGTGCCACCAGGTACAGCGGGAGCAGAGCCTTCATGCCGTAGTAGGAGAACCGCTCCCACATCTCGGTCATGAAGAGAGTGGCCAGTCCGCGGGGGTGGCCGAAGAAGGTCTTCCCGGAGCCGGGGGTGCCCGGATGGGCCGAGTCCTTCGTCAGGCTGGACGCCATGGTCGTTCCTTGCTGGTCGGGACGCATGAGTGGAGCGTTACGCGCCCGGTGGGGCGGCCGGCACCGGCGTGATCGGCCCGTCCACCCCACGCCCGGGGGAGGTCCGCTCCGGGTGTCGGAGTGGCGGACGGCGACCACCGGGATCCACGCCCCGCGAGTGGGGCCCGGCCACAGGTCGTTCCTTCCAGGGCCGGCAGGGCACCGGCCCGCACACAAAAGAGACCCTCAGCGTCAAGTCGAGCGCCGAAGGTCCCTGCGTGCTACAGGCGTTCTTTCACCATACGACAGGACAGTGCCGGATAAGGAAGGACTTGAGACCGGGATCACAGGTGATCACGGAACCAGGGCTCCGTTTCCAAGGTCCATACCAGGATGACATCCCTCGACCACAGGTCCGTCCCACGATCGGCCGGACGGGGGAGCGGCGGCTGTCCGGGATGTCCGTAGGTAAGAAACGGAGGTCACCATCACACCTCTGGCCCTGCCCCGCGCGGACTACCATCAGCTCATGACCCGTGTACTGCTCGCCGAGGACGATGCGTCCATCTCGGAGCCGCTGGCCCGCGCACTGCGCCGGGAAGGGTACGAGGTCGAGGTACGGGAGGACGGACCGTCCGCGCTCGACGCCGGCATCCAGGGCGGCGTCGACCTGGTCGTGCTCGACCTCGGTCTGCCCGGCATGGACGGTCTGGAGGTGGCACGCCGGCTGCGCGCCGAGGGCCACAGCGTGCCGATCCTGATCCTGACCGCGCGCGCCGACGAGGTGGACACCGTCGTCGGCCTGGACGCGGGCGCCGACGACTACGTCACCAAGCCCTTCCGCCTCGCCGAGCTGCTCGCCCGCGTCCGGGCCCTGCTGCGGCGCGGCTCCGCCGAACCCCAGCAGCCGCCCGCCACCCACGGCGTGCGCATCGACGTCGAGTCGCACCGCGCCTGGATGGGCGACGAGGAGCTCCAGCTCACCGCCAAGGAGTTCGACCTGCTGCGGGTGCTCGTGCGGGACGCCGGCCGGGTCGTCACACGGGACCAGTTGATGCGCGAGGTCTGGGACACCACCTGGTGGTCGTCGACCAAGACGCTCGACATGCACATCTCCTGGCTGCGGAAGAAGCTCGGTGACGACGCGGCGAACCCGCGTTACATCGCCACCGTGCGCGGAGTGGGCTTCCGTTTCGAGAAGAGTTAGGCGATGACCGCGCGCGCCACCGCCGTGCGGGTCCATGGCGGTGCGCGACCGCGGGCCGTCGGGGGCCCGTCGCGCGGTTCCCCGCGCGCCCGCGGGGCGCTGCTCCACCGCTCGTCGTAAAGCCATCGCCCGGAGGGCCCCGTGCGTCGCCGTCTGATCCAGTCCACCCTCGCCGTGGTCCTCGTCGTGATCGCCGTCTTCGGCGTGTCGCTCGTCATCGTGGAGACGCGCACCATCAGCAGCAGCGCGCAGGAGCGCGTGGAGCTGGAGGCGGCGCGGCTGGCCAGCATCGTGGACAGCCGGCTGCTGGGCGCGGGGATCGTCGACGCGAAGGTGCTGCACGACCAGGTCACGGACGACCGCTACGCCGTGATCCGCATCCCCGGGCAGCGGGCCATCGAGGTCGGCACCAAGCCCGAGGGCGACGTCATCCGCGGAAAGGCGGTGGGAGAGGAGGGCGAGACGGTCGTCATAGAGGAGCCGCGCTCCTCGGTGACCCGGGAGGTCGGCCGCACCCTGCTGATCATCGGGCTTGTGGCGCTGCTCGCGGTGATCGCCGCGGTCCTCCTCGCCATCCGCCAGGCCAACCGGCTCGCCTCCCCCCTCACCGACCTGGCCGAGACCGCCGAACGCCTCGGTTCCGGCGACCCCCGCCCCCGCCACAAGCGCTACGGCGTCCCCGAGCTGGACCGGGTCGCCGACGTCCTCGACTCCTCCGCCGAGCGGATCGCCCGCATGCTCACCGCCGAGCGCCGCCTGGCCGCCGACGCCTCCCACCAGCTGCGGACGCCGCTCACCGCGCTGTCGATGCGCCTGGAGGAGATCACCCTCACCGACGACCCGGACACGGTGAAGGAGGAGGCCACCATCGCGCTCACCCAGGTGGAACGCCTCACGGACGTGGTCGAGCGCCTGCTCACGAACTCCCGCGACCCCCGCACCGGCTCCGCCGTCACCTTCGACCTCGACGAGGTCATCCAGCAGCAGCTCGCCGAGTGGCGCCCGGCCTACCGCAGCGTGGGCCGCGCCATCGTCAGCTCCGGCAAGCGCCACCTGGAGGCGGTGGGCACCCCCGGCGCGGTCGCCCAGGTGCTCGCCGCCCTGATCGAGAACTCCCTGATGCACGGCGGCGGCACGGTCGCCCTGCGCACCCGCGTCACCGGCAACCAGGCCGTCATCGAGGTCACCGACGAGGGCCCCGGCGTCCCCGCCGACCTCGGCGCCCGCATCTTCGAGCGCGCCATCAGCGGCCGCAACTCCACCGGCATCGGCCTCGCGGTCGCCCGCGACCTCGCCGAGGCCGACGGCGGCCGCCTGGAAATGCTCCAGGCCCAGCCCCCGGTCTTCGGCCTGTTCCTCTCCCGGACGACCCCGGAAAAGAAGACCCCGGAACCGGCGGAGCCGACGGTCAGATAGGGCCTGGGAGACCCTGCCGGGCGGAGGCGCGGGGGGTCACCTGGGCCGGGGTTCGCCGCACCGTGCCTCGGTGTGGGCCTCGCCGGGGGCGGCCGCCCCCGGACCCCCGCATCGGCCCTGAACGGACCTCGTCCTCAATCGCCGGACGGGCTGAGTTTGCGTACCCTCCGCCGACATCCGGCCGCCGGACGGACAGGGCGCCCTGGCCACCGCCGACACCCCGCGCGCCGGACGGACCGGATGTGCGCGGCCTCGACGGAACACCGGCCGCCGGACGGACAGGACCGCCCTGGCCACCGCCGAGAACCGGCCGCCGGACGCCCCGCACCAGCCCGGTCACCACTGCCGGACAGCCCCGCACCCGGACAGCCCTGCCCAGAAGGAGGCCGCTCAGCTCACCCGCTGCTTCGGCTTCGGGCGGCGTGACTCCGCCGCCAGCATCGACTCCGCCCCCGCCACGGCCTCCCGCACGGGAAGCGCCCGGAACACCCACGTCCGGTACGACCAGAACCGGAACAGCGTCGCGACCCCGATCCCGAGGAACTTGAACACGTTGCTCTGCAGCTGGCTGTCCCACCCGAAGCCGTACGTCGCCAGGAACAGCAACCCGTTCTCTATGACCAGCCCCACCACGCTGAACAGCAGGAACAGCGTCAGCTCACGCGTGCGCCCGCTCTTGTCCCGGTCGCGGTAGGCGAAGTACCGGAACCCCACGTAGTTGAAGACGATGGCGACGACCGTCGCGATGACGCTGGCCCGCACCACCGGCAGGTCGGTGACGTGCCGCACGAGATTGAACACACCGAGGTTGACCAGCAGCCCCGCTCCACCCACGGCGCCGAACTTGGCGAGCTCGTGGACGAGTCTCCGCAGCCGTCCTTCCCCCGAGGAACCATGTCCCATGGTCGTACAGGCCCCCGTCCGGGTTCGGTTTCGTCAACCCAGCCATGCTAACCACCACCCTTCCAGGTTTCCTGTGCTGAGCCTCGCGGGTCGGAAACCGGCCGGAAAGAAGCCCGGAACGGGAGGGTAAGGGGCAGGAAGGGGCAGGGTGAGAACCACGGAATCCGGCCGTCCGACGTGGCCGATACCCTAGGGGCGTGACGTTCCCGGTAGTCGGCATGGTCGGCGGAGGCCAGCTCGCTCGTATGACACACGAGGCGGGCATCCCGTTGGGCATCAGGTTCAAGCTCCTCAGTGACACTCCCCAGGATTCAGCGGCCCAGGTGGTGAGCGAGGTCGTCGTAGGCGACTACCGCGACCTGGACACGCTGCGTGACTTCGCGCGGGGCTGCGACGTGATCACCTTCGATCACGAGCACGTCCCCACCGAGCACCTCAGGGCCCTGGAGGCGGACGGCATCCCCGTGCGCCCCGGCCCGGAGGCGCTCGTGCACGCCCAGGACAAGGGCGTGATGCGCGCGAAGCTCGACGCGATCGGCATCCCGTGCCCCCGGCACAGGATCGTGAGCGACCCGCAGGACGTGGCGGCCTTCGCGGCGGAGGGCGACGGCTTCCCCGTCGTCCTCAAGACGGTCCGCGGCGGCTACGACGGCAAGGGCGTGTGGGTCGTCGACTCCGTCGAGGAGGCCGCCGACCCCTTCCGGGCCGGGGTACCCGTCCTCGCCGAGGAGAAGGTCGACTACGTCCGCGAGCTCGCCGCCAACGTCGTACGCTCCCCGCACGGCCAGGCCGTCGCCTACCCGGTGGTGGAGTCGCAGCAGGTCAACGGCGTCTGCGACACGGTCATCGCCCCGGCGCCCGACCTCGACGAGACCCTCGCGCTCCACGCCGAGAAGATGGCCCTGACCATCGCCAAGGAACTCGGCGTCGTCGGCCACCTCGCCGTGGAGCTGTTCCAGACCCGCGACGGCCGCATCCTCGTCAACGAACTCGCGATGCGCCCGCACAACTCGGGCCACTGGTCCATGGACGGCGCGATCACCAGCCAGTTCGCCAACCACGTCCGCGCGGTCCTCGACCTGCCGCTGGGCGACCCGCGCCCGCGCGCCAGGTGGACGGTCATGGTCAACGTCCTCGGCGGCGACTACCCCGACATGTACTCCGCGTACCTGCACTGCATGGCCCGCGACCCCCAGCTCAAGATCCACATGTACGGCAAGGACGTGAAGCCCGGCCGCAAGGTCGGCCACGTCAACACCTACGGCGACGACCTCGACGACGTGCTGGAGCGCGCCCGTCACGCTGCCGGCTACCTGAGAGGCACGATCACCGAATGAGCCCGGTTGTAGGCATCGTCATGGGGTCCGACTCCGACTGGCCCATCATGGAGGCCGCCGCCAAGGCCCTCGACGAGTTCGAGATCGACTACGAGGTCGACGTCGTCTCCGCCCACCGCATGCCGCGCGAGATGGTGGCCTACGGCGAGCAGGCCGCCGACCGCGGGCTGAAGGTGATCATCGCCGGCGCGGGCGGCGCCGCCCACCTGCCCGGCATGCTCGCCTCGGTGACCCCCCTGCCGGTGATCGGCGTCCCGGTCCCGCTGAAGTACCTCGACGGCATGGACAGCCTCCTGTCGATCGTGCAGATGCCGGCCGGTGTGCCGGTCGCCACGGTCTCGGTCGGCGGCGCCCGCAACGCGGGCCTGCTCGCCGCCCGCATCCTGGCCGCCCACGACGAGGACCTGCTGGCCCGCATGCGCGACTTCCAGCAGGAACTCAACGACCAGGCCACCGAGAAGGGCAAGCGGCTGCGCGCCAAGGTCGAGGGGTCCGGCAACGGCTTCGGCTTCGGGAAGTGACGCCGATGACCCCGCTGGAGGAGGCCCGGGAGCTGCTGCGCGAGTTCCCGGTCGTCGACGGGCACAACGACCTGCCCTGGGCGCTGCGCGAGCAGGTCCGCTACGACCTCGACGCCCGGGACATCGCCACCGACCAGCACACCCACCTGCACACCGACATCCCCCGGCTGCGCGCGGGCGGGGTCGGCGCCCAGTACTGGTCGGTGTACGTGCGCTCGGACCAGCCCGACGCGGTCCCGGCGACCCTGGAGCAGATCGACTGCGTCCGGCAGCTCATCGCCCGCCACCCCGGCGACCTGCGCGCCGCGCTCACGGCCGGCGACATGGAGGCGGCGCGCGCGGAAGGCCGTATCGCCTCGCTCATGGGCGCCGAGGGCGGCCACTCCATCGCCAACTCCCTGGGCACCCTGCGGGGCCTGTACGCGCTCGGCGTGCGCTACATGACGCTCACCCACAACGACAACGTGGACTGGGCGGACTCCGCGACCGACGAGCCGAGGAGCGGCGGCCTGTCGGCGTTCGGCCGTGAGGTCGTACGGGAGATGAACCGGCTCGGCATGCTCGTCGACCTCTCCCACGTGGCGGCGACGACGATGCGGGACGCGCTGGACGCGACGTCCGCGCCGGTGATCTTCTCCCACTCCTCGTCCCGGGCCGTCTGCGACCACCCGCGCAACATCCCGGACGACGTCCTGGAGCGGCTGCCCGCCAACGGCGGCGTCGCGATGGTGACGTTCGTGCCGAAGTTCGTGCTCCAGGCGGCCGTGGACTGGACGGCCGCGGCCGACGAGAACATGCGCGCCCACGGCTTCCACCACCTCGCCACCACACCGGAGGCCATGAAGGTGCACCGCGCCTTCGAGGAGCGGCACCCGCGCCCGACCGCCACGGTCGCCACGGTCGCCGACCACCTCGACCACATGCGCGAGGTGGCGGGCATCGACCACCTCGGCATCGGCGGGGACTACGACGGCACGGCCTTCACCCCCGAGGGCCTCAACGACGTCTCGGGTTACCCGAACCTCATCGCCGAACTCCTCGACCGAGGCTGGTCCCGGCCCGACCTCGCCAAGCTGACCTGGCAGAACGCGGTACGGGTGCTGGGCGCGGCGGAGGACGTGGCACGCGACCTCCGGGCGACGCGGGGGCCGTCCCACGCCAGGATCGACGAACTCGACGGCTGACGGGGACCCCGGCGGTACCCGCCCCCCGCCGGCCCGCGCCGCCCCGGCGGGGCACCCCGAACGCCCCTTCGCGCCCTCCTTCGCCACCGGTCACGGCGGCGCCAGGGGGCCTCGGGGCTAGGGGGCGTCGGGGTCCTCGATCCGGCAGAGGCAGAACGGATGCCCCGCCGGATCGGCGTACACCTGGAAGTCCTTCTTCTCCCGGTCCTCGAGGTCCAGCGGCCGCGCCCCCAGCGCCAGCACCCGCTCGTGGGCCGCGTCGACCTCCTCCCACGTGGCGCCCGCGTCGAAGTCGAGGTGGAACTGCTGCGCGTTCCGGTCGCCCCGGGGCCACTCGGGCGGGGTGTACTCCGCCACCTGCTGGAAGGAGAGCCGGGGACCGCCGGGGACCCGCAGGACGACCCAGTCGTCCTCCTCGGCCTCGGGCGTGCCGCCCAGGAGCGCCGCGTAGAAACCGGCGAGCGCGTGGGGGTCGGTGCAGTCGAGTACGACGGAACGGAGACGGACGACGGGCGCCATGCGCAACCTCCTCGGTGAGCGTCCGGCGGACGCACAGGAGGAACGGGTTCCCGGCCGCACGGGCGCCGTAACCCAGGGAGAAACCCCGAGGAACGCCTGAGGCCCCCGCGGGCCCCCGCGGGACGTTCACCCCTCACGCCCCGCGCGGGTGCGGCAGAATGCACCCAGACGCCGGTTCGGCCGACTGAGCCTCGGCCGAACCGGCGTCGCCGGCCGACGGGCCGCTCAGGCGGTCGGACGGCCCATCGCCCGGTACGTCCAGCCGGCCTTCCGCCACAGCTCCGGGTCGAGCGCGTTGCGCCCGTCGAGGATCAGCCGCGCCGCCGCGACCTCCCCGAGCACCTCCGGGTCCAGCTCGCGGAACTCCCGCCACTCGGTGAGGTGCAGGACGACGTCGGCGCCCCGTACGGCCCCCAGGGCCGAGTCGGCGTAGCCGAGGGTCGGGAAGACCCTGCGGGCGTTCTCCATGCCCTTCGGGTCGTAGACGGTCACCTGGCCGCCCTGGAGGTGGATCTGCCCGGCGACGTTGAGGGCCGGCGAGTCCCGCACGTCGTCGGAGTCCGGCTTGAAGGTCGCCCCGAGCACGGCGACCCGCCTGCCCAGGAAGGGCCCGCCGCCGAGGGCCTGCCGGGCCAGCTCCACCATCTGCCCGCGCTGGCGCATGTTGATCGAGTCGATCTCCCGCAGGAAGGTCAGCGCCTGGTCGGCGCCCAGCTCACCGGCGCGGGCCATGAACGCCCGGATGTCCTTGGGCAGGCAGCCGCCGCCGAACCCGATCCCGGCCCGCAGGAACTTCTTCCCGATCCGGTCGTCGTAGCCGATGGCCTCCGCCAGCTTGGCGACGTCACCGCCGGCCGCCTCGCACACCTCCGCCATGGCGTTGATGAAGGAGATCTTGGTGGCGAGGAAGGAGTTCGCGGAGGTCTTCACCAGCTCGGCGGTCGGGAAGTCGGTGACGACGAACGGCGAGCCCTCCTCGACCGGCGTGGCGTACACCTCCCGCAGCACCTTCTCGGCCCGCTCGCTGCGCACCCCGACGACGATCCGGTCCGGGTGCAGCGTGTCCTGGACCGCGAACCCCTCCCGCAGGAACTCCGGGTTCCAGGCCAGCTCGGCGTCCTCGCCGGCCGGCGCCAGCCGGGCGATCGTCCGGGCGAGCCGGTCGGCGGAGCCCACGGGCACGGTCGACTTGCCGACGACGAGGGCGGGCCCGTGCAGGTGCGGGGCCAGCGAGGCGATCGCGGACTCGACGTACGACATGTCGCAGGCGTACTCGCCGTGCTTCTGCGGTGTGTTGACGCAGACGAAGTGGACGTCGCCGAAGGCGCCGACCTCCGCCCAGTCCTGGGTGAAGCGCAGCCGCCCGCTGGAGCCCTCGAACCCGGGGACGTGGCGGCGCAGCAGCTCCTCCAGACCCGGCTCGTACATCGGGGTCTCGCCCCGCTCCAGCATCTCGATCTTCTCCGGCACGACGTCGAGGGCGAGGACCTCGAAGCCCAGCTCGGCCATGGCCGCGGCGTGCGTGGCGCCGAGATAACCGGTGCCGATCACGGTGATCTTGAGGGCCATGGGTGCTCCTGGGCTGGAC
The DNA here is from genome assembly GCF_043080745.1 of Streptomyces sp. NPDC014995. Lineage (NCBI taxonomy): Bacteria > Bacillati > Actinomycetota > Actinomycetes > Kitasatosporales > Streptomycetaceae > Streptomyces > Streptomyces sp. NPDC014995. The sequence goes on from NZ_JBIBVX010000015.1 coordinate 225,757, forward strand.
GGGGATCGGACGCGGGACGAGCATAGTCGGGGCGTGGGGACGCCCCTCACCGGGCAGTTCTCCGGTGCGTTTCCGGGTGCGGATTCCCTTGTCGCCAAGGTCACGTATCCCTGTCGTGGGCAGGCCCCTAAAATTTGAGTTACTTAACGGTAATTAGCGAGATCACCCCAGTGTTTTGGAGCGTGAGAGACCTTGGCCGGATCGGCTGACTTCGACCTGTACCGCCCGTCCGAGGAGCACGACATGCTCCGCGACGCCATCCGCTCGCTGGCCGAGGCGAAGATCGCGCCGTACGCCGCCGCGGTCGACGAGGAGGCCCGCTTCCCGCAGGAGGCGCTCGACGCGCTGGTCGCCAACGACCTGCACGCGGTGCACGTCCCCGAGTCGTACGGCGGCGCGGGCGCGGACGCGCTGGCGACGGTGATCGTCATCGAGGAGGTCGCCCGGGTCTGCGTCTCCTCCTCACTCATCCCCGCGGTGAACAAGCTGGGTTCGCTCCCGGTGATCCTCTCCGGCTCCGAGGACCTGAAGAAGAAGTACCTGGCCCCGCTGGCCAAGGGCGACGCGATGTTCTCGTACTGCCTCTCCGAGCCGGAGGCGGGCTCGGACGCGGCCGGCATGAAGACGAAGGCGGTCCGCGACGGCGACCACTACGTCCTCAACGGCGTGAAGCGCTGGATCACCAACGCGGGCGTCTCCGACTACTACACGGTGATGGCGGTGACGGACCCCGAGAAGCGCTCGAAGGGCATCTCGGCCTTCGTCGTCGAGAAGTCCGACCCGGGCGTCTCCTTCGGCGCCCCGGAGAAGAAGCTCGGCATCAAGGGCTCCCCGACCCGCGAGGTCTACTTCGACAACGTCCGCATCCCCGCCGACCGCATGATCGGCGAGGAGGGCACGGGCTTCGCCACCGCGATGCAGACCCTCGACCACACCCGCATCACCATCGCCGCCCAGGCCCTCGGCGTCGCCCAGGGCGCCTTCGACTACGCCAGGAACTACGTCCAGGAGCGCAAGCAGTTCGGCAAGCCGATCGCCGACTTCCAGGGCATCCAGTTCATGCTCGCCGACATGGCCATGAAGATCGAGGCAGCCCGCCAGCTGACGTACGCTGCGGCGGCCAAGTCCGAGCGCGGCGACCGCGACCTCACCTTCCAGGGCGCGGCCGCGAAGTGCTTCGCCTCCGACGTCGCCATGGAGGTCACCACGGACGCGGTGCAGCTCCTCGGCGGCTACGGCTACACCCGCGACTACCCGGTCGAGCGCATGATGCGCGACGCCAAGATCACGCAGATCTACGAGGGCACCAACCAGGTCCAGCGGATCGTCATGGCGCGGAACCTGCCGTAACGGTCCCTTGGACCGGCATCGGCGTCACAAGGCACCGACCTGCCGAAACAGCGGCCCCCGGCCTCGTGCCGGGGGCCGCTGCGCTGTCGTCCGATGGCGCGGAGCGGCCAGGAGGCGTACCACGGAAGGGCACAGGGGCCCGACCGGGCCCCCGCCCCCCCTCTCCGTCAGGAGGAGTCATGACCCAGCCCGGAAGCATGACCACGATGAGCAAGGAGATGCAGGACTGCGTCGAGGCGTGCATGTCCTGCCACAGCGTGTGCGAGGAGACCATGAGCTCCTGCATGCAGATGGGCGGCCAGGCCCAGATGCAGATCATGCGCGCGCTCATGGACTGTTCCGAGACCACCCGCATGTGCGCCGACATGATGATGCGCCGCTCGCCCATGTCGGCCGAGATGTGCGCGATGTGCGCCAGGGCGTGCGACATGTGCGCCGAGGCGTGTATGGCCATGCCGGAGGACGCCCAGATGATGCGCTGCGCCGAGTCCTGTCGCCGCTGCGCCGAGATGTGCCGCGCGATGGCGGGCGCCTCGATGTGACGGCCGCCTGAACGCGTACAAGGGCACCCCCGAGGGTGCCCTTGTGCCGGTCCGCGCCCGAGCCCGAGGAGCGCGGCCGCGAGGTGGACGGCTCAGGTGAACAGCGGCTCCAGCGCCCGTTCCAGGTCGGCCGGCCCGCGGAAGTGCACGGCGGTCATGCCCAGCGCGGCGGCCGCCTCGACGTTCTCCGGGGTGTCGTCCACGAACAGGCACCGCCCGGGCCGTACGCCCGCCCGTTCCGCGCCCAGTTCGAGGATGCGCGGGTCGGGTTTGGCGAGGCCGACGCGGGCGCTGTTGACGACGTGGTCGGCGAGTTCGGTCAGGCCGAGGGCGTCCAGATCGCGCTCCAGGCCGAGGCTGGCGTTGGAGACGAGGACCAGCGGCACCCGGACCCGGGCGCGGCGCAGCAGGGTCACCACGGCCTCGTCGGCCCGGAACGGCGACTCCAGCAGGGCGGTGCCGAGCGCCCAGCCCGTCTCCGCGTCCACCAGCCCGGTCAGGCCGCGGGCGATCGCCTCCACCCACTCCTGCTCGGTGATCCGGCCCAGCAGCAGCGGCCCGTCGACCTCGGGGGAGAACGCCACCTTCTTGGTGGTGCCCTCCGCCAGCCCCGCGGCGCTTTCCAGCGCCTCCAGGTGAGAGGAGTCGAAGTGCCGTATCACGTTGTCGACGTCACACAGGACGGCGTCGAACGGCGGTCTGCCGCCGGGCCGGTCAGTCACTCGACACCGTGACCTTCTCGTCGTTCTTCAGCTGGCCGACCAGCTGCTTCACCTTCGCCTCGTCCCAGACGAGATTGCCGCCGGAGGAGCCGGAGATCGGCATGTTCATCGACTTACCGTCACCGCTGTTGACGCCCTTCATCGCGAAGAACATGCTCGCCAGGTCGTACAGGCCCATGTCCTTGTCGACGATCAGGGAGTCCAGGCCCGCGCCCATGGTCGGGTAGAGCGTGAACGGGTTGAGGACCGTGCCGGGCGTGGCCACCTGGTTGGCCAGGGCCGCGAGGAACTTCTGCTGGTTCTTCGTGCGGTCGAGGTCGGAGCCCGCGAGCGCGTACCGGGTACGGACGAAGGCGAGGGCCTGCTCGCCGTTCAGGGTCTGCTTGCCCTTCTTCAGGTCCGCGCCGGACTTGGTGTCCTTGATGTCCTGCGGTATGTCCATCTCGACGCCGCCGACCGCGTCCACGATGTTCGCGAACCCGGCGAAGCCGATCTCCACGTAGTGGTCGATGCGCAGACCGGTGTTGAACTCGACGGTGCGCACCAGCAGTTCGGGGCCGTCCTCCGCGTAGGCGGCGTTCAGCTTCGTGTGCCGGCCGGTGCCCTCGTACCGCTTGCCGGACTCCGAGCCGACGAACGAGGGGATCTCCACGTCCGAGTCGCGCGGCAGCGAGATCAGCGTGTCGCCGTTGGACCCGGTGTGCAGGATCATCATCGAGTCCGTGCGCTTGCCCTCGGCGGAGCCGGTGTGCAGCGCCTTCTTCTCCTCCGCGGACATGCCCTCACGGCTGTCGGAGCCGACGATCAGGTAGGTGGTGCCCTCGCCCTCCTCGGGCCGGTCGATGACCTTCGACAGGTCGACCTCGCGCTTGAGCTTGGAGTCGGCCCAGAAGTACGTGCCGACGGTCGTCACGACCAGCACGGTCACGACGGTGATCGCGGTCCACTTGATCCGGCGCCGCCAGTCCGGCGCGGGCCGCGGGTCATGGGTGCCGTAGCCCCCGGGCCCGTCGGATCCGCCGCCGTAGACGTGGCCCGTGTTGTAGCCGCTGTCGTACCCGGTGTTCTGGGCGTTCGTGTAGTCGCCGTATCCCTGGCCGTCGACGTACGACGGCTGCGACGGGACGCCGGCACCCTGCGGCGGGGCGGCCGGACCGCGGCGGACCTGTCGCATCACGCGCGCGCCCTCGGGCTGTGCGCTCGCGCTGCCGTGTCCGTACCGGGAGCCGCGGTTGTTGTCGGACCATCCCTCGGGCCAATCGTTCATGCGCCTTAGTGTGCCGGTGCGGGCTGTGTGTCGTACAAGGGCCGTCGGAGAATCAGCGCCCCGCTGTTGCCAAGCTGACACAAAGTTCCGGGTTGTCCGCCTCGGCATAAGGTGGAGGTCATGACAGACCAGGTCACCGCAGTGGACTCGGACACCTCAGGCATACCGGGCAAGCCCACGTCCGCGTCCCGCACCACGCTCAGCCACATCATGACCCACAACGACACCAACCTCCTGGGCACGGTGCACGGCGGTGTGATCATGAAGCTCGTCGACGACGCGGCGGGCGCGGTGGCCGGCCGGCACTCCGGCGGACCCGCCGTCACCGCGTCCATGGACGAGATGGCGTTCCTGGAGCCGGTCCGCGTCGGTGACCTCGTCCATGTGAAGGCCCAGGTCAACTGGACCGGCCGGACCTCCATGGAGGTCGGCGTACGGGTCCTGGCCGAGCGCTGGAACGAGTCCACGCCCCCCACCCAGGTCGGCTCCGCCTACCTCGTCTTCGCCGCCGTCGACGCCGACGGCAAGCCGCGCCGGGTGCCGCCGGTCCTCCCGGAGACCGACCGCGACCGCCGCCGCTACCAGGAGGCCCAGATCCGCCGCACCCACCGGCTGGCACGCCGGCAGGCGATCATGGAGCTGAGGGAGCGGCGGGCGGCGGAGGGCTTCGACGACTGAGCCCGCGGCGGCCGTTCAGGAACAGCTCACCTCGTCCCCCCGCACCACCCCGAACTGCCCGTGCCCCCGTTCCTCCGCCCGCACCTTGCGCACCTGCCGGAAGTCCGCCCCGACCGTCACCTTCAGCGTCGGACCGAGGCGGGGCACGCTGCGCAGTTCGCTGCCGGGGAAGGCCGCCGCCAGTGACCTCGCGGAGCGGTCCCAGCGCGGGTCGTGCGAGATGACCGTGCGCCGGACGGAGCGGTCGGGGGCGGGAGTCGGACGGCCGGTGGTGCGGAAGCCGGTGGCCGCCAGCGCCGCGTCCACCCGCTTCGCCAGGCCCACGGTGGGGGTGCCGTTCTCGACGTGGACGCGGATCTGCTGCGGGGCCACCTCGACGCGTACGGCCGTTTCGCGCCTGCGAGGGGGCTTGGCGAGCGGCTTGTCCTCGCGCAGGGACCGGAAGAGGCGCTCCGCCTTGACCGGGTCCCACTTCACGGTCGAGCCGATGCCCTTCACGGCGTATCCCACCTGGCCGACGGGGACGGTGGTGAACTCCGAGGAGGACGGGGAGAAGGTGCGCATCGCGCGGCCGAGGTCGAGGAGTTCGTCGGTGCCGAAGCCGCGGTCCGCGCGCACCGAGCCGAGCACCGCCCGCGCCACGTCACGGAACCTCAGCGGGTTGAGCAGGATGCCGGAGGAGGTCGCGTGGTCGACCAGGGCCGCCAGGAAACGCTGCTGGCGCTTGACCCGGCCGAAGTCGGAGTCGGCGTCGATGTGCCGGGAGCGGACGTACTGGAGGGCCTCGCCGCCGGTGAGGGTGTGCGTGCCGGGCGGGAGGTCCAGGCCGGTGTACGAGTCCTTCAGGTGCCGGGCCGTGCAGACCTTCACACCGCCGAGGACGTCCACCGTCCTCATGAAGCTGGTGAAGTCGACCTCCAGGTAGTGATCGATCTTCACCCGGGTCATGTGCTCGACCGTGCGCACGGTCAGCTGCGGGCCGCCCTCCGCGTACGCCGCGTTGATTTTGAGCGGGTGGCCGTGGTGCGTCCGGCCGGTGGTCCGGTCGGTGTGCGGGGGTGTCTCGGCGTAGGAGTCGCGCGGCAGGCTGACCACGCTCGCCCGCTCCCGGTCCTCCGAGATGTGCACGATCATCAGGGTGTCGGTGCAGTGGCAGGGGGCGCCGCCCAGGCGGTAGCGCCGGCGCTCCTGCTCGGTGATCCGGTCGCGGCCGTCGGTGCCGACCAGCAGAACGTTCATGCCGTGGCCGGCCCGCGGGCGGTTCTTCATGTCCTTGAAGGGGTCGACGCGGGCGATGTCCGCGTCGAGGCTGGTGACCACCGAGTGACCGATGCCGGCCGAGGCCAGGATCACCACCGAGAGGGTCATCGTCGCCCGCATGGCCCAGCGGGGACGTTTCGTCCGGACGGAGCGCAGGGGCGGGCGGCGCGGATGCCGGGAGGCGGGGGGCCGGGGCGGGGTCGGGGACATGCGGGTCACCTCCGGGCGACGGCCGTACGAGGGGGAGCCGTGAGCACCGTAGGCCCATACGATCTGCGGTCCGGGGCAGCACACCCGGCGGGGCGCGAGCGTGTCCCCCGTTCGCGGTAACGTGAACCTCCTATGAACGCCAAGTCCGACGTGCAGCTCCCCGCCGTGTCCGTCATCATGCCCGTCCTCAACGAGGAGCGGCATCTGCGCGGAGCCGTCCAAGCGATCCTCGCGCAGGAGTACGCCGGCGAGATGGAGGTCGTGATCGCCCTCGGTCCGTCCACGGACCGCACGGACGAGATCGCGGCCCGGCTCGTGGCCGAAGACCCGCGCGTGCACACGGTCCCCAACCCGACGGGCCGTACGCCCGCCGCGCTCAACGCCGCGATCAGGGCCTCCCGGCATCCGGTCGTCGTCCGCGTCGACGGGCACGGCATGCTCTCGCCGAACTACATCGCCACCGCCGTCCGGCTCCTGGAGGAGACCGGCGCGCAGAACGTCGGCGGCATCATGCACGCCGAGGGCGAGAACGACTGGGAGCACGCGGTCGCCGCCGCCATGACCTCGAAGATCGGGGTGGGGAACGCCGCCTTCCACACGGGAGGGCAGGCGGGCCCGGCCGAGACCGTCTACCTCGGCGTCTTCCGGCGTGAGGCGCTGGAGCAACAGGGCGGGTACAACGAGGAGTTCATACGCGCCCAGGACTGGGAGCTGAACTTCCGCATCCGCGAGGCCGGCGGGCTGATCTGGTTCTCGCCCGAGCTGAAGGTGTCGTACCGGCCGCGGCCGAGCGTCAGGGCACTCGCCAAGCAGTACAAGGACTACGGCCGTTGGCGGCACGTCGTCGCCCGCTACCACGAGGGCTCCATCAACCTGCGCTACCTCGCCCCGCCGACCGCGGTGTGCGCGATCGCGGCCGGGATCGTGGTGGGCGCGGCCGTCACCCCGCTCGGCTTCGTCGTCCCCGGCGGCTACCTCGCGGCGATCGTCGCCGGGTCGGTGCCGGCCGGCCGGGGCCTGCCGCTGAAGGCGCGGCTGCGGATCCCCGTGGCGCTGGCCACCATGCACATGTCGTGGGGCTGGGGATTCCTGACCAGCCCGAAGTCGCTGGCCAGGAAGGTCATCGCCTCCCGCCGCCCGGCGGTCCTCAGCGCGAAGTGAGCACCGCCCGGCGGGGCCCGGACTACCAGGTGTAGTCCGGGTCCACGTGCATGCACTGGCTGGTGTCGGAGGCGTTCATCGTCTGCGCCGACTCGGGCGTCGTGTTGTCCTCCTCCGGCGCCTCGTACGCCGAGCCCGACCGCCAGTCCGCGCCGACGAAGAGCGTGACGCCGGAGACATCGGTGGACTTCTTCACCTGGCTCGACGGGATGCCGAGGGCCGTCGCCACCCGCTGGGCGTCGGCCCGGAGGTCGGCGCTCGGGTAGCGGATCACCGTCGTCTCCTCGGTGGTGGCCGGCGAGGTGTCCGCCACGGCCTGCGTGAAGCCCTTGCCGACCAGCAGCTGCGTCACCGCGAGCGCCCGCCCGCGCGCCGCGCCCAGCGTGTCGGTGTAGGTGCTGTTGTGGACCTGTACGGCGATCTCGTCGTCCGCGGCGGCCGGGTCCGTGACCGTCGGCGACGGGCTCGCGGTGGGGGTGGCCTTCCCGGTGTCCTTGCCGTCCAGGGCGATGTCCTCGCGCACCAGCCGGAACAGCTTCGCGGCGTCCTCGGTGGGCTCCACCCGGCTGCCGACGTAGCGGTTGGGCATCGTCGTCATGGTGATGCGCTCGGTCGGTACCTTCTGCAGCTCGGTCGCCAGGTCGTACATCTTCGTGATGCTGTCCAGGCCGTCGTCGACGGTGATCGCCTTCGTGGCGGCCTCGGCGAGCCTGCGCAGCGCGTTCGGGTTGGACAGCCTGGCCTCGGAGCGCAGCTGGCGGACCATCGAGTTCATGTACATGTGCTGCGCCTTGGCGCGGGCGAGGTCGGTGTCGTCCTCGAAGCCGTAGCGGGTGCGCAGCCACTGCAGGGCCTGCTCGCCCTTGATCTCGTGCGTGCCCTTCCGCAGCTTCAGGCCGGAGCCCTTGCCGTCGCTGGTGTGCGAGTGGACGTTGGCGTCCACGCACACCGGAACGCCGCCGATCGCGTCCGCCATCGACACCACACCGGCGAAGTCGATCATCATGAAGTGGTCGATGTGGATGTCCGTGAGCTTCTCCCACGTGGCCACCGTGCAGCCCGGGCCGCCGCGGCCGAGCGACTCGTTCGTCATGGCCCGGGTCCTCGCCGGGTACACGTGTCCGTCGTCGGGGTCGGTGCACTTGGGCATGTCCAGCAGCGTGTCGCGCGGCATGCTCACCACCGACATGTTGCTGCGGTCCGCCGACACGTGCAGCAGCATCTGCACATCGGCGAGCGGGGTGCCGTTGAAGGTCTCCTTCGCGCCGCCGAGCTTCTGGTTCTCCGTGCTGTCACGGGCGTCGGAGCCGATCAGCAGGATGTTCAGCGCCTTCTGCCCGGCCGCGTTGGCCTTGGTCTCGGCGGCCCGGTCCTTGGCGTCGCCCAGGTTCAGGTCCTCGCTCTTGATGTTGGCGTTGAGGCGCTGGAAGTAGAGGTAGCCCGCGCCCGCGCCGCCGAGTATCACCAGTGTCAGCACCGTCGCCGACCAGCGCAGCACGCGCCGTCTGCGCCGTCTGCGGTCCGTGCCGTGGCCGGCTCTGTGCCCGCCGTCGCCGTCGTCCGCGCCGGACCCGTCGCCGCCCGCGCCGGATGCGCTGTCACCCGTGCCGGACCCGCCGTCCCCACGGCTGTGCCCGTCCTCGGATGCGTCCTGGTCCGCCGTCGTCGTGGACATCGCGTCCTCGACGTCGCAAGCGTCCCCCCGCACACTGCTCCGCGCCATTCCCCTGCCCTCCCCACCGTGCGCCTGACACGGGCCCGTCCCGCGTCCAGTCAGACGCTCGACGGGCCCGCAGGGTTACCTAGTTGGTGACTACTTGGCGCACTCGACCTTGTCCGCCGTGGACTTCTGCACCGTGTCCGGCACCTTCGTCGGAGTCGTCAGGGAGACGCCCGCGCCCTTGAAGTCCTTGCCCAGGGTCAACGTCATCGTCGGCAGCCCCTGGGCGTTGGTGACGCTCTCGCCCGGCTTCAGCGCGGTCCCGGGCAGCCCCATGACGGCGGCGAGCTTACGGGCCTGGGCGGCCTGGTCGGGCGCGTACTCGAGTGTCGTCTTGCTGAGTTCCTTCGGTGCGTTGCCCGCGTTCTCGGACTTCGTCACGCCCTCATCATTCTGCAGCCAGCTGAGAGTCTCCTGTGCGCTGCCGGCCGGGGCCCCGCCGTTCATGACCCGCACCCGGACCTCGGAGGCCGCGGACTGGGTCCCCTTGAGGCGGGCCGCGGCGGCCGCGGCCGCCGCGTTCTTCGACGCCTGCGCCTTCTCCTTCACCTCGGTGAAGGAGACGTCGTCCTTGATCATCTGGAAGACGGTGGGCGCCGTCGACTGGTTGAGGACGACCGTGGCCTTCACCTTCTCGGCCGGGTTGTCGACCACCGGCACGGTCGCGAAGGTCAGGTTCTTGACGTTGAGCTTGCCCAGCTCCAGACCCAGGTCCTTCAGCTTGTCGATGCTGTCGAGCTGGGAGTCGACGGTCAGCGCCTTGGTGCCCGCCTCCGCCAGCTTGATCATCTTGGTGGGGCTGGTGAGGGTGTCGTTCGACTTCAGCTTGCGCATCAGCGCGCTGAGGAACTGCTGCTGGATCTGGATCCGGCTCAGGTCGCCGCCGAAGCCCACCGAGTGCCGGGTACGCACGAAGGCCAGCGCCTGCTCGCCCTCGATGAGGTGCGTGCCCTTGGAGAGCTTCAGGTGCGAGTCCGGGTCGTCGATGTCCTTCGCCAGGCACACCTCGACCCCGCCGACCGCGGTCGTCAGCGTCTTGACCGCGTTGAAGTCGGCGACCATGAAGTTGTCCGGGGTGACCCCGGTCAGCTCGGTCACCGTGCGCATGGTGCAGCTGGGCGTACGGCCGTCCTGGCCGAGGCTGGTGTTGAAGCGGACGTTCTCCGTGCCCGGGATGACCTTGCTGGAGCCGTCCTCCTGCGTGGTCGGGCAGTCCGGGACGTCCACGAGCAGGTCGCGCGGGATGCTCAGCGCGGTCGCGTTCGTGCGGTCCTTGGAGACGTGCAGCAGGATCGTGGTGTCGGCGTGGCCGACGCTGCCGGAGTCGCCGTACCCCTCGTTGCCCGAGCCGGTGCGCTTGTCCGTGCCGATCAGCAGGATGTTGATCGCCTTGTCCTTGCTGAAGCCACCGGTGCTCGCGCCGTCCTCGGAGACGGAGGTGATGTTGTCGTTGAGGTGCTCCAGATAGAGGTAGGCGGCGCCGGCCGTGCCCACCAGGACGAAGGCCATGGTTCCGCCGGTCCACAGCAGGACCTTCTTCGCCTTCGACTTCTTCTTCGCCGGCCGGCGACCGCGTCGCCCGGGCGGCGGCTCCTCGGGCACGGCCCGGCGCCGGCGTGGCCCCGGCACCTCCGGAGTGTCCCGGTCGGGTGTCGTCTTACGGCTGCGGACCGCGCCCGCAGTTCCCCCGGCACGGGAGTCGGACCTGCGGGGCCCGGGGACCGCCGACTGCGGTGCGGAAGGAGTCAGTCGCAGTTCGTATTCGCCGGTGTTCGGATTGAGCACCCACTGGTCTGCGGGATCGATGTTGTCCGCCCGCCCACGGCCTTGTGCGTCCACGGTTGTCCGAATCCTCCGTCGGGGCCACGCGGCGCCTTTCCCCCCTCAAAGGCGCTCGGGTCTCGGTCACACAGTGCACGACCCCAGGACGCTCCTCTGGCCGGGTGCACCGGATCGCTCACACTATCCGCCCAGTTCAGCGTGGGGCGACGACGGTGACAAATTCCACGTCCCTACAACCGGGCAATTCGCCCGATTTCCTTGAAGTAAGTTCGTTTGAACACGCTTCGCTTGGCAAGCGCTTTACCCGTGGGGCGGCGGGGCACTCATGTACAGCTGTCCTCGGCGGCCGTGTTTCCGCGGAAGACGGGCGGGGACGGGGGCGGTGTTCCGTACGCGTCGTAGCCGGACGACTCCGCAGAGCCGGAATTCCGGGGGCCTTCCGGTGTGACGGTCACGGGTCGGTCGGCGCGCAGGAGTTCGAAGAGTTTCTCCGCCTCGGGCTCCACCAACTGGTCGCGGTTGGCGTTGTAGAGGTACGACTCCCGCGGAACGGTCAGGAATTGCACGCGTTCGGTGGGAATGTCCCGAAGGCCCCGCACGAGTTCGTACAGCCCGCGCAGACTCGCGAGATCCGGGTCGGTGGTGAGAGAGGACGTGGCGGCGTCCAGCACCGGATAGAGCTTCACCGGATTCAGCAGCACGTCATTGCTCCGCACCTTGTTGACGAGCGCGCCGAGGAACCGTTGCTGCCGGTCCATGCGGTCGGTGTCGCTGCCGTCGCCGAGGGATTTGCGGGCGCGGACGTACCCGAGGGCCTGCTCGCCGTCGAGGGTCACCCGCCCCGCGGGCAGCCTGAGGTGGGCGGCCTTGTCGCGGATGGGCTCCTTCAGGCACACCTCGACCCCGTCGACGGCATCGACCATCTCCTTGAACCCGCTGAAGTCGACGACGACGTGGTGGTCGATCCGGATCCCCGTCAGCTTCTCCACCGTGCGGATGGTGCAGGCCGTGCCACCCGTCTGGAAGGCGTGGTTGAACATCGCGAACATCGGCTCGGTCCGCGTCCCGTCCGGCCGCCGGCAACCGGGCACGTCCACCATCAGGTCGCGGGGCAGGGAGACGGCGGTGGCGCTGCGCCGCCCGGCCGCCAGATGCAGCAGGATCGTCGTGTCCGACCGCGCGGTCCCCGAGTCCCGCCCGTACTTGCGGTTGCCGGCCCCCGCGCGCGTGTCCGACCCGATCAGCAGGATGTTCCGCGCGTCCTTCACCAACGCGGTCGGCCGCTCCCTCGCGTACCGCGCGAGCTCCGCCGCGGCCGCCTCGTCGGGCGTGATGTTCCCGTCGAGCTTCGCGTACACCATCCACCCCGCCGCGCCGGCCCCCACGAGGAGCGCGGCGACCACCCCCGCCCCGTACCGCACCCACCGCCGCCGACACCGCCGCACGAGCCCCGCCCCATGGGCGGAGGCCCCCGCCTCCGGCCCGAGGGGCCCGGATATGCCTGCGTCGCTGCTCACGCCGGAATGCACCCCTCCTGCTCGCCGTACGAACGTGTCGTCCTGCCAACGTCTCGTGCTGCTCCTACGACGATGGCGCGGGCGGGGTGGAGACGCGGGCGGGAGTACGCCGAACGGGTGACACGGCTCCCCGCCGGACGGCACGCGCGAACCACGGGATGGAGGGCGGCCTCCGCACCCCGAACCCCAGGTCAACCCCCACAACCGCCCCCTCGGGCGGGGCTGACGGGCGACCGTCCGGCGGTGGGCGGGAGCGCGGGGGCGATGAGGTGCGCAGCGGGGGTGGGGTGTGGCGGGGTGCCTGCGGTCCTCGCGGGGCGCGTGGAGGGGAAGGGGAGGGGGCTTCGCTTGCCGCCGGGGCGGTGATCAGAGGAATCGGGGGGACCCCCTCGGCCCGGACGGGAAGGCTGGGACCGACGGTGGTGACCGTTTCCGGCCGCACCGGGCGGCCCCGGCCGGGGCCGCCCGCTCACACGGGAGTTACGTCCACGTCGGAGGCCCGGCGGCCGATGACCGCATCCCCGGATCCCCGTCCCTTTACTCCGGAGGGGCGGAACCGGTTGTCCGCCCCCCGGCTGCGGAACCGACCGCCCGCTTGCCGGGTCGTCGAACCGGCCCGGCGTCTGCCGGGTCGTCGAGCTGCCCGTGTGCCTGCCGGGTCGTCGAACCGCCCGCCCACCTGCCGGGTCGTCGAACCGGCCCCGCCTCCTACCGGGCCGTCGCCGTCACCCGTTCGCTCTCGATTCGCTTGGACACCGTCTCCTCGTTGGCCTGGTCCAGGTTCCGGCAGAGGACCACGGACCCTCCGCTGGCCAGCGGGGCGTACAGGCCGGCACTGAGGCCCTCCCAGGTGTCGTACGGCAGGCCCGACAGAAGGCGGGAGCCCGGGCCGGTCAGGCCGAGGCCGGCCGCGTCGCCCCGGGCGCGCTCCACGATCTCCGCGCCCGTGTACTCCGCGCCGGCCACGATCAGCGCGGGCTCCTCCGGGTCCACCGGCGCGTACGCGACGAAGCGGTCGCCGTGGCTCGGGACGTCCACGGCGTAGTCGGCGTACCCCTCGGGCGGAGCCGGGACGAACCGCCGGCCGAGCGGGGCGAGCGAGAGCGCGTACCGCTCGCCCCGGCAGGCGAGCCCCGCCTCGAAGTGACCGGGCCCGGCCACGACGTGGTCCGCGCGTGCCGGATCCCCGGCCATGTCGGCGACGACCCCGACCGAGGAACACGCCAGCAGCCACACCGCCGTCTGCCAGTGCGCGGGCAGCAGCAGCGCGACCCGGTCGCCGGGTTCGGCGGACAGGCCGTCCTGGAGGAGGTTCGCGGTCTTGGCCACCCAATTGGCGAAGGTGGCCACGGACAATTCGACCCGCTCGCCGGTGGCGTCGTCGTAGAAGGTCACCAGCGGGCGCGCGGGGTCCGCGGCGAGCGCGGAACGCAGCAGGTCGGCAGGGGTGCGGTCAGTGGCGTTCACGCGCGCAAGCGTACGCGCCGACGATGCCGAAGACCCGCCGCCAGGCCACCGGTTCGGCGCAACGTTCGCGACGGCCCGTCAGTTCCCCGATGTGCGGACGGGCCTGGGTGATGCCCAGGATCTGTGGCATGCGTGGATTGCTTGCTTCCTCGATCGGCGTCACCTGCGCGGCGGCACTCGCCCTTCCGCTGACGCCGCCCGCCACCGCGGCGACGGCGCGACCGGCGCCGACCACGGAGGCGGCGACCGCCGCGGTCCGGGCGACGAGCCCCACCGCTCCGCTCCCCGGCAGTACCCAGTCGCTGCCCCTGACCCCCCTCGCCCGCGACCGAGCCCTCGGCGCGGGCCAGGGCGTGCCCCGCAGGGACGTCCGTCCCTTCTCCCTCCTCGGCGTCGTCTGGGACGACCCCGACGCGGAACTGCACGGCCGCGTCCAGGTCCGCACCCGTGCCACCGGCACCGGCACCTGGTCCGGCTGGCAGGACCTCGAGACCCACAACGCCGACCACAGCGCCGACCCGGGCTCCTCCGAACGCGCCTCGGACCAGGTCCGCGGCGCCACCGCCCCCCTGTGGGTGGGCGACTCCGACGGCGTGGAGGTCCGTGTCACTCCCACGGCCGGAACCCATACGGAGGACACCGCCCACGACGCCCACACGGTGCCGACGGCCACCCCGCTCCCCTCGGGCCTGCGCCTGGAACTGGTCGACCCTGGAGAGGCCGACGCCGAAGCAGCCGCGCCAGGAGAACTCGACCCCGAAGCCGCCGCCCCCGAAGCGGCCGTCCCCGGAGAGGCCGACGCCGAAGCCGCCGCTCCCGGAGAGGCCGTCACCGAAGCAGCCGTCCCAGGAGAATCCGACCCCCAAGCAGCCGCCCCAGGAGAACTCGACCCCGCGGCGGCCGCCCCCGACCCCGCGCCCGTCGCCCCGCCCCGCGGCCGTGCCGTGACCGCCCGCGGCCCGGCCGGCTCGGGCGCGGCGGCCGCGATGACCGCCGAGGCGGCCGCCGCCTCCGCCGCCAACCTGGACCTCGCCCCGCTCGGCGCCGTCGCCGTCCCCGCCCTCGACCGCACGGGCACCGAACGCGAGCTCCTCGCCCTGCGCGGCGCGGAACTGACGGACGGTCAGCGGGCGAAGCCGTACATCGGCCCGCGCCCAGGCATCGTCACGCGCCGCGGCTGGGGCGCCGACGAGAAGCTGCGCGAGAAGGGGTTCCGCTACACGACGAAGGTCAAGGCGGCCTTCGTGCACCACACGGCCTCGGGCAACAACTACAAGTGCTCCCAGGTGCCCTCGATCATCCGCAGTATCTACCGCTACCACGTCAGGAGCATGGGCTGGCGGGACATCGGCTACAACTTCCTCGTCGACAAGTGCGGAAAGATCTACGAGGGCCGCGCCGGGGGAGTGACCAAGCCGGTCCTGGGCGCCCACACCCTGGGGTTCAACAGCAACAGCATGGGAATCGCGGTCATCGGCACGTTCTCCTCCACCAAGCCGCCCTCCTCGGCGGTGACGGCCATCGCTCGTCTGACGGCGTGGAAGTTGGGTCTGTTCGGGGCCAATCCGCGCGGAAAGACATACCTGAAGTCGGGTGGTGGCAATCTCTACGCAAAAGGTAAGAACGTACGACTGAACGTGATCTCCGGCCACCGGGACGGCTTCGCCACGGAATGCCCAGGACGGCAGCTCTACGGCAAGCTCGGCTCGGCCCGCTCCAGCGCCGCCCGCTACCAGGGGCGTTGAGGCGGGCCCGGGACGCCCGGGGCCTGGGGAGGCCCCGGCGGACCCGGTGGGTGCGGAGGTCACGTCCAGTGGGGGGCACATTCCACAGCCGTCGGGGGGACAGCGCATGGAACACCGCATGCAACACCGCACGGCCATCGAAGTTGCCACGCAACGGTCTGCATACACTGGCCGGCCGAAAGACAGTTCGGCCGGTCCCGGCAGGAAGCAGAGACGAAGGTGACAGAAGCGATCCTCCTGGTCGGCGGCAAGGGCACCCGGTTGCGCCCGCTCACGGTGCACACGCCCAAGCCCATGGTCAGGGCGGCCGGAGTGCCGTTCCTGACGCACCAGCTGGCGCGGGCCAAAGCGGCAGGCGTGGACCACATCGTCCTCGCGACGAGCTACCTGGCCGAGGTCTTCGAACCGTACTTCGGCGACGGCTCGTCGTTGGGCCTCCACATCGAGTACGTCACGGAGGAGGAGCCCCTCGGCACGGGCGGCGCGATCCGCAACGTCGCGTCCCGCCTGCACTCGGGCCCCGACGACCCGGTCCTCGTCTTCAACGGCGACATCCTCACGGGACTCGACATCCGCCGGCTGGTCGCCACCCACGAGTCCACGTCCGCGGACGTCTCCCTCCATCTCACCAAGGTGACCGACCCGCGCGCCTACGGCCTGGTCCCCACCGACGGGACGGGCAAGGTCCTGGCCTTCCTGGAGAAGCCGCAGACCCCCGAGGAGATCGTCACCGACCAGATCAACGCGGGCGCGTACGTCTTCCGCCGTTCGGTCATCGACACCATCCCGCTGGGCCGCCCGGTGTCGGTGGAGCGGGAGACCTTCCCCGACCTGCTGTCGGCGGGGGCCCACCTCCAGGGCATGGTCGACTCGACGTACTGGCTGGACCTGGGCACGCCGGCGGCCTTCGTCCGGGGCTCCGCGGACCTGGTCCTCGGCCGGGCCCCGTCCCCCGCGGTCCCCGGCCGCTGCGGCGACCGCCTGGTCCTCCCGACGGCCACGGTCGCCCCCGACGCGAAGCTCACGGGCGGCACGGTGGTGGGCGAGGGCGCGTTCGTCGCGGAGGGCGCGCGCGTCTTCGGCTCCACGATCCTTCCCGGCGCGGTGATCGAACCGGGAGCGGTCATCACCGACTCCCTCATCGGCACCCGGGCCCGCGTCGGCGAACGCTCCGTCCTCACCGGCACGGTCATCGGCGACGGCGCGGTCGTCGGCCCCGACAACGAGCTCCGCGAGGGCGCCAGGGTGTGGTGCGACGCGCGGATCCCGGCGGGGGCGGTGCGGTTCTCTTCCGACCAGTAGGCGGCGGGGCGGGTGGGGCGCTGTCCGCGAGGGCTGCGTCCCCACACCGGTGCCTTCTTCGACGAGGGCCGGCGAGATCAGCCCGTCCGGGTTTCAGCCCGTCCGGCGTCCGGGGTTTCAGCCCGTCCGGCGTTAGAGAAGGAGCCCCGTCCAGGGCCGACGCGGGGTCCGGGGACGGCAGCTTGCGGGGACGGCAGCCTCCGGGGACGGGAAGGACGGAGGCGGCGGGGGCGGGAAGGGCAGGGGCGGCGGGGGCGGGAAGGGCAGGGGCGGCGGGGTGAAGAACCTCTCCACGCCACCTCCCTCACAACTTGCCGATGTCACCCCTCGTCATGCGCGGCGCCCGCCGCGCCGGCACCCGTCCGCTCAGCAGAATCAACCGAGCCGCCCGATGCCGCTGCCCCGCATACGGCTCCAGCAACTCCAGCATCACCGAGTCGTCCGCCGACCGGTCCCCGGCCAGCGCCCAGCCCACGATCCCCGGCAGATGCAGATCCCCCACGGTCACCGCGTCCGCCGCCCCGTGACTGCGCTGCACGACCTCCGCCGACGTCCACGGCCCGATCCCCGGCACGACCTCCAGCCGGGCCTGCGCGGCCTCCGGCGGCATTCCCGCCGCCTCCTCCAGCCGCCCCGCCACCCGCACGGCGCGCAGAATCGTCGACGCCCGCTTGTTGTCGACCCCGGCCCGATGCCACTCCCACGACGGAATCAGCGCCCACGTCCGAGGCGCCGGCATCACCCACAACCGTCCGCCCGCCGCGGGCCCCGGCGCCGGATCCCCGAACTTCCGCACGAGCAACCGCCACGCCCGATACGCCTCATCGGTGGTGACCTTCTGCTCCAGAACCGACGGAATCAACGACTCCAGCACCAGCCCGGTCCGCGTCAACCGCAACCCCGGCCGTCGATGCCGCGCCGTCGCCACCACCCGGTGCCGGGGCACGAAGGCCGCCGGATCGTCCGAGGCCCCGAGCAACTCCGGCATCCGCTCCAGCAGCCACTCCGCGCCGGGCCCCCAGGCCTCTCCCCGCACCGCCCCGCCCCCGGACGCCGCGGAGACCCGCAACGTCCCGGGCCCGACAGGCGTCAGACTGGCCCGCCACACCGACCCGTCCGGCATGGCCCGGAACGTCGGATCCGCGGGCCCACGCCGCAGCGGCCCCAGCACCAGCCCGAGATCGAGCGGCCCCTCCGGCACCCACGTCCGCACCCGCCCCGCCGATACCTGCCGCGGCACGCCCCCGGGCACGACGGCACGCCCTCCGCGCACGGTCGTACGCGGGGGCCGCGGAGCGAATCGTCCTGACATGAGTGAGGTCCCGGGGGCGGTAGAGAACGGCCAAGCCCCTACGAGAGTAGGCGCAAGGAGAGAGGTGCTACGAGAGCCGGCGTGACCGGAGCCGGCGAAAGCGGAGCCGGCGTGAGGACGGCAGCAGGCGTACGGACAGCCGGCCGAAGCGGGGCAGGTGGCGACGAGAGCAGGCGTCCGCGGGCGTGCCTCACCGCACCTCGATGAAGGCTCCCGCGTCCCGCTCCGCCCGGGCCTTCGGCTCCTGCGCCGGATGCCCGACCGCGACCGCTCCCATCGGATCCCATCCCTGCGGCAGCCCCAGCACCTCGCGCACCACGTCCCGGCAGAACATCGTCGACGACACCCACGCCGACCCCAGCCGTTCCCCGGCGAGCGCGACCAGGAGGTTCTGCACGCCGGCGCCGGCGGCGACCACGAACATCTCCCGCTCGGCCCCGTCCCGCCGCGCGTCCCCGTACGTGTGCGCGCCGTCCATCACCAGGCAGGGGACCACCAGGTACGGCGCGTTGCGCAGCACGTCCCCGCGCCGCACCCGCTTGGCGATCGACTCCTCGCTCTTCCCGTCCCGCCGCAGATCCGCGACCCACGCGTCCCGCATCGCGTCCAGCAGCCGGACCCGCGCCTCCTCCGACTCCAGCAGCACGAACCGCCACGGTGTCGTGTGGTGCGGCGCGGGCGCCGTGACGGCCGCGGCGACGGCCCGCCGTACCGCCCCGGGGTCCACGGGTTCGTCCGTGAAGGAGCGCACCGTACGCCGCTGGGTGACCGCCAGGCGGACCGCCTCGGACGTGCCGAGCCGGAACATGTCGTCGCGGGCTTCGCGCACCATGGCCCGCGCGCCCTCCCCGTCGCCGTCGGCCAGCACGTGCGGCAGCCCGCGGACGACGGCGACCGGCAGCCCGGCGGCCTTGCCCTTCACCAGGTCACCGGCGGCGGCCAGCTCGTCGGCGGTGGCGACGACGGTGGCGGCGAGCGGGTTGCCGTACGCGTCCGTGCCCCCGCGCAGATCGTCCAGCACGCGTATGCCGGCGGCGCCGATCGCGACGTCCGTGAGCCCCGCGCGCCAGGGCCGCCCGAAGGTGTCGGTGACGACGACGCCGACCTCGACGCCGAGGGCGTCGCGCAGTCCGTCGCGGATCGCGCGCGCGGAGGCGTCCGGGTCCTCCGGCAGCAGCAGCACCGTCCCGGCGGGCGTGTTGGAGGCGTCCACGCCGGCGGCCGCCATCACCAGGCCCTGCCGGTTCTCGACGATCCGCAGCGTCCCGCGCCGGGCCACGACCCGGACGGTCTCGGCGTCGATCGCGGCCTCCCGGTCGTCCGCCCGGACGACCCGCCCCTCCGCCTTGGACACGATCTTCGAGGTGACCAGCACCACGTCGCCGTCGACCAGTCCCGGCTCGGCCGCGGCGATCAGCTTGGCGAGGTCGTCCCCGGTCCGCACCTCGGGCAGGCCCGGCACGGCCCAGACCCGGTAGCCGTCGCCGAATGTGTCGCTCACGCCCCCCGCACCTCCTCCGCCAGGGCGAGCGCCTCCCGGGCCATCTGCGCGGCCGCGTCGACGTCGGTCATCATCAGCGGCACGGCCCGGCAGCGGATCCCGGCGGCCTCGACCCGCTCCGTGGAACCGGCGTCGACGGTGTCGACGAGCCAGCCGTCGAGGAGACCGGAGCCGTAGTGCTCGGCGACGGCCGCGGCCGTCGACTCCACACCGACCGCCGCGAGCACCTTGTCGGCCATGCCGCGCACGGGCGCGTCCCCGACGATGGGCGACAGGCCCACCACCGGCACCCCGGCCTCGGCGATCGCCTCGCGGATGCCGGGCACGGCGAGGATGGTGCCGATGGACACGACCGGGTTCGACGGCGGGAACAGGATGACGTCCGCCTGCGCGATCGCCTCCAGGACGCCCGGGGCCGGCCTTGCCTGCTCGGCGCCGACGGGCACGATCGCCTCGGCCGGCACCGACGCCCGCAGCCGTACCCAGTACTCCTGGAAGTGGACCGCCTTGCGCTCGCCGTCGACCTCGACGGCGACATGCGTCTCGACACGGTCGTCGGTCATCGGGATCAGCCGTACCCCCGGCTTCCACCGGTCGCACAGCGCCTCGGTCACCGCGCTCAGCGGATACCCGGCGCCGGTCATCTGCGTCCGCACGATGTGGGTGGCGAAGTCCCGGTCGCCCAGCCCGAACCACTCGGGTCCGACGCCGTACGCCGCGAGCTCCTCCTTGAGATGGAAGGTCTCGTCGGACCGCCCCCAGCCCTGCTCCTCGTTGATGCCGCCGCCGAGCGTGTACATCACCGTGTCGAGGTCCGGGCAGACCTTCAGCCCGAAGAGGTGGATGTCGTCCCCGGTGTTGCCGATGACCGTGATGTCCGCGTCCGGCACGGCCCGCTTCAGACCGCGCAGGAACCGGGCACCACCGATGCCGCCTGCCAGAACCACAATGCGCATGGGGGCAAGTCTTGCAGGCGGCTACGACAACGCGTCACGCAGTCAGGGCGCGTCCCTCGCAGTGCGGGGTGGTGTGCATCGGCATCTCCGTCAGGCCCGGGAAGTACACGTGCAGGCTGACGGCCGGCTCCAGCGTGTCGTTGATCACCTCGTGCACGTACCCCGGTGCGAAGACCCGCTGCGAACCGGCGTCCAACGCGCGCGTGCCGCGCTCCGTCCGCTCGGTGAGCGCGCCGTCGAGAACGGTCAGCACACCGGAGGAGCGGCCGTGGTCGTGCAGCCCGCTGCCCTGCCCGGGCACCCAGGACAGCAGCCACACCTCGTAGCCGGGGCCGGTGCGCAGCCGGTGGTACCAGCGGCTCGTCGCGTCGTACTGGACGAGGTGCTCCCACTGGGAGCGGTCGGCGGCGATGGAGCGGGCCAGGCCGACGAACTCGGCGACGGTGGCCGGGTGCTCGCGCGGGGCCTGGAGGAGGTGCGGGACTTCGAGGATGTCGCCGGCGATCTGCAGGTCGCTGTCGCTGTTCATGGGTGCGGTGGTTCCTCGGCGGAGATGAGTGGGTGGGGCCCCGCTCGGGCGGAGCCGGGAGGCGGGGAGGGTGGCGCGGCCGTCCGCCCGGGTCACGGGCGACAGGGATGCCCGGGTCCGGGCGGGGGAGCGGGCAGCCGGGTCACAGGGGACGGACCCGGGTTCAGCCGGAACGCGTGGGGCTCAACAGCTGGAACAGCGACAACAGCTACAGCGAGCGCGGGCAGCACCGAGGGACCCGGCGGTGCGGGTCGAGGTGAGTGCCAAGTTCGCGAGCATGCCCACAAGGACACCGGCTTACACCTTCGGTGTCAACTCGCCGACCGGAATGTGGGACCGGTTCACCTCTTCTGCCGCATCTCCCAGGTGAAAGGTTTGTGCACGGGCTCACCGGGACACAAGGCGCACAAGCCGGGCGCGCAAGCCCCGTTGCGATCCCGTGATCCGACTGTGATCCGGTTCGCTTCCGCGCGCGTGTCGGAACGGGATCGAACTTCTGGGCGTCCTTCCCCGTACGAGCACTGTGCGGGCCGAGGGTTCGCCAGGGCCTCATCTGCGTGTCAAGGTTTAGGACGATTTGAACACTTACCGCACGGCCTTGGTTCCGCAGAGTGAATAAGGAGCCCAATAGCAGATCTCGGCTTGACTCGCCCGGAGCAGCACACTTGTAATTTCACTCGTGTCGTTCAGCCGGAATCGGTAACGGCCACGTCACGGGGACGCGAAAAGACAGAGCGAGGGGCGCACATGACCGAGCTGGTGCAGCAACTGCTGGTCGACGACGCGGGCGAGGAACTCGGCTGGCAGGAGCGCGCACTGTGCGCCCAGACCGACCCCGAGTCCTTCTTCCCCGAGAAGGGCGGCTCGACCCGCGAGGCCAAGAAGGTCTGCCTCGCCTGCGAGGTCCGCTCCGAGTGCCTCGAGTACGCCCTCGCCAACGACGAACGGTTCGGCATCTGGGGCGGCCTGTCCGAGCGGGAGCGCCGCCGGCTGAAGAAGGCTGCCGTCTGAGACCGCGGAAGGCGGCCGGTCCGAGACCGAAGAAGGCGGCCGTCTGAGCGACCGTCCCGGGAACCGGACCAAAGCCGCCCGTACACCTCCACAGCACGTTGCGAACGGCCCGTCGCGGGTGGGTTATCCACAGGCGGCGGGCCGTGGTCATGCCCAGCCGATAGTGTGGTCGCTCGTCCGAGACGCCCCGCCGCCCCCACACGGCGCAGGCATCCACCGCAGTCCATCGAACCGGGGCCCGTACCTCGATGTCCGTGCACAGCCACACGGCAGCCCAACGCGCCGCTGCCACGTCCGGGTCCGACCCGACCCGCCCGCCCGAGTTCCCGCGCCACGTGGTCACCGCGGTGCTCGTCTCCCACGACGGCGCCCGCTGGCTGCCCGACGCGCTCGCCGGGCTGCTCGGCCAGGAGCGCCCCGTCCAGTCCGTCATGGCCGCCGACACCGGCAGCGCGGACGACTCCGCCCAGCTCGTCACCGACGCGCTCGGCGCCGACCGCGTCCTGCACCTCGCCCGGCGGACGGGATTCGGCCAGGCCGTCGAAGAGGCCAACCGCACGGCCCCGGTCCTCACCCCCGAGGAACTGCCGTACCTCAAGCGCCCCAGCGGCTGGGACCCCGTCACCCGCACCTGGCGCGACGACGCCTACGACCTGCCCGAACTCCCGCACGGCGAGCCCGTCCAGTGGCTGTGGCTGCTGCACGACGACTGCGCCCCCGAACCCGACGCCCTGGCCGAACTCCTCCGCGTCGTGGACAACGAACTCGAACTGGGCCGCGACGACGTGGCCGTCGTCGGCCCCAAGCTCCGCGGCTGGTACGACCGCCGCCAGCTCCTCGAGGTCGGCGTCACCATCGCCCACTCCGGCCGCCGCTGGACCGGCCTGGACCGCCGCGAACAGGACCAGGGCCAGCACGACCACGTCCGCTCCGTGCTGTCCGTGTCCACCGCCGGCATGCTGATCCGCCGCGACGTCTTCGGCGAACTCGGCGGCTTCGACCGCCGCCTGCCCCTCATGCGCGACGACGTCGACCTGTGCTGGCGCGCGCACGCCGCCGGCCACCGCGTCCTCGTCGCCCCCGACGCCGTCGTACGACACGCCGAGGCCGCCTCCCGGGAGCGGCGCACCGTCGACTGCGCCGGCCGCACCTCGGCCTCCCCCCACAAGGTCGACAAGGCCGGCGCCGTCTACACCCTCCTCGTCAACAGCCGCACCGCGCTGCTGCCCTGGATCCTGGTCCGCCTGGTCCTCGGCACGCTCCTGCGGACCGTCGCCTACCTCGTCGGCAAGGTCCCCGGACAGGCCGTCGACGAGATCCACGGCCTGCTCGGCACCCTGCTGCGCCCCGAGCGGATCATCGCCGGACGGCGCAGGCGCGGCCGCCCACAGGTCGACAAGGACGAACTGCGGCCACTGTTCCCGCCGCCCGGCGCGACCGTGCGGGCCACCGTCGAGCAGGTCGCCGGCAACCTCCTCGGCGCCTCCGACGCCGAGACCACCACCGGCGCCGGCCGGCACGGCGGCGCCATCGAGTCCGGCCCCGGCGGCGACGACGCCGACTTCCTGGAGATCGAGCAGTTCGCCCGCCTCAAGCGCATCGCCCGCAAGCCCGGCCCGGTGCTCTTCCTGGTGCTGCTGCTCGTCTCCCTGGTCGCCTGCCGCAACCTGCTGGGCGGCGGCGCGCTCGCGGGCGGCGCCCTGCTGCCCGCCCCCGCCGACGCCTCCGACCTGTGGTCGCGCTACCTGGACGCCTGGCACCCGGTGGGCGCCGGCGGCACCTCGTCCGCCCCGCCCTACCTCGCGATCGTCGCGCTGTTCGCCTCCCTGCTGTTCGGCTCGACCGGCCTCGCCGTCACCGTCCTGCTCGTCTGCTCGGTGCCGCTGGCCGGCCTCACCGCCTACTTCGCCTCCCGGCCGCTCGTGGGGTCACGCCTGCTGCGCGCCTGGGGCGCCGTCGTCTACGCCTTCCTGCCCGCCGCCACCGGAGCGCTCGCCGGCGGCCGCATCGGCACCGCCGTTCTGGCCGTCCTGCTGCCGCTCATCGCGCGCGCGGGCGTCGCCGCGAGCGGCCTGGCGCACGCCTCGGGCGCGCGCGGCAGCTGGCGGGCGACCTGGGCGTACGCCCTGCTGCTGACGATCACCACCGCGTTCACACCGATCGTCTGGCCCATCGCCCTGCTCCTCGGCCTCGCCGTCCTCGCCGTGCGCCGCGCCGACATCACGGCCTACGGCCTGCGCTTCCTGGCCCAGCTCGGCACGCCGCTGCTGCTCCTCGCGCCCTGGTCGCTCACGCTGCTGCCGTTCGGCTTCTTCACCGAGGCCGGCCTGGAGTACGGCCCGTCGACGGCCACCGCGACCGACCTGCTCGGCGCCAGCCCCGGCGGACCCGGCACCGTCGACGGACTGATGCTCATCGGCGTCGTCCTGGCCGCGCTGGCCGCCCTGCTGCGCTCGGAGCGGCAGTCCGCAATCCTGACGGCCTGGGCGGTCGCCCTGGTGGGCCTCGTCTTCGCGGTCCTGTCCAACAGCTCCACCTGGGCCGGCCCCGCCACCCTCGTCTACGGCGTCGCCCTGCTGGCTGCCGCCGTCATCGGCGCCGACGGGGCACGCGCGCGGGTCGCCGAGCAGAGCTTCGGCTGGCGTCAGCCGGTCGCCGCCCTCATCGCCTTCTCCGCGGCCGCCGGCCCCCTGCTCGTCGCCGCCGGCTGGATGATCGGCGGCGCCGACGGCCCGCTGGAGCGCCGCGACCCCGTCCAGGTGCCCGCGTTCGTCGCCGAGGAGAGCAGCACCCGCGACCAGGCCCGCACCCTCGTCCTCGACAGCGACTCCGCCGCCCACGTCGGCTACATGCTGGTCCGCGGCTCCGGCGCCCGCCTCGGCGACGCCGAACTCGCCGCCGCCGACGGCGAGAACGCCACGCTCGACAAGGTCGTCGCCAACCTCGTCGCCGGCTCCGGCGCCGACCAGGCCGACCAGCTCGGCAAGTTCGCGGTGCGCTACGTCCTCGTCCACAAGGGCGCGCCCCGCGAGATCACCCGAGTCCTGGACGCCACGCCCGGCCTGTCCCGGCTCAGCCAGCAGGACGGCAGCGCCCTGTGGCGGGTGGACCGGGAAGTCTCCCGCGCGGCCATCGTCACCGCCTCCGGCAAGGGCACCCCGACCGCGGTCGCGGCGGGCCCCGTCGACCTCCACACCACGGTCCCCGACGGCTCCGACGGCCGGATCCTGCGGCTGGCCGACGCCGCCGACGACGGCTGGACGGCCACCCTGGACGGCAAGCCGCTCACCCGCACCACCGTCGACGGCTGGGCCCAGGGCTTCGAACTCCCCGCCTCCGGCGGCAGACTGGACGTCACCTACGACGACCCGTTCACGCACACCGCCTGGCTGTGGGCGCAGGGCTTCCTCGCCCTGGTCCTCGTCGTCCTCGCGCTGCCCGGCCGCCGCCGCGAGGTCGACGACGACCTCCCGGAGGAGCAGCTCGTGCCCGCCCAGGCCATGACCGGGGAGGGCCGCCGCGCCCGCCGCCTGCGCGCCCAGGCCGAGACCGAGGAACCCGCCCAGGAGGACGGCGTCCCGTCCCCTCCGCAGGAGCAGCCCCCGGTCGCGGTACCGCAGCAGCAGTCCTACGGAGAGTGGGAGGCACCGGGCCACGCGGGCGCCGAGTACGGCGGCTACGGCACCGACCAGTACCAGGCCACCCCGCAGCAGTACCCGGCCGGCGCCTACGACCAGCAGCCCTACGACCCGTACGGGGCAGGCCAGTACGACCCGTACGCCTACGACGGCCAGGCCCGGCAGGCGGATCCCTACGACCAGACCTACCAGCAGGGCTACGACCCGTCGTCGTACGGCCAGGGCGGCTACGACCCCGCCTACGACCCGGCACAGCCCCCGCACGGCACCGGCAGTGAGCGCCCCGACGGGAGCCAGCAGTGAACCGCACCACCCTGTCCCTGATCGTCGGCACGGCAGCGCTCGCCGCCGTCACCGGCTTCGCCGCGCTCACCGAACCGGCCGCCCCCACCACGGACTCCGCGAAGGCGGCCGCCGTCCTGCCCGTGGAGCGCACGAGCCTGCTGTGCCCGGCGCCCAGCGCCTCCGACCTCGCGGAGACGACGTACACGTCGTTCACGCCCGTCACCAAGGGCACGGGAAGCGACGGCACGGCCGAACTCCAGCCCGCCACCGCGGAGTCGGCCGCCGGGAGCACCGCCGACGACAAGAAGCCCGCGGCCAAGCCCGTCCTCTCCCCCAAGACCCCCGGCACGCCCGTCACCGGCGAGACCTCCGGCGGCGACGCGCCCGCTCTGGTGGGCACCGCCGAGGGCAAGTTCGCGCCCGGCTGGACGGTGCAGGAGTCCACGCAGGTCTCCGCCGGCACCGGCCGCGGCCTGCTCGGCGTCACCTGCACCGCGCCCGACACCGAGTTCTGGTTCCCGGGCGTCAGCACGGCGGCCGACCGCACGGACTACGTCCACCTCACCAACCCGGACGACTCCGCCGCCGTCGCCGACATCGAGCTGTACGGCAAGGACGGCGCCCTGACGACCACGGTGGGGGAGGGCCTCACGATCCCGGCGCACTCCAGCGAGCCGATCCTGCTGTCCACGCTCACCGACGAGAGGCAGGACGACCTCACCGTCCACGTCAACGTCCGCAGCGGCCGTGTCGGTGCCGCCGTACAGGCCCTGGACGACAAGCTCGGCGGCGACTGGCTGGCCGCATCCACCGAACCGGCGGGCAGCCTGGTCGTGCCCGGCATCCCCAAGGACGCCACGGCCGTCCGCCTGGTCGCCTTCGCGCCGGGCGACGCCGACGCGGACCTGAAAGTCCAACTCGCCGCCTCCTCCGGCCTGATCACCCCGGCGGGACAGGAGACGCTGCACGTCAAGGGCGGCATGACGACCGCCGTCGACCTCGGCGACGTCACGCGCGGGGAGGCCGGCTCCCTGGTCCTGACCCCCACCGACCAGTCGGTTCCGGTCGTCGCCGCGGTCCGGGTGATACGCGGCAAGGGCGACCAGCAGGAGTCGGCCTTCATCCCCGCCACGAGCCCGGTCGGCACGCGCGCGTCCGTCGTCGACAACACCGCCAAGGGCTCCACGCTCTCCCTGACCGCCCCCCGGGGCACCGCCAAGGTGAAGGTCACCGCCTCCGCCGGCAGCGGGGGAGGCACGGCGGCCTCGAAGACGTACACGATCAGGTCCGGCACCACCCAGGACGTCGAACTCCCCGTCCCCGCCGGCCTGAAGGGCACCTACGCCCTGACCGTGGAACCCCTCACCGACACGCCCGTCTACGCCTCGCGCACCCTGACGGCCTCGGTGGAGGGCCTGCCGGGCTTCACGATCCAGACCCTGCCGGACGACAGGGGGACGGTGGCGGTACCGGAGGCGGACGAGGACCTGACGGTGCTGCAGAAGTAGCGGACGCCGGGGGAGGACGAGGGCGCCCGCGCGCTCAGTCCTCCCCGTACCGGGGGTCCACCGTCTCCGGAGTCAGCCCCAGCAGCTCCGCCACCTGCTCCACGACGACCTCGTGCACCAACGCGGCCCGCTCGTCACGCCCCTTGGTGCGGATCTCGACGGGCCGCCGGTAGACGACCACTCGCGCCCGGCGCCCCTCGCGCGCGGGAATCGTCCCGCCCAGCGGCACCGCCTCGTCGTTCCACGGCCCCGCGGCCCCGTCCAGCCGGGGCACCTCCAGCACCAGGAAGTCGATGTCGGCGAGCTGCGGCCACCGCCGCTCCAGCCGCTCCACGGAGTCCTGCACCAGATCCGCGAACACGTCGGCGCGGCTCGCGGCCAACGGCACCTGAGGGGGCGCGATCGGCCCCCGCATGCCCCGGCCGTGGCGATCACGACGGCGGGGCCCGGGGCCTGCGGCACGGGGCGGTACGGGGCTGTCCATCACTATTGAAGCGTAGTCCCCGCCGCGACCGGCCGCCCGGCCCCACGCGCCGTCCAGCGCTCCGTCCGACCGCTCCGCACGGCATGTCGCAGGATGACCATTCCAGCCAAGGTTGGGCTCGATTCCGTATCTCTCCGAGACCGGTGAACTCATGGCAATTGATGGCGTATGTACCGGGTGGTGACCGGATCCGATGACCTTCCTCGCCCCGAGGGCTGGTGTTCGTGCAGGTCAGCGAGGTATGACTGGAGTGGCCTGTGGGGCGTTTCACAACACGACACGGTGGAGTGACCTGGTGGAGAGTCGTCGCGGCCCGCTCAAGAGTGCGGTACCGTCCAACGTCGTGAGCCCTGTACGTCGCTGTTCGCGCACCGCCTGCGGCCGACCCGCCGTCGCGACGCTGACGTACGTCTACGCCGACTCGACCGCGGTCCTCGGCCCGCTCGCCACCTACGCCGAACCCCACTGCTACGACCTGTGCGCCGAGCACTCCGAGCGCCTCACCGCCCCGCGCGGCTGGGAGGTCGTGCGGCTCCTCGACGGTTCGGCTCCCGCGCGCCCCAGCGGCGACGACCTGGAAGCGCTTGCCAACGCCGTCCGTGAGGCGGCCCGTCCGCAGGAGCGCGCGGCCGGGGCCGGTGGCGGAGGCCGTGCGGCGGACCCGATGGAGGTCGCGCGCCGCGGCCACCTGCGGGTACTGCGCTCGCCGGACAACTGACACACCTTCCGGGACAGCATCGCGCACCGCCGTTGACGGCGCGTTGGCGCGGACACGACGATTCCGTTTCAGTCGCTGCGAGAAATCGCTTTCCGCATGTCGGAAAATGACGGAATGCGGGGGCGCCCGTGTACGTACAGGAACGCCAGCCCGTCGCCGGCTCGCGCGCCCTGTCCGCCCTCGTGGCGGCCCTGCCCCTCGTGATCGTCCTCGTCCTGCTCGGCCGCGTCCACGTGAAGGCGCACCTGGCGGGCCTGACGGGCCTCCTGGCGGCCGTTCTGGTCGCCTGCCTCGCCCTAGCGTGCCGGTGGGCCAGACGCTCTCCAGCGCCGCACAGGGCGCCGCCTTCGGTCTCTTCCCCGTCCTGTGGATCGTCGTCAATGCCCTGTGGGTGTACCGGATGACCGCCCGCACCCCGGCACTTCGACGTCCTGCGCCGCTCCTTCGGACGGCTCTCCGACGACCCCCGCATCCAGGCCCTGGTCGTCGCCTTCTGCTTCGGCGCCCTGCTGGAGGCGGTCGCCGGATTCGGCGCCCCGGTCGCCATCTGCTCGGTCATGCTCGTCGTCCTCGGCTTCGACCCCGTCCGCGCGGCCGTCGTCTCCCTCGTCGCCAACACCACGCCGGGCGCCTTCGGCGCCATGGGCACCCCCGTCGTAACGCTGGCCCAGGTCACCGGCCTGCCCCTGGACACGGTCGCCTCGGTGGTGGGCCGTCAGACCCCGCTGCTCGCCCTCGTGGTGCCCCTCGTGCTGGTCGGCCTGGTCGACGGCCGACGCGGCCCGCGCGAGACGTGGCTGCCCGCCCTGGTGTGCGGAATCGCCTTCGCCGTCGCCCAGTTCGCCCGCCTCCCACCACGTCTCCGCGCAACTCGCCGACATAGGAGCCGCCTTGGCGGGCGCGGGCGCCCTGGTCGCCGTACCGCACGCGCGCGTGCCCGCTCCCGAGGCGGTCCGCGCCACCGTCCTCACGGGGGCGCGCAGCGAGGAACTGGACGAGCGGGACCCGCACCGCGAGGTCGTCCGCGCCTACGCCCCCTACGCGCTCATCGTCGCGATCTTCTCCGTCGCGCAGATCCCCGCCGTCAAGGACTGGCTGGCCGAGGCGACACAGACGTACGACTGACCGTTCCCCGACGTGGTGAACGCCGACGGGGAACCGGCCGGCGGAAACGTCTTCACCCGGCCGATCGTGTCGACGGGCGGCGCGCTCGTGCTGCTCGCCGGGGTCGCCATGGCGGCCGTGCTCGGCGTCCACGCGCGCGTGGCGCTCAAGGAGTGGGCCGCGACCGTCCACGAACTGCGGTTCGCGATCCTCACCGTGACGTCCGTCCTGGCCCTCGCCCACGTCGTGAATCTGTCCGGACAGACGGCGACGATCGGCCACTTCCTCGCGGCGGCCGGCGCCGGACTCGCCTTCCTGTCACCCGTCCTCGGCCCGTTCGGCGTCGCCGTCCCCGGCTCGGACACCTCCGCCAACGCGCTCTTCGGTGCCCTCCAGGTCACCGCCGCCCGCGAGTCCGGCCTCTCGCCCGAACTCCTGGCCGCCGCCAACAGCTCCGGAGGCGTACCCGGCAAGATGATCTCCCCGCCGAACCTCACCATCGCCTGCGCCGCCGTCGGCCTCGCCGGCCGCGAGGGCGACCTGCCGCGCAAGGTGCTGCCCCGAAGCATCGGCCTGCTGCTCGTGATGTGCCTCGTCGTGGCCGGCCAGAGCTCACCGGTACTGGACTGGATGCTTCCGTAGGGACGCGCTGACCTGAGGCGACGGCCCACGTCACGACTGCGGGCCCGACTCGCCGGACCCACAGCGGCCCGTCGGTCGCTCCGGGTAGTTTGTGGTGACTCACAGAACTTTCAGGAAGGTTTGGCCGTGGCTGCTGATCTGTCGCAGATCGTGAAGGCGTACGACGTCCGCGGGGTGGTCCCGGATCAGTGGGACGAGTCGCTGGCCGAGCTGTTCGGGGCGGCCTTCGCCCGGATCACCGACGCCGAGGCGATCGTCGTCGGCCACGACATGCGCCCCTCGTCGCCCGGCCTGTCCAGAGCCTTCGCCCGCGGCGCGGCGGCACGCGGCGTGCACGTCACCGAGATCGGCCTGTGCTCCACGGACCAGCTGTACTACGCCTCGGGCGCGCTGAACCTGCCGGGCGCCATGTTCACCGCCTCGCACAACCCCGCGCAGTACAACGGCATCAAGCTGTGCCGCGCCGGCGCGGCCCCCGTCGGCCAGGACACGGGCCTCGCCGAGATCCGCGCACTCGTCGAGCGCTGGACGGACACCGCCGCTCCCGAACCGGCCCCGACCCCGGGAACCCTCACCCAGACCGACACGTTGGACGATTACGCGGCGCACCTGCGCTCGCTCGTCGACCTCACCTCCATCCGCCCCCTGAAGGTCGTCGTCGACGCGGGCAACGGCATGGGCGGCCACACCGTCCCCACGGTCTTCGCCGGCCTGCCCCTGACGCTGGTCCCGATGTACTTCGAACTCGACGGCACGTTCCCCAACCACGAGGCCAACCCCCTCGACCCGGCCAACCTCGTCGACCTCCAGAAGCGGGTCCGCGAGGAGGACGCCGACCTCGGCCTCGCCTTCGACGGCGACGCCGACCGCTGCTTCGTCGTCGACGAACAGGGCGAACCGGTCTCCCCGTCCGCGATCACCGCCCTCGTCGCCGCCCGCGAACTCGCCCGCCACGGCGGCAAGGGCACGATCATCCACAACCTGATCACCTCCTGGACGGTCCCCGAGGTGGTGCGGGAGAACGGCGGCACCCCCGTCCGCACCCGCGTCGGCCACTCCTTCATCAAGGCGGAGATGGCCCGCACCGGCGCGATCTTCGGCGGCGAACACTCCGCCCACTACTACTTCAAGGACTTCTGGAACGCCGACACCGGCATGCTGGCAGCCCTCCACGTCCTCGCCGCCCTCGGCGGCCAGGACACCCCCCTGTCCTCCCTGGTCGCCCAGTACGACCGCTACACGGGCTCCGGCGAGATCAACTCCACGGTCGACGACCAGAAGGCCCGCATCGCGGCGATCAAGGCCGCGTACGGCAGCCGGGAGGACGTGACCCTCGACGAACTCGACGGCCTCACGATCTCCGCCACGGACTGGTGGTTCAACGTCCGCCCCTCCAACACGGAGCCCCTCCTGCGCCTGAACGCGGAGGCACGGGACGAGGCGACGATGCGGAAGATCCGGGACGAGGCGCTGGGGATCATCCGCGGGTGACGCAGCCGGCGGCTCGCGGGCCGGCCGACGCGGCGGGCGGCCCACCGGGCGGATGACGCAGCCGACGGCTCCCCGGACCGGCCGATCGCGCGCCGCCCGGCCGGCCACTCCCCCGGGGTGGCGCAACCCGAGAAGTCACCACCCCGGTCACGCCAACACCCCACGCACCAGCGGTACGCTGACCAGGCACATCCGCACACCCCCACGCCCACGGCAACCGCACGGACCCACCCGAAGGGACACCACCCCATGCCGCTCGAAGCCGGCCTCCTGGAGATCCTCGCCTGCCCGGCCTGCCACGCCCCCCTCAAGGAGCAGGACACCGAGCTGATCTGCACCGGTCAGGACTGCGGCCTGGCCTACCCCGTGCGCGACGGCATCCCCGTCCTCCTCGTCGACGAGGCCCGCCGCCCCGCGTAACGGCCGCCCCCCGGGCGCACCCTCCCGCACCACCGCCCACCGGCGCCCGCACACCGACGACGACCCGGCGATCGGAGACCTGACGCCATGCTCGACGAATCGCTGCTCGACACGCCGGATGCCCTGGCCGAGGCAGACCACCGCGCCCTGCTGCGCGGAGCGGCCGAAGCCGGCGCCCGTGTCCGCACCGCCGCCCGGCACGCCATCGAAGCCGGCGTCCGCGAACTCAAACCGGACGGCCGCCCACGCGCGATCCTCATCGCGGGCCCCGGCGCCGCCGCCACCTGCGTCGCCGACCTCCTCGGCACCCTCGCCGGCGCCGCCTGCCCGGTCATCCGCCTCGCCCCCACCGGCGTGGCCCCCGCCGCGGGCGCCCTGCGGTGGGAACTCCCCGGCTGGATCGGCTCCGTCGACCTCCTGCTGATCGCCACCCCCGACGGCACCGAACCCGGCCTCTCCCTCCTCGCCGAGCAGGCCTACCGCCGCGGCTGCACCGTCGTCGCCGTGGCCCCCGCCCGCTCCCCGCTCACCGAGGCGGTGACCGCCGCCCACGGCTTGTTCGTACCGATGGCGACCGCGCCGTACGAGCAGGACGAGCAACCCCCCGTCGCCGCGTCCGCCCCCGGCGTCCTGTGGGCCCTGTTCACGCCGCTCCTCGCGCTCCTCGACCGCATCGCGCTGCTCTCCGCCCCGCCGGACGCGCTGGAAAAGGTCGCCGACCGCCTCGACACCATCGCCGAACGCTGCGGCCCCGCCATCGCGACCTACAGCAACCCCGCCAAGACCCTGGCCGCCGAACTCGCCGACGCCCTCCCCGTCATCTGGACCGAGGGCGTCTCCGCCGGCCCCGCAGGCCGCCGATTCGCCGCCGCGCTCGCCGAACTCTCCGGCCGCCCCGCCCTCGTCGCCGAACTCCCCGAGGCCCTCGCCGAACACAGCGCCCTCCTCGCCGGCCCCCTGGCCGCCAGCGCCGACCCGGACGACTTCTTCCGCGACCGCGTCGAGGAACCGCCCGCCCTGCACGCGCGCGTGGTGCTGCTGCGTGACCGCCCCATCGGCGGCCTCACCGCCGCCCCGGCCGCCCGTGAGCTGGTCCTCAGCCACGACACGCCGATCAGCGAACTCGAACCGGAGCCCGGCGACGAACTCGTCACCCTCGCCGAACTGATCGCCGTCACGGACTTCGCCGCCGTTTACCTGGCGCTCGCCTCGAGCACCTGATCCGGCGACCGACCGACCGACCGTCCGCGGACAGCCGACAGCCGACAGCCGCCGCGGACACCCCGGCAGACGCCACCGCCACAGCCCGCCGCGCCGACCGCGTCGACCGCGACAGCCACGGCCGGCCGCCACGACAGCCACGGCCGATTGCCACGACGGCCACGGCCGGCCGCCACGACAGCCACGGCCGATTGCCACGACGGCCGCGGCAGTCGCGGCAGCCGTAACAGCTGGGCAGCCGTGACAGCCGTGACCACTACGGCAGTCACGAATGCCACGAATGCCACGACAGCTGCGACAGACCGACAGACAGACAGGCAGAGACACCGCATGGACCGCCTCGACAACACCATCCGCCCCTATGCCTGGGGTTCCCCCACCGCCATCCCGGGCCTGCTCGGCGTGGAACCGACCGGCGAACCGCAGGCGGAGATGTGGATGGGCGCCCACCCCGGCGCCCCCTCCCGCACCGACCGGGGCACCCTCGTCGAGGTCATCGAGACCGACCCGCGCAAGGAACTCGGCACGGCGGCCGTCGACAGGTTCGGCCCCCGCCTCCCCTTCCTCCTCAAGATCCTCGCGGCCGGCGCCCCCCTCTCCCTCCAGGTCCACCCCGACCTCGCCCAGGCCCGAGCCGGCTACGACGACGAGGAACGCCGCGGCATCCCCGTGGACGCCCCGCACCGCAACTACAAGGACGCCAACCACAAGCCCGAGCTCATCTGCGCCCTCACCGAGTTCGACGGCCTGTGCGGCTTCCGCGCCCCCGCCCAGGCCGCCGACCTCCTCGACGGCCTCGGCGTCGACTCCCTCAAGCCGTACGTCGACCTCCTGCACGCCCACCCCGAGGACGCCGCCCTGCGCGAGGTCCTCACCGCGATCCTCACCGCCGACCCCGCGGAGATGGCCCACACCGTCGCGGCCGCCGCGGCCGCCTGCGACCGCCTCGGCGGCGACTACGCCCCCTACGCCGGCATCGCCCACCACTACCCGGGCGACCCCGGCGTCATCGCGGCCATGCTCCTCAACCACGTCCGCCTCCAGCCCGGCGAGGCCCTCTTCCTCGGCGCCGGCATCCCGCACGCCTACCTCAGCGGCCTCGGCGTCGAGATCATGGCCAACTCCGACAACGTCCTGCGCTGCGGACTGACCCCCAAGCACGTCGACGTCCCCGAACTCCTGCGCGTCGTCCGCTTCGAACCCGGCGACCCCGGCGTCCTGCGCCCCGAAGCCGCCCCGGACGGCGAAGAGGTCTACGACACCCCCATCGACGAGTTCCGCCTCTCCCGGTACGTCCTCCCCGAGGGCACCGCCCCCCACGACCTCACCCTCCCGACCCCGCAGATCCTCCTCTGCACGGCGGGCTCCGTACACGCCGGCGACCACACCCTGACCCCCGGCCACTCCGTCTTCGTCCCCGCGGGCGAAAAAGCCGAAGTGTCCGGAGCCGGTACGGTCTTCCGCGCCACAGTCGTCGCCTGACGCATCCCGCCGGGCCCACCGGGCACACGCATGTCGTTCCGGGCTGCAACAATGGCCCACCGCAAAGGACGGGCAAAGCCGACAACGGCACGAGCGCCCCGAGGAAGACCCCGAGGACGAAGGGACCACGCGAACACATGAGCGCGTCAGGCGGCACCAAGGCGATCGTGGCGGCACTCGCCGCCAACCTCGCGATCGCGGTATCGAAGTTCGTGGCGTTCGCCTTCAGCGGCTCGTCGTCGATGCTCGCCGAGGGCGTGCACTCGCTCGCCGACTCCGGCAACCAGGCACTCCTCCTGGTCGGCGGCAAGAAGGCCCAGCGCGAGGCCACCCCGCAACACCCCTTCGGCTACGGCCGCGAGCGCTACATCTACGCCTTCCTGGTCTCCATCGTCCTCTTCTCGGTCGGCGGCATGTTCGCCATCTACGAGGGCTACGAGAAGATCAAGCACCCCCACGAGATCGAGCACTGGTACTGGCCGGTGGGCGTCCTGGTCTTCGCGATCATCGCCGAGACCTTCTCCTTCCGGACGGCCATCAAGGAGTCCAACGTCCTGCGCGGACAGAAGTCCTGGAAGGAGTTCGTCCGCCACGCCAAGGCCCCTGAGCTGCCGGTCGTCCTGCTGGAGGACCTCGGCGCGCTCGTCGGCCTGATCCTCGCCCTCGTCGGCGTCAGCCTGGCCCTGGTGACCGGCGACGGCGTCTGGGACGGCATCGGCACCATCTGCATCGGCGTCCTGCTCGTCCTCATCGCGCTCGTCCTGGCCGCCGAGACCAAGTCCCTCCTCCTCGGCGAGGCCGCGGGCCTCGAGGAGGCCCAGAAGATCGAGGCCGCGATCGTCGACGGCAACACGGTCACCCGCATCATCCACATGCGCACCCTCCACCTCGGCCCCGAGGAACTCCTCGTCGCCGCCAAGGTCGCCGTCCAGCACGACGACACGGCCACCGAGATCGCCACCGCCATCAACGCCGCCGAGTCCCGCATCCGCGAGGCCGTCCCCATCGCCCGCGTCATCTACCTCGAGCCCGACATCTACAGCGAGACCGAGGCCGCCAAGGGCGCGGACCGCGACGCGACCCCGGGCGGCCCGGCCCACCCCCCGGCCGGCCACTGACCCTCCCTCCACCCGACGGGGCTCGCCGAACACCGGCGGGCCCCGCCGCATTTCCCCGTCCCACCCCGGCTCACCCTCCGTGATCGGCTTGATCTCTTCGGAGGCGGACTGGGGCCGCCCGGCGCCTCCGGTGTAGCTTGGAACGGAGCCAGACGTCGCTGCTGATGGCGGTCGGGCGGTCCCACACGGACCGACCGAGGGAGAGAGGGCCTCCGACGGACTGCGCTGCGCGCACGCGGGCATGCCAGTGTCCTCTTCGGGCACCCCTGTGTCCGCCGCCGCGCAGACCAGCCGTACCCAGACCTCGACCCAAACCCGAGGAGCAGCTCGCAATGACGACTGTCGATAACCGACAGGACTTCAAGGTCGCCGACCTCTCCCTGGCCGAGTTCGGCCGCAAGGAGATCACCCTCGCCGAGCACGAGATGCCGGGCCTCATGGCGATCCGTAAGGAATACGCCGAGACCCAGCCCCTCGCCGGCGCCCGCGTCACCGGCTCTCTGCACATGACCGTGCAGACCGCCGTCCTCATCGAGACCCTCGTCGCCCTCGGCGCGCGGGTCCGCTGGGCCTCCTGCAACATCTTCTCCACCCAGGACCACGCGGCCGCCGCCATCGCCGTCGGCCCCAACGGCACCCCCGACAACCCGCAGGGCGTCCCCGTCTTCGCCTGGAAGGGCGAGACCCTGGAGGAGTACTGGTGGTGCACCGAGCAGGCCCTGACCTGGCCGGACAGCCCCACCGGCGGCCCCAACATGATCCTGGACGACGGCGGTGACGCCACCCTCCTCGTCCACAAGGGCGTCGAGTACGAGAAGGACGGCAAGGTCCCCTCGCCCGACACCGCCGAGTCCGACGAGCACCGCGTCATCCTCGAGCTCCTGACCCGCACCGTCGCCGAGACCCCGCAGAAGTGGACCCAGCTGGCGTCCGAGATCCGCGGCGTCACCGAGGAGACCACCACCGGCGTCCACCGCCTGTACGAGATGCAGCGCGACGGCGTCCTCCTCTTCCCGGCGATCAACGTCAACGACGCCGTCACCAAGTCGAAGTTCGACAACAAGTACGGCTGCCGCCACTCCCTCGTCGACGGCATCAACCGCGCCACCGACGTCCTCATCGGCGGCAAGACCGCCGTCGTCTGCGGCTACGGCGACGTCGGCAAGGGCTGCGCCGAGTCCCTCCGCGGCCAGGGCGCCCGCGTCATCGTCACCGAGATCGACCCGATCTGCGCCCTGCAGGCGGCGATGGACGGCTACCAGGTCACGACCCTCGACGAGGTCGTCGACAAGGCCGACATCTTCATCACCACGACCGGCAACAAGGACATCATCATGGCCTCGGACATGGCCAAGATGAAGCACCAGGCCATCGTGGGCAACATCGGCCACTTCGACAACGAGATCGACATGGCCGGCCTCGCCAAGGTCCCCGGCATCGTCAAGGACGAGATCAAGCCGCAGGTCCACACCTGGACCTTCCCCGACGGCAAGAAGATCATCGTCCTCTCCGAGGGCCGCCTGCTGAACCTGGGCAACGCCACCGGCCACCCGTCGTTCGTGATGTCCAACTCCTTCGCGGACCAGACCCTGGCCCAGATCGAGCTGTTCACCAAGCCCGACGAGTACCCGACCGGCGTCTACACGCTGCCCAAGCACCTCGACGAGAAGGTCGCCCGCCTCCACCTCGACGCGCTCGGCGTGAAGCTGACCCAGCTCCGCCCCGAGCAGGCCGCCTACATCGGCGTCGACGTCGAAGGCCCCTACAAGCCGGACCACTACCGCTACTGAGTCCGCAGCCCCACCCGCCGAGGAGCGCATCCGCGCACTGACGCGCTCCTCGGCACCAGGTAGGTCCTCCGAGGCAGGCCCCCGCACCCCCGTGTCGGGGGCCTGCCCCTTCGGCCTACGGCCGGACCGGCCGTCACCAGCACCGGACCGGCTCGCCCAGGTGACCGGACCAGCCCGTCACACCCCAGGACCCCCATGCCCCGCGGCCGCTATTCGCTCCATGATCCGCACGATCACACCCTCCTCGCCCACGAGCACTTCCAGTGCGCCCCCGGCCCCTCCGGCTGGCGCTACGTCTCACAGCTGACCACCCCCACCGGTGATCACACCGGCTCCGTCGACCTCACCCTCGACGACCTCGGCCGCCCCCTCCGCCTCGAACTCCACGCGAGCAGTTGGCAGGTACGCGGCGCAGCCCTCGACGGCGTCACCTGGGTCCGCACCGACCCCACCGGCACCCACGCCACAGAAGGCAACGTCCAGGCCCACGCCTTCACCGGCACGTCCCCCGCCTTCCTCATCGCCACCACCCGACTCCTTCACCTCGCTCCCTCCGCATCCGCGACCCGCGTACGCCTCGTCGCCTTCACCGACCCGGTCCTCGCCCCGCGCACCGTGGACCAGTCCTGGGCGCTGGTGAACAGAGAAACACACGCCACTGACAACGGCCCCCTGACCGTGGACGAATACCAGGTCACAGCCCTGGACACCGGCGAACTGCACGCCGTCCACATCGCCGGAGACGTGGTCCTCGCGGCCCCCGGCATCGAGCTGGAAGACCTCGAATCACCCCCGTCGGCCTTCGCCTAAACCCGGCAACCGAACACAAGGAACCGCGACCCGACGTCCGAGCGGAAGCACCGGACGGGGAGCCGAAACGCGGGGGCGGGGCTACGCAGGCGGCACGAACCCGGTGGCCGGACGCTCCGCCGACGCCCGATCCACAGGCGCAGCCGACCGGACCTGGTGGGGAGGCTCCGGCACCGCAGCCGCCGAACCATGGACGACAGGCTGGGCCACGGGCTGCCCGACACCACCCCCACCACCGAACGCCCGGCGTGCCTCCCGCACCTGCCGCTCCTGCACCACCGCCGCCAGATAAGCGGCCGGCCAAACCCCCTCAGGCACCGGAACACCCGTACGCGCCGCGAGATCCCCGGCCAGCCGCTCCGCCATCGCCCAACCGACCTGCGGATCGAGCTGGCTCATCCGCCCCAGGTACTGCCGTATCGCCAACCACAGACCGTCCGGCACCGCCGACAGATCGAGCCCCGAGAACCGCCCCGCCAGCCACGGCGGAGGAGGCGGCAGAAAACCGGTCCGCGCCACGGGCACCCGCTCCCGCACCACCAGCGTCCCCGCGAAGACATCCCCGAGCCGCCGCCCCCGCGCCGACACCAGCGAGGCGATACACGCCACGACCCCCGCCGTCAGCACAATCTCGACCACCCCCAGCGCACCCCGCACCAGCGCGTGCCGGAACCGGATCGGCCCACCGTCGTCCCTCACCACCCGCAACCCGCACGCCGCCTTCCCCAGCGACCGCCCATGGCTGAGCGTCTCCACCGCGATCGGCCCGCCCACCAGCACCAGCAGAAACGTGGCGATCGACACCGCGATCTGCGCCGCCTCGTCCAAGGACGCGGTAGCCGCCAGCAAGGCGATGCTGACGACGACGTAGACCACCACGACCACCGTCAGATCCAGCAAGGCGGCCAAAGCCCTGCTGGGCAGCCTGGCGGGCTGCAGCTCCAACGCCACCGCCTCACCCGTCACCAGCTCACTCACGCCCGCCGCCCCT
Organism: Streptomyces sp. NPDC014995; assembly: GCF_043080745.1. Lineage (NCBI taxonomy): Bacteria > Bacillati > Actinomycetota > Actinomycetes > Kitasatosporales > Streptomycetaceae > Streptomyces > Streptomyces sp. NPDC014995. The sequence continues at coordinate 265,491 of NZ_JBIBVX010000015.1, forward strand.
TCCCTGACCTGCCCCGACAACGGCCAGTCTGCCAAGCTGAGGGCACACCGCGCCGCAGTACGACAAGCTGACACCTACGACCGGCCGCCGACGAACAGCCGAGGAGCAGGCACACCGATGGACCTCGACGTCTTCGTCTCCGCCCACCGAGCCGAATGGGACCGCCTCGACGCCCTGCTGCGCCGACGCCACCTCACCGGCACCGAGGCGGACGAACTCGTCACCCTCTACCAGCGCACCGCCACCCACCTCTCCCTGATCCAGTCCAGCGCCCCCGACCCCCAGCTCACCGGCCGGCTCAGCCAACTGGTGGCACGCGCGCGGAGCACTGTGACAGGCACCCGCCGCGCTTCCTGGCGCGACGTCACACGCTTCCTCACCCAGGGCTTCCCCGCAGCGGTCTACCGATCGCGGCACTGGTGGGTACCCACCGCCCTCGCCTCGACCGCGATCGCGGCCCTCCTCGGCTGGTGGATCGGCACCCATCCGGAAGTGCAGTCCTCTATAGCCGCCCCCGACGAACTGCGCGAGCTCACCCGCCCCGGCGGCCAGTACGAGACCTACTACTCAAGCCACCCGGCCGCCTCCTTCGCCGCCCAGGTCTGGACGAACAACGCCCAGGCCGCCGCGATGTGCCTGGTCCTGGGCGTCTTCCTCGGCCTCCCGGTCCTCTGGATCCTCTTCCAGAACATGCTCAACCTGGGGGTCGGCATCGGTCTCATGTCCTCGGCGGGCCGGCTCGACACCTTCCTCGGCCTGGTCCTCCCGCACGGCCTCCTCGAACTCACCGCGGTCTTCGTCGCCGCAGGCACCGGACTGCGCCTCGGCTGGACCGTCATCGACCCGGGCCCCCGCACCCGACGCACGGCCCTCGCCGAGGAAGGCCGAGCGGCCGTGGGCATGGCCGTCGGCCTCGCCCTCGTCCTCTTCGTCTCGGGCGCCATCGAAGGCTTCGTCACCCCCTCCGGCCTGCCCACGTGGACCCGCATCGCCATCGGCATCACGGCCGAAGCGGCCTTCCTCGCTTACGTCTATGTCCTCGGCGGCAGGGCCGTCCGCGCCGGGGACACCGGCGACGTCGAAGCAGCCGAGCGCAGCGCCACAGTGCCTACGGCCGCCTGATGTGCGACCACGCCCACGCAGCTGCTAGTCTCCTCTTCGCCCCACGGGAGCCGTTGACACGGAGCGTGTGGGGAGGTAGATTCGAACAGTTGCCTGGACTGGACAGGGTCCGGTCGGCAGCGAGTTAGAATCTACAGAGACCTCTCGGAACATGGATTCCGCAGAAGTCCCCCCGATTAATCGGAATGAATGGCCGGTCAGACTGGCCCAGAAGTTCTGATAAAGTCGGAACCGCCGGAAAGGAACCCGCGAAACAAAAGCGGGAACCTGGAAAGCACCGAGGAAATCGGATCGAGAAAAGATCTGATAGAGTCGGAAACGCAAGACCGAAGGGAAGCGCC